>CACERG010000041.1 GCA_902561795.1 uncultured Bacteroidota bacterium | reverse complement strand
TTCGCTTGCAGCTAAAAATAAAAATGATAATGACTGGGATAGGGTAGTAACTACTCTTGTTACTGACATGAGTGATTTATTTAGAAGTGTAACTAACTGGAATAAGAATATTAGCTCTTGGGACACTTCGAATGTTACCGACATGTCTTATATGTTTTACCAAAATAATTTCGATCAAGATATAGGGAACTGGGATGTTTCAAATGTTGAGAATATGAAATATATGTTTCATTCTGGTGTTTTTAATCAGGATATTGGCAGTTGGGATACATCAAGTGTAACGGATATGTCTCTTATGTTCGCTTACAATGATGAATTTAATCAGGATATTGGCAGCTGGGATACATCGAAAGTTACAACCATGAGAATGATGTTAAGGGACATGGATGAGTTTAACCAAAATCTTAATTCTTGGGATGTGTCTAATGTAACAGACATGACTAATTTATTCCGCGGTTCAGAAGTGTTTAATGGAAATATATCTAGCTGGGACACGTCGAAAGTTACAGATATGACGGGTATGTTCTCTAATACCCCCTTCAATCAAGACATAAGTAATTGGAATACGTCAAATGTAACTTCCATGAGTAGCATGTTCAATGCCGCAACTGCTTTTAATCAAGACATTGGTAATTGGAATACTTCTAATGTCACCCAAATGATTGATATGTTTAGATATGCCAGTGCATTTAATCAAGATGTCTCTGGTTGGTGTGTCCCTGATATTGGATCTGAACCCAGTAACTTTAAAGCTGACGCTAATGCAACTTGGAGGGGTGATTCAGACAAACAACCTAAATGGGGCACCTGCCCTGCACCACAAGTAACTCTTACTGACAGCGATGCGGATAACTATATCCTTAACAGCTCTGTGGTAACCATCACAGCCACCTTCTCCGCTGCCATGTCACCTACTGTTACGATAAGTATTGGTAGTGTAATTAATAGTGTAGCGATGACAGTTGTTAATAGCTCTACCTTTAGATATGTATGGGATGTAGATGCAGCAGGCAGCTTACCGGATGCAGAATATTCAGCTACAGTCTCAGGCGTAGGCGCTGACGGAAGATCTTATGTAGGCACAGATAGCATTACCTTTACTCTGCTTTCTCCACCTTCAACACCAACAGTTGCACCCGACTTGTCAGCAGGCTCAGATGCTGGACCTAGCAATACAGATAACTTAACTAATGTAACCACCCCTACCTTTACAGGTACGGTAACTCCTTCAACAGGTATTGTTTATCTGTATGCAGAGAAAGATGGCGGCTCGCCTTCTATTGTGGCTTCAGTAACAACCGCCAGTGATGGCAGCTATACAATATCACCTACATCAGCTCTTACCTCAGGAGGCTATGTCTTCTACTTAAGAGTAGAAAATGCTGCAGGAGATACTTCTGGTAACTCACCCCCTATCAACGTTACAGTGCAGACCACCCCACAAGCTCCAGTATTACCTACCCTAAAAACAGAAACCGATTTAGGTATTTCTGACTCAGACAACATTACAAGTGACAGCACCCCTACAATAACAGGAACAGTATCCCCTAACACACAAGTAAAAATTTATGTCGACGGCTCTCTAGCCGAGACAGTGACTTCCACTAATAGTGGTCTTTTCGAATCCACTATCTCTGTAGCCCTACAAAACGATAATGGAAGCAATATCAAAAACGAGATCTATATTGAGCTTGTAGACACCTTTGGTAATACAGCCACATCGACACTACTTGATTTAACCATTGACACTGTTGCACCTACGGCTAATGCGGTAGCTACTGATAAGAAGATCGCAGCCTCTTCAACAACTACCTATACTACCACGGGTATTGGAGCTACGGATCAGGTGTGGCTTGTTCCATCAACTGTATCTAATGATGATCTTAAGGCCTATCTAGCCGATCCATCTTCAGTGAGCTCACTTACATTAAATACGAACATAACAAAACAAACCACAGGCAATAGTGGTACGATCACCACGCCTAGTGGTGGCGGCCTTTATAAAGTTGTTGTGGTAGAC
>CACERG010000040.1 GCA_902561795.1 uncultured Bacteroidota bacterium | reverse complement strand
AGATATCAAAAAAATTATTTTGTAAAAATCATTAAAAAAAATTTTTTTCTAATTCGTATATTGTTCCGTATGATTTATAAAAATGATTAAAAAAGTTAGGCGGAAAATTCTGAACTTATATCAGCAGGGCAAAGCAATTAAGCAACCTTTATCTTTAAATGGTTATGTAGAATTAAAAAAAAATGATTTTGAATTAATAAGCAGTAATTTAAAGCCTAGAGTGTTGGTTGAGGATAGAGCTTATTCCATGTCACATAACATAAATTTTAGTCAAATCCCGACATGTGTTTTAGAGAAAATCTTATTAAACTGGGATGAGATTGAAATTGCTTTAGGAGCTGAGGGGATATTGAGATCATGCCATATATATAGAAACATCCACATCCCTAAAAAAGATAGGAATAAAGAGGTTTTCAGTGACGCTTGGCACCGTGATACTATTGGAGTAACAAATGTTCAAATGTTTATTCTTCTTCATAATACAAGTAAAAAGAATGGACCTTTTAGATATATTAGATCTGAAGACATGCTGAATGTACTTAAAATATATCCTGATCTCAAAAATCCAAAAAGACGTTCTATTCATACCAAAATTGATCAAAAATATGTCTCATATTTTGTAGGATCGAGAGGTGATTTTTTATTAATAAGTACGTTTACTAACTTTCATAGTGCTACTATTCCTATTCTAGGTCATAAACGTGATATGGTTTCGATTGCATTTGAGCCAAAAAAACTAACTAGTTGGAATAATACTCTTTCAAAAAAGGACATTCAATATATGATTAATAAAAAATAAATGTGATTAACTTTGATCAAAAACTTCTATTAATTTGTTTGACCCTATTACCTTTTCGTTTTGAAATTTTTATTTACTAATTCTATTTCAAATTTACTTGCATTAAAAAAATTATCAAAGTATGGATTAGCAGGTATTTTAAGATCCTTTATAATTTGATAATAAACATTTCTGTTACAATGTGAACCATCCAAGAAAAATGAGTCATCAAAATAGTCATATTCGGTAAAATCCTTGAATTGGTAATTATATTCACTAAACAAATGCTCTATTTCAATTTTAGATTTTTCAATGAAAGTATAATTGTATTTATCTGATTTCATTTTTTTAAAGACTGAAGGTGCAAATGGTGGGAAAAAACCAAAAAGAATAATTTTTTTCTTTTTACAATATCTCAAAATTTTTTTTAAAATTTTGAGTTGATTTTGATCAATTTCAGATCCCATAATTCTTTTGTAATATTTGTTAAAATTAATATCATCAGGATTTCTTGAGGGTGGAAGGGATATACCCGAAGCTATCAATTCTTTATCAGAAAGGGCTAGTCTTTTACCATCAAAATATGAACCGTCATTTCTAAATCCAGAATAATTATAAAGTGCTTTACTCCCTATTAGAGAAATATTCTTTATCTGATAAACCTTATCAAAAAAAATAAATGGAAGATTCAAATTATTTATTTTAAAACTGTTAGTCAATCTATTTAAATAGCTTTTATTGAAATTCCATTGGTCTATTCCAAGTAAAATAGTATCATTTTTATCAAATTTGATTTTTTTTATTAAACTAAAAACGTCCTCTAATGACCATGTAATCATTGAATAATTGTAAACACTTTTGTTTAAAAACATCTCTTGCTCAAAACCAGCAGTTCTTGAGGTTCCAATTATAGAAATTTCTTTTTTTTCTTGGTTTAGTTTAAAGTCAATAATTGATTGCTTAAATCTTGGGTTAAAAAAAATTTTTTGTTTTTTTGAGAGATTAGTTAGTTTACTAATATAAATTTCATTAATAAAGAATGTTCCTATTAATCCAATTGAAACTAAAAGAAATAATTTTAACTTATTGACTAAAAAATTATTCATTAAAATTGAAAATAAATGAAATTACTTGATTGATTATAAAACCAGATAATAAAAAATATGATTACGGCTGAAAAGATTAATTCAATATTGCCGAAAAATTTAAAATCTAATTTTTCCTCTTTTCTAATTAAATAATCAATTATGATTAATGAAACAACAAACAAAATAACCCTTT
>CACERG010000039.1 GCA_902561795.1 uncultured Bacteroidota bacterium | reverse complement strand
CGAATGGGTGAAGTAGATCAGATAATCTTGGTTGGAGACTATGCAAAAGGTAATGATAGTGGACTTATTGAAGTTTTTTTAATTGGGAAAGATCTAAATATGGATTATATAGCCCAACTCGAAGACAAAATTGAAAATATAATAAAACGTAAAGTCAGCTTTTATTTGGCATCAAAATTTTTAGCAAATACAGAACATATTTTATTATTTAATTCCAAAAGGAGATGATATCAAAAGAAATTGTAGAGCGTCCATGGGGGAGATTTTTAGTGTTAAATGATGAACCAACCTATAAATTAAAGAGAATTGAGGTCGATCCAGATGGAAGACTTTCATATCAATATCATAAAAAAAGATCTGAAGCATGGACCATTGTAGAAGGTTCTGGTATAATCACGTTGAATGGACAGACTAAAGAATATTCAAAAGGGGATACGGTGCTTATCCCACAAGGGGTAAAGCATCGAATTGAAAATAAAGGATCAAAAAAACTAATTTTTATTGAGGTCCAAACTGGCACCTACTTTGGAGAGGATGATATTGTTCGAATAGAAGATGATTATAATAGAATATAAATGAGTAGATTAAAAGCTATTATTGTCTCCGGATATTTTAATCCGCTTCATAAGGGACACATAGAGCTTTTTCAAAAAGCGAAGAAAGAAGGGGATACGCTTTGGGTTATCATAAACAATGACCTTCAAAGGGAGTTAAAACGCAGTAAGGAGTTTATGGATCAAAATGAACGCCTTACCATTGTTAGTGCTATTGAGATTGTAGATAAAGCTCTAATCTCCATCGATAAAGATATAACACAGTGTGCTACCCTTGCCGATTTAGCAGATAAATATTCATCTGAGTATGAGTTATATTTCGCAAATGGTGGGGATCAAAATATTGATTCAATACCAGAGGTTTCTATTTGCAAAGAAAAAGGGATAGGTCTTTTGGAAGGATTAGGAGATAAAATTCAGTCCTCTTCTTGGCTATTAAGAAAATAAAATGCAAGTAAAAAATATTTGTTGTATTGGAGCGGGGTATGTAGGAGGTCCTACTATGGCAGTAATTGCTCTTAATTGTCCCAATATCAATGTAACTGTCGTAGATGCTAATCCAAATAAAATAAAGTCATGGAACGGTCCTTTAGAAAATCTTCCAGTTTATGAGCCTGGTCTAGCTGAGCTGGTAGAAAAGGTACGTGGTAAAAATCTGTTTTTCTCAGATGATATTGCTGGCAATATCGAAAAGGCAGAAATGATTTTTATGGCTGTTAATACTCCAACTAAAAAAGAAGGTGAAGGAGCTGGTATGGCAGCTGATCTTCGTTATATTGAGGCTTGTGCAAAGGATATTGCCAAGTATTCAAAATCTGATAAAATTGTAATTGAAAAGTCTACCCTTCCTGTTAGAACTGCAGAAAGAATTAAAGAAATCTTAGACGATAAATCTAACGACATCCACTTTGAGGTTCTTTCCAATCCTGAATTTTTAGCAGAAGGAACAGCTATCCAAGATCTTTTTAAATCTGATCGTGTACTTATTGGTGGAGATTCATCAGAAACAGGTAAAAAAGCTACTAAGACCCTAGCTGATATTTATTCCAAATGGATACCAAAAGAGAAAATATTAACAACGAATGTTTGGTCATCAGAGCTTACTAAACTAGCTTCAAATGCTATGCTTGCTCAACGAATCTCATCAATAAATAGCTTCTCAGCTCTTTGCGAAAAAACAGGAGCCAATATAGCTGAGCTTTCCAAAGCAATTGGTATGGATCATCGCATTGGACCTCATT
This sequence comes from uncultured Bacteroidota bacterium, assembly GCA_902561795.1. GTDB lineage: Bacteria > Bacteroidota > Bacteroidia > Flavobacteriales > Flavobacteriaceae > MS024-2A. The sequence goes on along the minus strand of CACERG010000039.1, from coordinate 691 downwards.
TTTTAAAAACATCTGTAGGATTTGGAGGAAGTTGTTTTCAAAAGGATATTTTAAACTTGGCTTATCTCTGTAAGTATTATGACTTAAATGAAGTAGCTGAATATTGGCTTCAGGTTTTAAAAATTAATGACTACCAAAAAAGAAGATTTTCAGAAAAAATAATTAATTCATTTAATGGAAATATTCAAGGAAAAACAATAACTATTTTAGGATGGGCTTTTAAACCTAATACAAATGACAGCAGAGAAAGCCCAGCTATCTATGTAGGTTATGATTTATTGAGGGCTGGAGCAACCTTAAAAATTTATGATCCTATGGTGAAAAAAAACAGAATAATTGAAGATTTAAATAACTTAATAGAACAAGACTTAGAAATAAAATCTAAAAAATTTGAAGTAATTAATCGAATAAAAATTTATTCAAAAATAGAATTAGCTACTAATAATACAGATGCAATATCTGTTGTTACAGAATGGGATGAATTTAGAAATATTAGAAATAAAACAAAGATTCCTGTTTTTTTAAAGTGTTAATAAATTAAAATGCAAATACAAATCCTAGTAGATAATAAAAAATCATGGATAATGGAATACGTTCCATATATGTTAAAAAAATTAAACGAATTAGGACACAGAGCAAAATTGGTTAACGACGCTAATCAAGTTAAAAAAGGTGATATTTTATTTTTATT
>CACERG010000038.1 GCA_902561795.1 uncultured Bacteroidota bacterium | reverse complement strand
CATTAAAAGCAAACGAGGTACAAATAATTCCTAATATTAAGATCCATAAAAAATCGAAACCTTTTAGTTCAAAATCTAATAATTTAAATTCGTTTGTTAAAAAATAAAAAATTAGGCAAGCCACTCCCCCTATCAATAATTCATAAAAGGATAAGGTTATAAAATTATTTCTTTTTACTAAGTTGCGGTTTAGAATTGTAAATAAGGATGACAAAAAAGCCGAAAATAATGCAATAGTTATTCCAATTAAATGCTCAAATTCAGCCCTATATATAACAACAACACCTATAATTGTTATACATCCAAAAAAAATCTCATAAGGCGATATCTTTTTTCTGTTATAAATAGGATCAATAAATGCAGTTATTAAAGCTCCAGCAGACATCATACTCAAAGTGATTGAAATAGTGGATATTTTAATTGCATAAAAAAAAGTCACCCAATGTGCACCTATAATTATTCCAGAAAAAAAAACTTTTATAAAAACCTTTTTATTAATCCTAAAATAGGTAGGGTTCATAATAAGAAAAAATATAGCTAAGCCTATGGCCCCAGTTAACATACGATAAATTACAATTGGTAAAGCTTCAAGCGAAATTAGTGCTCCTAAAATTGAAGTGAATCCGTAAAGAAAAACAATGAAATGATATAGTAGTAAGTTTTTATTTCTATCGTTTAGCATGACGTAACAAAAAGAAAGCTAAAAACCCAAAAAGAATAAGAGGTAACCAAGCTGCTAGAAAAGGTGAAAAGCTTGATTTATTAACCATTACACCAAAAATCTTATCAAAAAAGATAAAAAGAAAACCTAAACTTATGCCGAATGCTAAATTAACTCCCATACCTCCTCTTCGCTTGAAAGAAGAAACTGCTACAGCAATTAATGTCAAAATAAATGAGGAAACCGGTATGCTCCATCTTTTGTGTCTGACTAACAAATGATTGTTTATAAGAGAAGATCCTCTTTTTTTTTTCCTCGTAAATAAATTTGTTTAGTTGTCCATAAGTTAGAGTTTCAGCTATATAATTAACAGGAGCTAAGTCATTAATTTCAAAATCAAATATTGTATCCTTTCTTGAATAATCCTCGTAAATTTCTTTATCTCCTTTAAATATCCTTTTTTTTATAACCAGATAGTCTAAAAATACTATCTTTTTCAATCCAACGGATTCTTCTAGCAGCAATTTTAAATTTTAAATTATTTTGCTCAAAATGTTCTAAAGTAAAATTTGAAGCTTGCTTGCGAACAGGGTCATAGCTATTTACATAAATATATTCATTTTCGTTAATTTGTAAATATACTTTATCGGTATTTCTAGCTTCTTTTTTCACAAGGTATTTGTATCGAAAATCATTAAATCCCTTATTAGATTTTGGAACAATAAACATACCTGTTAAAAAAGAAAAAACTGCAATAATTAATGCGCTAATTAAAAAGGGTCTCAAATATCTAAAAAACGAGATTCCCGAACTTAAAATTGCTATTATTTCGGTATTATTTGCCAATTTTGAAGTAAACCATATAACTGAAAGAAACAAAAAAATAGGAAAAAGAAGATTTGCAAAATACCATGTAAAATCTATGTAGTACTCTAAAATGCTGCTTAGGGGCACTTCTTTTTCTTTAATCTTATCAATTTTTTTTCAGCAATATCAACCATTATTCCAATGGGGATGAACAACAAAATCATCACCAAGAATGTACCTATGTAGCGTTTAATTATATATAAATCAATTATTTTCAACTATATACGTTGTTGCATATTTTTAATCATTTTTTCTTTCCAACTATAATAGCTTCCCTCTAAGATATGCTTTCTAGCTTCGCGAATCAACCACAAATAAAAACTTAAATTATGAAGGGATACTATTTGTTTTCCAAGCATTTCATTAACACTAAATAAGTGCCTTACATATGCTTTGGAATAATCATTATCAACATAGGAATATTCAAAACTATCTAGTGGGGAAAAATCATTTTGCCATTTTTTATTTTTTATGTTTATAGTACCCTCTGAAGTAAACATCATACCGTTTCTTCCATTTCTTGTTGGCATAACACAATCAAACATATCTACTCCCAAAGCAATATTTTCTAATAAATTTATAGGCGTACCAACACCCATTAAATAACGAGGTTTATTTTTTGGAAGTATTTCGCATACATCATTTGTATTAGAATACATTTCATCTACTGGCTCCCCTACAGACAACCCCCCAATAGCATTGCCATAAGCATTTTGTTCAGCAATAAAATGAGCAGATTCTTTTCTTAGCTCAGAATAAACACTTCCTTGTACAATGGGAAAAAGTTCTTGATTATATTTATATATAAAGGGTAATCTTTTATGCTTTTCTAATGAACGTTTAAGCCATCTATGGGTTCTATCCATAGACTCCTTTGCATATTTGTAGCTACAAGGGTATGGCGTACATTCATCTAGAGGCATAATGATATCAGCTCCAATTTGTCTTTGTAGTTCAATCACATTTTCTGGAGTAAACATGTGGTATGATCCGTCAATATGTGACTTGAATTTTACGCCCTCTTCCTTAATCTTTCTATTAGCAGAAAGTGAATAAACCTGATATCCACCTGAGTCTGTCAAAATTGGAAGGTTCCAGCCCATAAATTTATGAAGACCTCCT
>CACERG010000037.1 GCA_902561795.1 uncultured Bacteroidota bacterium | reverse complement strand
TTTATGTCAAAATGAGGCCCTAAAAATTACTCTTAAAAATCTTTCAAACTCAAATTCATTTTTTTTAAAATCTATATTATCTAATGAATATTCTAAAATTGGAAACTCAAAATTATTTATAATTAAGTGATATCCTTTCTCTAACTTCTTAAGATAAGTAAGCTTTATTTCCCTTTCGAAAGATCTGTCTCTTTTTTTGATTTGCTGCTCTAACTCTCTAAAATTTTTAGTAAGGAAAATTACCAAACTAGGAATTTTAATCTTTTCTATCTTATGATCAAAATCTTTTTTAAAAGTATTATAATCATTTTTTTTAAGATTTTGCTTAGCAAAAACAAGACATTTAAAAAAGCAAAAATCTGCTACAACTTTGTCATTATTTTGTTGCCAAAATTTTTTATCATTTTCAAAACGATTATTCAAAAAAAATGATTCTGTTCTTAATGCGTGCTTAAGCGGATCTTTGTAAAAATTTTCTAAATGTGGGTTAGAATTATAATCCTCTGAATAAAATTTAACTTTGTATTTTTTTGATATCATTTTAGCTAGAGTTGTCTTTCCAACACCAATATTTCCCTCAATTGATATAAAGGGAAATGATTTGAAAATTGGTGGTAGACTTAAATCAAAATTTGTTTGAATAATTTTAATTTTATCTAGTTGATGATGATTTAATTCAGTAATGGTTTTTTGCAAAACTGGATGTTTAAATTTTGGGGCTATATCCAATAAAGGTTTTAAAATAAAGTTTCTTAAATGTAATTTAGGGTGAGGGATTTTTAACTCTTTTGAGTAGATAATTTCATTGTTATAAAAAAGTAAATCTAAATCAACAGTTCTATCATGGTATCCTTTTTCTGAATATCTTTTTCTACCCAATTTATCCTCCACATTTAAAAGTATTTTTAATAAGGCGTCTGGTTTTAAAGAAGTTTTTAAAATAGCACATGCATTATAAAAAGGGGTGCTATCGAATCCCCAAGAGGGTGTTTCGTAGACATTTGATAATTCTCTTATCGTTACAGGGTGTTCCTCAATTAAAGCAAGTGCTTTGTATATAAAACCAATCCTATTTCCGATGTTACTACCTAATGAAATAATAATGGGTTCTAACATTAATAAAGTCTAATACTTACAAAGCTACAAAACCCTATATTTGCACCACCAATTATTACAAAATGAATTTTATAAAAACTTTTTTTGCATCAGTTTTAGGTTCACTTGCAGCTTTTGGTTTGTTATTAGCTTTTGTATTGATTATAGTTTCAGGTTTCGCAAGCCTAGTTAATACCACCACGGCAATAAAAATAATTAGTCCTAATAGTATATTGGAATTGGATATGAGGACTCCAATTGTAGAACGTGCTCCTAGAAATAATCAAATTCAAAATATTTTAGGATTAAGTGAAAAAGTTATTGGATTACAGGATATAATTTCAGCAATTAAAATTGCTGGTAATGATCCAAAGATAAAAGGTATAAGTCTTCGTTCTGATTATACAACATCCGGCTGGTCTCAAACAAACAGCATAAGAAAATCCTTAAAGGCCTTTAAAGAAAAAGGGAAATTTATTTATGCTTATGGAGATTTTTTTACTCAAAAAGGCTACTTCCTTTCTTCTATTGCTGATTCAACTTTTATAAACCCTGTTGGCTCACTAGAACTTAAAGGACTCGCTTCTGAAGTATTGTATTTCAAAGACTTTCAAGATAAATATGGTTTTAAAATGGAGGTAGTTCGTCACGGTAAATATAAAAGTGCTGTAGAACCGTTCCTTCAAAACGAAATGAGTTTAGAAAACAAATATCAAATAACCACCCTTCTTAACGACATATGGTCAATTTTAAGAGAAGATATTTCTTTCTCTAGAAATCTTTCTGAAGATAAACTTGATAAACTCATAGAAACAAATAAAATTTCTATGCCTGAAGAGGCACTAAAATCAAACCTTATTGATGGTATTATTTACGAAGATGTTTTCAAACAAAAAATAAAAGTCCGTCTTGGGCTAGAAGAAAAACAGAGTATCAATAAATTAAAAATTAACGAGGTAAATTCTAGCAAAAGCAACTACAATTATGACGTCAAAGATAGAATTGCTATTCTTTTTGCTAAGGGACCTATTTTATATGGTGAAGGAACTGAGTCAATAATTGCTCAAGAAGTTTTTGTTGAAACTTTAGAAGAATTAGCACAAGATGACTGGATTAAAGCAGTTGTAATTAGGATTGATTCTCCAGGAGGGAGTGCTTTAGTATCAGAATTAATATGGAGGTCTACTGTTAAATTAAAAGAACAAAAACCTGTAATAGTGTCTATTGGAGATATTGCTGCATCTGGCGGATATTATATAGCAACCGCCGCAGATTATATTTTTGTGGATCCTATGAGTGTTACAGGTTCAATAGGCGTTTTTGCTACATTACCAAATGCAAAAGGTTTGTTAGACAAAGTTGGTATTAGTGCTCAGTCAGTTCAAACTCATTCTAATGCACTTGGTTACAGTACATATCAACCCATAACAAAAGCATTCAAAAAACAACTAAAAAACGGGATTGAAAAAACCTATAATATCTTCAAAGAAAGAGTAATAAACGGACGCTCGCTAAATCCCAATATCGTTGAAGAACTTGCTCAAGGTAAAGTATGGAGTGGGAAAAGAGCACTAGACCTAGGACTGGTTGATGAAATAGGAGACTTGGAAAATGCCATAAATTTCGCTGCAAAAAAAGTAG
>CACERG010000036.1 GCA_902561795.1 uncultured Bacteroidota bacterium | reverse complement strand
AGTGAATTGTGTAGCCGCCATTTTGAGTTATTGTTCCTCCAGTAGCTATAGGAGTTCCTAAATATCTTACTATTACAATCCCAGAGCCTCCTGAACCTCCATTTTGATTTCCACCTCCTGGGGTGGATGCTCCACCACCACCGCCACCAGTATTTGCAGTACCAGAGACACCAGGGCTATTTTGTCCAGCTGTTCCACCAGCTCCACCACCACCTTGACCTCCTGCACCACCTCCAGCTGAAGGTACAGGGTTATGTGATCCGCCACCACCACCACCAGCATAATATGTAGCTGTTCCTGTGATTGATGACTGTATTCCATCTCCACCGTCTCCTCTTCTGTTAGAAGATGCATTACCCCCAGCAGAACCAGCTCCACCACCACCAGCATGGTTATATTGACCACTACTACTAACTATATTACCACCGTTATTACCTTGACCAGCGGTAGCTGTTCCACCATTTCCGTTAACTCCGTTTCTGTAAGATGCTCCACCACCAGATCCTCCATTAGATCCAGTTCCTTGACCAAGACCCAAACCTCCACTAGCATCGTAAGAGACACCACCTCCACCTCCTATTGCAGTTTTAGTTTCTAACCCACCACCAGAAAGTTGAGAGTTTGAGCCATTACTTCCATTGTATGTGCTATTTGTTCCCCCTGCTCCTCCAGCTCCTACTGAAACATTATATGTACTATTTTGAAGCCTTTTGAAAGAGCCACTTAATAAACCACCAGCACCTCCACCAGATCCATGACGATATCCACCTCCACCTCCTCCGGCAACAATTAGATACTCTAGGTTTAATTCTGAAGAAAATCCTAGATCAGTGATTGGTTCTAAAACATTTGTGACTGACACTGTAAAAGCTTTAGCAAAATCATTGGTCCCATCATTTACATTAATGTAAATATTGTAACTGGCTTTTGTCTCATAATCTGGTGATGAGTTTATTATTAAACTCGTCCCACTTATTGTAAAGCTACCATTATCGTCGTCCTGGGCATCTCCACTATTGGCAAGGGTATAACTATTAGTATCACTAGTATCAGAATCTACAGCAGATAAAATTCCAACTACTGATGTTGCAGAAACATTCTCAGAAATTGTATTAGATGTGAGACCAATATCCGTTGGCGCCCGATTTAAGTCATTAACGCTAATTTGGAATGCTTTTCTAATCACATGTTCTCCATCAGAAACTTGGAGATTTACATTTAAAGATGTTAAGTTATCATAAGATATGGTTGAACTTGCAACAAGCAGTTGAGTCCCTGATACAGTAAATAATGAGTTATGTTGATCATTAGTCCCATTACCTGTTGCTAGACTATAAGTTAGATTAGTGGTATCTGTATCTGTAGCTGTGAGAGTTGCAACCACAGTTCCAACTGCCGAGCCCTCGTCAAAAGAAGTAGTAGAAGTTGAGGTACCTCCAGATGAAATCGTAAAGTTTGAGTTGCCTGTCTGAGTAAAAGAGTGTATTGTATATCCTCCATTTTGTGTTATGGTTCCTCCTGTGGCTATTGGGTTTCCTAAATATCTTAGAACCACTATCCCTTTTGCACCATTTCCTCCAATACGATTAGTTCCACCGTCTCCTCCATTACCTGTATTACCTGTTTCATTCGAGGCAGCAAAAGTTCGGTTTGGACCACCTGGTCCACCGTCCCCCCCAGCAGCATAAGTAACTGAACTGCCCGATATATCATTTGAGGTCCCTGCTCCACCTCCACCTAGAGTTCCTCGGTTTCTATCTTGACCACGAGCTCCAGCTGAAGACGATCCACCTCCACCTCCACCATTACCTTGACCTGGTGAATTATTAATCCATCTACCTTTTCCTCCACTGTTACCCTGACCGCCTGTTCCAGAAGCCCCAGCTCTATCGGTACCACACCCAGAACCCCCACCACCAGAAGCGCCTGTTGCACCTGATGTACTACAACCTCCACCGCCACCACCACCAAGTGCAGTGACTGTAGTTATTCCTTGCCTTGCAATAGAGCTACTTCCTCCATTACCTCCTGGACTACTCATACTATTTACTCCTGTGCCTCCAGCTCCAACAGTAATGGTGTAAGTTGTTCCTGAAGTTGAACTTAGAGTTCCAGTTAGGTATCCTCCAGCACCGCCGCCTCCGCCACCTTCGTTAGAGTTGCCATATCCTCCAGCTCCACCACCACCAACAACTAGGTATTCAAAAAAATGAAGCTGCGAGTTCAAACGAAAGATCAATCGGCGGCTCATTAATATTTGTTACACTCACCGTAAACGCTTTAGCATAATTTGAGGTTCCATCGTTTACGTTAACATAAATATTGTAACTAGTTTTAGTTTCATAGTCAAGTGTTGTACTTGTAAGAAGTGAAGTTCCACTTATGGTAAAACTTCCATTATCATCGTCTTGAGCATCTCCACTTGAGGTAAAAGAAAAGGTAAGAGAGCTAGTTGACGTGTCGGAGTCAGTGGCAGAAAGAGTACCTACCGTAGTGCCGATGGATGCAGTTTCTGATATTGTATTGGAAGTTAAACTTATATCTGTTGGAGGAAAATCAACTAATGCATTATAGTTTTGCAGTACCTGCTGATCGCTTAAGGTACTATTATAAATAAGTACTTTTGAAATTTTACCATTAAACATATCTCTATCAGAATTCCCACCTCCATGATTTGAATAACCGACTGTTCCAATTGAATAAAAACTATCAGCGCGATAAATATTTGAGGGTTCAGAACTATGCTGTGATGTCCCTTTTAAAACACCATCTATGTAAACTTTTTGAGTTTTTGAATTCCAATCATAGGATACAACAATATGATAAAATTTGTCTTGTGAAAAATTATTGTTTACTGCTAAATTTTTATCATTATCAGTGGCATTATATTCAATACGAAATTCAACATTATTATTAGAATTAGAAATTTTTAAGTTT
>CACERG010000035.1 GCA_902561795.1 uncultured Bacteroidota bacterium | reverse complement strand
AGATGTTGCAGAACAAGCCTCTGAAGAGGAAATAAAAATAGAAGAGTTTTTATCTTCACATTTTTATAATTATGATCAGTTTGAATCTAGTGATATTCCAATCGAAATATCAATAGACACCATAGCACCACCAAACGACAAAAAAACAGCATTAATTAATCAAGTAGTAAAAAAAACTGTAAAGGTGAAAACTTCGAGTGGTGATTTAATTGATCATCCAATTTATACTCTTATTGCTAAAGAAGGATCAGGTCAATCACCATCTAGAGCAGATTCAACCTACGTTTCATATAAAGGGATATTATTAAATAAAAACCAATTTGACATGTCTTTTGAGCCAATTTGGTTCGATTTAACTTCTGTGGTGAGAGGGTTTAGAGAAGGACTTAGTGCCTTTAAATCAGGAGATTTTACTGTTGATCAAAACAATATAGCAACATTTTCAAATTATGGTCAAGGAATAATATTTATGCCTTCAGGCCTTGGTTATTATAATCAAAACTCAGGTGCCATACCAGAATACTCACCTCTAATTTTCATAATCAATCTGTATTTGGTAAAAGAAACAGATCATGATGGAGATGGGATACTCTCAGGCCTTGAATATGACAATGACGGAGATGGTTTGCCAGATGACACCGACGAAGACGGTTTAGCTGACTATCTTGATCAAGATTAATTATAATTTATATGAAAATCCAATACTCCAAATATTTGATCGTAGATCAACATCACCGAAAATAGGTATATTGTTTTTTTCTAATAGAGATATTTCATTTGAATTTAATCCTCTATCATACCTAATGTCGGCATTTAACGGGCCTAAATGTAATCGAATTCCTACATGAAGTCCTAAATTAGTATTTTGTTGAATTTCAGTTAAACTTACTTCATCAATTTTAGGATTGAAATTATATTGAAAATTTGGTCCCCCAAAAGCACTTAGTATCGGTATAAATTTATATCCTAACGAAACTGGAATTTCTAATTTAGATTGATTTAGTTTTAACGAATTGAAATTTCTGTTTTGAAGTGAAAATTGAAACTCAGGTCTTATATAAAGAAATAATAATTTTAATGAAGCGTATCCCCCGATAAAATAACCTGTTAGATTCTCTTTTAGGTTTTCTGCTGAAGTTAAATCGATAACGGCGTTTTCTATTTGGCCAGAGGCAGTTATATTTACACCACCTTTAATTCCGTATTCGAGTTGAGCAAAACTAACTGTTGATGTCAAAATTACGAAATAGAAATATTTTTCAATTTGATTCATATTATTTGATTTACAAGCTTTTTTTTAGTCCTAAAACTTTTTGGATAATAGCGTCTTTATTTAATCCATATTTGGCCATTAGTTCTGCAGGTGTACCAGATTCACCAAAAGTGTCTTGTGTAGCAACAAATTCCATAGGAGTTGGGTACTTTTTGGCTAGTAAACCTGCAATACTTTCACCTAAACCACCCATGTAGTTATGTTCTTCAGCGCTTACAATACACCCTGTTTTTTTTTACTGATTTTAATATAATCTTTTCATCTAGTGGTTTTATTGTATGAATGTTAATAACTTCTGATTCAATATCAAAATTTTTTAATTCAGCAGAGGCCTCTAGGGCTTCCCAAACAAGATGACCTGTTGCGACAATTGTTACATCAGAACCCGGTCTAAGAAGTATACCTTCACCTATTTTAAAACCAAGATCATTTGTTGTAAAATTTGGAACAGATGGGCGTCCGAAACGTAAATAAACAGGGCCTTTATATTCGGCCACAGCTAAAGTAGCAAGTTTTGTCTGATTGAAATCACATGGATTTATAACCACCATTCCAGGAATCATTTTCATTAAACCAATATCCTCTAGTATTTGATGTGTAGCTCCGTCTTCTCCGAGGGTTATGCCAGCATGTGAAGCACATATCTTTACATTTTTATTCGAATATGCAATAGATTGTCTTATCTGATCATAAACGCGTCCTGTAGAAAAATTAGCAAATGTGCCAGTAAAGGGAATTTTACCACCAATTGTTAAACCAGCTGCAATGCCCATCATATTTGCCTCAGCTATACCAACCTGAAAAAAACGGTTAGGATTTTCATCGATAAATGTTTGCATTTTTAAAGATCCAACTAGGTCCGCACAAAGGGCAACTACGTTTGGATTAATTCTTCCTAATTCAGCCAATCCCTCACCAAAACCGGAACGCGTGTCTTTATTTCCCAGGTTTGAATATACTCTCATTTAGATTTTTGATATTAATAATCACCAAGGGTCTCCCTATTTTGATTTAATGCGACTGATAATTGTTCATCATTTGGGGCTTTTCCATGCCAAGCATGTGTATGCATCATAAAGTCAACACCATTTCCCATTTCTGTTTTCATTAACAAAACTATAGGTTTTTTCGAACCAAGGTAAGATTTAGCAAGCTCAATTCTTTTAATAAGGAGTGAAATTGAATTTCCATTTTCAATCTCATAGACTTGCCAACCAAAAGCAATAAACTTATCTTTTAAACTACCCATTGGAAGAACATCGTCAGTGCTTCCATCAATTTGTTTACCATTTAAATCAATTATTGCAATCAAATTATCAACTTTTTTTCCCGCTGCAAACATAATAGCTTCCCAATTTTGTCCTTCCTGTAATTCACCATCACCCATAAGTACATAAATAGTTTTTTGGGTCATTATTTAATTTTTTTTGATAATGCAGCTCCTATTGCTACAGATAGGCCCTGTCCAAGTGAGCCTGATGCAATTCTAACACCTGGAAGTCCTTCATGTGTTGTAGGGTGTCCTTGCAATCTAGAATTAATAAGCCTAAATGAATTAAGTTCTCTTACAGGAAAAAAAACCTTTTCTAGCTAGTATACTGTAAAAGACTGGGGATATATGTCCGTTCGATAAAAAAAGAATAGGTCTTCATTTTTACCATCCATAGAAAAGGGTAGGT
>CACERG010000034.1 GCA_902561795.1 uncultured Bacteroidota bacterium | reverse complement strand
GGCACAACCTTCAGAGTCAACTGTTGCCCCTTGGGGAGTACCAGAACACAGATCAAGGGGATCAGTAATTCCATCACCATCAGAGTCAGCATTAGCATTTACTGTATTGTTTGATTGAGTCGAAGAAGCCGTCAGACCTTGGACATCAAAAACAGCATTAGATACAGGACTTATAGTTATGACCTCACTACCGTTAGGTGTACCCGAGAGAGGCAGACCAAGCTGAACAGTAGTTCCATTTACACTAATACTAGATGGAGTAGTGGAGGATAGGGTAGCGGTGCCTCCTGCAAGGGCTAGACTAAAGTCATTTGCAGCTAGAGTAGCTGTTGATTGGGCAGTACCTCCAAAGACTGCCTCGGAGAAGATAACCGAAACAGAAGTATTATCAGAGGCTATGGAGCTAGAGCTTATAGTAGGAGGCTCATTAATATCATTGACATTAACAGTGAGAGCTTTAGAGAAAGTATTAGTTCCATCACTAGCTTGAACATAAATGTTAAGCGATGGGGTTGTTTCATAGTCTATATTACCACCTACTAAAAGCTGTGTACCCGAGATAGTAAAAGAGGAGTTATTCCTATCATTAGAACCATTGCCACTGACAAGACTGAAAGTAAAACTTGTGGTATCAGAATCCGTTGCTGTAAGATTAGCAACTAAAGTACCTACTGAAACTTCCTCATTTACAGACGTTGTTGAAGTCCCGGTTCCAGTTGCACTTTGAAAAGTTAAGTTAGAGTTTCCGACTTGGGTAAAGGTGTGGATGGTATATCCTCCACTTTGTGTTACAGTTCCACCACTAAATATTGGGTTTCCTAGGTATCTAAGAATTACTACACCTGAACCTCCTGATCCACCTGTCTGATTATCTTCTCCACCTCCACCTCCTCCAGTATTAGGGAGACCATTTCCAGGATCTAGGTTAGGATTTTGACGACCACCTATACCACCTCCACCAACACCACCATTACCAACTGTCGCGTTACTTTCTACACCACCTCCACCTCCACCAGCGAGGTATCTTTGACCACCACTTAACTCTCCAATATTACTATCTTGAAATGGATTAGGTAAACCTGGACCACCATTACCCGCTCGACTTTGATTAGGTGCATTTTCTCCTAATCCTCCTGCACCACCTCCACCACCTTGGGGAAAGGTACCACCAGTTAATCCTGTTCCACCATTATATCCCTGACAATTCGCACCTGATCCTGGAATATTACCACCTCCTCCTGACTGGGTTGAACCTGATCCAGATCCACCTGCTCTACCATTAGTAGCTCTCCATCCAGGAGCACCACCACCACCTGTAGAAATTATACCATTAAAACTTGAATCTCCTCCATCACTCCCCCATCCGTTAGAACTGTTACCACCATTTCCACCAGCACCTACAACTACAGGATAAGTTCCTGCTGTAATAACCATAGGTGCTTCAGCAGCACATCCTCCTCCAGATTGTGAACCAGTTTTATTAGTTCGGAAACCACCAGCACCGCCACCAGCACCAACGTCTCCACCCCCACCACCACCACCACCACCAACAATTAGATACTCTAGGTTTAATTCTGAAAAAAATCCTAGATCAGTGATTGGTTCTAAAACATTTGTGACTGAAACTGTAAAAGCTTTAGCATAATTTGAGGTTCCATCGTTTACGTTAAGATAAATATTGTAACTAGTTTTAGTTTCATAGTCAAGTGTTGTACTTGTAAGAAGCGAAGTTCCACTTATAGTAAAGCTTCCATTATCGTCATCTTGAGCATCTCCACTTGAGGTAAAAGAAAAGGTTAGATTATTACTTAATGTATCTGAATCTGTTGCTGATAACGATCCAATTAAAGTACCAATTGATGATGTTTCAGATATAGTATTTGAACTAAGTGATATATCAGAAGGAGGAGTGTCAATCAATGCATCATAAATTTGATTAATATCATTTGCTGAAAGTGCTTTATTGTATACCATTACGACCGGTATACTTCCTTGGAAGTGATCAGTTTTTGAAGAATTGTCATATTCTTGGCCTATTGATACTTGGTTGACTGAATTAAAATTAGTCGTGTTTCCAGGACTGGCTCCAGCGGAAACTAATTGATTGTCGATATAAAAATTCGCATTTGAGCCAACATCTTTTGATATTACAGCAAACCGCCATTCATTGTTGTGAAGATTAATGTTTGAACCAGCTCTTGAATCTGCAGATCCAATATTATAGTAAAGTCCTTTATTGCCGTCAGGTGCTGCTCCCAATCTAAAGATATTAGTTCCAGAGTTATGCATTGAAAAAATTGCATTATTGTATACATTTCCAGAAGCATTGGTTTCGGTAGATTTAAAATGAAGTAATATTGTGTAAGAAGAGGAATTAGTAAGGGCTCCTGAAAATGAGTTAAGTTCAACCCAATCGGTAGAACCATTAAAATTTAGAATTCCATTATAATCGGAGGAGAATGAAGTTGTATTTTGCAAATTACCATTGTAGTTATTGCCACTTAAATCGTACCAAATTGATCCATATTCTGGATATGAGGATTTATTTCTAGAATCTAGATATAGCAAAAGATTATCAGTTATAATATTTGGTATTAATTCAGTTGTATTACTAGATTGTGTAGTAGATACAGTATCACCTGAGACACTAAAAATTGAATTATTTGAGGTGGGTAGAATAGTTAATAACTCATTCCCGTCTGGTGTTCCTGAAAGGGGTATTCCGAGACCAATTGTTGTTCCACTCACACTAATACTTGAAGGAGTAGCTGAAGAAAGTGAAGCTGAACCACCTGACATAGTTAGTGCAAAATCAGCAACCTCTAATGTTGATGTAGCACTAGCAGAACCACCATAAACATCATCAGAAAATGTAACTGAAACAGTTGAATTATCTACCGAAATTTGAGTTCTTTGAATTTCCGGGTTACCTCTATAATTAAAAATGGTGTTTCCAATAGAGGTAAATGTATGTATTGTGTAACCACCTACTTCACTTATATCACCCCCTGTTGCTTTAGGTGTCCCTAAATATCTTATTATAATAATTCCAGACCCACCTGCATTAGCATTTGTAGATTCAGGATCTGTTCCGCCTCCTCCTCCACCAGTATTTGGAGTCCCAGCAGTACCGTTATTGTAATTCCCATTTCCATAGCCAAGTGAACTACCGTTTCCCCCGCCTCCCTGGCCACCTTGACCACCTCCATTATTTACTGAACAACTACAATTGTGATTGACACCACCACCACCACCACCACCGTAATAGGTAGCATTTCCTGAAATCGATGATTGTATTCCGTCACCACCTGGACCTCCAAGATGAGTAGTAGGTGCATTAGATCCAACAGCTCCTGCACCACCGCCACCACCGCCTGCACCATAACCTGCCCGATCGCTTCTACCACCTCTATTACCCTGTCCTGCTGTACCAGATGAATATGCAACACTAGGTTTATCATAAGATCCTCCACCACCAGATCCACCGTCAGCTCCTTTACCGCCATTTACGGCGGAGTTTCCACCACCACCACCACCAATTGCAGTTATATTTCCATAAGCTGATGAGATTGAGGAATTTCCACCATTCCCTCCAATATTAGCTCCTGAACTACCTGAACCTCCTGAACCAGAAGATCCTCCTGCTCCAACAGTTATGGTTATATTCGAATTAACAGGGATTGAATAATTTGTAGCCTGTAACACACCACCACCGCCACCTCCTCCTGAGGCACCGCCTCCACCACCAGCAACTATCAAGTAATCTATTGAGGTGCTCTGCG
>CACERG010000033.1 GCA_902561795.1 uncultured Bacteroidota bacterium | reverse complement strand
ATTAATATAGCGAGTCTACAACTACTCAGCGCTTCAAATGATGGGAGAACCTATACAGTAAGAATAACCCCACAAGCAGAGGGACTTGTAAAACTCACTCATGCACCAGGTAGTCCCCCAGTAAAAGACCTAGCAGGAAACAGTATTGCCTCTACAGTATCCTGTAGCTTTACCTATGACACATCATCTCCTGAAGTTTTATTAGTTTCGGATATTACAAGTCCTACACTTGGAATTAGTAATGTTGTTTCTATTTCAGCTTATTTTTCAGAAACAGTTTCTCCTACACCTACACTATCCATTTCCGGATTAATTACTAATACGGCGATGAGTAAATTTTCAAGATCACCAATAAATCAAATTGGTCAATTAATTAATGGAAGTGCTGGTGATATGTTTGGGTTCTATTCAGACATAAGTGACAGTGGAAACCGATTAATTGTTGGAGGTGCTGCGAACAATTCTAATGCAGGTATTGCAAAGGTATATCAGTGGAATGGAAAACAGTGGGTGCAATTAGGGAATGATATCACTGGGGGTGCTTCTAATGAGCGTATGGGAAGACCAGTGGGTATAAGCGGAAACGGTTCAGTAATCGTAGTAGGTGGAAGAGGACCATCAAATAACGGAATTTATAGAATATATACTTTAAATGGAAACTCTTGGTCTCTTAGAGCAACATTAAATGGTGAAGCTTCAGATGATTTGGGCAATTTTGAGCATGGGTCAATAGATTTAAGTTATGACGGAAGTTTTTTCGCATTTGGACATGGGCAGAATGATGCTGGAGGAAACAATAGAGGACATGCAAGAATATTTGAATGGAATAATACAAATTACGTTCAAAGGGGGAGTGACATTGATGGAGATATAGACAGTGCCTTTCTGGGTTCTGGAGCTCCTGGGATTAGTCTTTCAAAAGATGGAAAAAGAATTGTTGTTGGTTTAAGAATTCGTTCATCCAGTAATGGAATGGTCAGAGTTTATGATTGGAATGGATCCGCCTGGACAAAAGTTGGAGCTGATATTACTGATCCTGTAGACAATTCAGGAAGTGTTTTTGGTGGATCTGTCTCCATATCTAATGACGGACAAACGATAATTGCTGGTGCAGCAAGTGGAAATGATACTGGACACGTCCACGTCTTTTCATATCAAGTTATCTCTGGTACTGCTTCATGGACTTACAAGGCAACAGTTGCTGGAAGTAATGCTGGCGACGGTTTTGGGTATTCCTCATCAATAAATGGAAATGGGGATAAGATTATTGTGGGCGCTTATACCGCAAACTCAAATAGAGGTTATGCTCGTATTTATAATTGGGATGGAACAAATGCTACACAAATAGGCTCTGATATTGTTGGTGCTGCTACTAATAATTTTCTTGGGGGCCACGTTAAATTGTCTGCTAATGGGATTGCCGTTATCGGAGCACCATTCAATACAAGTGGAGGTGCAAATGCAGGACAGATAAAAGTTGTTGGTGTTGACCGTTATGAATATTTATGGGATATTGACACCCCATCTATTCCCTCTGATGGTAATTATTACGCTACCGTTGCAAGTTCTGATCTAGCAGGTAATGCTTATGCAGGAACTGAAAGTATAACCTTTACCTTAGACACGACAACACCTACAGTTGTTTTAACTGATACCGATAGTGACAATTTAGTTTCTACCTCTGAAGTAGTGACCATTACTGCTGGCTTCTCTGAAGCCATGACTGCTACTCCTACAATTTCCATCACAGGAATTGTGACCAATGTGATTATGACTCCTGTATCAGGAACAAATTCTTATACCTACACTTGGGACACTTCTTCAGGTACCCTTTCTGATGGAGCTTACTTTGCTACAGTAAGTGGAACAGACCTTATCGGAAATGCTTATGTAGCAGGAACTCAAAGTATCACCTTTAGGGTAGATTCTTCTACTCCTACGGTGACACTTACAACCAGTGACCCAGATAATACTATACAGCCAGGCCAAAATATAACAGTAACGGCAACCTTTAATGAGGCGATGGCAACTGCCCCACGGATAACTATAGGTTCTGCTGTAAATAATGTAGTCCTTACTGCAACAAATAGCACTACTTGGACCTATGCTTGGAATACCTCTGGAGTCTCTGCTGGAAGTTACACAGTGACTGTTACAGGAACAGATCTCGCCGGAAATACTTACGCAGGATCTGATAAAATTACTATTACATTAGACAGTACAGCACCTACAGTAACTCTTAGTGATACCGATGATGATAATTTATTAGCCGCATCTGATACGGTAACTATTACCGCATTATTTAATGAAGCGATGACTTCTACACCAACGATTTCGATATCGGGGACTTCTATTTCAAATGAGGTGATGAGTTTAATAACAGCAGCAAGTGCAACAGGATCATTTACTCAATTGGGAGGTGATATTGATGGAGAAAGTGGGAATGGGAGTGATCAAAGTGGTTGGTCAGTTTCAATATCATCTGATGGAACAAGAGTAGCTATTGGTGCACCTAATAATGATAGTACCAATAATAGTAATAATCATAACTCAGGACATGTTCGTATTTATGATTATAATGGAACTGCATGGGTTCAAGTAGGTGCAGACATTGATGGGGTAGAAAGTAGAGATTATAGTGGCTGGTCAGTCTCCTTGTCCTCCGACGGGTCAAGAGTAGCTATTGGTGCATATGGACATAATAAAAATGGAGCTAATGATGCAGGTCATGTAAGAATTTATCAGTATACCCCATCTGGTTCAAGTTCTTGGACATTGTATGGAGATATTGAAGGTCACGGTGCAAATGATAACAGTGGCTTTTCAGTCTCACTTTCTGCTGACGGAAAAAGATTAGCTATTGGTGCATATAAAAATGACGGTTTGTCAAATGGAAGTAGGACTGATTCAGGTCATGTTCGTATTTTCGATAATACTTCAGGGTCATCGTGGGTGCAAGTAGGGTCAGATATTGATGGAGATTCAGCACATGATAGGAGTGGTAGTGCAGTTTCTTTATCCTCTGACGGGTCAAGGGTTGCTATAGGGGCAGAGCAAAATGGCGCAGGAGGAAATGCTGCAGGATATGTAAGTATTTATGAATTACAATCCGGAACTTGGACGAAATTAGGTAATAATATTAATGGTGAGGGAGCTAATGATAAAAATGGATGTTCTGTTTCTCTAAATTCTGATGGATCTATTGTTGCTATGGGGGCACCAAGGAATGCTGGAGGTGGAGATAGTCGGGGGCATGTAAGAATTTTTAGGTGGAGTGGAAGCGCATGGGTACAATTAGGCGCAGACATTGATGGAGAGGCAAATAATAATTTTAGTGGAGGAGGTAATAATGGACAATCCGTATCACTATCTTCTGATGGGTTACGAGTAGCTATTGGAGCAACACATAATGATGGAGCGAATGGAGCAGCTTCAGGTCATGTACGTATTTATGATTATGTTGGAACTTCATGGGTAAAATTAGGCATAGACATCGATGGAGAAGAAGCAGGTGATTATAGTGGAAGATCCGTTTCTTTAACCCCTGATGGATCAACAATAGCAATTGGTGCAGCCAATAATGATGGTGGATTCAGTGGTTCAAGAGGCCATACAAGAGTTTATTCTCTTCCTGTTGATTCCTACCAATACGCTTGGGATGTAGACAGTGGAGGAGCTCCTTCAGATGGTACTTATAGAGCAACAGTTGCAGGAAGTGACCTAGCAGGTAATGCCTACTCAGGAACAGACAGCATTACCTTTACTATCGATTCTACACCACCTACAGTAACCCTTACCGATACCGATGCAGAC
>CACERG010000032.1 GCA_902561795.1 uncultured Bacteroidota bacterium | reverse complement strand
TCCAGTGGTAAGAGTTCCCGAAGAAGTGTCCCATCTGTAGAAGTAACCAATCCCTTTAGTAACATCTCCGCCCATAGAGGAATGATTGGCACAGTAATAATAGAGTTTACTGGGTCCATTACTTGGAATTGTAATCAGTGTATATGCACCACTTTGTCCAGGGGTGCCTACTGCTGTAACATTTGTTGTGTAGGCACTTCCGGAATTGTGCGTTCCATCACTTGTGGTAGAAAACCTTATTGGGTGACCCGCATTTGATGAATCTGATTGATCAAACCTATAGGTCTGTCCTGGAACAAGAATAAGTGATAACTGTCTTTGACTGTCAATAAAATATTTATTACCTCCTGAGTTAGCCACCGTAACAGAAAATACTACGGGACTTGAGACTGAGTAATCCACTAATCCCATAATTACATTGGTAACAATTCCTGTGATGGAAATTGTAGGAGTAGGCGTCATGGCTTCAGAGAATCCAGCGGTAATGGTGACTACCTGAGAAACATTTACAATATTATCACTATCGGTATCGGTAAGAATAACTGAAGGTGCTGTTGAATCAATTGTAAAAGTTATGCTTTCTGTACCTGAATAAGCGCCTCCTGTAGCACTGGCGGTACCAGCAACAGTGGCGTAGTAGGTACCGTCAGGTGGTGCGCCACCGCTATCTACATCCCAGACATACTTATAACCTCCTAATTGATAAACAGCAATCTCTCCTGTATTATTAAGCCCGTTTCGATCAATGTAGGGATTTCCTATTAAAAGACGATTCCCATCACCACTGAGTTGGGGTTGCCTTTTAATTGAAGTATTTCTAAGATCTGTTGTTACAATATTTTGGACCCATTGATTTGATGTGGCATTCCAATCATAGACATAAATAGCATTTTTAGCGCTATCACCACCACCTGCACGATTAGGAAATGCTATTCTGTTTCCGTCAGAGCTTATAGAAACAGGAGCATCTAGATCTTGATTAGGACTTCTAAATTTAATTCTATTTCCTTTCATTGTCCAGGTTGATGTTCCAGAATTCCAAGTATAGACAGCAATATCTCCTCCATTGTCCATAGAAGAATCTGTTGGTCGACTATTATTTGCAACTAAGGTTTTACCATCATCTGAAAGACCAATCCAGTATCCAAAATTGTTATAATTTATATTATCCGAATAAAGATAACCTCCAACTGCAGTCCATGAGGTTGCCCCACTAGGAGTATAATCCAAGGTAGTGATGTAACCTGAAGCAAGAATTTTACCATTTACAGGTTGGTTTCCAGCCTGTTGAGACGTACCTACAACAATTCTATTTGCGTCTGAACTCATTTTAATTTGTCCATTTGCAAAGATGTCAGCTCCAGTTGGAGCAACGAGAACTGATTCTGGGGTTATATATGAGAAATTTGTCTGACCTATTTGTTGATGTCTATTCCAATTAGTACCATCCCAATCCCAAACAAAAATTGCTCCTCCACGATATTTTCCACTGGCAACTATTCTATTTCCATCATCAGATATCGCCAAACTCGCTCCAGTATAATTACGTGTTTTTACAGCAAAAGGAGGTTTCAAACTTCCAGCGTTACCTAATTGATCCCAAGTACTTCCATTATATCTGAATGCAAACATCCGTCCACCATTAGCTGCCCCGTCACCAAATTGACCGGCGCTAGTTCGATATGAAGAGATTACAATTGTGTGACCGTCTCTACTTAAAGCGATTCTATGAGTTTGATTTTCATTTGCATCGGCTTGTAATTGATCTTTTGCAGGGTTTTGAGGAAGGTTGCTAGTAATATTTGTCCAGGAACCGTTTATAAGTTCATAAACTAAAATTTCGGGACTTGTCGTATTTCCCTGAGTAATGGCAAAAACTTTTCCATTTTTGCTAAAATGAGTATCTCCATAACTGCTATGGACTGTTCCGTATTGATTATTAGCCACATCCCCAGAAAAAGTTTCTCCAATTTGGACAGCTTTCTCATTTCCTGTAAGGGCAGTCATAGTAACGTTTGTGACCACCCCTGTAATAGAGATCGTAGGGGCAGGATTCATGGCTTCAGAAAATGATGCAGTAATAGTTACTGTATCTGAAGCCGCTAACAAATTGTCTTCGTCTGTATCAGATAAAATTACCGACACATTGGAATTACATACACCCCACTGGGGCTGTTTGGAAGCATCATTTCTCCAAGTAGCGTTAGCACTGGTTTTAAAATCAGTTGGTTCACTACTAAATCGTGAGACACACCATCCAGAGAGGTCTTGGTTGAAATTTTGTGCGTAATTAAACATTAGAATCATGTTAGTTGCGCTTGATGTATTCCAATTACCAATATTTTGATTGAAATTACAAGCATAAAACATTTTGCGCATAAAAATTACACTAGAAGTATCCCAATTATTTATTGAACTACTTCCACCGTTATTAAACACGGTGTAGTTGCCTACACCTTGACCTTCAAACATGCCTTCCATTTCAGTAACAGAGGATGTATTCCAAGCTCCAATATTCTGATTGAATACACTTGCTGTTTTAAACATAAATGACATGTTTGTTACATTTGATGTATCCCAGGCTCCAATATTTTGATTGAATGCATCTGCAATACTAAACATATATTCCATATCTGTTACTTTTGACGTATCCCAGGATCCAATATTTTGATTGAAGGCATCAGTATGATAAAACATAGCATTCATATCTGTTACTTCTGATGTATCCCAGCCTCCAATATTTTGATTGAAGGCATCTGCAGCAGCAAACATGTATTTCATAGTGGTAACATTTGATGTATCCCAGGATCCAATATTTTGATTGAAGGCACTTGCTACATGAAATATATAGCTCATATCTGTAACACTTGATGTATCCCAATTATTTATGGTATTACTAGCACCATTGTTAAATGCAGAGGCCAAGGCAAACATTGATTTCATAGTTGTTACATTTGATGTATCCCAGGCTCCAATATTTTGATTGAATGCAGACGCACCAGTAAACATCCCTTGCATAGTTGTTACATTAGAAGTGTCCCAAAAACCAATATCGGTGTTAAAAGAATTGTTGTTTGCAAAACGCTCATTCATATTAGTAACAAGAGTAGTTGCTAAGTTGTAGTTCCCTGCAGCTATCAGTGATGAAATGTTAGAATTAGCAGCAGCGGTATATAGAGTGCCACTTACCATACCCGTATCCCCTGCACTACAGTTTCGGCATTTTACAGTCACTCCATTTGAAGCCAAATAAAAAGTAGTACTTACAGTAAATGTGATACTATCTGTCCCAGAATAGGCTAATCCAGCAAGATCTGTTCCACTTACAGTAGCAGTATATACTCCAGGGGTAAGAGTCGAAGTCGAAGTATTCCAATTATAGGTATAATTATTTGTTCCACTAATTCTGGTCATGGCCACATTGGTTACAACACCACTTATGTTTATTACAGGTGTTGCAGTCATTGCTTCTGAGAAGCTTGCAGTAATTGTGACTGAGCTTGAAGGTGTAAGTTTAGTATAAATTATATTATCAGCGTCTGTATCAGTAAGTGTAACAGTGGGTGAGATGACATCAGTAATATAATATTGCCTTCTAGCTGGAACAGTTATGTTAACATCTTCTATTCTAGTATAGCCAGTAGCATTCAAAGCATTATTAAAATTCAATCTTGTTTTATTTGACTCAGTCGCATTTGTAACTTCATTTTTTACGTGTTTACTACTACCTGTCCCTAGACCATTGTTACCTCCACCAGCTATACCGTCGCCCATCAACCACAAATAAGTTGCAAAATCACTTCTTTGGCTTCCTGTTTTATTATTATTAAAACTTTGAAAATTTACTGACTCCACACCTGATATATTCGGAGCCCTAAATGTTTCACCTTCTTTGTAATTGGCAAGCCAAGCCAAAGGGTCCTGACTAAACATAGATATTTCGTTGAGTGAAGGAGATTCGCTTTGTTTTAAAGTTGTAACAACAACCGATGCGATATAACCATTAAAATACTCTG
>CACERG010000031.1 GCA_902561795.1 uncultured Bacteroidota bacterium | reverse complement strand
TATAGGCTCAAGCGGATTGTCAACTTCAACTTTTTCTTTCACTAAACTTTATTCACCTAGTAATACAACAAGAAATTTTTCCGTAACTATTTCCACAACTTTAACTGATGGAAATATTGTAGGATTAACACAAAATGTTTCTGTAGCTCCTAGTGATATAGTACCACCAACTGTTACACCACCTATTAACATATCAGTTCATACAGATCCAGGATCATGTGAAGTTGTTCTTTCACAATCTGATGTTGGAACACCAACAACTTCTGATAACTGCTCAATTACTTTGGTAGAAAATGATAAGCCCTCATTGACCTTCAATAAAGGAATAAATGTCCTAACTTGGACAGTTACTGACAATTCTAGCAATACAACTACTGTGACGCAAACAATTACAGTTTTTGATGTTGAAAGTCCAACTTTAACAATCCCCGCAGATATTATTTCAGCAAATTGCTCATTAACTATTGGTGTAGCGTCTGCAACAGACAATTGTGGAGTTGTTACACCAACAAATAATGCTCCATTAACATTTCCTATTGGAATAACCCCTGTTATTTGGTCAGTTACTGATTCCTCAGGAAATACCGTATCTGCAACTCAATTGGTTACTGTATCTGATACAATTGCACCACTAATTACACCTCCAGCAGATGTTGTAGTGACTACAGATATAAATTCGTGTGAAGCAACAGGAGTTATTTTAGGCAATCCAACTACTTCTGATAATTGTACAGTTGGTAGTGTGTCTAATAATGCCCCAAATATATATCCTATTGGAACAACAACCGTTACTTGGAGTGTCTCAGACTTAGCAAGTAATACTTCAGTTTCTTTTCAGCGTGTCACAGTTGAAGATATCATTTCACCTAGTATTACACCTCCACCAAACATAACATCAAATTCTTGTGTTATAATTCTTGGAATACCAACAGTTAATGACAACTGTTCATTTACTTTTTCAAATGATGCACCTAGTTCTTTTCCAACAGGAACAACCACAATTACATGGACGGCGAGTGACACATTTGGAAATACTGTCACTGCTACTCAGCTTGTTACATTCAATGATACTACAGAACCCACTATAAATATTCAAAGTGATAACATAACTGTTCATTCTGATGTGGGTTCTTGTTTTGCAACAAATGTTAATTTAGGATCAATTCTAATTAATGATGATTGTGGAATATTGAACTCATCAAATGATGCACCTTTGCAGTTTCCTATTGGTACGACATTTGTGACATACAGTGTTACAGACATTAACGGAAATTTTTCTTCCAAGTTTCAAAGTGTAACAGTTCTTGATAATGAGCCTCCAATTGCTAGAGCGAAGGATTTAGTTATTTCCTTAGATTCCCAAAGCAATTTAAATATTCCTTATGAGCTAATCGATAACGGAAGTACTGACAATTGTAATATACAGTCCTATGGCATCAAATTTAAAACCTCTGGATTGGTAATTTCTGAAAACCAACCTCTTTTGGAAGAAATCCAGCAAAAACAATATCAAGCACCAACCTCAAAAAGTATCCGAAAAAAACAAAGTCCCTTAAAGCTTTTATGTGATAATTTAGGACTTAAAGAAATTGTTTTCTCTGTAACTGATACATCTGGAAATAAAGCTTCAGCTACGGTAAATATTTTTATTTCAGATAATTTAAATGTGTGCGGTAATTCAATTAATCCTCCAAGCGATTCTAATTCCACCACTATTGATACAGACGGTGATGGGTTTGAGGATGACATAGACGCATTTCCATTCGATCCTAATGAATGGACTGATACAGATGATGACGGAATTGGTAACAACTCAGATGACGACGACGACAATGATGGTTTTTCAGATGAATTAGAAGATGATGTTGGAACAAATAGCCTTGATGAAGATGATTTCCCCATTGATACAGATCTGGATCTAGTTATAGATTATTTTGACGATGATGATGACAATGATGGACAAAGTGATGAAAATGAAATTATTTGTGGAACAGATCCATTTAGTTATGAGGATATACCCGTTGACACAGACGTTGACGGTATTCCGGATTGTTTAGATGATGATGACGATGGAGATGGTTATAATGATGATATAGAATCCTTTTTCAAAACAGATAACTTAGATATAAATGAATTTCCAAATCTTGATGAAGATGGGGATGGAATATTTTACTCCACAGATTATACTCTAATAGTAAATGATAATTGTCCAAATATATCAAACGCTGATCAATCAGATATTGATCAAGACGGAGTGGGGGATCTATGCGATAATTGTCCTGAAGAGCCTAATTCATTACAAAAAAATTACGATAAAGATAAATTTGGTGATATGTGTGATTTTGATGATGACAATGACGGTCAAACTGATCTACATGAAATAGAATGTGGCTCAGATCCTAAGGACGAAAATTCTTTAAGTCCTGATTTTGACGGTGATGGAATTCCAGATTGTCAAGACCCTGATATAGATAATGACCAAGTTCCAGATATTATTGATCCAAATTCATATAAATACGATGAATTTTTAGTAAGTGAATTTATTTCAGACAATGGAGATGGTATAAATGATGTATTCAATATTGTCAAAATAACAAACTACCCTAATAGTTCACTTGTTATTTATTCTAGGTCTGGAGTTGAAATTTATAATAAAAGAAATTATCAAAATACTTGGCCATTAGATCAAGATCAAAAAGTTCCTGAGGGAAGTTATTTTTACTTTTTAGATTTAGAGAATGATGGTTTAATTGATAAAAGGGGATGGATTTATCTAACTCGTTAAATACTTTTTAATGTTTTCTCAATTAGTTTTCGAGTAAGAAGGGCTCCTTGATTTCTTGAAATTCCATTACCAAAAAATTCTACACCGGCAAAAGTAAAATTAGGAGCTTTACTTAAGATTTTAAACATTCTTTTATAATCTGTGGTAGTCTCATAACCTTGACTATCGAACTTTTCAGATTTTGCACTTATGGCTACTACATAGGGACTAAGTAATTCAAATCCTTTGTATGGATCTGGATAGAAAGTATCTGGGTTTCTTTCAAGAGTCCAATTTGTGAAATCTCCTAATATCCCCAGATTATCAATTTTAATACCCTCCATAAGTGATATCATCCAAGTTGGATAAGAAGAATAACCATTATGGTTTTCAATCAAAAGAGTTATACCCTTTGATTTAGCATAATTAGCTAATTCCCCGACCCCTTCTATTGCGTATTTAAGTTTTTCTTCATGGGGTATGGTTATATATTCACCACAAACGTTTCGAAGGGCCTTGCAATTTAAATCTGCAGCAACATCTATCCAGTATTTATAGGTTTGAAGAGCCCTTTTACGTTTTGATAAATCTTTATCACCGACATCACCTTTTCCACCAGTTAGCATTACAGCACTTTGCACTTTAGCTGAATGTATTGATTTATTCATTTTATTGATATAACTCGCAGTAAGTTTAGTTGGAAAATGAAACATTTCGTGATCGATATAATCAAAACCTAAAGATTTTGCTACAAAAGGATATTCTAGGTGATTAACATTAAGTGGATCACTACTTCCAAATCCCGAACGGATTAATGACCACGGGGTCAAAGTAATTTTTATTTTTTTTAAATTTTTGTAAAGGACTGTATTGTGAGGAAAGAAGGAAATTCCTACAACTCCTAATACCCCTTTATTTAAAAAACCTCTCCTTTTCACCTTCAATTTAATTAGTTAAAATTTTGAGATTTCTTGATCCATCCATGATAGCCTACCTTCAATCCATTCTTTTAGGTATGTAATTTCCTCTGAATGTCTATTACCAACAAAATTATTTGGCCAAATGTAAGTACCTAATATTAACCATTTACCAAAATTCTGAGTTATTGCATCGCTATCTTCTAACTCACCAACTAGTTCATCAACAATACCCATAATGCTAGAATTAGATAATTCGTTTAACCTTAAAGAAGTCCATCTCTCCTGAAGGGCTTGAGTAAAGTTTGGATCTTGCATTAGTCTATCCCACCAAAAAGGGACGAGCATTCCGTCAGCTGGGCAGGCCTCGTTAAATTTGTATGCCCAACCTGTGGTTAATCCACCTTCACAATAATCTGCATTACCAAACGCGATATTAAAGTCCCAAATGGGTCCCATTTTTAATTTTTCATTTATGTCTTTATGCATGAAAGTGCTTATCCTATAGGCATCCACATTTCTTGTAATCTCATTTAAAATAAAAAAATCAATAAAGCTATCAACATCAATGTATTTTTTATACCCATCAGATTCACTAGTGAAGTTTTCAGAGGCTATGGCGTCTTCAAAGTCTCTCATGTAACCTTGGATATAATTTTTCTGTTCATCTGATATATCTCTATTTTTGGGGTATTCATATAAAAAATGAACATTTTTATTAATTCCTTTTATGCCATCTTTAGTATATTCTGACATAAAAGCTATTTTTTCATTTAAAGTATCTCCGTCTCCTGTTATTTTATCAATTTTAATAATATACCCACCGCTAATGTCGTCTGATCTATTTTTACTAATATTTACTCTGTTTTTATCTCTCTTAATTTTTTCCATTAGAACATATAATCCAAGAAATACACCATTGATTTGAAGGTTATAAAAACTTGTTTTAGTAGCATATCTTCCAACTAAGTTTGAAAGCCTATAAATCAAAACATTTCGAATTAATGATTTATCACTAAATGGTCCGTAAAGAATCCAATCTTCCTCTTCTGGATAACCAGCTAGGGAAACATCTAAATCTTCTCCTGCTTCATCCCAAGTCTCAAAGCCATAGGACTTTTTTGGGAAATATTGTGAAGATGAGCCCCTTATCTCAATTCCTATATTATGTTCTTCAATTAAATTCTCACCCTGGAAAATTTGAAAGAAGGCACTTATTTTTGGTTCATCAACAATCTCCCTTCCTGCGTCAGTATTAATTTTTATTGTTTTTAAAGGAGTTTTCTCAATCGCGGTGTCGTCTTCAACGAAGTCGTTAAGAAATTGGGTCTCTTCATTATCAGTATTATAGGTTTGCCCGCAAGAAAAAAGAAGTATTAAAATAAATAAACAAAATTTTGCTCTCATTGGAATATTGGTTTTTGGTTATTTGCTAAAATAATAAATAAACCTTTTAATGAAATTTTTTAGAAATAAATTCCAAGACAGAAGGAAGGGCAGAACGCCAGTAATCCCAATTATGATCACCATCTCTTACACGGAATTCATGTTTGATACCTTTTTCTCGCATTTTAATGTGCATTAAGACATTATTTTTATATAAATAATCGTCATCTCCGCAATCTATATACCATCTAACTGAATTAAGAGTTTTTTGGTCCATTTGATCAATTAGATAAAGAGAATTATTTTTTTTCTTAAATTTTTCAAAATCACTTTTATTAATGTTTGATTTGCTATATCCCCAATAGGCTAGATAAGAATGATCATCCATTTGATCAATTTTCTGGGGCCCTACAGAGGCACTTAAAGGGGCAGCAGAAGAAAATAAGTCAGGGCGCCGAAGAGCGTACAAAAAACTACCTCCCCCGCCCATAGAAAGTCCACTGATGGCTCGATATCTTTTATTCTTTCTTATTCTATATAAATTTTCCACATGAGGCATAAACTCTTCGAAAAAAAAATCTTCATAATTCCATTTGCCCGACATTGCATTTGTATAACCCATTTGTCCAGTCCCCGCATCTGGCATAATTATAATCATAGATGTGGCAATTCCAGAATTTATAGCT
>CACERG010000030.1 GCA_902561795.1 uncultured Bacteroidota bacterium | reverse complement strand
GAGGCTACTTGGAAAGTGATAAACGTCGAAGACTATCCCTTTACTAGCGTGAGAGTTTATGCTCCAGATGGAAGTACTGTTTTCCAATCAATTAATTACAAAAATGAGTGGACAGGAACTAACATAAGAACAGGAAGTGCCCTGCCAACTGGACCCTACTACTATAGAATAGAACTCGGTGGAACGTCTGGTGAAATTATAGACGGGTGGCTCTATATTTTTAATTAGATGAGAATAAGCGAGTTAAAACTGCCTTTTTTTGAAATAATAGGATGTTAACCCTATTTTTGCCAAATGAAAGATGTTAAGTCCTTACTTATTTTCCTTTTATTGAAGTCTGTAGTATTTTTTGGGCAAACCAAAGTTAATACGGATATAACAAGTGGATTACTGCTCCATCTTGATGCCGGAAATTCTAGTTCGTATTCAGGAAATGGAAATACTTGGAGTGATCTAAGTCCAAGTGGAAATAATGGAACAATTAATGGTGCTACTTTTAACTCAACAAATAAATCTTTCGATTTTGACGGGACCAACGATTATATTGGATTAAGTGCAGTGCTGCCGCAAGGACAAGCAGTTTACACAATAGAGGGTTATTTTAAACCAGATACTCAACAAACAGATGTAATTTTTGAACAAGTTCAAACAGGAGGTGGACAGCACACAAGAGCTGCTATGATGACAATAGGTGATGGCTATGGAGGATTTAATGGATGGAGTAATGATTTTCATGATAATACTCCAGTAAGAATTGGAGATTGGAATTATTGGACTATCACCGTTGATAAAAATGCAGGTTCAAACCAAATAAAAGTTTATGTAAATGGAATTTTACAATCACAAGGCAATACAAATAACGGTGCGAATAATTTAAACGTAGGAACTGGTTCTACTAACATCGGTAGTAGACTAAGTGGAGTATCAGAATTTTTTGATGGTGAAATAAAAACGATTAAAGTCTATAATAGAGTACTATCTGCTGCAGAAGTAAAACAGAATTATTGGGCGACAGTTAACCCTTACGTAGTTACCGATGGTCTTGAAATCATGTTAGATAGTGATAATTTAAATTCTTACGATGGAAATGGAACTGTTTGGAGAGATATTTCTGGGAACAATTATGATTTTAATATAAATGCAAGCGGTTTTAGAACAATAGGTGGCATTAAACATATGGACCTGGAAGGGAGTTATGGAGGTCCTGTAAGGGTAAATAATAATGGCGGGTATAATGTCCCGACATACCCAAATGCTACTGCTCAAGTTTTCAGCACAATTCTGAATTCTACAGCCACATGGAGAACACTTTTAAGAGGATACGTAAATGACCATCCTGTTCTAATTCGATCAGGGGCAAATGATCTTGGTTATTATGAAAATGGAGGTGCAAATTTTGTTGATTCTGGATTTGATGTGAATTCTATTCCCAATTATACAACACAATTTAATTTCTTAAATTTCCATTTTGCCAATTCATCTCCATTTTGGGAGTTTAGTTACAATGCTGAACCTATCCAAGCTCAGATAACATCAAGTTCAGCATCATATCAAAATGGTTTTTATGTTGTTGGTAAATCTGCTGCAGGACCAAATCACGATGCTGCACAAGGAGGTCAGTGGTGGGGTAAAATTGGTCTCTTTTTATATTACAATCGAAAATTAACTGAGGCTGAAAAGTTACAAAATTACAATGCCTTTGGTTCTCGTTATGGATTACCCTCTTCAAATCAGACAACAACTACACTATCAATTTCTAATGAAACTAGAACTTTTGACGAATTAAACTTTAACCTCTCTCCCACATCTAATAGTTCACAAACTTTTAATTACGTAATCTCAGATACAAATGTTGCTACTGTAAATGGAAATACAGTAACTATAGTAGGTGTAGGAACAACCTCTGTTACAGTTTCTCAAGCAGCAGGAGGTGGTTACACTGCTGCCACTGCGACTATGACACTAACTATCAATAAGGGTACACCCACAATCTCCTTTTCTAACCTAACAAAAACTTATGGTGATGCTAATTTTGATCTCTCAGCAACCTCTAGCAGTACTGGTAGTCTTACCTACTCTATTGCAGACGCTAATATTGCAAGTCTTAGTGTTAGTAATGTAACAATAGTTGGTGCTGGAACAACATCAATTACAGTTACTCAAGCAGCTGATGCCAATTATAATTCAGCCACTTCAACAATTACTTTGACAGTTAGTAAACTCAACACCACAATAACACTTTCTGATATTACTAAATCAGCGCTTGATGCAGATTTTGACCTTGATGCTATATCAAGTAGGCCAGGTACACAAGTGGTTACCTCTGGTTTGGTACTTCATCTCGATGCAAGCGATACTGATTCATATGATTCTTCTTCTGGAGGAAATACTTGGTATGATATAAGTGGTAATTCAAATGATTTTACACTCTATGGTAACCCAACTTTTAGATCGGATTTAAATAGCGGGACTTTCGAATTTGACGAAAATAACGATTACGCGCAATCTAATTCCACAACAGTTCTCAACTCTACTCAATACACAAAAATTGCTGTCTATTATCCGAGATCAAAAACAAAAAATATCGTAAGTGGTGGGAATGAAGCTGCACATGCATTTTGGATGGCAAATAGTACAAACACTATTAGAGCTGGACACAATACAAGTTGGAGTCAAGTCAGCTACAGTCCAGGAAATATGTTAAATAGTTGGCATTATTCCGCGGTGAGTTTTAGTAATTCTGATGGATTCAAGCTCTATTATAATGGTAACTTGGTTGACTCAGATAATTTTACTAATACGCCTAATGGTAATTCTCCCGGTTTGGTCAGAATTGCTTCTTATAATGGTGGTAATTTATTTGACGGCTACATTCCTGTTGTTCTAATTTATAATAGAGTACTAACCTCAAGTGAAATCCAAAATAACTATAACAACCTAGCCCAAAGGTATGGTCTAACGAATATTGGAAATTATTCAAATGTTGATTTAACTTATTCTATAGCGGATACTAGTATAGCGACTTTAAATGGTAATAAAGTAAGTATTGTAGGAGCAGGTACTACTACAATTACTGTTTCTCAGGCTGCTGATTCAAATTTTAATGCGGGTAGTAAAACAATTATATTAACTGTAAATACAGTTACCCCTACAATCACTTTTTCAAATGAAAGTAGAACGTTTGGGGATTCTAACTTTGATTTTTCTCCTACCTCTAATAGTTCAGGTACATTTAGCTATATAATCTCAGATACAAATATCGCCACAGTAAGTGGAAATAATGTTACGATTAAGGGAGCAGGAACAACATCTGTAACAGTTATTCAAGCTGCTAATGGAATATACTCTTCAGGGGTTGCCACAATGACCCTTACAATTAACAAAGCTGATCCAACATTCTCGTTTTCCGATTTAACAAAAACATTTGGTGATCCGAATTTTGATCTTTCAACTTCCTCAAATAGTAATGGTGTGATCACCTTTACTATTTCGAATACTTCTGTTGCGAGGTTAAATCCAATTACAGGCGGACTTTTACTTCATGTCGACTCAAGAGATCCTACTTCTTATCCAGGTTCTGGAGGCACAGTTTATGATTTAAGTGGAAATAATCATGACTTTACAATAAGCGGTAATATGAATTATGACACCACAAATGGATTTACATTTGAAAGAGGGCAGACCGCTAAATTTTTAAAACAAACGAATTTTCCGCATCCAACGACTACCATTACAAACGAAATACTTGTAAAAACTTCTAGTCCTAATAATGCTGGCCTATTGAGTTACAATAAAACTGCAAATGATAATGCAAATTTGATTTATATAACTAGTGGGCAAGTTAGAACACATCATACGCCTGCATTTTCCAAAAATACAAATGTCAATTTAAGTGATAATCAGTGGCATCATTTTGTGCAGACTATTGATAAGTCTTCAGGTGTAGATAAAATATATCTTGATGGTGTTCTTGTTCTGACCTATAATACAAATAATACATTAATTCCTACCAATGGATGTCTTGCAATCGGTCAAGACTTCGATGATACTTGTGGAGGATTTGATGCCAGTGACGCCTTTGGAGGATACTTGCCTTTAGTTAGAATGTATGATAGAATTCTGACTGCAGAGGAAGTGGCACAAAACTATAATTCGTTATCAGGTGCAACTGGAACCGGAAGCAATACAACAATAGTTGGGGCTGGTCAAACTGTAATAACTTTTACACAAGCAGCCACAAATAATTATAATGCGGTAACAGCCTCAATGACACTTACAGTAAATAAAGCTAACCCTACAATTTCTATCTCAGACGAAAACAGAACATTTGGGGACCCTGCCTTTAACCTTACTGCAACCTCTAGTAGCACAGGTGCCTTTACATATACTATCGCAGATGCAAATGTCGCAACTGTAATTGGTAACACAGTAACAATTGAGGGTGGGGGAACAACATCTGTGACTGTAACTCAAGCAGCCGATAGTAATTACAGTTCTGCAACTTCAACAATCACATTAACAGTTAACAAATTTGATCCAACAATTATCTTTACAGGAGTTGTAACTAGAACTTATAATGATTCTGATTTCAATCTTTCTGCCTTATCAAGTAGTACTGCAAGTTTTACTTATTCTATTGCAGATGCAAGTGTAGCTACAGTGAGTGGTAACACAGTAACAATAGTTGGTGCTGGAACAACAACAATTACAGTTTCACAGCTGGCCAACTCAAATTTCAATTCAGCAACTGCTTCGGCAAGCCTTATAATTAGTAAAGACAACCCAACACTTACAAACTTTAACCCAATAGTAAGGACATTCGGAGATGCTAGCTTTGAAATAGTTGAACCCACAAAAAATGGTGATAATACAGGAAGTTTTTCATACACCTTGTTGAATCAAAATATTGCCAATATTTCTGGGAGTACGGTTAGCATAACTAATGCAGGACAGACAAGTATTACAGCCACACTTTCTGCAGATAATAATTACAATTCCGGGACTATTTCAACAAGTTTTGTAGTTAATAAAAAGAATCAAACAATAACTGTTGGTGCTTTACCGACAACAAAACCATTAAAGGATTTTACCTCCATACCTATTACTGCAAGTTCTTCATCAGGTTCACCAATAATAATTAGTTTGTCCGCAGGTTCTGCTGCTTCAGTATCAGGGACTGTAGGTAATTATGAATTAGTAAGTATTCAACAAACAGGTCTTGTAACCATAACATTTACAACTGACGACTCTGGTAATCCTAATTACAATTCAGCGACAACAACAGTTGTTATTGATGTTGTAAAAACAAATCAAAACATAAGTTTTAACACAACTCCTACAACGCAGTTAACTTACACCGAAAATTTAGATTTAACCCTTGATGCAGTCGCTAGCTCCGGCTTGGCTTTAAATTATAGTATTGTAGCAGGAAACAACGCCACTTTAAATAACGCCACACTTTCATTTAATGATTCAGGACAGCTCACAGTTGAAATTACACAACAAGGGAATAACTTATATAATCAGGCAGTACCAGTAAGAGTTGTGTTTGTAGTGGGCCAAGGAGATACCACTTTATCTAACTTTACAATTCCAACAAAAACAAATTTAGATAACGATTTTAATTTAACCCCACCCACCTCAAATAGATCAGGAAATATTACTTATTCAAGCTCTAATCTAAATGTGGCCACTTTATCTGGAACTCTGATATCAATTAATGGTATTGGAAATACAACAATAACAGCGACGCAGCCTGCCAATTCAAGATATAAATCAGCAAGTATTACAGCAGTGTTCAGG
>CACERG010000029.1 GCA_902561795.1 uncultured Bacteroidota bacterium | reverse complement strand
ATCTGGACTTACATTAATACCTACTAGCTGAAAATAGTCATGGCCCTTCGCTAGATTGTTACAATCAAATAAAATTTCTTCATTTGCAGTTAAAGAATCTTTTTTTCTAGTATAAATAGGATACTGTTTCCCCTTTTCATATCGAGTTATATACCAGAAGCCATTCAAAAAATATGGCACGGACTCATCTTCTTCTTTTATTCTTTTCTTCATTTCAATGAACAAATCTTCTTTTAAGGATTTTGAACTTTTAGTCATTCTTTGGTAATAATCATTCTCTCTTTCCAAGTAATCGATAACTTCTGGATTTTCTTTTTCTTTAATCCAATAATAGTTATCGACTCTGATATCACCATGCGTTTTAAGCTGATATGGAATTTTCTCAGCTCTTGGTGAATTAATAGTTGAATCAAATTTCATTTCAATTTTCTTTTTACAACATACAAATGTAGAGATGATGACCATTATTTTAATAACCCACCTAAGCATAATATTCAATTTTGGGTAATGTTTTTAGCAGATATGAATGTTGGTCATCTGTGTAGTCTCTGTGAGTTACAATTCTTAATTTTCCTTTACCAAGGCTCATTATCAGAATATTTTTATTTTTTAATTTTTCAACAAACGAAACCTCATCATATTGTTTCTTCAACGAAAAAATAATAATGTTTGTCTCAACGGGATTTATCTCATTTACATATAAGCAGTTTTTAAGTGTGCTAGCAATCTCTTTTGCTTTTTTATGATCATTATTAAGGTCTGAACGATGATATTTTAATGCATAACTTCCGGCAGCGGCCAAATATCCTGCTTGTCTCATCCCACCACCAAATACCTTTCTAATTCTTAATGCTTTTTTAATATTTTTTTTAGATCCTACTAAAACTGAACCAACAGGACAACCCAAACCCTTACTTAGACAAAGCGAGATTGTGTCAAAAAGCTCACCATATTGTTTTGGGTTTTCTTTGGTAACTTCTAGTGCATTCCAAAGTCTTGCTCCATCTAAATGTAATCCAAGTTTTTTTTTGTCACATAGTTCTCTGATTTTGACTATTTCGTTTAAGTCGTAAATAGCCCCACCTCCCTTATTGGTTGTGTTTTCTAAACACACCAGACTTGTTTTAGGACTATGGTAAAAATCGGGTGGATTAATAGATTCCATTATCTGTTCAGCAGTAATTCTTCCCCTATCCCCTGAAATCATTTTACAGGAAACACCTGAGTTGAAGCTAACACCACCTCCTTCATAATTAAATATATGTGAAAAATGATCACATATAATTTGTTCGCCTGGTTGGGTATGAATTTTTATAGCTGTTTGATTTGTCATAGTTCCGGAGGGAAAAAAAAGTGCAGCTTCTTTTCCAAATAATAAAGCTAAGTCTTGTTCAAGCTCATTGACCGAAGGATCTTCTTTGAAAACATCATCTCCTACAGGAGCTGAAAACATGGCCTCAAGCATTTTAAAAGAAGGTTTTGTTATTGTATCGCTAATTAAATTGACAATCATAAATCAAAAATCACATGAATAATTTCCTATTGGAGATCCGTCAGGAAGTTTTTTTGAGCTAGGTAATCTAATTGAAGAGGGATCAGTAAAGAATTTATCAATTTGGGAACGATAAACTTCTGAAAAGCCATATTCATTTTGTGCTGCAAGCCAACGGTCTAATTTAATGAGTTGATTAAAAATGGTAGCTTTTACTATTGTATTTGCATTTTTTTGAAGACCCAAAATAATTATATACTTAAGAATATTATTTTTCACTATATCATTTAATTGCTGAAAATGTTTATTTCTATATTCAACCTTAAAATGTGAGTCAATTAAATTATTTAATGTCTCCTTTAAAGAAAGCTGATTACTGTCAAAACCATACTGAGTGACTAATCGGTTAGCACGCTCAGGATGAAGTAACATTTTTATAAAGTTTTCACTTGTAATATTTGCGATACCAAGATAATCAAATGTTATACCTGTATCTGATAAAAAATTTTCTCTAGTTCGTGGATTGAAAAAAGAACGAGGAGGAAGAAGATCACGGAAATTTTCTGGAATAGTTAAAGATTCAGGAGATAATGCTTTTTGGAAAGCCAATAAAGCATTCCTCTGTATTGTGCCATCAACAACTTTCACTTTATACTTTTGTGATCCCTTTACTGCATAATCATAATCAACCCCTCCAATTAATTTAACAACCGCTTCCATTTGATATCTGTGGAGCAAATAAATTGGTACCATTCGATCTTCTAGCGTACTATAAGTTTCACCATCTCTCAGATGATTTATAGAAAAGTTTTCAAGGGCCTTCTTGCGAATATCTAACAAACGTATAAGCTCTGTTGTCGGGTTACTACCATTATCCCATAAATGAGCAAATGGATGTGCACCACCAATGGGTCTTGCATCTTTATCAGTAATAAATCGGTGTCCATCCAAAGCACTTTTTTTTAAAATAGAATCAAGAGCTTTTTTTTCATTAATATTTTTTGGGAAGTGACTATATGAATAAGCTATACTAATTTTATCCCATTCACCTATTCCTTTTTCATATGCCTCAGAAATAGAAATTCTTCCATTACTAATCGTAATATTAGGATGCGGATAATCCATGACTGAGCTTTTTAAATTAGAACTTGCTGTAAAATTGTGTGCAAAGCCTAATGTATGACCGATTTCGTGTGCTGATAATTGACGTATCCTAGATAATGCCATTTCAAGTGCAATATTTTCTTTATTGTTATCTTCTAGGAAGGGTTGCTCAATAAGTCCAAGGGCTATCATAAAATCCTGTCTTATTCGAAGACTCCCTAATGTTACGTGTCCTTTAATAATTTCACCTGTTCTTGGATCTGTAACACTTGAACCATAACTCCATCCTCTTGTAGAACGATGAACCCATTGAATTACATTATACCTGGCATCTAATGGATCAGCATCTTTGGGTAACATTTTTATTTGAAATGCATTTTTAAACCCAATATTTTCGAAGGCCTGATTCCACCACATTCCACCTTCTATCAGAGCACTTCGAACTGGCTCAGGAGTTCCATTATCTAAATAATAAATAATTGGTTCAACAGGTTCACTAAAAGTGGCAGATGGATTTTTCTTTATAAGACGATGCCGTAATAGATACTGTTTTTTTGTAGATTGACTAACAGGAGTTGTGTAGTCATAAAATGTCAATGCATTTGCTCCAGACCTAGGATCAAATTGACGTGGTTTGTAATTTGAATCAGGCAATGCGACAAATGAATGATGTTGATTCAGTGTAATTGCCTCTGGGGTTGGTGTGACAGACGATATTAATGAGCCAGAGGGTGTTCCAGAAAAAGTTAACATTATGTCAAATT
The DNA here is from genome assembly GCA_902561795.1 of uncultured Bacteroidota bacterium. Lineage (GTDB taxonomy): Bacteria > Bacteroidota > Bacteroidia > Flavobacteriales > Flavobacteriaceae > MS024-2A. The sequence goes on along the minus strand of CACERG010000029.1, from coordinate 2,844 downwards.
CAATATTTTTTGGAAAAGCTTTAGTTCTAGGTAATGAAATTGCAGACCGGGTAGGATCTAATTCATAATCACCTTCACCCATAAGACTCAGCCTATTGGCTACACCATGAGTATCTTGCATCAAAAATGGGGTTAAGTCAATTACATATCCTCTTTCAGAAATTTCAACTATAGGAAAACCAAAAAGGACCGATCTTGCAAATGCCTCATTTACAGATTTTTTTTCTTCAGTATTTTCTGATGTTGAACGATAGCTTAGGTTTGGTTGAATAAGCATCAATTTGTCACCAAATTTCGAGAAATATACAATACGCTGGTTCCCAAGTTGACCTCGGTCAAGGCCAATATCATTGTTGCCCATACCAGAACTAAGACTATTAACATAAAGGAATTCCTTTTCAAGTTCATTTACTGCTAAATAGATAAGATCTTTATCATAATTATAAGTGAAATCAAAAAAGCCAGAAAAAGTTAAACTTTTTTCTGAAAATTTATTTGATTTTAATTTGCCTTTATTTTGCGCTGAATTAATGCTGGAAACCAGGAAAAACAAAAAGCATAATAATGTTTTAATTTTCATTGAACTTTTCATAAAAATAAAATTACTAAAAACTAATAACATCATATACAGTAAGATACTAGTAAAAAGTTGAAACCTATGACTTAATATATTTTTTTTAAATTTAAAAATGATTACTACCGAGCAGTTTAAAGATATCATCAATCGCCTTGGTGCCCTAAGACGTTATCTTTGACATTGATTCAAAAGAAATAGAAATAGAGAACGAAGAAGAAAAATCTTTGTCCCCAGACTTCTGGAATAACGTTCAGGAAGCTGAAAAGCACATGAAAAAAATACGTAACCTTAAAAAATGGGTTACTCATTTTAATGAACTCAAAAGTAAAATTGAAGAGTTAGAGATTTATTTGGAATTTGCTAAAAATGGTGAATCTAATCCTAACGAAATTTTAATTACTTATAACGAAACATTGGGTCTACTTGAAAATCTTGAATTTAAAAATATGCTTTCAGATGAGGGTGATAATTTAAGTGCTGTAATACAAATAACTGCTGGAGCGGGTGGCACTGAAAGCTGTGACTGGGCTGAAATGTTAATGCGGATGTATTTAATGTGGGCAGAAAAAAAAGAATTTAATATAAGAGAACTGAATAATCAGGCTGGTGATGTTGCTGGATTAAAAACCGTAACTTTGGAGTTAGAAGGTGAATTTGCATTTGGCTGGCTAAAAGGGGAAAATGGAGTTCATAGATTAGTTCGTATTTCACCTTTTGATAGTAATGCAAAAAGACACACTTCTTTTGCATCTGTTTATGTTTATCCATTAATTGACGATAATATTCAGATTAATATTAATCCTTCAGATATTTCTTGGGAAACAATGCGTGCTAGTGGTGCTGGTGGACAAAATGTTAATAAAGTAGAAACAGCTGTTAGACTTCGTCATAAGAAAAGTGGTATAATAATTGAAAATTCTGAAACTAGATCACAACTAGAAAATAAAAATAAAGCGATGCAACTTTTACGTTCACAGCTATATGAGATAGAACTTCAAAAAAAATATGCTGAAAGAGACAAGATTGAATCTGAAAAAAAGAAAATTGAGTGGGGATCACAAATACGAAATTACGTAATGCATCCATATAAACTTGTAAAAGATGTTAGATCTCAATACGAGGTTAATGACGTTGATGCTGTAATGAATGGACAAATTGATTCTTTTTTAAAGGCCTATTTAATGACAACAAAACAAAATGACCAAAAAAAATAGTACTGTAGATATTAAAAACATAATCTTTGATCTTGGAGGAGTACTCATTGATTGGAATCCTGATTATGTTTTTTTAAAAGTGTTTAAGGGTGATAAGTTAAAATTAAAGGAGTTTTACGAAAAAGTATGCACTTTTGAATGGAATGAAAATCAAGATGCAGGATATCCACTTGACAAAGCGACCGAAGACAGAATTAAAATATTTCCTGAATATGAAGATCAAATTAGAATGTATTATGGCAAATGGGAGGAAATGATTGGTGGAGAAATCAAAGAGGTTGTGACAATATTAAAAAATCTTGTTAGAGAAAATAATTTTCGTGTTTTGGCTTTAACTAATTGGAGTGCAGAAACCTTTCCAATTGCTTTGAAAAAATTTGATTTTCTGCATTTATTTGAGGGAATAGTTGTATCAGGTACTGAAAAAACCAGAAAACCATTTTCTGACATTTATGAAATAATTTTGAATAGATATAATTTAATAGCGTCCGAATCAATTTTTATCGATGATAATATTCGCAATATAAAAGCTGCTAATAAATTTGGTATCAAAACAATTCATTTTAAAGATCCATTACAATTAAAAACAGATCTAAAAATTAGTGGAATCTTGAAATAAATGATAAAATCCTTTATTTTAAAATTAATATCAATTGATCATTTAAATGATTTAAGATCAATCTCAATAGAAACTTTTAAGCAAACCTTCGCAGCTCAAAACACTAGAGAAAATATTCGTTTATACCTAAAAAATAAAATCAGCATAAAACAATTAAAAAAAGAAATTTGTGATCCAAATTCTAAATTTTACTTTATTTATCAAAAAAATAAAATTATTGGCTATTTAAAGTTAAATTATAATGATTCCCAAAGGGAGAAAATGTATCTACATAATGGTTTTGAAATTGAAAGAATTTATTTAATCGCAGCATTTCAAGGTAAGGGTCTAGGAAAAAAACTTTTAACTAAAGTTTTAAATATGGGTAAAGAAATGGGCTACAAGAAAGTCTGGTTGGGTGTGTGGGAGAATAATTTTAAAGCTATTAGGTTCTA
>CACERG010000028.1 GCA_902561795.1 uncultured Bacteroidota bacterium | reverse complement strand
ATGAATTGTTGGGAGAAGGTAAATTTTTAATGATGTTTTCAGAAGGGGGTCATCATGATGAATATTATTTAAAAAAACTTTCAAAAGGAAGTAGCAGACTAGCGTATCAAGCCCAAAATTTCAACAATAATAAAAAAATCTATATTCTTCCAGTGGGTATTAATTATGGACACCACAAACAAACTTGCACTACTCTTCATCTTGTATATGGAAAGCCAATATTGGTGTCAGATTTTATAGATCCCAAACTAAATGAAGCTGAAAATATAAATTTAATCAGAGAAGAACTACAGATACGAATGCAGGCATGTCTTTGGCTCCCATTTGAAACAGAAAAATATCATTTACAAAAGGAATGCATAAATCGCATAACAACAAAAATGAGTTTTAATGATTTAAAAAAAGCCCTCCGAGAATCTTTAAGTGATTTGCCTAAAAGAAGAAATACTACTAAAATAGGATCCATCCTAACTTCAGTTTTAAGTATTCCAAACATAATTCCACTATGGATTACGAGAAAGATAATAAATCGATTTGATGACAAAGTTTTTGTTAGCTCAATGAAATATGCTTTAGGAGCATTTTTGTTTCCTGTTTGGTGGTTACTTACTTCTTTTTTAGTAGCTTATTTTTTTGGAAACTCAATGATGACCGTATATTTGACATTATGCATTGTTTCTATTCTAATAAGACAAAGGATTTTGCTATCATAAAATATATTATCATAGATATATACTATATTTAACCTATATTACTGACCATAAAGTGTATTAAAAAATTTAATTTTATTGTTTAAAATTATATATTATTTATTTTAGATAGTTATTTATTATAGTTTACATTGATTTTTAAAAGATTCATACATTCGAACCATGATAGATGTTATTATTATAGGTGCGGGTCCAATTGGGCTTGCATGTGCAATTGAGGCAAAAAAAAAGGGGCTAAAATATATGGTTTTTGATAAGGGTGTCCTTGTAAATTCATTATATAATTATCCTTTAAATATGACTTTTTTTTCAACGTCAGATAAACTAGAAATTGGTGATGTCCCTTTTATTTCCCACAACTCAAAGCCAACAAGAGCTGAAGCTTTAGAATATTACAGAAGGGTTACAACCCATTGGAAGCTTAAACTAAATCTATACGAATCTGTAGAAAATATTAAAAAAGAAAAGGATCAATTTAAAGTTAAAACTAACAATGTGACTTATAAATCAGATAATATTGTTTTTGCTACAGGTTTTTTATGACCGTCCATTTTTAATTGGAGTTCCTGGTGAAGACCTTTCTAAAGTTAAACATTATTATACTGAACCTCATCCTTACTTTGGAATGGATATAGTAGTTGTTGGATCTGCAAACTCTGCCGTTGATGTAGCTTTGGAAACTTACAGAAAGGGTGCTAAAAGTGTTACTATGATAATCCGTGAAAAAGAAATCGGAACTAATGTTAAGTATTGGGCCCGCCCCGATATACTCAATAGAATTAAAGAGGGAACAATCAAAGCCCATTTTAATGCTGAAATCACCTTAATCGAAAAAGATTTTATACATTTTAAGGACAATAAAAAAACTTATACGATTGCTAATGATTTTGTTTTAGCGATGACAGGCTATGAACCAAACTTTGAGATGTTGGAGAGTGTCGGTGTTAGATTTCAAAAAGATGATTATAAAACACCAATATATGACGATAAAACCATGGAATCTAATTCAAAAGGGGTCTATTTAGCAGGAGTGGTCTGTGGCGGCTATAAAACAAATAAATGGTTCATAGAAAACTCAAGAATACATGCTTCAATAATAATGAATTCAGTAGCCCTGAAAGAAAAATAAAACTTATCTATCTATACATATTTATCTATATTAGAAGCTATGTTATTTCCTGTAGCAAGTATATTCATAGTCTTACTTTTGATAATATTAGGCATTTCAAAGTTTAAACTTCATCCATCTTTAGTCTTATTTTTGGCTGCCCTAATCCTCGGATTCTTGCTTCAAATTCCAATTGAACAAAATATTTTCATAATATTTAAAGGACTATTTGGAATAGTAAAAAATCTAGGACTATTAATTATTTTCGGAATCATAATAGGAGTTTTACTTGAAAAATCTGGAGGAACTCATTCGTTAGCTAGGGGTATTCTAAAATATCTAAAAAGAATTCCTCTTCCATATGCTATTAGTTTAATAGGATACCTAGTCTCTATTCCTGTTTTTTGTGATGCAGCTTTTGTAATTCTATCTAATCTTAACAAGACACTCTCGAAACAGGGTAAAATTCCTATAACTGGCTTAACAGTTGCATTATCAACTGGATTGTTTGCCCCTCATGTTTTAGTACCTCCAACACCAGGACCTCTTGCAGCGGCATATAATCTTAAATTAGATAATCTTTTTTTACTTGTTGTTTTCGGATCTTTTTTTGCCTTTATACTAGTTTTGATTGGAGCTACTTATGCCAACTTTTTAATTAAAAAAAAAGGAGTAAATAGTAATGATATAATATTTGCCAAACATGAAACTAGAAATACTCCAAGTTTTGGTCAAGCTATATTACCAATCATAGCCCCTATTTTTCTTCTTAGTTTTGGGCCAATTTCAAATTTTACTTCAAATAATCAAGTTATAATTCAAATTGCGAATATGGTATCACATCCTGTTTTTGCTCTGGGAATTGGAATGACTTTTTCATTTCATTTAATTAAAAAAAATCGAAAAAAAACTATTATCTATAGTTTTAAAGAGTCATTTAAAAAAGCGGTCCCAATACTATTGATTACAGGAATGGGAGGAGGTTTAGGTAAAGTAATTCAAAGCATCCCCTTTCAAGATTATTTTACAAACCTTTCATTTAATAACTCATTTGGGCTTTTAATTCCATTTTTAATTGCTGCGTTCTTAAAAACTGCTCAAGGTTCATCTACCGTTGCAATAATTACCTCATCATCTATTTGCTTGCCGTTACTTCCCCTTATCGGATTAGAGACTGAATTAGGTAAAGTCTGGATTATAATGGCTATAGGAGTGGGTTCCATGACTGTTTCTCATCTAAACGATTCTTATTTCTGGATTGTATCACAAATGAGTATGATAGATACTAAAACTGCAATTAAAACCCATACTGTAGGAACTTTTATTCAAGGTCTGATAGGTTTTACAATATTATTTGTTTGCTACTCAGTTTGGCTTTATTTATAGTATATTAATATGAAGAATAAATTAGTTCTAGCTTAGCCTTTTTATTCGTCGAGGTACTGTCTGGATGAGAACCAACCAATACAGTGCCCAGAGGATTAAGTGTTCCTGATAAAGGGTAATCAATATCAACGCCTTCCACGCTTGTTTTAGCTTTGATAGGAAACGGGTTTTCTATGTTCCCTGTTATAGTTAGCCCTAAGTCATAATTTGAAGAATCATTTTTTATAATATTTGTTATGTGATTAGTCAAATTAAATTTGTATCGAAAGGGTTTACCATCTTCACTTAGTTCTAAAATTCCGCCAAAATTTGATTTATTTGAGTTAGTTCCAAAATTTGATGTTGAGACATCACTTATGTAATCACTAATTGGTAATCCATTATTGTAATTATAAAGATAGATTCTTTGAGCGGTAATTTCTTCAGCTATTGTTTCAGGATCAACATAAAATATCAGGTTTGCTTGATTTACAAGTAATTTCTCTTCCCTTATATTATTTAATATTTCATTTACTTCAGGGTCTTCACGTGAGAAAAGTCTAATTTTCCCATGTAATCGGCTACTTTGAACAAATAATTTATCTGAAGGCTGATTATTTAGTGAAGTTTCTATTCTGTTTTGAATAGCTGAATCAAAAGCTGAATTTTTTAAAGAATTTATCCGAGTATTCCCCAAAGTTAATGTTAAGTCTCTTTCTCTTTTTTCAATTACATCATCCGACAAATCATCTAGCGTTCCTTGAGTATTGTAATCGTCAAATTCATACTTAATCTTAATTGAAGCGTTCTGTATATCCAATAGCATATAAAGATTATCCGAAAAATTATCTCCTCGTATAATAATACCTCTCATTTTTTTCTGGTAAGTTGCATCATCAAACAAGAAGTTTGTTCCCTCAAGTTCTATCAAATTTTTTTGAAAAAAATTTTTGTTTAAAGAAATCCTAAGACGAGGACTTAATCTAGTCTCAACTAATGTTGTTTCATCAATATCTTCGGTAGCTAGATCATCTTCGGCAAAATTTAATCTAACCTCATCAAAGTTAAGTTTGATTTGTCCATTGAAAAGTGTTTCCCCTACAAACCCTTCATCATAATAATCACGATTTGAATAATATATTTGGGCAGATTCAAAATTATCATTTGAATCTAGATTATTTAAATAGTAAGTTAATTCATGAACTTGCAAGTTAAATTCAGAATTACGATTTCCATAAATAGAATCGATTTCATATACTCTATTCTCACTATCATAATTTTGATTGTCATTGTCGTCATGGTCAAAAATACCATCGCCATCGCTGTCTTCACTCAAGGGATTTAACCCTAGTTGAGACTCAACTATATCCGTTAAATTATCATTATCAGAATTACTTGCAGGATCATTAGGGTCTGCATCAAAAAGGTCAATTACTCCATCGTTATCCGAGTCATCAGTATTCGAAAAAAAAGGAATTTCTAAATAGACTTCTTTAATTGTTTCATTTTCAGGAATAATATTTACATCATTCTGATCTCCAGAGTTCTCCAAAGATTGTTTTAGATTTCCAAAGAAAAGGTCCGAGCCAATTGATATTTGCGTAAAAATACTCGCTTTTACAACCCCAAAAATAGGATGATTTATTTGTCCTAGTTGTCCGAGTGGCTGAACATTTGATTGAACTTCATTAACACTTTGTTGATAGGTAAAAACAGGAATGTTTTTTTGTTTTGTTTCTAAGGTTAAATCTGAAAATATAGGTTCCCCTAAAGCATGATAATCTTTATTACAAGCGCCAAATATTAATATTAAACAAATTGAGAAAAAACATTCAAAATACCTCACAACAACAAGTTATATTTCTTGTGAGTAAAAATTAACCAATAATTTATCTTCTTGAGATTTAGGATACTCTAAAAATGGTTTTTTACTGTTTTTTAAGTCACTTAAAATATCTGCAGTTAAGTTTTCTGAGGCTGCTATTATTCCGTCAGAATAAGTTGAAGCTAGATTAGTAAGCCCAATATAATCAGCTTTTTTAAGCTGAACTATATGTTCTGCATCAATTTTATCAAATGCAACTTTATCATAAATTTTCTTAGAAACAACTCCCTTAAAATCAGGCTCGTAGACTGAGTACACTATCTTACTTTCTAGAAAAAGTGGCTCATCTGCATAATATGATTTTAAATAAAGTGGGAATAGCGAGGTGAACCAACCGTGAAGATGAATTATGTCCGGTGACCAGTTTAACTTCTTAACTGTCTCTATAACTCCCTTTGTAAAAAAAATCATGCGTTCGTCATTATCCTTAAATATTTTCCCTGCAGAATCGTGAAGTATAGCTCTTCGTTTAAAGTACTCCTCATTATCAATAAAATAAACCTGCATCCTTTCTTTAGGTATCGAAGCAACCTTAATAATTAGTGGCATATCCATATCATTAATTACAAGATTCATCCCGGAAAGTCTTATTACTTCATGTAATTGATGTCTTCTTTCATTTATTAATCCATACCGTGGCATAAAAATTCGTGTTTGGCCACCATTTTCATTTACTGTTTTGGGGATCTGAAATGATTTAATTGCTTGGTCTGTCTGAGGCAAATAAGGAACAACCTCTGAGGATATAATTAGTACTCTCTTATCTTTCATATTTTATTTTCCTAGGGGAAAAGTCTCGCAAAAATACAAAATTAATAGACATATTATTAAAAACTACCTACTTTAGCAGAGTTAATAAATTGCTAAATGTTGGTATTTAAAGCCTTAGAAAAACTGAAAAAGTATTTAAATTCTAAGTCTTTTAAAATAGGCCTTGTTCCCACTATGGGTGGGTTGCACCAGGGTCACCTGTCACTAATTAAAAAAGCTTGTTTAGATAATGGGACGGTAGTTGTAAGCATATTCATAAATCCTACTCAATTTAATGATGAAAATGATTTTAAAAACTACCCCTTTGATTTGAAAGCAGATAAAGCTTTTTTATCATCATTCTCAAAAAATGTAGTTATTTATAACCCAGATAACGATGAAATGTATCCGTCTGGAGTAAAAAGAAACTTATATAACTTTGGATCAATTTCTCACCACATGGAAGGAAAATTTCGCTCAGGACATTTTAATGGTGTAGCGACTGTCATAGAAAAACTTATCAAGGATATAAAACCACATAATGCTTATTTTGGCGAAAAAGATTATCAGCAAATACAAATAATAAAAGCTCTAAATAAATCTCTTGAGCTCGGTGTGAAGATAATATCTTGTTCTACAGAAAGAGAAAAAGATGGCCTTGCAATAAGCACAAGAAATAAGTTTTTAAATCCAAGACAGAGATCTGCTGCAATTAAAATTCATTTTGCATTACAAGAATTAAAATTAAAAAAGGGGGGGGAAA
>CACERG010000027.1 GCA_902561795.1 uncultured Bacteroidota bacterium | reverse complement strand
GAGAAGGATAGTTTAATTGCAACCAAAAATGAAATTTTTCTTTGCATGGAAAAATTAAACGGACTTAAGCTCCACAGTACCCCTGTTTCATTAAGGAGGTACTGCCTTATCTTTATATATCTGTCACCATTTTTGTTCAACACAAAATTAATTACAGAAGGGCAATTTGAAATGTCACTAGGTATTGACCTTCCAGTTTCAATCCTTTTTTCAATCACAATAAGTTTTATTCTTATGGCTCTGTATAATATACAAGACTATATAGAAAATCCATTTGATCAAAAAGGGCTTGACGATCTTCAAATAGATCAAATGCAGATTTTTGAAAAGGAAAGCCTTTACGAGTAGGTTCCAAGGCCTATATAAATAAGTAAAGTTACAAGACAAAGAATCGCCGATAAGTAGTTGGTATATCTCCAAGTGCTCAAGTCTAAAACGGAGGTGTTTTTTTCCTCTACAACTTTATTACTGGGATAGAAGTAAGAGACTGTAAACATTACAATCATATTAAGGATAAATTCAATTCCCCAAATATGAACAAAATGCAAATCAACAGGGACAATAAAGGTGCAGATTAAATAAAAAGAAAGACCAACTATCAAAGATAATTTAGCAGCAATAGCTGAAATATTTTTTGTAAAAAAACCGGCAATCATTATTGAAGCTATAGGGATAAAGAAAATTCCGTTTAATTGTTGTAAAAGCTGATATAAACCGTCAGGTGCATTAGCTACTAGTGGTGCAACAAGAATTGCAAATAATGCCAGAATAGTTGAAGTAATTTTACCTACTCGAACTAGTTTTGAGTCTGAACTTTTACGATTTATATAACCCTTGTAAAGGTCAATACTAAAAATAGTTGCAGCACTGTTAAGCACACTATTAAATGTACTCAAAACTGCTCCCATTATTATTGCGGCAAAAATACCTATAAGACTTACTGGGAAGATTTTTTTTACCAGTTCAGGATAGATCATATCTTGCTCGTCATATAAAGAATTTCCATAATAATAGTATCCAATTACCCCTGGAAGGATGATAATTAATGGAACTAAAATTTTTAAAACCCCCGTAAAAAGTAGTCCTTTTTGGGCCTCAATTAAGTTTTTAGCACCTAATGCTCTTTGTATTATCGTTTGGTTCATACTCCAGAAATAAAGCTGGTTTATAATAAGTCCAGTAAAAAGGACTTCAAAAGGTAAAACGGAATCTGCACTTCCTACCACGTTAAACTTTTCAGGGGCAAATTCATATACTGACTTTAGACCATTAAATAAATTTCCATTTCCAATATTATATAAGGCTATACAGGGAATAGCAAGCCCTCCTATCAAAAGACCGTATCCATTTAATGTATCTGACACAGCGACAGCCTTAAGTCCTCCCATTATAGCATAGAGAGAACCAATTAGTCCAATAACTATAACCGTAAGGGTAATACCCTGTTGCTTTGAAATTTGAAAGGCCTTAGAAATATCAAAAATACTTTCTAGGTTTATTGCACCAGTATAAAGTACAATTGGAAGAATAGTCACTACAAATGAGATCATCAAAAAAAAAGCTACAAGGGCACGCGTTTGTTTATCAAATCTTTTTTCAAGATATTCTGGAATTGTGGTGAGTCCCATTTTTAAATATTTTGGAACAAAATAAACAGCGGCGGCTACAAGGGCAAGTGCAGAAGTTACCTCCCACGCAATGATTATAAATCCATTTTTGTAAGAGGAGCCATTCATCCCAATTAGATGTTCGGTAGAAATATTTGTAAGCAGCATTGATCCTGCGATTACAACTCCAGTTAGGCTTCTTCCTCCTAAAAAATATCCTTCTTGAGAATTTAAATTTTCCTTTCTAAGGCGGTACCATGAATAAACTGCTACGAAAAGTGTGTAGGCTAAAAATGATAATCCTGTAGTCAAAATATAATGAGTTAAAATATTTTAATAGCTACTAGTTAAGACATTTTTCATTTGAATTGGTCAAAAAATAAAAATAACTAGGGTTTGTAAGTTAGCTAGCCTATTTGTTATTAAAAAATTATTTACTTGAAATTATATACTTATTAACCCTTTCCTCCAATATAGGGAGGGTTACAGTCCCTATTTCTAAAATTACTTCATGGAATTGGCGAATATCAAAAAGATCACCTAACTCTCTCTCAGCCTTACTTCTTAATTCTCTAATTTTCATTTCACCTGTTTTGTAGGCTAAGGCTTGACCAGGCCAAGATATATATCTATCAATTTCAGTATTTATTTCATGAATGGATAGCGATGTATTTTCTTCCATAAAAGATACGGCCTCATCTCTAGTCCATCCAAAAGCATGAATTCCTGTATCGACGACTAATCTGCAAGCACGCCACATTTCGTAGGTAAACTTTCCAAATTTTTCATATGCAGTAGAGTATATTCCCATTTCTTCTGCTAAAAATTCTGTGTACAGACCCCAGCCCTCACCATACGCTGATAGATAAAGATTTCGTCTGAATTTAGGAATAGTTTCAGGTAGTTCATTATTTAGACTTCCCTGAAGGTGATGTCCTGGAACTGCCTCATGAGCTGTGAGAGAAGGGATTAAATATAGAGGTCTACTCGGAAGGTTGTAAGTATTTACCCAATAGTAACCTGGATCTGTACTTTCAGCAGAAGTACCTATATACCTTCCAGCTGTATACTTCGGGGCAATTGCATCTGGTACTGGAGCCACTCCATAGGGCTTTCTTGGTAAAGTTTTAAAAAAACGAGGTAATTGCTCATCCAATTTTTTGGCAATATTCCTAGCATGTTTTAAAAGTTCATCAGCTGTTTTAGGATAAAACTGGGGATCAGTTCTTAAGAATTTGATAAATGATTTCAAACTCCCTTTATAGCCTAACCCTTTAACTATTAATTTCATTTCTTTTTTTATCCTGGAAACTTCTTGTAATCCTTTTTCATGAATACTTTCCGCAGATTCATTTGTTTGAGTAGTATAAAAATCGATACGACTTTGATAGTAATCACTTCCATTTGGAGTCTGAGAGACACCTATCGTTTTTCTTGTACTTGGATAATAGGTATTTTCAAAAAACTCCTTTACGGATTTAAAAGCAGGAATAACTTCATTACTTACAACATCTCTTGCAGCTAGTTGAAGGGAATCTTTATCTTTTTTTGAGAGCTGCGAAGGAAGTTTTAAAAAAGGCGAGTAGTAAAAGTTCTCTTCTGCACTATCTGTAATGTGTAGGTTATAAGAGGATTCATATCCTTTAAAAATAACTAAAGGCTGTCCCATACCAGCATCTAAACCTTTTTTAATCAAAACTTTTTGCTGATTGATGTAATCAGGAATTGCTTTTAGAAGTTTTAGATATTTAATGGAACTTTTCTTATCTGTTAGAGGCCTAACGCGAAAAGTCAAACTGAGATGAAAACCTCCATCAGATAGAATCGGATTCCAATGTGTTTTGAATTTATATTTAACTATTGTTTCATTTAAGACAAAATTTAAAAGGTTATATGAAATTTGAGAATCATTGGATAATTTTTCAATATTAACTGATTCTAGTTGTGTTTTGAGTGAATCGCAAAAGTGCGCATAATCCTCAAAACGTGACTCGGTGTATTGACCAAGAGGTGAATCATCTCCTTTAGCATTATAGTTCTCATAAGAATCAATTATTGTATTTAATTGTCTCTCACTTATCGATTTAGAACAGCTAAAAAGGGAAAAAAATGAAATCAGAATAATTTTTACTTTCATTAAATTAAAACTAGATTTTTTTGGATTTAAACATTTATAATCTATCAATACCAACCTTGTAGATTAAGTAGAATATAGAATTATTTACGACCTATTTTAAAAAGCTTGAATTTAATATCGTCTAATCCCTCGTCATCAAAAGGATACTCCATTTGATCTTGAATATTATACAGTGATATTAAAATGAATTCACTTAATACAACTATAAAATAGGTAAGCCAGCTAGGGTTTTCAAAGCCTATTTTATTAATTATGGTGGGGGTATATACTGCAGGAAAAATGTAAATAAATATTAAACAGTAAGCCTTAAGACTAACCGGTGTTCTGTGCGAGTGAATTGCGATAAGGTTATCAGCACTGTCAATCACATCTCTTAAAAAGCGAAATATTTTTTCTTTTGTGCCTCTACCTATTAATTCCCCGTTGACTTTTATAAACTCAGAAATGGCTTTGAGTTTGACGTCATATTCTGAGGTATTTTCACTTTTTGTGTTAAGGTGTGAAAATAATGCTACATTAAGTTGTTCTAAAAGCTTTTGACTATCTGTTTTAAGCTCATCGGTAAGTTTTGAATGTTGGAAAAAGTGCTCAACTGTTTTAAGTCCAGCTCTAAATCTACTTAAATGTTCTAATGCCTTTTCTCTTCTTCTAAAAGCACCTCTTATTGTAAATACCAAAGGAAAAATGATGGCAATACTCATAAGGGTTAGATCAATATTGTAGACAACTTTAAAGTTGTAAGCTATGTAAGGTACAAGGACTGATATAAGTAGGGTAACTAAGGTTCTAAAATTGATTATTATGAGATATCTAGACATAAAAACAATTGTTATATTTGAGTAAATTTATTATTTAAATCATGAAGAAACAAGTATTATCCCTGTTCATTATTTTGCTGTCTACATTAATTTCAGCACAAAAACCTTTAAAGTCAGATCAACTTTATGCTAATCAGACACCTTTAGAAATAAAGTTAAGTTATTCCAATAAAGAGATGAATGAAAAGACTGACGATTCAACATATATTAAAACAAACATGGAATTTTTTCATGAGGATAAGTGGTCAAATATTGAAGTTAAGCTCAGAGCAAGAGGAAACTTCAGAAGAAATACATGCTATTTTCCACCTATTAAAATGAAGATTAAAAAAGACAAATCAGAAGGGACTATTTTTGAGGGTAATAAAACATTGAAATTAGTTTTGCCATGTAAGTTAGAAGCAGAAAACAATGATAATATCTTGCAAGAATTTATAGCATATAAAATTTACGAAATGATTTCTCCATTTCATTTTAAGACTAAAAGAGTAAATGTTGATTTCAATGAAATCAGGGGCAAAAAAACTAAAAACTTTAAATTGAAAGGTTTTTTAATAGAAGATGACAAACGTGTAGCTAAACGTCATGAAGGAAAAGTATTTGAGCGATTCGTTCACCCAATGGGAATGCAGCATTTAACTTCTGTACATAATGCATTTTTTCAATTTCTTCTTGGGAATACGGACTTTTCAGTTGCATATCAACATAATGGAAAACTTTTATTTGTGAATAAAGAGATCATCCCACTTCCATATGACTTTGATATGACAGGATGGGTGAATCCAAGTTATGCGACTGTAAACCAATCTTTAGGTATTAAATCTGTCCGAGAAAGAGTTTATAGGGGTTTTAAAAGAGAAGAGCAATATTTTGATCAAGTTAGAGAAGATTTTATAGCTAAGAAAACTGAATTAATTGATATGGTTTCAAGCTTTAAATCTGAGTTTTCTAATCCAAAAGAATTCCAAAATATGTTTGAATTCATGAATGATTTTTATGAAATATTAGAAGACGATTCAAAATTTGATAAGAGAATTGTATCTCAAGCAAGAACTAAGTAATATTTTTACTGAATTGCTTCAAGCATTTTGTCAAAAATAGCTGTGTTTTCATAAATTCCTGAAAACAATTTTGAGTTTGGTCCATAGCTAAAAACAGGGACCATTGTGGCACTGTGTCCTCCTGTATTAAATTTTCCTTTCACCTTTGATTGTTTCAAATTTCCACCAGTTAGCGCTAGTCCACCTGTTTCGTGGTCAGCGGTTACAATTACAAGTGTATTACCATTATTTTTCGCAAAATCTAAAACACTTTGGATAGTTTTATCGAATTCTTTGAATTCAGAAACGATATAATCTAAATCGTTGGCATGACCACCCCAATCGATTTGTGAGCCTTCTACAAGCATAAAAAAAGGACTATTTTTTGAACTTAATTTATCTAAACTAATTGATACTAAATCATTTAAGTCGGGATCTCTACCTTCTATTTTACTAGGAGGTTCCCCATTGTAGGTCAAGTATCCTATTTTTTCAGATTGAGAGTTTTTAAAATCATTAAGTCTATTGACAAACTCATATTCACTCATTTCATTAATTAAGTTTCTATTGTCATCCCTTTTTGTAAAATAATCTTTTCCACCACCGACAAAAAGATCAACATTATGCTGACTAAGTTGAAAAGCAATTTTTTCATATAATCTTCTTGATATAACTTTGGCGTAAAATGATGCAGGAGTAGCATGTACAATACTGGAAGTAGCTACAAGACCAGTTTTGTAACCTTTTTTCTGACAGATTTCAAGTATACTGGTATGACTTTTATTTTTTCCATCAATTCCAATGACACCATTATAAGTTTTAACTCCACAGGCCATTGCTGTTCCACTTGCTGCAGAATCAGTTACCAGTTTATCTAGAGCATGTGTTTTTGAAAGACCGACATATTCAAATCCTTCTAATGCAGTACTATTATTATTTGCATACATCCCTGAACTGATTTGTGTTAATCCCATACCATCTCCAATCATTATTATGATATTTGGCAACTTCTCCTGAGAATATATGGTATTGAGGGATGTAAATAGAAGTAAAATAAAAAGACTTCTCATTTATTCAGATTTGTTTTTTTAAAGATACAATTCCTTATTTAACTCATTAAATTACTGTCAATTTTTTTGCTTTTATAAGCGATTATTCTAATTCTTATATTTGGTTATAAATGGAAAATAAAAAGTCTCCTCAAATTGATGCAGTTATTGCCTGGGTGGATGGATCTGACCCAAGTTTAATCAAAAGGCAACAAAAATATTTGAAATTTGAACCTGATAAAAACCTAGCCGGAGCTCAGAAAACACGTTTTAACTCTTTAAATGAAATTAAGTATTGCTTAATATCTATTTTAAAGTTCGCACCATATCTTAGAAAGATATTTATTGTCACCGATCAGCAAGATCCAAATATTTATCCATTAGTTCAAAAATATTTTCCAAAACGGATTTCTGATATTCATATCGTCGATCATCTAGAAATTTTTCAAGGTTTTGAATCCTTTTTGCCAACATTTAATAGTATTTGTATTTCAAATATGTTATGGAAAATTAAAGGTCTATCAGATCAGTTTATTTATTTTAATGATGATGTTTTTATAGTTCGTCCAACAAAGCCATCTACATTTTTTAAAAATAGTAGACCTGTTTTAAGGGGAAAGTGGAGATTACCTCCTTATGAGAGAATTTTATGGGATAAATCAAAATATTTTTTTGAAAAACTTTTTATGGGTGTAGAAAAGGAAAAAACCCCTTCATTTCAAATTAATCAATGGAATGCTGCTAAATTGCTAGGTTTTAATTTTAGATTTCTTATGTCAGGGCATATTCCCTTAGCATTGAATAAAAAAAAATTAGAAGAATTTTTTACTGATAATCCTGAGATTCTAAAACAAAATATTGTTTATCGCTTTAGGAGTTATAATCAGTTTAATACAGTTTCACTTGCAAATCATATTGAGTATAATAAAGGAAATTTGAATGTGGTCACTTCTAATGGTTTGTATTTAAAACCTTACAAACGGAATGATGACTATATTTTGAAAAAGTTTTTGAATTACGAAAAGAACAAAGAAATATTATTTCTTTGTATTCAAAGTTTGGATTTGACATCAAAGTCAATTCAACATCTTGTCCAAAAAAAAATGAATGAAATCCTGGAAGTCAATCTTCAAATTTTATGAAAAAAAAAATAGCAGCTGTTTCAATGTGTCGAAATGATTCTTTTTTTTTAGAGAGATGGATTTCTTATTACGGCAAGATATTAGGCTATAAAAATTTATATATTTTTATTGATGGTATTGATCAAAAGCTACCCTTAAGAGCTGAAAAAATTAATTGTTTTCAGATTAATCACATAAAGTTGAACAGGCTGAAAGCTGACCGCTCTAGGGCAAAGAGAATTTCAGATTTTGCTAAAGAATTGCATAAGAGATATGATGTTGTATTAGCTACTGATATAGACGAATTTTTAGTATTGGATCCTAATACAGGTCTTAAATTAAAAGAATATTTAAGCAAAAATTTTATTTCATCCTCTCTTTCTGCATTAGGAATAGATGTTGCTCAGCATCCAACTTTTGAAAAATCAATTGATAAAAAAAAGCCTTTTTTGTCACAGCGTAAATATGCTTTTGTTTCAGACCGTTATACTAAACCAATAATAAGTTTAGAACCTTTAAATTGGGGATCAGGTTTTCATAGAGTAAAGGGTAAAGATTTTACTATTGATCCAAATTTATTTTTATTCCATTTTGGTCTTGTTGACATCAAAACACTAGAAAATAAATACAAGAATAATGAACTAATTTCTTTGAGATGGCATAATCATTTAAAAAGAAGATATAAACTGTATAAAAAAATTAAAAATCAAATTCCAGTTGAAGCAGATCAACTATTTGAAAAGGCAAGAGAATATTTTAAAAAAAACAGGAAATTTATTGCCTGGAACAAACCTTCAAGTCTAAAAATTCAAAACCTAATTAAAATTCCTGAAAGGTTCAAAGATTTAGTTTGAAATATAAACTTCAGAGATTATTTTAATTAGCCTAAAAATTCAAAAAATAGTATTGCTAGAAAAGTTTCAATGCATCAATCAATTTTACTAATTAAACTCTCAAGAAAATCTCTAAGATCTATTCCATTAAAACTTGAAGGTCCTTCAAAAGTTTTTTTTGTTATTTGGCATGACCAAGAATTTAAAATATTTTAATTAAAATAAATTCTTTATCATAGAAATTAATTATCCTTACTCATTTTATATGTTATTGAAAATACTATTTTCAATTTTTAAATTCTTTTACTTTAAATCACATAATAACCAAAATCTGTTCCACAAGAAATATGTATTTTCAAAATCTAATAATTATTAAAGAGATTAAAAATTATTATATTTATTAAATGAAATACTTCTATTTGATTTTATTGTTTTCTCTATTTCATTTTCACGTTTTTGCACAAGGTTTCAGTGTCGAAGAATTTTTAAATGGACAATGGTGTGATAAAGAAAAGTCCGATTGTTTTAATATAATTGTTGATAGTGGACTCATAATATATGAAACGACTACTGGTGATTTCAGGTCAGGTTTAGAGATAATTAATTATGACAAAAAAAAAGGAATAATTACTTGGGAACTAATCAAAACTAGCAGAAAGACTAATAAATTTAGAATTATTTCCAAGAACAAGGTAGAATTTGATAATGGTAACAGGCGCTCAACCATGTATCGCCAAAAAAAGAAATAGTTTCTAACTTATTTGTCCATTATATTAGTTACACCAATAATATTTTTACATTTTTCCACTGATAAAAATAATCATACAGTTTTTTTGGTACCAAGGGAAAAACTTTGTTTGTATCCCCATTATTTCTAACATTTACTAAATTATCTTTTTTCCTTTACCAGCTCTGATTTAAAAAAAGAAAAGATGTCTAGGAGAATCTACAAAAAATCTACATAAGAAATTGCTAAAAATTCCAAGCCTGATTTAAATTTTTGAAAGATTTAAAAGTTTAGTTTGATGTATAAATTTCAAAGGTATTTTTAAAAGTAAAAAAATTAAAATGTAGGATTTCCAGAATAAGTTTTAACAGATCTATCAATTTTTCTAACTAAACCCTGAAGTACATTTCCAGGTCCAACTTCAGTAAAAGTTGAAGCGCCGTCTTTTATCATTTTCTGTATAGTT
>CACERG010000026.1 GCA_902561795.1 uncultured Bacteroidota bacterium | reverse complement strand
AAAGGATATTTTTTCGGATAGCTTGCGTTCAACTTGTTCAGGATGAATATTAAAACCATTCAATTTAATTATGTGATCGATACTTCCAATCAATCGAAATTTAGTTGGACTATATAATTCAACCTGGTCATTAGTAATAAGATTTTTAATATCTAATTTAGGTGCGTTAATAGTTAGACATTTACGATTATCTTGCCCAACAAAAATTCCTGGCAGACACTTGAATTCAGATATAGGATCAGTCATCTTACGGACTGCAATATGAGAAAGTGTCTCCATCATTCCATATGTCTCATAAGCATTTATTTTAGCTCTTATTAAAGATTTCTGAAGTGCGTTAGAAAGATAAGCACCTCCTATTATTAGCTTTTTTATTCTACCCAACTCAGCTATAGAGTTAAATGCCTGAATCGGGGTCATCGCTGCAAAATCGTAAAATTTTTCATTTTTGTGAAAGGGTTGTTTTGATGGAGAAATGAGATCAATTTCAAGGCCTAAAATTAATGCTCTTATTAACATCATTTTACCTGCTATATAGTTTGTAGGAAGGCAATGAAGAGCTCTATCCCCAACACTTACATTTAAAAAATCTCCAGTTGAAATTGCACTACTTACAAGCGACTGTTTTTTAACCAATATCTTATTTTTCTTTGATATTGATGTACTAAGATAAATTGAATCTGAGTTATCAAGCCAATCTAATATAAAGTCTCCCATAAAGGTTTCATAAAGATCTCCCTCCTTTATGAAATTATAAGCTACTTCTTTCAAAGTATTTCTATCATAATAGTAACCATTAAGGCGAAAACGATTATGAATTTTTGAAAATTTAGGTGTTTCCATTAAGCTAATTAGTTAATAATTTATTTTTCCAATTTGATAAATTGTATTTTTTAGAAACAATAAATAAGAATATAGGATATAAGACTAAAAGAGGGAAAATGATTTCAAACTCGATTGAGGGTTCAGAAATATCTAAAAAAATTGATTCTGTCTGAAATGCCGTCCATGATGAGGTTAATAATAAAGATATCAATAGATTATTTGCTATATGAAAGCCCAAAGCTAGTTCTATACCCCTGTCAATAATTGTTAAAATTCCCAAAAAAAAACCAGTCCCAATGTAATATATCAAAATACCATAGCCAATTTTTTCAACTTCTGGATTAGATATATGTAAGCATCCAAAAATGAGTGATGTCATGACTAATGACATCCATGGCTTACTAAAAAAGGATGTAAAACCGTGTAAAAGGTATCCTCTAAAAATATATTCTTCAAAGCTTGCTTGAATTGGTATCAAAGTAATAGAAATGATAAAAAGAATTAAGAAAGGTAATAATTTGAAATTCCATTGATAGTCACTAGGATTGAAAAGGTAATCCCCAATTAAAAGCAAAATCGTAATAAGACCCCATAAAAAAAAAGCAAAGAACATTCTCTGCCAATCGAAGTTCTTTCTTGAGGTTGAAACACTTTTTAATGACTTTTCATGTAATTTGTATACAACTAAAATTAATCCTAAAAATCCTATTACCGAAGGAATCAAAAGCAAGAAAAGTTGAAAGTTTTTGTTTAAATTTCTAAGAGCTAATATGGGGTCACCACCAGCTTCCATTAAGTTTTGACTAGAAATTACATATGATAAGGGTAATTGACCAATAATTGAAAAGACTATTATTATGAATGAGCCAACCAGGTACATCCAAAACGGGTTTTTCGTTGATTGGTTTTCATTAAGGAACATAATTAACTTTACTAAAGGTAAAATGTTAAAATGATTGCTAAACAAAAAATAATTTGATAGTAAATCGTATGAATATTATAGAGTATTAATTTTCTAGATTCATAGTATTTATAAAGACCTACAAAAATATACATACCATACATAATTAATGATAAGAAAATTAAGAAGATAACATTTTGATAGTAGAAAGTTTGAAAGGAATCTTTAAAAAAATAAATTGTTGTAATGTAGATCACAAAAAGATTGCCTAAATATATCCATCTAGAATATTTTTTTCCAAATAAAACAACCAAATTTATTTTATTGGATTTTTTATCTGAAGTGAAATCTGGAAACTGATTAATGAAAAGTATATTTGTTGTAAGTAAGCCTAGTGGGATACCAATCAAAACAAAATTTTGCAAAAGTTGAAATGAAATTTCAATTGAAGTATTTGACATTGCAAAAAAGCTTCCTAAAGTTAGAAGTGGACCAAAGGTTAAAAAAATAGTTAATTCACCTAGTCCCTTTCTAGAAGAAAATTTTAATGGCTCAGCTGTGTAAAAATATGCCAAGAATAAACCTAAAAAACCAATTATACAAACACCATAAATATTATTAAATGATCCTGTTTGAAAGTATATATTAATTGAAAGAATTATAATACAAGATAAAGCAATCATAATCATTAAATTACCTAATGTTTTTGTTTTCTTTAATGTTATTAAGCCTAACTCTACTGCTCTACTACCTCCCGAAATCTGTGCTCCTCTTAGCATTAATGATTTGTCACCAACATTAAAGTATTCACTGTTATTTTCATCAGTTCCTGATTTTACGTCGAAATAGTCATTGTATAGATTCCCAAAAATATGAGCACAAATTATTCCAATTATTGACAAAATAGCATTTGTTAATGATAATGAATTTGTTTGACTTAAAATCAGTGAAACAATTACCATAGGTAATATAGATGCCAATGTAAAACCACCCCTTGTAATTGCAATACCTTTAATAATTTTAGTAGTTAAGTTAATTGGAATATTTACATCTTCTTTAATCTCTTTTGTGATTCCGCAGTAACCAGTTTGAGGTTTATCCTTTCCGTTAGCAAAATTAGGTGTTATTATAATTTCAGCATTGAAATATGATCCGTCTTTCCTTACAAAATTTGTTTTAACAATAGATTTTCCATATTTATTTGCTTCTTCGAGCCACCCTAAAACATTTTGAATTACGATTTCACCAGGAGAAAAAATTGAAACTCTTTTTATACCGACTAATTCATCTTTTGAGTAACCAAACATTTCAAGAGCTCCACTATTCATCTCCTGAATTACTCCTTCCATATCACAAATAATTACACTTTTCATTTTTTTTGTTTAAAATTTTGAAACAAATATATTCTAAAAAATAATTTAAATTTTGTTATCGCTTCGTAAAAGTGGTTAGTTTACATAAAGATATTAATTCGTCTTTTTGATTTACGACTTTTATTTCCCAGTACTGGATAGTTTTACCCCTATGAATTGGCCTAGCAGTAGCATAAACAAAGCCATCTGAGATACTTTTTATATGATTAGCTGTGATCTCAATACCACGTACTTTTGTATTGGGATCTTTATTAAAAATATATACTGCTGCGCTACCAACACTTTCGGCTAATGCGGCTGTAGCACCACCATGTAGTATTCCATCTGGCTGGTGAACCTTTTTTGAAACAGGCATTCTTGCCTTTAAAAAATCCTCTCCTACATCGGTATAATATATTTCTAATGTTTCCATTAGTGTGTTTTTAGATATACTATTTGCAATTTGCAGAACTTGTTTTTTCTTCATTAATAAATATAATTTTAAATAAGAAAACCTGCTTTTATGCAGGCTTTCAAAAGTTTATTTATCAAAAGATAAAATACTCAATTTACTAGTCTTTCACTTCTTCAAAATCAACATCTTGGACATCATCCCCAGATTTTTCTGTTTTTTGACCTTCTTTAGAATTTGCATTTTTTGCATCAGCTGATCCCTTTTCAGCTTGTGCTTTGTACATTTCCTCTGAAGCATTTTTCCAAGCCTCGTTAATTGATTCTAAAGCTTTATCAATCTCCTTTAGATCTTTTGATTCATGTGCTTTTTTTAACTCAGCAAGAGCAGCTTCGACTGGCTTTTTCTTTTCTTCAGATAACTTATCCCCAAATTCGCTAAGCTGTTTCTCAGTTTGGAAGATCATTTGATCAGCTGAATTGAACTTTTCGGCTTGCTCTTTCACTTTCTTGTCAGCGTCAGCATTGGCTTCAGCCTCTTTTTTCATTTTTTCGATCTCCTCTTCTGTTAAACCTGAAGAAGCTTCGATACGAATATCTTGGGATTTATTAGTTGCTTTATCTAGAGCACTAACTTTGATTATTCCATTGGCATCGATATCGAAGGTAACCTCAATTTGTGGGGTACCTCTCTGTGCTGGTGGTATACCATCTAAATGAAATCGCCCTATTGTCTTGTTGTCACTTGCCATAGACCGCTCACCCTGTAAAACATGTATTTCAACTGATGGTTGATTATCTGCAGCAGTTGAAAAAATTTGAGATTTTTTTGTTGGAATAGTAGTATTTGCATCTATTAACTTGGTCATAACTCCTCCCATAGTTTCGATCCCTAAAGACAAGGGGGTTACATCCAATAGTAATACATCCTTGACATCACCTGTTAAAACTCCCCCTTGAATAGCTGCACCAATAGCAACAACCTCATCTGGATTAACTCCTTTTGAAGGTTTTTTACCAAAAAACTTTTCTACTTCATCCTGAATTATTGGAATTCTAGTTGACCCTCCTACTAAAATCACCTCATCAATATCGCCAGTTGATAATCCAGCATCATCTAATGCTTTTTTTACTGGATTCATAGAACGTTTGACTAAGCTGTCTGCAAGTTTTTCGAAATTTGCTCTTGTCAGAGTTGTTACAAGATGCTTAGGTCCCGAATCGGTTGCTGTCACATAAGGAAGATTAATTTCAGTTTGAGTAGATGATGAAAGTTCAATTTTAGATTTCTCAGCAGCCTCTTTAAGTCTTTGTAAAGCCATAGGATCCTTACGAAGATCAATAGATTCCTGCTTTTGAAATGTTTCAGCAAGAAAATCAATTATTACTTGGTCAAAATCGTCACCACCAAGGTGAGTATCTCCATTTGTAGATAATACCTCGAATACCCCATCACCTAGTTCTAGGATTGATATATCAAATGTTCCTCCACCTAAATCATACACAGCGATTTTTTTATCAGAATTACCTTTATCTAGACCGTATGCTAGAGCTGCGGCTGTAGGTTCATTAATTATTCTTTGGACTTTTAAACCTGAAATTTCTCCTGCCTCTTTTGTAGCTTGTCTTTGTGAATCATTAAAATAGGCTGGTACTGTTATTACAGCCTCAGTTACATCGTGGCCTAAATAATCTTCAGCTGTCTTTTTCATTTTTTGTAAAGTCATTGCTGATAGCTCCTGTGGACTATACTTTCTTCCATCTATGTCTACTCTTGGTGTGTCATTATCACCCTTCACAACTTTATAAGCAACTGATTTGACATCATTTTTTGAATCTGAAAACTTATTGCCCATGAACCTCTTTATAGAAGCAATTGTTTTTGTAGGATTAGTAACTGCTTGTCTTTTAGCAGGGTCCCCAACCTTAATTTCACCTCCTTCAACAAATGCAATTACAGAAGGTGTTGTACGTTTGCCTTCTGCATTTGGTATTACAACTGGTTCATTTCCTTCCATAACAGATACGCACGAGTTTGTAGTACCTAAATCAATTCCTATTATTTTACTCATTTTAATAATTTTTAATACTTACGTTCAAGCATTATGCCACTTGCAACTAATATGACAGTATGGCAGAGTAAATAAACACTATATTTACACAAACAGAAGATAAAGTCAAATAAAAAAAATATAATTTTGTCTTAATTGAATAATATGTCAAGTATTAATTACACCAGAATTACAACTAAAACATTGCAGGAAATGAAGTCAAAAGGTGAAAAAATTGCAATGGTTACAGCCTATGATTATAGTTTTGCTGGATTAGTCGATAAATCAAAAATAGACGTTATTTTAGTGGGAGATTCTGCTTCAAATGTTATGGCTGGACATGAAACTACCTTGCCTATAACACTCGATCAAATGATTTACCACGCAACAAGTGTTGTTAGGGCTGCTAAAAGAGCTTTGGTAATTGTTGATTTACCTTTTGGATCATATCAGTCAGATCCAATGGAAGCATTAAGATCCGCTATAAGAATAATGAAAGAATCTGGGGCTCACGGTGTAAAATTAGAAGGTGGCAATCAAACAAAAGATTCTATTCAACGAATAATTCAAGCAGGAATTCCTGTTATGGGTCATTTGGGTCTTACTCCGCAATCAATATATAGATTTGGATCCTATAATGTTAGAGCTAAAGAAAATCTTGAAGCAAAACGATTACTTGAAGAAATAATTATGTTAGAAAAAATCGGCTGCTTTGGAGTAGTTCTTGAAAAAATTCCTGCTGCACTTGCCGAAAAAGCAACGAAATCAACAAAAATTCCAACAATTGGTATTGGAGCTGGAAAAAACGTTGATGGTCAAGTTTTAGTTTTACATGACATGTTGGGTATGAATAAAGAATTTAGTCCTAGATTTTTAAGAAGGTATACTGATCTAGATGAAATTATTTGCAGAGCTATTACTCAGTATAGTAAAGACGTTAAGTCAGAGAAATTTCCTAATAAGAAAGAACAATATTAATTTTTGGAATTATTTAAACGTATACTCTTTGAGGATAACCATATTATTATTATAAATAAAAAACCTGGAGAATTGGTCCAATCTGATAAAACCGGTGATATTTCACTATCAGATTCAATTAAAAATTATATAAAAATTCAAAAGAAAAAAAAAGGCTCTGCATATTTAGGAGTAGTTCACCGCATAGATAGACCAACAAGTGGTGTTTTAGTTTTTGCTAAAACATCAAAAGCACTTACTAGATTAAATGAGCAATTTAAGTTAAGATTAACCAAAAAAATATATTGGGCACTTGTGGATAAAAAATTTCCAAAAGATTGCAAAAATTTATCAAGTTGGATGACAAGAAATAGAAAAAAAAACAAATCAAAAGCACACTTAAAAAAAGTCCCCAAGAGTAAGTTCGCTCAATTAAACTTGAAACGAATAAAAGAATTTGAAAAATATTGCTTACTAGAAATAGAGCTTCTTAGCGGTCGCCACCATCAAATTAGAGCACAATTAAGTAGCTTTGGTTTTCCAATACAGGGAGATGTAAAATATGGAGCCCAAAGAGCAAATAAAGACAAAAGTATAAGTCTTCATTCAAGGTCCTTGTCATTTTCACATCCTATTACAAAAGAAAAACTGAATTTTGGTACAATACCTAAGAATACGGGGATATGGAAGATCGTTCTTTACGATTAATTGTAGATGCCTTTTGACGAATAATACTAGCAATAGATACATTTTTAATTTTACTTTCTAACCATGATAGGATATCCAAATATAAAAATGAACGACTCTCGTAAGGATCATTCTCATACTGCTTTAATTCTTTGTACAAAGATTCAAATGCTGTTTTTAATTCATGTGGATAAATTTCGCCTAGCCCTCTAACAAATCTAATCATTGCTTTTTGTACCTCATGCAGATCGTTCATTTTAATCAGAAACTTATATGTTTCGCGAAGGTGAGTTTCTAAATGATAATCAAATCCTGCTTCATAGTGAGCAAAAATATTTAATACTCTTGAAAAGCACAATAGGTCTTCACGCATTTTTAGGCTTTTGTTACTTATAATTTTATCCAAAAAGAAAATACAATTTTCATAATCTTCAGAACCAAAATAAACACAAGCAATTTTATAATAAAACATCATTATGTGATGAGGATCAATTTGATTTTGATAATCCCTAATTCCTTTTTTTATCTCAGGAATAAGTATTAATCCCTTTTCAAAATTTCCTTCTAAAAAATGAAAGTTTAGTTTATTACTATAATAAAATTGAAAAATTAATGCTTTTAAATTATCATTTTTTGGAAAGCTATTATGTTTGGTCCAATAGACCATTTGCTCTAATGTTTCATTGAATTTAGATGGATATTTGATTAAAACTAAGCTTTCCATGAGATAATTATTACCTTTTAAATAAAAAACCGGATGGATATTAATCATTGTAGGTTCTTTATCAAACATTTTTACCCATTTAGATGCATAGCGATAGGTTGATAAAAAATCCTGCGTAAGAAAGCTATACCACACATGGGCTTTGTAGTACCAAAGTTTTTCACGAAATCCAAGTTTATCATAATCAAACTTTGGTAAATTTTCATAAAAGAACTGAGTTATTTCTCTATACTCTTGATCACTTTTTGCATAACCTGCTTTAATTAAACGCTCATAGAGTTTCAAAGAAAGATTTGAAAGTTTGGTTGTTAAATTATTTTGTGTACGAAGTTTTTCAGATTCAGCTACTAAAGTCTCTGTACGATTACTCAAACTTCTAGTAATATACTGTGACTCTATAATCTTTTCTAATTCTACTATATCGTAAGCGACATACTTTTCTTGATGTTTGTTTGCAAGTAATTTTGATTTTTCAAGAATTTTTAGGCTTTGCTTATATAATCCTTTTTGATACAAAATTGTAGCAAAATCTAACTGCTCTCTTATCAAAATACGAATATTTTTATGCATTGGATTCATTCGTAAACTGATCAAAATTTGTTTATATAAATGTGCCTTCAGATTTGATAATTGTTGTTTTGTGACAATTCCCTTTTTTAAAATCACTTTTTCATCATAGCGATTCATTTTATCCAAAAGTTGAAATAAATTGAGAAATTTTGAATTTTCATTTGAATCCATTCTTCCAACATACAATGTAAATTGTCTTTTTTCTGATTTAGTCAAAGACTTTATAAGAATAAATAAATTATCTTTCTGGTCATTTGTCATTGTAAATTATTTAAATACAAATTACTAATAATTAGCATGTTAGGCGTTTGTTTTTCACAACGAATATTGTAATACAAAAATAGCTATTTTTATTATTGGAAAACATAAATTATAATTTAGTTTGGTGGTAAATTTCCACTTTTGATCAATAATATGGAATTTGTAGAAATATTTGACACTACTTTACGCGATGGCGAACAAGTTCCTGGTTGTAAATTAGATTCCTCAACAAAACTTACAATAGCGAAACAATTAGACGAATTAGGAGTTGATGTATTAGAAGCAGGTTTCCCAATATCAAGTCCAGGGGATTACAAAGCTGTGGAAAATATTTCTAAGTTGGTGAAAAATTCTAAAGTTTGTGGTTTGACTAGGGCAGTTAAAAGGGATATTGATGTAGCAGCTGATGCATTAAGATTTGCAAAAAGAGCAAGAATTCATACTGGAATTGGCACATCTGAAAGTCATATCAGATTTAAATTTAATTCAAGTCCAGAAAAAATTATTGAACGTGCAACAGCCGCCGTTGCTCATGCTAAAAGTTATGTAGAGGATGTCGAGTTTTATGCGGAAGATGCGGGAAGAACAAATAATGAATTTTTAGCTAAAATATGTCAAGCAGTAATAAAAGCTGGTGCAACAGTTTTGAATATTCCTGATACGACTGGTTATTGTTTACCTGAAGAATATGGATCTAAAATTAAATATCTAAAGGAAAATGTAAAAGGTATTCACAATGCCATTATTTCATGCCACTGTCACAATGATTTAGGGCTTGCTACCGCTAATTCGATAGCAGGTGTTCAAAATGGAGCCAGACAAATTGAGTGTACAATAAATGGTATTGGTGAACGTGCTGGAAACACTTCTCTTGAGGAAGTTGTCATGATACTCCGTCAACACCCAAAATTGAATCTTGATACAAGAATAAAATCAAAACAACTTTTATATACTAGCCAACTTGTTTCTGAAAGCATGGCAATGCCTGTTCAGCCTAATAAAGCTATTGTAGGTGCAAATGCTTTTGCTCACTCATCTGGTATACATCAAGATGGTGTAATAAAAAAACGTGAAACTTACGAAATTATTAATCCAAGAGATGTGGGAGTAAATGAATCATCCATAGTTTTAACTGCAAGATCTGGAAGAGCAGCTTTAGCTTATCGGGCAAAAAAAATTGGTTATGAATTAGATAAACTGGAACTTGACCGTGTATATGAACAATTTTTAATAGTTGCAGATAAAATAAAAGAAATAGGGGATAAAGACCTGCCAGACATAATTAAAGCAAGTAATCTATAGAGATAAAATAAAAACATATGGCTAAAACCCTATTTGATAAAGTCTGGGACTCCCACGTTGTGAGAAGAATTAAAAACGGACCAGACGTTTTATTCATTGATCGTCATATGATTCATGAAGTCACAAGTCCTGTAGCTTTTCTCGGCTTAAAAAATAGAAGAGTTTCTGTGCTTTATCCCGAAAGAACTTTTGCAACAGCTGATCACAATACACCCACGAAAAATCAACACTTACCTGTAACTGATCCTGAATCAAAAAATCAGCTTGAAGCACTCGAAAAAAATGCAAATGAGTATGGTATTTCCTATTGGGGACTTGGACACAAAAAAAATGGTATTGTACATGTTGTAGGCCCAGAGTATGGAATAACTCAACCTGGGGCTACAATAGTTTGTGGTGATTCACATACTTCGACTCATGGTGCTTTTGGTGCAATAGCATTTGGAATTGGAACTTCCGAAGTAGAGATGGTACTCGCAACTCAATGCATTATGCAACCAAAACCAAAAAAAATGAGAATAACTATTGATGGAAAATTAAATAATGGTGTTACTCCAAAGGACATCGCATTATTCATAATTTCAAAACTAACAACATCAGGAGCAACTGGTTATTTTGTTGAGTATCACGGAAAAGTATTCCGTGAGTTAAGCATGGAAGGTAGAATGACGGTTTGTAATCTAAGTATTGAAATGGGTGCTCGAGGGGGAATGATTGCTCCAGACTGTAAAACATTTGAATACATAAAGAACAGAGAATTCACTCCAAAAGGAGATGATTTGTTAAAAACAAAAAAGTATTGGGATACACTATACACTGATAAAGGGGCAAAATTTGACAAAGAGTTTTTCTTTAAAGGTTCAGAAATTGATCCAATGATAACATTTGGAACAAATCCTGGAATGGGAATTAGTATCACAAAATCAATTCCAAAAGCTAAAGATGTTGATAATGGTAAATTAACATATATAAAGTCGTTAGATTACATGGGTTATAAAGAAGGTGAGAGTATGATTGGAAAGCCTATTGACTATGTTTTTATAGGAAGTTGTACTAATGGACGTATTGAGGATTTCAGAGCTTTTGCAAGCATCGTAAGTGGTCGTAAGCGTTCTAAAAATGTTACTGCATGGCTTGTACCAGGTTCTCATAAAGTTATGGAAGCTATTAAAAATGAGGGATTATTAGAAATCTTTAAAGATGCTGAATTTGAATTAAGAGAACCGGGTTGTTCAGCTTGCTTGGCAATGAATGATGATAAAATACCTCCTGGTAAATATGCAGTTAGTACTTCTAATCGAAACTTTGAGGGAAGGCAAGGCCCTGGTGCAAGAACACTTCTTGCAAGTCCACTTGTTGCTGCAGCTGCTGCAATAACGGGCAAGATAACGGATCCAAGATCTCTCATTTAATTAGTATGTCTTACGATTCATTCAAAGTTTTAAAAAGTTCAGCTGTCCCATTACCTATAGAAAACGTAGATACGGATCAAATAATTCCTGCAAGATTTCTCAAAGCAACAGAAAGAAAAGGATTTGGTGATAACTTATTTAGGGACTGGAGATTTAATCAAGATAACAGTATCAAAAATGATTTTGTATTAAATAATCCAACATATTCTGGAAGCATATTAGTAGGAGGAAACAACTTTGGATCAGGATCATCAAGGGAGCATGCAGCATGGGCAATATATGATTATGGATTTAGGTGTGTTGTGTCAAGTTTCTTTGCTGATATTTTTAAAAATAACTGCTTAAATATTGGCGTTCTTCCTGTAGAAGTATCACAATCATTTCTAAATAATATTTTTGAAGCTATTTATAATGATGCAAAAACAGAATTGAAAATTGACCTACCAAAACAATTGATTAGTATATGTGACTCAAAAAATTCTGAAAAGTTTGAAATAAATTCTTACAAAAAAGAAAATATGATTAACGGCTATGACGATATTGACTATTTGTATAGCATGAAATCCGATATAAAAGAATTTGAATCTAAATCCCCTTTGTAGAAATATCCAATTTTAAAATGAATAAGCATTTAGAGATAATGGATACAACCCTTAGAGATGGAGAGCAAACTTCAGGAGTTTCTTTTTCTATTTCTGAAAAACTCACTCTTGCCCAATTATTACTTCAAGAACTAAACATAGATAGGATTGAGATAGCATCAGCTCACGTTTCTGAGGGAGAATCAAAAGCAGTAAAAGGCATAACTGATTGGGCAAAATCGAACGGCTATATAAATCGAATCGAGATTCTAACTTTTGTAGATAATGGAAGATCAATAAACTGGATGAAAAAAGCTGGAGCAAAGGTTCAAAATTTACTTACAAAAGGGTCGTTAAATCATCTAAAATATCAACTAAAGCAAACTCCTGAAAACCATTTTAAAAATATTTTAAAATGTATTGAAATTGCAGAAA
>CACERG010000025.1 GCA_902561795.1 uncultured Bacteroidota bacterium | reverse complement strand
TTATTAGTAACTTTCAAAATGCAATTGCTCTAAATGAAAAAGATATTTGTAACTGCATCATGTTTTATAATATTTTCGTGTTTTAAAACAGATATAGTTCAATTCGAGAAAAAAAATAAGCTTGCCCCTATTGATGCGAGTGGACTTCAATATGGTGGTATTGGAGGTATGACTGACACAGCAATAATTTGTAATCCAGCAGGTCTTGGAAGAAAGTTTTGTCGATTTTTACGAAAATATGATAATACATTTTGGACAGATACAGAAAATTATTATAGTGACTTTTCGGATATACAATTTTTAAACTCTGAACATTTTATATCCTTCTTTGATATTAGTAATGATGTATCCTATTGCAAAGGATGGAGGCCAGGTGAAAATACTTATGATGGAATAAAATGGAACATAGAAATCAAAAGAGATGAAGAGGATATATTTTGGTTTGATTATGAGTATTATGGGACAAGTCAAGAAATTGAATATACTATACTGTATAAATATGAAGTAATTGATAGTTTACTTCATTTTTCTAGTTCTGATGATGAAAATTTTATTTTTAGTCCTTCAGAAAAAAATTATTCAAAAGATTCTATTGATACAAGTGAAATAATTGAAATGGAAGGATGTACGTTTTACGGAGCATGAAAAAAATTCTTTTGCTAATTCCGTTTTTTGTAATTTCTTCTTGCTTTAAGTCAGATATAGTTCAATCTCAAACAGCTAATACAGACCCTGCCAGTATGCATAATGGACAAGTTTACCCAACGGCTCCTCGTAGCTACACAAGTTTTTGTAATGCACCAAAAAACTGTAAATTTTTATTCAAATATGATTACACATTCTGGTCAGATACAGAAAATTATTCCAGTGATTTTTCAAGTGTCAGATTTTTGAATGCTGGTCCATATTTCATCTCTTTTTTTAATATTGATAAAGATATTTCATATTGTAAAGGATGGAAAAAAGGAGATAATACATCCGGTGCGATAAAATGGAATATTAAAATCAAAAAAGATGAGTGGGAAGAGTTTTGGTTTGACTATGATTATTATGGAACAGACCAAGAAATTGAATACACCATAACCTATAGATACGAAGTAATTGATAGTTTACTTCATTTTTCAAACTCAGAAGGAGATTCTTTAATTTTTTATCGGACTGATGAAATAAAAGATTTTGTTGATTGCATGCTTTATAATTAGATTAGACTAAGAATTAAGAATAGCAATTTCATTAAACTTAAAACAATAAGTAAATTTAAGTCAAATCATAAATCAATGCGAAAGTTATTCATTAGCTTTTTATGTTTAGTTATGTTTTCGTGTTTTAAAACAGATATAGTTCAATATGGTTCAAAAAATTTAGATCCTGCCACATTCGCTAGTGGACAACAACTTCCTACTGCACAACAAAGTTATACTCGATTTTGTAATCCAGGAGGTTTGGGTAGAAAGGGCTGCAAGTTTTTAGCCAAATATGATAATACATTCTGGTCAGATATCGAAAATTATTATAGTGACTTTTCTGATATACAATTTTTAAATTGGATATATTTTGTATCCTTCTTTGATATTAACAATGATGTTTCATATTGCAAAGGATGGAGAACAGGTGAAAATATTTTAGATGGAAAAAAATGGGATATAAAGATCACAAAAGATGAGTGGGATGAGTTATGGTTTGACTATGATTATTACGGTACTAGCGATGATATTGAATATACCATAACTTATAAATATGAAGTAATTGACAGTTTACTTCATTTTTCAAATACAGAGGATCAAGAATTTATTTTCCACCCATCTGATAAAAATTATTCAAAAGATATTGTTGATACTGGTGAAATAATTGAATTAGAGGGATGTATGTTCTACTAGTTTTAAGTAATTATCATTAACAGATGAAAAAAATATTTGTAGCTTCTTTGTGCTTAATACATTTTACTTGTTATAAGACAGATGTAATTCAACACGGAACAGCAAATTTAGATCCACGTCAGTGGGCAAGTGGAGGACAAATAAACAGTTTATCGCAACAATATAACGTTTTCTGTGGTGGAGTAAAGACTTGTAAATTTCTATACAAATATGATGATTCAATGTGGGCAGATACAGATAATTATTACAGTGAGTTTTCGGATATAAAATTTAAAAACGCAGCTACATATTTTATATCCTTCTTTAAAATTGATAATGACGTTTCATATTGTAAGGGATGGCAAAAAGGTGAAAATATTTATAATGGAATAAAATGGGACATAACTATCAAAAAAGATGAGTGGGATGTTTTTTGGTTTGATTTTGATTATTACGGGACTGGTCAAGAAATTGAATATACAATAACCTATAAATACGAAGTAATTGACGGTTTACTCCATTTTTCAAACTCTGAAGATCAATCATTTATTTTTCATCCATCAAAAAAAAATTACTCAAAAGAATTAATTGATACAAACCAAATAATTGAACAAGAAGGCTGTTTATTTTTATAATCAGGATAAACTAAAAAACAATAATATATAATTTTAATTAAGTTTTATAAATTATATTTGATGATCATAAATCAATGAAAAAGTCACTAGCAACTGCCTTATTGAGTTTTTTAATTTCTTCTTGTTTTAAAACTGATGTTAGACAATATGAGTCTTGGAATCAAGATCCATTTACTAAAACAAGTGGTTATCAAGTTAATCGCTTACCGAAACAATATAATTCATTTAGTGGTGCTAGATTTTTAAGCAAATATGATGATACAATGTGGACAGATACAGATAATTATTACAGTTACTTTTCAGATATCAAATTTGAAAGAAGTGGTCCAGTATTTATATCATTCTTCAACATTAATAATGATGTGTCATATTGCAAAGGATGGAAAGGAGACGAAAATGTTTATGATGGGATAAAATGGAATATTACATTTAAAATGAATGAAGAGGATGTTTTATGGTTCGATTATGATTACTATGGAACAGGTCAAGAAATTCAATATACTATAACTTATAAATATGAAGTAATTGATGGTTTACTCCATTTTTCAAATTCAGAGGGTCAGGAATTTATATTCCATCCATCTGACAAAAACTACTCAAGAAAATTAATTGACACAGGTGAAATAATTGAGCAAGAAGGCTGCCTATTTTTGTGATCAATTTAACATTAAGGATTTGGATATATTATACTTCATTAAGTTCAGGGAGTATTTTGTATATTACTACTTATTAACCATAAATCAATTAAAATGAAAAAATTTATACTAATATTTATATTTTCAAGTAGTTTTCTCTTTTCTCAAGAATACTATTGGACTAGCTACAGTTTTAACGTTGCCCCAGAAGACGTAGAAACTGTGGGAAAACTAACTGATGATTACTTCAGCAAAGAGGGAAGTAAATCTGATGGTGTAACGGTTTTCCTTTTTGAGAATCACTTTAGAGACGGTACTATTAATGCCTCACATTCTCTTGTCTTTTACGGCACACAAGAGGCAATGGGAAGTCAATATTCTAGTGGTCAAAATACAGACTTTCAACTTTATCTAACTAAGATGGGCCAATTAACCAAAAGTCACTCATCAGCAGCTGGAAAAAGTCTTGTCTCAATCGGTACTCCTGGCAACTATCCAATACAAGCCGTTTATTGGATGAAGGTTAAAAATGCCTCTCAATTTGCAAAAGGGTTTGGGGATTATCAGAAAAAATACGCGCCAAAAAACCGAAGAGTAACTCTTGGTAGTTTCAATTTAGGTAGAAGTCCATATGGAGAAACACATTATATTCTTGTAGGAGTTGAAAGTTTTATGGAAGCATTTGATGTTGGAAAATTTAGACAATCTAATAAAGCTTCAATGTCTGCTTGGGGTAAATTTATTGAAAGTAATCAAGGCAACGTAGAATTTGTTAGAAGTACCACCCGAGTTATGATGGGTAAGTGGTAAACTTTAGAAATATATTTAGATCCCCCTGTGAGAATGGGGGGAACTTCATATGATTTACGTATTGCTCTAAATCATAGGCATATCCTCTTCTTTAAGTTCAGGGAGTAACTTGTGTATTGTAACTAACAAACCATAAATATAATTCAAGTAAACACCTTTATCGAAATTCAAATAATCATAGACCAATGGAAAAATTAGTATTAATATGTCTTGTGTTTTATGTTAATATAATTTATCCTCAAATTGATAAAAAAAGTATAGAAGATATTGCGAACGATTTTATAAGTACACTTAGTCCTGATTTAAGAAAAAAAACTCTTTTTGATTTAAATAGCTCTGAAAGGACAAAATTTTATTTTGTTCCAATTGATCGAAAAGGTGTAAGCTTAAATAGCTTAAATGATAATCAAAAAAAATCTGCACTAAAATTGTTAAGGGCCTCATTAAGTAAAGATGGATTTAGAAAATCACAAGAGATAAGAATGCTTGAAAAAGTATTACTTAAAATTGAGATGCCACCACCTATTTTTATGGGTAAGCAAATAATTCGTGATTATTTAGATTATCATTTCTGGATTTTTGGTTTACCAGCTAAAAATAGTATATGGGGTTGGAAATTTGAAGGACATCACATATCATTTAATTTCATTGCAAAAAATAACAAAATATTATCCTCTACACCTTCCTTCCTAGGTGCTAACCCGGCAATAGTAGAAATTGATGGATTTAAAAAAAAGCAAGTTTTAAAATACGAAATGGATTTAGGAAGTAAACTTGTTTCATCTTTAAATTTAAATCAGAAAGAAATTGCTCGATTTTCAGAAAAAGCTCCCGTTGATATCATTACAAGCAATAAATTTAAGGCTGAAAAACTAAAGCCAATGGGAATAAGTTTCAATAAACTAAATAAAATTCAAAAGTCAGTTTTTTTAAAACTTTTGAATGAATATATCGATAATTATAGATTTGGATTTTCGGATGATTTAAGGGAAAAAGTATATAATTTCGGAATAGAGAATCTTTACTTTGCTTATGCTGGTGAAATTGACTCTAATAAAGGATTTTATTACAGAATTCAAGGTGGTACATTTTTAATCGAATATGACAATATTCAGAATGGAGCTAATCACGTTCATTCAGTTGTAAGAGACTTATCAAACGACTGGGCAGAATCTATACTTAAAAATCATTATAAAACACAACACCATATAAATTAAATCATCGGCATATCCTCTTAATTAAGTTCAAGGACTAATTTGTATATTGGATATTATTAATTATAAATCAATTCCAATGAAAAAAATAATTTTGTTACTTGTTGCAACTATGGTAATTAGTTGTTCAACTACAGGGCCCCAGATAACTACTGGTGATGAGAAGTCAAAATCAATTTTAGCTGCATTTGACAGCTACCTAGCAAATGATTACAGTTGGGCTGACACTTTATATTCGCCTGAGATTTCAATATATATAAATAGTGTTGAACCTGTTGATATAAAAACAAATATAGCAGGACTTGCGTCCCATCACGAATTATTTAGTGATATTTCCATAAACAGCCCTGTTGGAGAGGGTGGAGCTTATGTTCAGACAACAAACTATAATAATGATGCTGGAGTATGGTCACACGCATGGTTTGTGTGGAAAGGTACTGGGAAAGCAACGGGAAAAACAATCGAAATTCCAGTTCATGTTGCCTACAAATGGGATAATAAAGGCACCATTTCTGAAACATACCTTTTTAGCGATCAAGCTCCACAACTAGCCGAGATTAATGCTTCTCAAATGCAATAACTCTATAAAATTAGATACCATTCTAAGACACCCTCCTAAACGGAGGGTTTTTTTATATCATTTCAAAATCAGATAATTATCCTCCAACACGTTTTATTTTGTGTCCCATATCCTGAAGTATTTGAATTATTTTATCCCTAAAATTTCCTTGTATGATTATTTCTCCATTTTTTATACTTCCACCAACACCAACTTTATTTTTAAGTGTTTTAGCAAGATTTTTTATTTCACTAGGACTACCTGAAAATCCTTTTAAAATTGTGACTGTCTTTCCAGCTCGCCCTTTATTACTAAAATGTGCTTCAAGATTTTGCGAAACAAAAACAGGTGCTGAAATACTTTTGTCTTCCTTAGGAGTGGGCTGAAGATTATCAAATTGAATTTTACCTAAATCTTCAAGTGAGTTGAATTTCTTTGACATACTATAATTCAAGTTGAGGGACTAAAATAGTATTTTTATATATGAAATTTAATTTTTAAAAGTTTTGATGATGGCAGATAAAGCTCCTTTCCATATAATTCCTGATTCACCCGATACA
The DNA here is from genome assembly GCA_902561795.1 of uncultured Bacteroidota bacterium. GTDB lineage: Bacteria > Bacteroidota > Bacteroidia > Flavobacteriales > Flavobacteriaceae > MS024-2A. The sequence goes on along the minus strand of CACERG010000025.1, from coordinate 6,713 downwards.
ATGTCCTGTGTTAATATAATAACTCGAATGTTGCAAGGTTTAGGTTTCAGATACCACTGGGCTACTAAAGGACTTAGAAATAAAGATTTAGATTACAGACCGACAGATTCAGCAAAAAATTGTTTAGAAACATTAAAACATATTTACATATTAGTAGAAATTATTAATGCTGCTACTCAAAATAAAATTTCTGTTCGTCCTGCACCAATAGAAAATATTCCAAATGAATTTGAAATATTAAGAGAAATAACACTAAATAGAATTAAAGAATCATGTGTTTCATTTGAATCAATGACATTGGATGAATTAGGATTATTAAAAATAAAATTTAATAGGGGAGGTGCATTTTCAGAATTTCCTGTTTGGAATTTAATTAACGGTCCTATTTCTGATGCTATTTATCATGTCGGACAAATAGTAAGCTTCAGAAGAACAAGCGGAAATCCAATAGAAAAGGGAGTAAATGTATTCTTAGGTGAAAAAAGATAACTTTTTAATTATCACGATCTTCAAAATTTTCACTTTTTTCTTTGTTAATTTTATCTATATATAAGTATACCAAAATTCCAGCAACTATTATGATTAGTACTAATGTCATGGTAAATTTACTTTATAATGACAGCTGTACCATAGGCTAAAATCTCAGAACAACCTTGCATGACCATTGATGTAGTGAGTCTAACATTAACAATTGCATTTGCTCCAAGAGACTCTGCATCATCAACCATTCGTTTTAAAGCTTGTTCTCTTGATTGTGCTTGAAGCTTTGTATATTCAGATATTTCTCCACCGATTATGTTTTTTAAACCAGCGAATATGTCTTTTCCAATGTTTCGAGCTCGAACAGTACTTCCTCTGGCTATTCCAAGAGTCTCTACAATCGTTTTATTTGGAATTTGTTCTGTTGTAACTATTATCATATCGAGTAGTGGCTAAATTATTGAGGTTTAGAATATGAAAGATTCTATTTTACATAATATAAATTATAGTTTTAATATTAATTAGTTTTTCAACCATGCAGTTCGTAGAATCAAGGCTTTTTCTTTTGCATTAGGGTCTTCAACAACCCCACTAACTTTTGCATTAGGTTTTCCTGTAATTCCAATTAAAGTTTGATTCTCCATATTTCTCTGAATTGTCATTGTAAATTCTTTTTTATCGTCCCACATAAAGCTTGGTGTAAATACAGCATTTATTTGTTCAGCATTTTCCTTTTTAATCTCAGGCAACATTTTACCATCTAACCCTAAAAAAATGTCTCCTATTTCAACTCCCATTGATTCTATGGTATCATTTAAACCAGTGACTACATATCTTACTTTTCCATCTTGGTCTGGCTGCGGCTCAAAAAATGGGTTTTGATTGTCTTTAAAAAGAATACTTGGTAATGGTACTACCGTGTCTCCCATTGTAAGACCAACCTTATTTAAATATTCCATGTAATTTATTGGTACTTTTCCTTCAACATGATTTTTGAAAAAATCAGCTACTTCTGGATAAGTCATTGAAATAATTTCGTCTATAAGTAAGTTGTCTTTAAATGGTTTTTCTTTGCCATATTTCTTTGCAAGATCTTGCATCACTGACAAAATCCCCTTCTCACCACTACTGTTTTCACGAATTATTATGTCGAGGCACATGTTAATCAGCGCACCTTTTTGATAAACATTACCATAATTGGTTTGATAGGGCTCGTCTACAATTTTTGAACTCATTTCAGTAAACGACATCTTATCATCATAGCGTTTCGAGTAGTTCAGTTTTTCAAGGATTCGATTATAGAAATTCTTTTCATCAATAAGGCCTTGGTTAATTTGGAACAAGTTTGCGAAATACTCTGTAGTTCCCTCATACATCCACAAATGTTTTGACATCAAAGGTGTATTATACTCAAAATTATGGATTTCTTCAGAATGAATATTTAAAGGAGTTAAAGTGTGAAAAAATTCATGTGATACAACATCAACTAAACTCTGGGTTAATTCCTCAGCCTGCATTTGATCAACAAAAACAACTGTCGTTGAAGTATGATGCTCTAAGGCTCCCATCATCCCACCAAAATATTGTAAATCTTCCATTCCCATGAGGTGTAATAGAATGTCGTACGAAGCTGTATTATTGGCATCTCCCAAGAATTTTTTTTGTGCAATCATCATTTTTTCAATAGCATCTCGATAGTCTTCTGCTTTATGTGTACCAGTAGGCGAATAAATAGCTAATCCAACTTTTATATCATCCAAATCAAAAGAAACAGCATTTGGCGCACTGTACAATATTGGGTTATCAATTATGTGAAAGTATCGTTTGGCTGAAAATATATCCAGTGTATCACTTTTTGAAATAATTGATAATGATGTAAAGGCTTCAAGATTTTTTGGTGATCGAATACTAAGTCTGTAAGACTTTTCTTTCATACCTCCAAAATATCCAATCATACTATGTAAATTCAATAGAAAGGTTACGTCTTTTTTATAATTAGTACCCCCCATTGGGTATATAGCTTTTCCATCAGGACCATCAAAGGTATCATTAGTAAGATATGTTATTTTATCCAATTTTTTTGCTTCAGTTATTGACCAAGTATTTTCATCTTCTTGGTTTAATGGTAATTCATTACCCTTATAATCAAGAGCTTTAATATTTTCAATGAAACGACCAAAATTTGAATATTCGTAAGTTCCAGGTACAATTTGAGGAATATAAAAAGTAATTTCATTATCACTAATCTTTGGTGGATCAATTACGACTTTAACTTTATCGTCATTTACATCAACCAAGTCAATAGAAGCATTAATATCAACTTGTTTGACAGTATTATTTTTTTTCAGAGTAGCACAACCAAAAAATATAATTGATAATGAAAAGATTAAAAGGTTATTTTTCTTCATTTTAAAATTAAATTTAGAATTAAATAATTGGAACGCCGTTAAGATCAGTTGTTAAGATGTTTGTCATATGATCAAAAAATGGTCTTATAGCTATAAAATTATTTATTATTTCATTAAGAAAATCAGACGAAAGTACACTTTTATCATTAAATTTTTTAATAAAAATATATTGTTTATGTCTAATCAGATCAATATCAGGATGCTTTTTATTAAAATTTTTTGGTGCTGTTTTAACCTTTTCACCCTGTAATTCACCCCAAATTAAATTGAATTTTTTTTCATTAATTATATTTCTTACTTCTTGAGCATCAAACTCTAATTCCTTTCTAATCCGATATAAATCCTTAGGATTTGGATTCCAGAAACCACATGCTATAAATGAATTTTCAGGTTTTATATGCATATAATAACCTCCTCTTAATTTTGGTTTTTTTCGATGAAATGAAACACCAACGTGAGTCTTATATGGGGTTTTATCTTTTGAGAATCTAACATCTCTGTAAATCCTGAACATTTTAACTCTTTCAATATCGTCTTCTTTATCCAAACCTTTCTTCACCTCTTCATTAAATAATTTAAGCTCAGATTCTAAAGCCTTGTATTTTGATTTCTGTTTTTCAAACCATTCACGATTATTATTTTTTTCTAAGTTTTTATAAAAAGCTAACATATCCGGATTAATTTTTATCATATGTATCTTATTTAAATGTTTTCAATTAATAATTAATTCTTTTGCTAATTTGAGAAGATCACTCTTTTCACTAATGCTTCTTTTCATAGGTAACTGAGCATAACCAATTAATCGTCTAATAATCTCAATAGCACAGTATGTAGCTACTTCGATATTATCTATTTTGTCTGGATAATTATCGCAAATTTTTTTTAGATATGATGTTTGACCGGTAGCCAGAATTAAATGACCAGTCATTACCCCTAAATCAAATTCTTTTGAACCTAAAAAAGTAAATTCAGGGTCAATAATAAAAATATTATTATTTCTTTCCATCCAACTGCCGGGGTAATAATCTCCATGTAGAAGTGTATTCCCTCTATCTAAGTAATTTTTTCCTGCATTATTTACCCTCTTAATAATATTAGTGTTTTCTTTAAATGGCATAGATAATTCTTCCAAGCCGTCTTGAATATTATTTAGTTGTACGCCATTATCTTTTAAAAATGGGAGGATAAAAATGTGATCGTAATTAAGTTTTCGAAGGGTTATATTTGTTGGATAATTTTCGTGTACTCTTGTTTTATGAACATTGTGGAGAATAAGAGTAAGTTTATTTACTTTATTGTTATCAATTTTCCTGCTATCATAAATATAATTTAGATCACGACATTTTTTTAAATCTTCCAAAAACAACACATAGTCTTCACTAATAAATCCCAAAACTTTTGGTGAAAAAAAATTCTTTTTAACTAAATTATAAAAGCAGTATTCTGCATAAATTCTTTCTAATGGAGCTTTAATATGTGGGAATTTTTTTACATGGGATCTAGATTGTTTCAAAATAAATGATTTAAAATTTGTCTTAATTCGTAAGACTACATTCATATTCCCCTCACCTGCACTCTCAACTTTCTTTATTATTTCATTCTCTCTGAGTATTGAGGTGTTTTTTTTTATGTAATTAGTTATTATGTTAATTGATGTTGATTCATCAAAAAAATTCATATTAATTATTCATTAGTTTGTTGTAATGTCTCCAGAAATCAATTTTCATATTAGTAGAATCAATATAAGTGTAAATCTTGATATTACGCTCTAGATTTTGAGGTGGTGTTTTGAAAGTATTAATTTTTGACAACTCAGGGTTAGCTATAGCTTCAATTAATGCTAAATCCCACATTATCCATTTTTTTTGTTCAGGATCTTCGGATGTCCACCATCTTTTATAATTATTCCAACGCTTTTTAATAAAATTCCCTAATTTATTATTTCCTAAATTTTTAAAGGTTTCATTTTTATTAAAAATTAGATTTTTCGATACACTAGCACTCATCACATTAAAATCTAAACCCTCTTTATCTAGCAGAAAATTTGTAGCAATAGAATCATTTCTTGTATTAAATTCATTTTTATCATATTCATTAGTTAGTGGATTATGCCAAAAACCTACATATGAAATTTTAAGTTTGCTGACTATTTTAGGCTCATGTACAATAGCAGAGGCTGTGTTTGTACAAGACCCTAATATAACTATATGTAGTTTTTTACCAGCTGGAATTAATTTAGCCTGGTTGATTATAAATTTAGTTGCCTCAGAGGGCTTTGATCTTTTTGTTTTTGACATTGGCTCTGGACTTCCAAACTTAAGAACTAAATCATTTTTTTTTAATAATCTTTTGAGCAACTTATTCATTTTATAGCTTTCTAATGCTGTATTTTTCGATGCATAAGGGGAGCTGTGGAATTGAGATGCTGTTACTCCTAATATTTTAAAATTGGGTTCATTTATTGATCGGATAATAGCAAATAAATCATCAATTTCATTTGCACTATCTGTGTCTATAATAATATAAGTTTCATTATTTATATTTTGAGAATATGTGTTTGAAACCGTAAGGCCTAAAATTATTACACAAAAAATCTTCTTAAAAAACAATATAACTTATCGTTTTCGGGTTAATAAAACTTTTTCAACATCACTAAGTCTAAAGCCCTTTGCTTGCAATAAAATTAGATAGTGAAATAATAAATCTGCACTTTCATTTAAAAAAAGTTGTTTATTTTCATCTTTAGCTTCTATAATTGTTTCTGTGGCTTCCTCCCCTACTTTTTGAGCAATTTTATTTATCCCTTCTCGAAATAATGAAGCAACGTAACTGTTCTTTTTATCATCTTTTTTTCTTTCTGCAATTATTTCTTCTAATTGAGATAGATAACCAAACTTGCTTAAGTTTTTCTCTCCCCAACAACTATCGGTACCCAAATGACAAGTTGGCCCTTCTGGTTTTACATAAATTAAAATAGTATCGTTATCACAGTCCACTTTCATATTTACTAAGCGAAGAAAGTTTCCGCTTTCCTCACCTTTAGTCCATAAGCGTTTTTTTGTTCTGCTATAAAATGTAACATTACCTGTTTTCTTGGTTTTTCTGATAGCTTCATCATTCATATATCCGAGCATCAAAACAGTCTTTGAAACACTATCTTGAATAATTACTGGTATCAGACCATCTTTATTTTTTGAAAAATTTAGTTCCATAAATTCAAATTCTAACAGCAATATGCTGTGTTTTGAGTTGTTTTTTTAAGTTAAATAAGTCAATTTCATCATAGTGGAATATACTAGCGGCCAAAGCAGCGTCTGCATTACCTATTTTAAATACTTCTGTAAAATGTTCTATTGTCCCAGCACCTCCTGATGCAATAATAGGTATATTAACAGTTTCAGAGAGTTTAGCTAAGGCCTTATTAGCAAAACCATTTTTAGTACCATCATGATCCATAGATGTAAATAAAATTTCTCCAGCCCCCCTATTTTCTACTTCTCTTGCCCATTCAAAAAGATCAATTTTAGTGGCTTCTTTTCCTCCAACAAGGTGGATTTTCCAATCATTATTAATTTGTTTTGCGTCTATGGCAACCACCAAACATTGATTTCCAAATCGTGTTGCAACTTCATTAATTAAGTTGGGTCGCTTAACTGCTGCAGAATTTATAGAAACCTTATCCGCACCATTTTTCAATAGTACAGAAACATCTTCAATTGAACCTATACCTCCGCCAACAGTGAAAGGGATATCAATTGCCGCAGCAATTCTTAGAACAAGCTCAGCTAGTGTCTTACGCTTTTGCTCTGTTGCTGAGATATCTAA
>CACERG010000024.1 GCA_902561795.1 uncultured Bacteroidota bacterium | reverse complement strand
TTTTTTTGGAATTGGTTTGAAATCCTGTAGTTGTGTTGAATTTTTGGTTTGTTCAATTGCCCAAACTGATTTACCTTCACTAGTAAGTTTTTTAACAGCCTGAATTGTAGAACTATAGTATTCCCATGAAACACTTTCAGTAGAACCCAAAGCAGTTTTATGGATGTCTTTATGCGGAGGGCAAGCAGTAATACCGCAGAGTATAATCTTTTCAATTAGAAATGCATCAGAAATACGAAATATTGATCCAATATTATTTAAACTTCTGACGTTGTCTAAAATTAAAATTAATGGAGCTTTTTCTGAGGTTTTAAAATCTTTTATAGATTTTCGAACTAGTTCTTCATTTTTTAGTTTACGCATAAATGGTATTATTAACAAAAATACATAGTCTAAGTTTTATGTTCTTATTTTAAGCCTCCGTTTTTGGAAAAAATTATAAATTTCAAGAATAAATTTTAACAAAATTTTTGTGGCAAAGGAAGTAAAAGAAACCCCGCTTATGAAACAGTATAACAGGATAAAATCAAAGTATCCTGACGCACTATTATTGTTTCGTGTGGGAGATTTTTATGAGACTTTCGGTGATGACGCTATAAAGGCATCTAAAATACTTGGTATTATTTTAACTAAGAGAGGTGCAGGGAGTTCTAGTGAAACTGAACTGGCTGGATTTCCTCATCATTCAATAAATAGTTATTTACCAAAACTTGTAAAAGAGGGCTGTCGTGTGGCAATATGTGATCAACTTGAAAATCCCAAACTAACTAAAAAAATTGTTAAAAGAGGAGTTACTGAATTAGTTACTCCTGGGGTATTGACTAACGAAGATGTTTTGGACCAAAAGAAAAACAACTATCTAGCCGCAGTTTATTTTGATAAAAAATTTGGTATATCATTTTTGGATATTTCAACGGGAGATTTTTTGGTTACTGATGGAAATAAAAATGAAATTGAGCAATTACTTCAGAATTATATTCCAAGTGAAGTATTAGTTCCAAAGCCTATGAAAAAATTTTTTAATGAGCAATTCGGTTTACAATATCCATGTTTTTATATGGAAGATTGGGCTTTTGAGACTAGTACTGCAAGACAAAAGTTAACATCACATTTTCAAACAACTTCCCTTGAAGGGTTTGGTATTGAAAAGGATAACGAAGGAATAAGTGCTGCTGGTGCTGTAATGCACTATCTATCAGAAACTCAGAACGATAAATTACAACACATTAATCGAATCACTCCAATTAATAAAGGTAATTATGTTCATTTAGATAAATTTACCCAACAAAACTTAGAACTTTTTTCTCCCAATCATCTTGAAGGAGCCTCCCTAATAGATGTAATAGACAATACCCAAACTGCAATGGGAGCTCGATTGTTGAGAAAGTGGATTACATTTCCATTAAAAGAATTAAATCTGATTGAGCTAAGACAAAATATTGTTGAAGAGTTTTTAGATAACGAAGTTAATTTAGAATATTTTCACAATTCGCTTAAACAAATAATTGATATTGAAAGAGTAATTTCAAAGATAGCAACTGAAAAGATTTCCCCACGCGCACTAAATCAACTATCAAATTCGCTAGAAATAGTTGAAAAAATAAAAACTAAAATAAAAGAAGGAAAATCAAAAATTTTGAAAAAAAGGTTTCAAAATTTACCTAGTTTGGATAATCTAATTGCTTCACTTAAATCAAGACTTCATCCTGATGCACCAGTTTTAGTATCAAAGGGTAATGTAATTGCAGATGGTTTTTCTGAACAATTAGACTCTTTAAGGAGTTTGAAAAACAAGACTCAATCTCATTTAAACGACATGCTTGAAAGGGAAACAGATCGTACTCAAATTCCATCTCTCAAAATAGCATTCAACAATGTTTTTGGATATTATATTGAAGTTAGAAATACCCATAAGGACAAGGTACCCAATGAATGGGTCAGAAAACAAACTTTGGTTAATGCTGAGCGATACATTACAGAGGAACTTAAAATTTTTGAATCAGAAATTTTGAATGCTGGTGAGCGTATTCTATTATTAGAACAAAATCTTTTTTTAGACTTATTAAAACTTTTACAAGGCGAATTAGAAATTATTAAAGAAAATGCTTCAGCAATAGCACTTTGCGATGTTCTTAGCAATTTTGCAAAAACAGCTAAAAAGAATAATTATTCTAAGCCGAATATGGTTAATCACAGCGCTATAGACGTAAAAGGGGGGCGTCATCCTGTAATTGAAAAACAACTTCCAATAGGAACACCGTATATATCAAATGATCTTAAGCTAAATCGCGAAAATCAACAAATAATGATGATAACAGGCCCTAACATGTCTGGTAAATCAGCTCTTCTTCGACAAACAGCTTTAATATCATTACTTGCCCAAATTGGAAGTTTTGTTCCTGCAACTAAGGCTACTTTAGGTATTGTAGATAGAATTTTTACAAGAGTTGGGGCAAGTGATAATATCTCCATGGGAGCATCTACATTTATGGTTGAAATGAATGAAACATCATCTATTCTAAATAACATTTCAAAAGACAGCTTAGTTCTTTTGGATGAGATAGGCAGGGGCACAAGCACATATGATGGAATTTCGATTGCTTGGGCTATTGCTGAATATCTTCATGAGCATCCTTTTAGACCAAAAGTTTTATTTGCTACTCATTATCATGAATTAAACGACATGGCTCAATCTTATGAAAGGATTAAAAATTTTAATGTTTCAATAAAAGAGACGAAAGAAGATGTTTTATTTTTAAGGAAGCTTATTCCAGGAGGTAGTGCTCACAGTTTTGGAATTCATGTAGCAAAAATGGCAGGTATGCCAAAACATGTTCTAACAGTTGCTAAAGCAAAACTCAAAGTTCTCGAAAAATTACACTCTTTAGAAAATAAAAATGGGAAAACAAAAGAAAATACAGACTTACAATTGACTTTTTTCAATTTAGATGACCCATTACTTGAGGAGATTAGAGAAGAGATTTATAAAATAGACATCGATAATTTGACTCCGGTAGAGGCATTAATGCAATTGAGTCAAATTAAAAGAAAGTTGTCAAAAAAATAGAGGTGGACTCAATCACCTCTTTCAATTAAAAGATCTTTTCCAATTATCATTTTTTGTTTGTGTTCTGAAACTATTCGATTAATTTTTCTAATTACATCTGGATATTCTTTTGAAATATTATATTTCTCGGAAGCATCTTTGTTTAAGTTATAGAGTAAAGGTGGATTATGAATTTTTTTTGCTCCATAGAGACCATATTCACCTTGAGTTATATAATGGGCTTTATATTCACCAAGTCTGACAGCATATAATTCATTTCCCCTGTAATAAAAAATGTGGTTCCTAGAAGTCTGGTTATTTTCAAAAAGTCTTGGTCCTAAATCATAACTATCTAATTGGCGATCTTCAGGAATAGGAACCCTGGCAATCTTACTAAATGTTGTCAATAAGTCCATTGTTGAGCCAATTTGATTTATAATTCCAGGTGAAATTATTCCGGGCAGCCAGAATATTGTTGGTACTCTCATTCCACCTTCCCAGGTTGTCCCTTTTCCAGCGCGTAGAGGACCAGCACTACCCCCATTATCCTTATATGCGGTCCATGGTCCATTATCGGATGTAAAAACAACTAGTGTGTTTTTATCAAGCCCCTCATTTTTTAAAGTTTTTAATATTTCACCAATTCCATAATCGATTTCTTCAATTACATCGCCGTAGAGCCCTCTGGAACTTTTACCTAAGGCTTCTTTTGATGCAAAAAGTGGAATATGTGGTAAATTATGGGCTAGATATATAAAAAAAGATTTGTCACTGTTTTCTTTTATAAATTTAATTGTCTCTTCAGAATATCGGCGAGTAATATTATTTTGGTTGGCAGGCCGTTCAATCACTTTTTCATTTTGAATTAAAGGCACTTGAAAGTTTTCAATAATATAATTTTCAGGGTTACTCATAAAATTGTAGTAGCCACCTTTTTTTCTCATTATATCTTTCGGTACATCCATATCATTTGAATAAGGAATACCATAATAATAATCAAACCCGTGCTTAAGAGGTAAATGTTCTTTTTTATGACCCAAATGCCATTTTCCAATGCAGGCAGTTCTGTATTTAACTTTTTTTAATTGTTCTGCTATTGTGATTTCATAGTCTGGAAGGCCATTCTTTGAGTCTGGAAACAAAACTCTTGCTTTACTACTTGTCATACCATTTCTTACAGCTAATCGCCCAGTAAGAAGTGCAGCTCTACTAGGAGTACACACGCTTGATCCAGCGTAGAATTGTGTCCACTTTTGACCCTCAGATACCATTTTATCTAGATTGGGTGTGTTTATTGTTGGATTCCCAAATGAACTTAAATCACCATAGCCTAGATCATCAGCAAATATTACAATAAAGTTTAAGGGTTTATCAATATTTTGTGCAAATAGATTATTTGATAAAAAAAATGAAATAAAAATTAGAATTGATCTAAAAATTAACATGCATCCTTTTGATTTATTTAACAAACAATTTAATATTAAATTCGATTATTTGGTTTAAAAAGTATCTTAATATTTAGAAAAGAATAAAATTATTTTACATTTACACACCAAAATGCGAAAGTAGCTCAGGGGTAGAGCATCACCTTGCCAAGGTGAGGGTCGCGGGTTCAAATCCCGTCTTTCGCTCTTTTGTTTGCTCGGATGGTGGAATTGGTAGACACGTTGGACTTAAAATCCAATGACCATTGCGGTCGTGCGGGTTCAAGTCCCGCTCCGAGTACATTTGAAATCCGTAACCATTTTTAAATGTGTTGCGGATTTTTTATTTATTGATAAATGTCTTTTTTAAAAAAGAATATGAATTAAAGATGTTTTATCCTTTTTTTATATTTTTTGTATAGACTTTCATTATCAAAACCATCAATATTCTGACTAAAATATATTGGCAATTTTGTCCCTTGATTGTGTGCTTTTTTAATTGATTCAGAAGCAATTAAATTAACAATAAAACAACCTCCGATTGTTGAAGCAGCCCCAGTTACATCATTTCCTATATTTAATAATCCATCACCAGGTGGTACACAGTTATCAATTACAAGATCCGCTATCTCATAAAGTTTTTTTTGTCCTTTAATTCGAGTTGGATATTTTTTTGATTGTTCTATTGATGTTATAGCAATTACTTTATTTCCGTTTTTCTTTGCTAGCTGAGCCATTTCAATTGGAAGTGCATTACGTCCTGAATTAGATATTACTATAAACATATCCTTTTTTGAAATTTTGTGTTGATCCCAAATTATTTCTGCTAGTCCACTAATCCTTTCAATGCTACCACTTCTTCTCGCACCTTCAGAAGTCATAACAATTGAATCTAACATTGCATTAATATTTCCAAGACCACCAGCTCTCACAAATAGCTCAAGTCCTATCATATGTGAGTGTCCTGTTCCAAAAGTATGAATTAGGTTATCATTTATAACTGCATCAGTAAAACACCCGATTACTTTTGGAAGAATATTTTTATTTTTTCTAATTATTTTATCAAAGAGTTCTATTGAAGCTGTATGATATTCGTACATATTAAAATTTTAGATAAATTTAAAAAGCTTTTAATTGTAAAATGAAAAAAATTTTTAATCTCTTTAAATAAAAAGATATAGTTGATTTAAACAAAATTTCAATAAAAAATAAATAATAATGAAAGACATGCTGGTAAAACTTTATGACCTTCCAAAGGAATGCGTAGAGTACGAAAAATTAAAAAAGCAAATAGATTTTAGGAGACCGTTGGCTGCAGAAAAATATCTTGTAAATAACTGGGTCAACAAAAATTTTGGTGAAGGCTGGAAAAGTGAGGTGGATGTTTCATTTTCAAAAAATCCAATATCAACTTACATAGCAATAAAAGATCAAAATATTATTGGTTTTTCTTCTTATGATTCAGCTTATTTAAATTTTTTAGGGCCAATGGGAATTTCTAAAGAATACAGGAAGATGGGAATTGGTAAAGTTTTACTTTATTTATCACTAAAATCTATGAGAGAAATGGGGTATGCATATGCAATTATTGGTGGAGTGGGACCTGCCAAGTTTTATGAAACCACATTTGGAGCTAAAATTATAGAAGGATCAGATCCAGGAATTTATAAAGGTATTTTATCTCATGTCCCAGTCTAGTAATGATAATGACTCAAAAGAATTAGCTAAGTTTGGCTATAAGCAGGAATTAAATAGAACTATGAGGAGATTTTCCTCATTTGCAGTATCATTTTCGTTAATATCAATACTTACTGGAATATTCGCAAATTTTCATTTTGGATTTTCCCAGGTTAGGAACTTTATACCAATTTCGTGGACTATTGTCTTCGCTGGACAATTTTTAGTTGCATTAATAATGGCAGAATTATCAGTTAATTATCCAATTTCAGGGTATGGCTATCAGTGGTCTTACAGGTTGGTTGGACCAAAATTAGGTTTTATAACTGGCTGGTTATTATTATTGCAGTTCCTTACTGGTTTCCCTGGAATATGCAAGGCATTGAGTTTTTTGTTAAGTGATCTTATTTATCAAAATTTTGCCATAAACGTTAGCAGCCTTTTTATATCTGTCTTGATAATTTGGATCATTACTTTTATTCATTTAAATGGAATAAATTTGGTTTCTAAAATAAATAATATCGGGGTTGTAACTGAGATTATAGGTATTGTAATGCTGATAATTTTTTTAGTATATTTTCTAGTAAATAAGACTGATTTAGAAATATCATTAAATTTTAATGATTTTAAGCTGCCCGATTTTAACATTAAATCTTTTGCATTATCAATTTTATTGGGAGCATGGTGTTTGACTGGGTTTGAAGCTGCTGCTGATATGTCTGAGGAAACAAATAATCCAAAAAATACTGTTCCAAAATCTATTAAACATTCATTAATAAGTTCAGGAATTTTGGGGTTAATAATTATAATTTTATCAACGGTTTTTTTAAGTACAAATAATTACGAAAAAATCAATAATAACTACCTAACTGACATGCTTCAATTTGAATTTGGAATGCCAATTTATTTGTTAACCCTAATATTCATAATTATCGCCATTTTTGCATGTGGTGTTGCATGTATGGCGACGGCATCAAGATTAATTTTTTCTATGTCAAGAGATTCAATATTGCCCAAATCTAATTGGTTAAGTTTTATTGATAACAATAAATCACCTTCAAATTCACTTTTATTTATAGGTATTATTTCAACTTTATTTATTATAATTTTTGATAAAATTGAAATGATTACTAGTGTGTCGGCAATTTCTGGTTACATAGGTTATTGTGGAATTATTTTTTCTTCTTTTTTTTTAACTGGAAAGAATACAATCAATAAAATTCCTAAGATTCTAAAAATAATTGCATTAATTTGGTGTGTATTTGTTGCTCTTTGCTTATTGCTTCCTGGTCAAGCTGTTGAAGGATTTAATTTTGAATACATTCATGCGATCTCCCTTTTTGTATTTTTAATTATTGGCTTTTTTGTATACTTATATAAATTTAGTAAATGAAGTATTTTAGTTTATTAACAAATGTAAATGAACTTAGAATTGGTAATGATTCTTCAAAAAATATTGGTAAAGAGATTGGTAAATTTGTTGTTTCTACCATGGAAATTCCATGGGGAATTGTAAAAGATAAAATTGGCAAATCCCCAGAAAAAGTAATTAACGTTACAAGTGTAGAGTTAAGTTGGATCGAGGGCCAAACAAAAAAATTGCCTGATTTTGATACTATCCTAGGCATCGGTGGGGGTATGGCAATTGATGTTGCTAAATATATTGCTTGGAAATTAAAGAAAAGATTAATATCTATTCCTACAATTTTAAGTGTAGATGCTTTTACAACACCAGCAGCGGGTATTAGGAAAAATCATCATGTTGAATATTTAGGAGAAGCTACCCCAAACCCATTAGTTATTGATTACGATGTTTTACGTAGCGCTCCAAAAGAGTTAAATATAGCAGGAGTTGGAGATTTGTTCTCTATACACACAGCATCTTTTGATTGGGAATATGCTAATTCAAAAGGGAAGTCAGAATATCCCTTTAAGGTTGAAGCTATCAACGGAGGAAAGAAAATATTAGAATTTATTTACGATAACATAGGTAATATAAAAGCAAATAATAATAATGGCCTTAGAGCTATTGTTGAAGCATATATTTCATTAAATACAATTTGTCTTCCTATTGATCATTTTAGAATTGAAGAAGGATCAGAACATTACCTATTCTATGAACTCGAGGAGAGACTTAAAAGACCTTTTATTCATGGAAATATTATTGGACTTGGTATATATCTTTTAAGCAGGTTACAAAATAATGACCCTCTTTTCATAACAGAGATGATGAATGAATCTGGTTTAGTTTATCAACCATTTTCAATGAATATAAAAAAAGATGATTTAATTAATTCTTTATTGAATCTTAAAGAATTTGTTAAATCAAAAGATAAGCTTTGGTATACAATAATTGATGATAGTGAGATAAATCAAGAATGGATCAAAAAAAATATCTCAGAGTTAAAATTTAATTAAGAAAATGAGAAAATTAATTGTCTTTTTTTTACTTGTCTCATGTAAATCACCAGAAAATGAGTGGGTATCATTAATAAAAAATAATTCTCTTGATGGTTGGCACATTTTTCAAGACAATGGATCAAAAAAAGGATGGTATGTAGAAAATGAAATACTAATTTTTGATAAAATATCTGGTCTTGAGTCTGGTGAAGATGATTCTAGTCTTCTATCAAACAAAACTTATACTAGTTTTGAAATTACATTTGATTGGAAAATTGAAGAAGGTGGTAATAGTGGATTTATGTGGGGAGTTTCAGACAAAAAAGAGTTCAAATATCCTTATCAAACAGGACCTGAAATACAAATTATTGATCCTTCTGTTTATGAAAAACCTCAAGACGTTTTAGGCGGAGATATTGAACTAAATAATGTCTTAACAGATCTAGAAGAAAAAAAGCACTTTTTAGGATCTGTGTATGACTTGTTTTCACCAGTGAGTAATTTTAGTTATAATCCTGTCGGTGAATGGAACAACTATTTTATAAGAATTGATCAAGAAAACAATTTGGGATCAGTAAAATTAAATGGGATTATAATAAATGAATTTCCATTAAAAGGTCCAGAGTGGAATTCTGCTCTATCCAAAAGTAAATTCAATAACTCAAATGAATACCCCTATTTAGGCGATAAAAGGTGGTATGACTTTGGAAAATTTTCAGAGGGTTTTATTTGCTTTCAGGATCATCCAGGAAAAGCATATTTTAAGAACATAAAGATCAGAGAATTAAGATAAATTATAAATTAAAATTTACATCTTGGAATTATTGTTCCATGTGGGTCTATATTTTTGTCTCCTAATATTTTCTGCATTCTTTTAAAGAAATTTACGTTTTTTATATGTTCAATCTCTTCTGCTATTTCGTGAACTTCGTCCAGTTTAAATTGCATTTTTTCGTATAAATAAAGTTCAATTAACCTATGTTTTGATATAACTTCAACAGCTGTCTTTTTCCCATTATTTGTCAATAATATTGGCTTGTACGGCTGAGTATCAACCAGTTTCATTAACATTAACTTTTTAATCATATTCGATACTGTCGATTTACTTACTTTAAAATGATTAGCTAGTGATGTTACTGTGGCTAACTGAGACTTTTCTTCTAACTTATATAATGTTTTCAGATAATTTTCTTTTTCTATCGTCTTTTGCATAAAATTGTTTTGTAGTGCAAAACTATTAATTAATTTTACAACTCACTTAAATTTAATGTTAATTCGATTTTTTATCTTTTTTCTTTTTGCTAGTCCAACATTTGCTCAAGAATTTTCATTTGTAGGTTCAGTGGTTTCTAATGGAAAGCCCCTAAAAGGCGTTAATGTTTTTTTAAAAGAATCTAACATTGGTACTATTACAAATAATGACGGACAATTCGTAATAAATTCATATATAGGGAATAGTGAAAAACTGATTTTTTCATTTGTTGGATATAAGTCTGTGGTTAAAATTATTTCTCCAAGTAATCTTAATATTGGGATTATTGAATTGTTACCTGACGAGACTCTTGAGGAAGTTGTTGTGTCATCAACATTAAAACCAGTATCTAAGTTAGATAGTCCAACTCCAGTGGAGGTTTATAGCCAATCTTTTTTTAAGGCAAATCCTACAGCTTCAATTTTTGAATCTCTTGGAAATATTAATGGTATCAGACCCCAATTGAATTGTAATATATGTAACACTGGGGACATTCATATAAATGGTCAGGAAGGAAGTTATACTATGGTTTTAATTGATGGTCTTCCCATTGTAAGCGGCTTGTCAACAGTATATGGTTTATCAGGAATTCCAAGATCTTTAATTGATCGTGTTGAGGTAGTCAAAGGTCCAGCTTCCACTCTTTATGGTTCTGAAGCAATTGGTGGTTTAATTAATTTAATAACTAGGCTTCCTGAAAATACAGATACCTTTTCATTAGACTCCTTTGTTTCAGGATGGGGAGAAATAAATACAGATATAGGATATAAGTATAACCTTTCAAATAATAATTTTGGATTACTTGGAATAAATTATTTTAATTATTCAAATCCTATAGATAATAATCAAGATGGATTTACAGATCTAACAGTGCAAGATCGTATTTCAATTTTCAACAAATTATCTTTTGGTAATAATTTTTCTTTAGCTACCAGGTACATTTATGAAGACAGGTGGGGAGGTCAAATGAATTGGACCAAAGCAGATAGAGGAAAAGATCAAATTTATGGTGAAAGTATCTATACCTCAAGGTTTGAAATATTTGGGAATTATCTTATTAACAAGAATCTCAGTTTATATTTTAGTTTTAATGACCATTATCAAAATTCGGTATACGGATTAAATTATTTCAATGCTAATCAGACTGTTGGTTTTGGACAATTTATTTGGACGAACAGTTTTAAAAAGCATAATCTTCTAGTTGGATTAGCTTACAGATATACCTATTATGATGATGATACGACAGCAACCTACAATGAAAAATTATTTTCAAATCTACCATCAAATACCCATTTACCAGGTATTTTTTTTCAGGATGAACTTAAATTTAATGAATATCAATCTCTTCTTTTTGGATTACGATATGATTATAATTCATTGCATGGGGATATAGTAACCCCTAGGATAAATTATAAATTGAATAATGTTGATAAAAGCACAATTTTAAGATTGAGTTTTGGATCAGGTTATCGTGTGGCTCAGATTTTTACTGAAGATCATGCAGCACTTACTGGTGCAAGGGATGTTGTTTTTTTAGAGGAACTGAACCCCGAAAGATCATGGAATTTTAATGCTAACTTATTAAAAAAATTATACTTCAAACAAGGGGCATTATTGGATATAGATTTCAGTATTTTCCATACAAAATTTTCTAATAAAATAATTCCAAAATATGATTTAGATCCTACCAAAATTATTTATAGTAATCTAGTTGGAACTTCAACCAATCAAGGTGCTTCACTAAATTTAAATTTATTAATTCAAAATGGAATTCGCTTAAATTTAGGAACTACTTTTATTGATTCATTTATAAAAGAAGAAAATTTTAAATCAACTCCTTTTTTAACAGAAAGATACCAAGGTGTATTGAAAATAGAAAAAAAATGGATTAACTCTGGAATCATTTTAGATATTACAAGTAATACCACAGGCCCATTAAAACTACCATTACTCGGAGATCTTGATCCTAGACCCTCTTTTTCCAAAACATTTCATATTATAAATGCTCAATTAACTAAATCATGGAATAATGTATTCGAATCATATGGTGGTGTAAAAAATCTACTTAATTTTTTACCACCTGAAAACAGTATAGCAAGGCCTTTTGATCCTTTTGATAGGCTAGTAGTTTTTGATGACACCGGCAATGTTGTACCAACTCAAAATAACCCCTACTCTTTGACTTTTGACCCTTCATATGTATATGCATCTAATCAGGGTGTAAGATTTTTTTTAGGTTTGAGGTGGAAGTATAATTAATTACTTTTTATAGTTTTTAACTTTTCAATGTATATATTTTTAAAGTTATTAATTACAAGGTCAGCTTTACTGTAGTCTTGACTTTTTGAATCATTACCATTATAAGCAATACAAAAAAGTCCTGCCGATTTGGCGGCTATTATACCATTGGTTGCGTCCTCAATAACCACACAATCTTTTTTTGAATTTCCACTAAGTTCTGTTGCTTTGATAAAAATTTCAGGATTTGGTTTAGATTCTTTTAAATCAGCACCACTTATTTTAGCCTGAAAATATTGATTGAGGTCAAATTTTTTAAAAATCATCTCTATGTTTTCCATAGATGCCGAAGACGCGAGCACTAAAGTAATTCCATTTTCATAGTAATGTTTAATCAATTCTAATACACCTTTAATTAAATGTAACTTGTACCCTTTTTCAAACAATCCACTAAAGTATTTCCGCTTAGTATCAACTAATGTTTGAGGGGATTGATTTAATGAAAAAAAATCGCAAATCTTTTCACATATAGGCATGGTTGCCATTCCTGTAAAGGAGGCATATAGATCTTCAGGGACGTGTATATTAAGTTCT
This sequence comes from uncultured Bacteroidota bacterium, assembly GCA_902561795.1. GTDB lineage: Bacteria > Bacteroidota > Bacteroidia > Flavobacteriales > Flavobacteriaceae > MS024-2A. Next base: position 1,022 of record CACERG010000024.1, on the reverse strand, counting down.
TCAAACATTAGATAATATGACTTTCTATGAAGAGGTTCACTATCAATTATTACACCATCCATGTCAAAAATTACTGACTTAAACATAATTTATTTTCACTTGATAAATATTATAAATAAATCTTTAATTTTATAATTAAGATCATCTAATTCTTATGATTTTAATTATCTATTTTATATGTTTTTTAAATCTTAACCAAGATGATTGGAAAACTTATTATGCGGACAAAAAAGTAGAGATTTCTTTTAAATCGCAGCTTTGTGACGATAGAAAAAATGGTTTTGCTTTTGAGTATTACATAATGAGAGTAAAAAATTTAACCGACAAAACTTACGTAATAAATTTTTTTAAAGGTACTGAAGAAAATCTCGAAGAAAAAATAGCTTTTGTATTAGATCCATTTGAAACAAAGACTGGGAAGTGCGAATATGATCCTATAAAATTAAGAATTTTTAAAAGCGAAAATATAAAAAGTAAAAGTGGGCCTAAAATTGAATTTAACTTATCAAAAATTGATGTAATTGAGGTACAGTAAATTATTAATATTACTTCTCATCTGTTTTTCGGGTCTAGCTCAAGAAGTTCAATTTTCAACAACGGTTTCCTCAACCTCTTGCAGTGGTACTCTAATTAACTTCAACGTTGTTTATATCCCAAGCGAAAATAGTGTAACTGAATTTGATTTTAATGATGGAAATCTTCCCACCGGTTGGTCTTCATCTCCTTACACTGTTGGACAACCATGTAATCCTGCAAGAGGGAATACGCCTTCAAATACAAACTATTTTTGGGCTACAATACTTCAAAGTGGAGGACCAAATAACGGGAAAAGATTTGTTCAAACTAATCCGGTAGATGTCTCCTATGGAGGGAGTTTAGAATTTTTAATTAGGTATGGAGCAGATGATCCTGCTCCTGGTTGTGAAGATGGAGAAAAAGTAGATGAAGAAGTCTATTTACAGTACTCTATTAATGGAGGCAACACTTGGGAAGATATTTTTACTGATTGGGATACAGCAAGT
>CACERG010000023.1 GCA_902561795.1 uncultured Bacteroidota bacterium | reverse complement strand
GATTATTAATTATATTATCAACAGTTTTAGTTTCAGGCTTTGCATCATCTGGAGAATCTTTAGGTAATGGTATTGTTTCTTCTTTAGTTCCAAACTTAATTGGTATAGGCATGAATTTATTATATTTAGAAAGAAGCTCTTTGATACGATTTTCATCCAAAAATTCCTTTGAATCTTTATCAATGTGAAGAACAATTTCAGTACCCCTATCTTTTTTGTCCGCTGTCGCAATGCTATACTCCGGAGATCCATCGCAAGTCCAATGTGCCGCAGCATCTTTACTATAAGATTTTGTTATTATCTCTACTTTATTTGCGACCATAAAAGCAGAATAAAAACCTAAACCAAAGTGACCAATTATTTCACTATCCTTTGCGGAATCTTTATACTTTTCCAGAAATTCCTCAGCACCGGAAAAAGCAACATCGTTAATATATTTTTGAACTTCATCTTTGGACATTCCAATTCCTCTATCAATAATGTGGAGTTTTTTTCCTTTCTTATCGATCTTAACTTCTATTTGTAAGTTACCTAAATCACCCTTTATTTTGCCTATACTACTTAGGTGGTTTAATTTTGTTGTTGCATCAGTTGCGTTTGATATTAATTCTCTAAGAAAAATTTCTTGGTCACTATACAAGAACTTTTTTATTAATGGAAAAATGTTTTCTACAGAAACATTTATTTTACCTTTACTCATAATTTATTTACTTTGTTTTAAACTGTCAAAAAAAATACCATTGTTAAATTCTGTGACAAAGTGACATTTCATATTTAAATTAATGTTTAACTTATAAATAAAATAATTAAACAAATAATATTCTTTAAACTTTTGTTAATGAAAAAGAAATCTAAAAATATAAAAGCGAAAATATTTGATGAATACTCAAAACTTGCTTTAGAAGAAAATGGTCAACTCAAATCGGTTTATCTATTTTGTAAAAAAACAAATATTAAAGAGACTGAATTTTATGAGCATTTTGGATCTCTAAATCATGTTAGAGACGAAATATTCTGTCAATTTTATAAAAATACTTATGATTTAATAAGTAACTCAAAAGAATTTTCCTCTCAATTACCGAAAGAAAAATTACTATCTTTTTATTTTACATTTTTTGAGGTACTTACACTAAACAGAAGCTATGTTCTTCTTGAATTAGGTGAAGTTGAAAGTAATATTCAAAAACTTTCAATTCTTAAAGGACTTAGGTCACTCTTTAAAAAATTTGCATCAAATCTTATAGAACAAGGTAACGCATTAAAAAAGTCTAATTTCACAAAGCATCCATCAAAAATTTTTTCTGAGGGGGCATGGATTCAGCTTTTATTTTTAATTAGATTCTGGATTGAAGATAGATCACCTAGATTTGAAAAGACTGACATTGCAATCGAAAAATCTGTAAGATCCGTTTTTGATTTATTCGATAACACACCACTTGATAGTATTGTAGATTTTGGCAAGTTTCTTTGGGAAGAAAAAATTAAAACGAATTAATTGAAGACACTAAATTCAATTCCAACAAATAAGATTGAACGAGCAACTAAACTGTTAGGTACCGGGGTAAAGTTAGGGGGCAATTACTTAAGATATTATGGCGAGAAATTTATTTTTGGTCAAAACGATAGGTCGCGTCTTGATGAAAAAAATGCGAGTGACATTTATGATGGTTTAAAAGAGTTGAAGGGGAGTGCATTAAAGCTTGCACAAATGTTAAGTATGGAGAAAAATCTTTTACCAAAGGCTTATGTTGAAAGATTTAGCTTAGCTCAATTCTCTGTTCCTCCTTTATCCTGGCCATTAGTCAAGAAATCTTTAAAGAGATACTTAGGGTCTGATCCGGAAAATATTTTTGACACATTCAATGTAAAATCTGAGAATGCTGCTAGCATCGGCCAAGTTCATCGAGCAACAAAAAATGGCAAAAAGCTGGCTGTAAAAATTCAATATCCTGGGGTTGCAAATAGTATAAGTTCTGATTTATCAATTGTTAAACCAATTGCGCTAAAAATTTTCAACATGAAAGGCAAAGACACAGAAAAATATTTTCAAGAAGTCAAATATAAGTTGCTTGAAGAAACCGACTACGAAATTGAACTTAAAAACAGCCAATTCATCTCTAAAGCTTGCAGTAAAATACCGAATTTAATTTTTCCTAACTATTATCCAGAATTGACCACATCAAAAACTTTGACAATGGATTGGATGGAAGGAACACATCTTTCGGAGTTTGTAAAAAAAAATAAAACAAAGAAGAATAATAATAATAATAATAATAATAATATGTTGGGTCAAACTCTTTGGGACTTTTATATGTTTCAAATCCACGGTTTAAAAAAAGTTCAGGCTGATCCACACCCAGGAAACTTTTTAGTTTCAAAGAAGGGATCTTTGATCGCGATAGATTTTGGTTGTATTAAAGAAATACCTGAGGATTTTTATGTTCCATATTTTGAGCTTTCAAAAAAAGAAAATATTGAAGACTTGAAAACTTTCACAGGATTATTAAAAGAACTTGAAATCCTTACTCCTTTGGATACGGATGAAGAACGCACTTTTTTTACAAGCCTGTTTCGAAAAATGATGCGTTTATTTACACTCCCTTTCCAGAGTAAATATTTTGATTTCTCAAATCAAAGATTTTGGGAAAAAATTTCAGGGCTTTTAAACGAATTCACTGAGGACCCGAAGTTGCGGAAATTGAACGGAAATAGAGGGTCAAAACATTTCATATATATCAATCGTACTTTTTTTGGATTATATCACCTTCTTCATGATTTAAATGCAAAAATCAAAACAGATTCTTATCAAAAATATATTTAATTAAAGCTCCTGTTTACACGGATTTTTATTTAAAAAATGTATTTTCCCTTTAAATTGATTTAAATGAATAATTCAAAAATTGTAGGATTAGGTAAATATTTACCTGATAATATAGTTTCCAACGCCGATCTAGAAAAAATAATGGATACTACTGATGCTTGGATACAAGAAAGAACTGGAATTAGAGAAAGAAGACACATTGTAAAGGGAAGTGACGATACTACATTTACAATGGGTGTGAAAGCATCAAAAATTGCAATTGAGAGGGCAGGTATGACATCTAAAGAAATTGATTTGATCTTGTTTGCTACTTTAAGCCCAGATTACTATTTTCCTGGATCAGGTGTATTAGTCCAAGATGCACTAGGTATTCCAGATTGTCCAGCAATGGATATTCGCATGCAGTGTTCAGGATTTATATATGCTGTCGCCACTGCAGATCAATTTATCAAAACAGGTATGTATAAAAATGTTTTAGTTATAGGATCAGAATATCACTCAGGAGGATTAGAAATGAATACAAGGGGAAGAAACATTTCAGTAATTTTCGGAGATGGTGCAGGCGCAATTGTAATGACCCGTTCTGAAAATAAAAATAAAGGTATTTTGCACTCTCAACTTCACTCTGAGGGCAAATACGCAGAAGAACTTTCTTTAATTGGTCCTAATACAAGACGTTGGGTTCCAGAAATTTTGAAAGAAAATGATCCTGATGATGTTTCTTATTTTCCCCATATGAATGGTCAGTTCGTTTTTAAAAATGCCGTCATCAGATTTTCTGAAGTTATAAATGCTGGTTTAAAAAAGACTGGCTGGCAACCAAGCGAAATTGATATGTTGATTCCACATCAAGCAAATCTTCGAATTTCGCAATTTGTTCAAAAAAAGTTTGGTTTAAGAGATGACCAAGTTTTCAATAACATTCAAGTTTATGGAAATACAACAGCTGCTTCAATACCTATTGCTCTAACAGAAGCCTGGGAGAAGGGTAAAATAAAAGAAGATAGTAAGGTTATCTTGGCTGCTTTTGGAAGTGGTTTTACATGGGGTAGTGTTTCTATACAGTGGTAAGTTTAAAGACACTAGTTATTGGCGCTTCAACTAATCCAAGTAGGTACTCTTATAAATTAGTTAGGATATTAGAGAGCAAAAATATTCCAGTAGTACCAATGGGTCCAAACCAAGGGAAAATTCAATCTATAGAGATTGTTTCACCCTTAAAACCCCAAGAAAATATTCATACGGTATCTCTTTATATCCGACCAATTTTACAAGAAGAATATTTTGATTTTGTTATAAGTCTAGAACCTAAAAGAGTATTGTTTAATCCAGGTACAGAAAATCATAGATTCAACAAGTTACTAAATGAAAAAAATATTTATTGGGAAAACGCCTGTAGTCTAGTCCTTCTTTCTACGAATCAATATTAATCCTAAAAATGTTAAAAGCCCATTTAAGGGAAGCAATTCGTAACCTAATTCGTAACCACCTAAAAAACTTGAATCCAAATAACCTAGTATGGTTATAAACACAAGAACAAACAAAAGTACTGGCCATAATAAATTCTCCTTTATTTTGTAATTAGTAAAGATCCCAAATGAAAAGAGTCCTAGGAGCGGTCCGTAGGTGTACCCAGCAACTGTTAAAAGACCGTCAATTACATTACGATCCAAGATGTATTTGAATGAGATTACTACAATTATTAATAATAAACTCATACCAATATGAATTTTCTTTCGAGTGTTCTTTTGATCAATTGGATTCTTTTTTTCAAAATTTAGAAAATCTACACAAAAAGATGTTGTTAGTGATGTAAGAGCACTGTCAGCGCTACTATATGCAGCAGCTATTAAACCTAAAATAAATGTAATTGCGACACCAAAACCGAGATTACCATTCAATGCGATTTCTGGAAATAGTAGATCAGTTTTTGGACTTCCATCCACATAAGGAACATTTATCCCTTGTTTTCCTGCAAAAATGTATAATAAAGCACCGAGAAGCATAAATAGCGCTGTTACAAATACCAACACAAAACTGAATACGACCATATTCTTTTGCGCATCTTTTAGATTCCGACAACTCAAATTCTTTTGCATCATATCTTGGTCTAAACCTGTCATACATATTGTTACAAATGCACCGCCAAGGATTGATTTTATAAAGTAATTACGACTCAATATTGAGTCACTTACAAAAACTTGATTGTAATTTGATAACTCTTTCGAAAATATAAATTCATAAAAAGTAAAGCCAAGAGCTTCATTTATGTAATAAATTGATAATACGACTGATGAAATCATGAGACTAGTCTGAAGTGTATCTGTAAATACAATTGTCTTTATTCCTCCTTTTTGAGTGTATATCCAAATCAATATTATTGATATTACTACAGTTACTTCAAATGGTACATTCCAGGTTTTAAAAATAAATTGTTGTAAAACAATTGAAACTAAAAATAATCGAAAGGAAGCACCTAGGACTCTTGATAGAAAGAAAAAAAAAGCTCCTGCAAAATGACTCTTTTTACCAAATCGGATTGAAAGATATTCATAAATAGATGTTACATTATTATTGTAATAAACAGGGAGCAAAATATAAGCAACAACAATGTAGCCAATTAGGTAGCCTAAAACCACTTGAAAATATGTAAACTGAGAAGCTTGAACCCATCCAGGTACTGATATAAATGTAACCCCAGATAAAGATGCTCCAACCATTCCGAAGGCAACAAGATACCATGGAGAATTACGATTAGCTGTAAAAAATATTTCATTTGAATCTTCTTTTGATACTAAAAATGAGATAACCATCAAAACAAAAAAATATCCAACTATAAGAAAAAGAATGAAGGTAGGAGTAATCATTGATGAATCATTTTTAAACTAATATACAAAAACTAAAAGCCTAGATTTTTGTAAATTTGTCTATGAATTTTTCTTCAAAATTACTCGAAAATGCCGTTCAAGAAATTACTCAGCTTCCAGGAATTGGACGAAGGACTGCTTTGCGTTTAGCACTTTATCTACTTAAACAGCCTAAAGATCAAACACTGGCACTTTCCAAGTCTCTTAGTGACCTAAGAGAATTTGTTATGTTTTGTGAAAGTTGTCACAATTTATCTGACCAGAAACTTTGTGAGATATGTTCTAATTTAAAACGTAACAAAAAAATTCTTTGTGTTGTTGAGGATATTCGCGATGTAATGGCAATTGAAAATACGGGCCAATTTCAAGGGATATATCATGTTTTAGGTGGAATTATTTCACCTATGGATGGTATAGGTCCAAAAGATTTAAAAATTGATTCGTTGGTTGAAAAAGTTAAAATTGGAGATGTACAAGAAATAATTTTTGCTCTAAGTGCCACTATGGAAGCTGACACAACAAATTTTTACATATACAAATTAATACAGCCTTTTAATGTTAAAACATCAACAATAGCAAGGGGAATACCTGTAGGAGATGAATTAGAATATACCGATGAGGTAACTTTAGGAAGATCAATATTAGCTAGAATTCCTTTTGAATCATCTATGACAAAAAATTGATTTTTGAGTTAAAATTTTGGTCAATAATAAATTCATTATTGCCAAGTAAAATTGATAGTTTTACAAAGCTAAATATTATATGGGACAATATCATTTTAAATTACCTAAAATGGGTGAAAGTGTAACTGAGGCAACTGTAACTAAATGGTTGAAGCAGGTAGGTGATAAGGTAATATTAGATGATCCTATTGTTGAAATAGCGACTGATAAGGTTGATACCGATGTAACTTCTGAAGTTGAGGGTGTTATTTTAGAACAGCGTTTTAAAGAAAATGATGTCGTTCAGGTTGGAGAAACGCTTTTAGTAATTGAGACAGAAGAAGAAATAGATTCTAAATCATTACCAGTTCAGAGTAAAAAACTTGTTGAGCCCGAAAAGAATAAAAAATCAGAAACTGAAGTGGTAGCTTCTATTTTGGAAGAAGAAATCGATTCAATAGACAATTTAATAACTTCTCCGGTTGAGCCTTCTAAACGTTTTTATTCTCCTCTTATTAAAAGTATTTCAAAAAAGGAGGGAATCCTTCAAGAAGAATTAGATAGAATACCAGGTACAGGCAAAAATCAACGTTTAACAAAAAGTGATTTACTTGATTATTTAAAAAACAGACCTTTCAAGGTTTCTTCTAAAGCTGAAGTTTATGAAAAGAAATCTAATGACATAACTCCGTCAATTAAAAACCCTATAGTTACGGAATCACTTCTAAAGGGGCAAAATCAGATTTTAGAAATGACACGAATGGAGAAGTTGATATCCGAACACATGAAATCAAGTATAGAAACCTCTGCCCATGTACAGTCCTTTATTGAAGCTGATGTGACAGATCTCTGGGATTGGCGTGAAAAGGAGAAAGAGTTATTTTTAAAGCGTGAAAATGAAAAACTAACTTTTACTCCCCTATTTGTAACTGCAATTATAAAAGCTCTTAGGGACTATCCAATGTTAAACAGTAGTCTTGAGAATGACAGGATAATTATAAAAAAAGAAATTAATATTGGTATGGCTACTGCATTGCCAGATGGTAATTTAATTGTACCGGTTATAAAAAATGCTGATCACTTAAATTTGGTTGGTCTTACTAAGGCTGTTAATGATTTGGCTAATCGTGCACGAAGAAATGAATTAATACCAGAGGAGGTTCAAGAAGGGACATATACATTTACTAATATTGGAAATTTTGGATCCATTATGGGTACACCAATTATAAATCAGCCACAAGTAGGTATTCTTGCAATAGGTATAATTAGAAAAGTGCCCTCAGTTATCGAAACCCCAAATGGTGATTTTATAGGTGTAAGAAGAAAAGTAATTCTATCCCACAGTTACGATCATCGTATTATAAATGGTGCAACTGGAGGTCTATTTGTTAAACGTGTGGCAGAATATCTTGAAAATTGGAATGAAAATTCTCCCTTCTAAACAAGTATATAAATGAAATTAAAATTAACTAAGCCACTTTGTTTTTTTGACTTGGAAACAACTGGGACTGATGTAAGCAAGGACCGCATAATAGAAATTGCAATAATCAAAGTCAATACTGATGGCTCAAGAGAATCATTTGAAACTAGATTAAACCCAGGTATTCCAATACCTCCTGAATCTTCTTTAATACATGGGATAACCGATGAGATGGTTGCGAATGAACCAAAATTTAAAGATGAGGCCCGGAATATCTACAATTTCTTAAAAGGCTGTGATTTAGCTGGTTTTAATTCAGACAGATTTGACATACCCCTTTTAGTTGAAGAATTATTAAGAGCAGACTTAGATTTCGATTTTAAAAATACAAAGACAATTGACGTACAAAATATATTTCATAAAATGGAGGCAAGGACTCTTTCTGCTGCTTTAAAGTTTTATTGTGATAAGGAACTCACCGATGCTCATAATGCTATCTCGGACGCAAATGCAACACTCGATGTTTTGCTTGCACAATTAGATCGTTATTCAGAACTAGAACCGAACGTAGATTTTTTGAATGATTTTAGTACCAGAAAAAAAACAGCTGATTTTGCAGGATTTCTAATTTATAATAAAGATGACGAAATTTGTTTTGGTTTTGGTAAGCATAAGGGGAAAAAAGTTAATGAAATACTTAAAGAAGAGCCTGGGTATTTTGGATGGATTCTAAATGCTGAGTTTCCCAGATATACCAAGAAGATCTTAACAGAAATAAAGTTAAATTCAATGAATACTAAAGAATAAATTTGTGAAAATTATTTGTGTAGGAAGAAATTATGCTGATCATATTGAAGAATTAAAAAACGATAAACCGGATGAGCCCCTACTATTCATTAAACCCGATACTTCAATCATTCAAAAAAAACAGCCATTTTTTTTTCCTCATTTTACAAACGATATTCATTATGAGGTTGAACTTTTAGTCAGAATTAATAAAATTGGTAAGCATATTCAAACCAAGTTTGCCTCAAAGTATTATAGTGAAATAGGTCTGGGAATTGATTTCACTGCAAGATCATTACAAAATGAATTAAAATCTAAAAGCCTGCCATGGGAGAAGGCAAAATCTTTTGACGGCTCAACCTTAATTGGTGATTGGTTTTCAAAGAAAGAATTTAAAAATATAAATAACATTAACTTTTCTTTAGAAAGAAATGGAGCTAAAGTTCAAATTGGGAATACAAATAAAATGTTATGGAAGATAGATGAACTAATAAGCTATGCATCAACATTTTTTACTCTCAAGATTGGAGATATTCTATTTACTGGAACTCCCTCAGGGGTTGGGAATATTTATAAAAATGACAATTTAAGGGGTTATTTAGAAAGAAAAATAGCATTTTCAATTAATATTAAATGAAAGCAGAACTTATAACTATAGGTGATGAAATTCTCATTGGTCAAATTGTAAATACTAATTCTGTATTTTTAGCAAAAGCACTTAACAATATAGGAATTGAGATTATACAAATTACAAGTATTTCAGATAAAAAAGCAGATATTATTAGTGCACTTAAATTATCAGAAAAAAGGGCAAAAATAGTAATTCTAACGGGTGGATTAGGACCAACTAGTGATGATCTTACAAAACAAACTTTGTGTACTTATTTTAATGATAAATTGATTGAGAATAAAGAAATACTTTACCACATTGAAGAAATCTTCAAAAAATATGTTACAACTCCAATAAATGATCAGAACAGGAAACAAGCTTTACTTCCATCCAAAGCAAAAATTTTTAAAAATAATTATGGAACAGCTTCAGGGATGTGGTTCGAAAAAAATGGACAAGTAATTATTTCTTTACCTGGTGTACCTTTTGAAATGAAATCCTTAATGATCAACGAAGTAATTCCTAAACTACAAAATCATTTTATCCGTCCCTTTATAGTTCATAAAACAATAATCACTTATGGGCTGGGCGAAAGCGCAATCGCAGAAATAATTTCTACTTGGGAAAAATCCTTACCAGATGATCTAAAATTAGCATATTTACCCAATTTAGGTAGAGTTAGACTTCGTATTTCTGGAAAAGGACCAGACGGAAAACTAGTAAATGATAAGATAGATAGGGAAATAGACAAACTTTTACCTTTAATTAAAGACATTTTTGTTGGTTATGAAGATGTATCTCCTTTTGAGGAAAAAATACAAGCACAATTTTTATTAAAAAACAAGACTTTATCTTTAGCAGAAAGTTGCACAGGTGGAGAAATATCAGCACGTTTGGCTAAAGTACCAGGGGCTTCAAAATATTTCGTAGGTAGTATTGTTTCATATCAAACCCAATCTAAATCCGATTTGCTTTCTGTTCCAAAAAACATTATTGAAAAAAACTCAGTTGTTAGCAAACAAGTTGCTGAAATAATGGCTCAAAACGTACGTAAAAAATTTAATTCCAGTATAGGTGTCGCAACTACAGGTAATGCTGGGCCTTCCAAAGGTGATTCAGATGCTGAAATTGGAACTGTTTGGATAGCAATATCATCAGATAGAAGAATTATAAGCGAAAGATTTACATTCGGTAAGCATAGAGAAAGGGTAATTGGAAAAGCTGTGAATAAGGCTCTAGAGATGGTTTACAGAGAAATAATATAAAATTCTTATTTTTCAGAAAACAATTTTGAAACTGTTTAAAAAACAGTAAATTTGCAGCCATACAAAATTGTGATGTCAAAGGTTTGTCAAATTAGCGGAAAGAAAGTAATGTTCGGAAATAATGTATCAAAAGCGTTAAATAGAACGAGGCGTCGCTTTGATGCAAACATAATTAGAAAACGTTTTTTTGTTCCTGAGGAAGATAAATGGGTCACACTCAACGTTTCAACAGCTGTCTTGAAAACCATTAATAAAAAAGGTATCTCAGCAGTTTTAAAAGAAGCTAAGAAAAAAGGTAATTATAAGGGTTAGATTTTATGGCTAAAAAAGGTAACAGGGTACAAGTTATTTTAGAATGTACTGAGCACAAAGATTCAGGTTTACCTGGTACATCACGCTACATTACAACAAAAAATAAAAAGAATACACCAGAGCGTCTTGAAGTAAAAAAATTCAATCCGATTTTAAAAAAAATGACTGTTCATAAAGAAATTAAGTAATAATGGCTAAGAAATCAGTTGCTTCGCTACAAACAGGATCAAAAAGATTAACAAAAGCTATTAAAATGGTAAAAAAACCTGGTAGCAATTCTTATAGTTTTGTGGAAACTATCTTACCACCAGATTTGGTATCTGATTGGCTTAGTAAAAAATAGAATAGACTACTTTTTTAAAAAAAAGCTACTCTTGACAGTAGCTTTTTTTATTTTTATATATGGGAAGGCTTAAAGACTTTTTTACAAAAAAGGATGAAAAAAAATTAGAAAAAGGACTATCTAATACGAAAAAATCTTTTTTATCTCGCTTAGGGTTAATAGTAGCCGGTAAGACAAAAATAAGTGATGATTTCTTAGACGAACTTGAATCCATTCTTATTCAATCTGATGTTGGAGTAGAAACAACTTTAAAGATTATTGATGCCTTGCAAACAAGAACAGCAAAGGAAAAATATCTTAGTTTTGATGATCTGGTAAAAATGCTCTCCGAAGAAATCTCAAAACTCCTTAAAAAAACCTATAATGAAGAAAATGATTCAAAAAAAAATAAACCTTATGTGATTATGGTTGTAGGTGTAAATGGAGTAGGAAAGACGACTACAATCGGAAAACTTGCAAACCAATTTGGTGCACAGGGGAAAAAAATCGTAATTGGAGCTGCGGATACCTTTCGAGCAGGTGCTATAGATCAACTTCAAATTTGGGCTGACCGTGCTAATTCACCTTTAATAAGACAAGAAATGGGTAGTGATCCTGCTTCCGTTGCATTTGACACCATTCAAGCAGCAAAAGCAAAAAAAGCTGATTATGTCCTAATTGATACAGCAGGACGTTTACATAACAAGGTGAATTTAATGAATGAGCTATCAAAAGTAAAACGAGTAATGTCGAAAGTTATTCCTGAAGCACCCCATGAAGTACTTTTAGTTTTAGATGGTTCAACTGGCCAAAATGCCTTTCAACAAGCAAAGCAATTTATTGAAGTAACTGAAGTATCAAGCTTAGCTGTTACGAAATTAGATGGGACTGCAAAAGGGGGCGTACTTATTGGAATATCAGATCAATTTAAGATTCCTGTAAAATACATTGGGGTTGGAGAGGGAATAGAAGATTTACAAGACTTTGACCCTGATAAATTTGTTAAAACATTGTTTAGGAAATAAATAATCTAAAATGAAAATTTTTAAGTTTTTTTGGATTTTAATTTTGATTCTAGGAGGCGTCTATCTTGTAGGGCCAAGAGTTGAAAACCCTGATCTTAATATGAATCCAGTTGAAGTACCAATAGAATTAAATGCTTTAAAAAATTGGATTTATAATAAAGAAAAAGTTTTAGAAAACGTTCGTCCAGGAAATGAATCCTATATAGAGTTTAATGACTCTATTCCAAAAAAAACCAAGTATAGTGTTTTGTATTTACATGGTTTTACAGCCTCAGGAATTGAGGGTGACCCAGTACATCGAAAAATAGCCAAATTTCTTAATGCAAATCTTTATGTTCCTAGACTTTACGGTCATGGACTAAATGAAAAAGAACCAATGTTGAATTACAATAATAATGATTTTTGGAAATCTGCAAAAGAAGCTATATCGGTCGCAAAAGCTCTTGGAGAGAAAGTAATCCTCCTTGGAACTTCTCATGGAGGTGTACTCTCTTTATGTTTTGGTAATGACCCGACTATCGCTGCAATTTGTCTTTTTGCACCGAATATTGAAGTATACGATCCTTTTGCAAAAATTCTTTCCAAACCATGGGGGCTTCAAATTGCACGTCTTGTAAGAGGCAGTAAATATCACAACATGAATAACATGAATATTGAAAAGAAAAAATATTGGACATCCAAAATACGATTGGAAAGCGCTCTTCATATGCAAAAACTATTAGATATTAAAATGAATAAATCAACATATAAAAAAATAAAGGTTCCAGTCTTTATGGGATATTATTATAAAAATGATAGCTTACAGGATAAAGTTGTATCTATACCTGCAATGTTAAAAATGTTTGATGAGCTAGGCACCCCAAGGGAATTAAAGGTAAAAAAAGCATTTCCTGATGCTGGTGATCATGTGATAACCTCCTATCTAAGTTCCGATAATTATAGTCAAGTGACTGAAGCCGTTCAGGATTTTTTGACAAAAATGTTATAGTATGCCCATCTATAAACTTAGATTTTTTTTTCTAATAATATTCATTTTTAACTTTTGCAGTATTGAAGAACAAAGTCCTTTTTAAATAGTAATATGAGAACTAAATCAAAACAAAAAAATAAGATAAATGTTATAACCTTAGGGTGCTCAAAAAATATTTATGATTCAGAGGTTATAATCAAACAATTAGAAGCGAGTAAGAAAAAAGTAGTCCATGAAGAAAAAGGAAATATAGTAGTTATAAATACATGTGGCTTTATAAATAATGCGAAGCAAGAGTCCATAAATACAATTTTAGAGCAAATTGAGAACAAACAAACTGGTATAGTAGATAAGGTTTACGTAACAGGGTGTTTAAGTGAAAGATATAAAAATGACTTAGAAAAAGAGATCCCTGATGTAGATCAATATTTTGGCACTACAGATTTGCCTCAACTATTAAAGGTTTTAGATGCTGATTATAAACATGAATTAGTAGGAGAGAGAATCTTGACAACCCCTAAGCACTATGCTTATCTGAAAATTGCTGAAGGCTGTGATAGGCCATGTTCTTTTTGCGCTATACCTTTAATGCGAGGTAAGCATCGATCAACACCAATTGATAAACTTGTTGGGCAAGCTAAAAATTTAGCTAAAAATGGAGTAAAAGAATTAATTTTGATTGCTCAGGATTTGACTTATTATGGTTTAGATCTTTACAAGGAAAGAAGACTTGCGCAATTACTTAGTGCTCTATCAAAATTAGATGGTATTGAGTGGATAAGATTACATTATGCTTTTCCAACAGGCTTCCCTGAAGATGTTTTAGAGGTTATGCGGAACGAATCTAAGATTTGTAATTATCTTGACATTCCACTTCAACATATATCAGACAAGGTTTTAAAGTCAATGAGACGTGGCACTAATAAAGAAAAAACGACCTCACTCATTAAGCGATTTAGAGGACTCGTTCCAGATATTGTATTAAGAACTACACTTATTGTGGGCTATCCTGGTGAGACAGAAAAAGATTTTGAAATTTTAAAAAAATGGGTGAAAGAGATGAGGTTTGATCGTTTAGGTTGTTTTAAATATAGTCATGAAGAAGATACTCACGCATATCTACTAAAAGATGATGTTACAGAGGAATTGAAACAAAAAAGATTAAATGAAATCATGGAAATACAATCTAAGATTTCACTGAGCAAAAATGAAAAGCTAATAGGGAAAGTTTTCAAATGTTTAATTGATAGAAAAGAGGGAACTAATTTTATTGGTAGAACCTTTATGGATTCACCAGATGTTGATAATGAAGTACTAATAGATGCAAAAAAATTCTATGTCAAATTGGGAGAATTTGTCAGCATTAAAATCATTGGGGCTAATAATTATGATCTGACAGGTGTTCCTGTTTGAGGTAAATTTAAATTGATAATTTCATTTAAAAAAAGAGTGCATTTGAAAACAATTGTTTTCCACTGTACCAAAACCCCCTAAATAAAGGATTGTCTACAAAATAAATCAATTTACCATTACCATAATTTTCTTGCCCTACAAGCAATGAATTCCTTTGTCTTTGCTTTGCTTTATATCCAATAAAGCCTGAAATAGCATCTACATCTTTATCAAGATAAAACACATTCCCAAAATTTTCTAAAAGATAAAATGCATCAGTATTCAATTTTAATGTATAATACCTTTCCATTCCATAACCAATTGGATGGGTCTTATCCAAAGTAGCTTTAAAAATACTTCCAGTTGTAGAGGCACTAATATCTGAACGCTCCATTTCCATATATGGAATTGTATTTTCATTTTGATTTTTAGGGTTCTTCTTTTTTAAAGTAAAATTTTTAGTATCAGCAAAAATGTTTAATGCACCGGCAAGTGCTATCAATTTCCCCCCTTTATGTATCCATTCTTCAATTTTTTTTCCATTTTTAAAATTTTCAAAACTTGGGTAATCCCCGTCTGGTATAATTAAGATATCGATCTCAGAAAGAACCGAAAGTAATTTTTTTTCATTAATCCGAAAAAGTGGGTATTTTAATTCTTGTTCAAAAAAGTGCCATAATTCGCCATAATTATAAGAGGTACTATTCTCGCTCCTCAGTAATCCAACTTTTGGTGCTTTAATTAATTTTATTTCATCTGAACCCATGTCAGGTCCTTTTTCAGAATATCCAGTATAGATATTATGTAATATTATTTTATGTTGATTTACAACTTCTTTAAGTTTTGTAAAGTATTCTTTGTTATTAAGATTGTCTGCTTTGAGAATAAAAATGCTTCCTGCATCCCAATCTTTTTTACTATTCTTTAGAGGTAAAGTATTATATCTAATTTTAATATCTGCTTTTATTAAATCAGAAAGAAATTTGATATCATCTAAACTTTTACAAACAAAACCAAATCCATATTTACTTTCTTCTAAAACTATCTTTGAATTATTTAAAAATTCAAAAGGAGTAGTTTTAAGCTCTTGTGTTGTGGCTATTCCTTTTAAACCATAGGCAAATGCTAAAGACCAAGCAGTTATATCATAAGTGAGTGAGTCATTTAGTTTTGTATTAGGTTCTAAAAGTATTTCTACCAATTTTCCTTTTACCTGATTTGTTGTTATAACTAAAGAGTTTTTTGCGAATTCTGTAGATTTATTTTTTAGCATTTGATAATCATAACCACGAATACTTGTATTTTCTGAAAGTTTTTCGCTAATAATATTATGTTTTTTAAAAAAATCAGCTATAGAATTTATTTTATTTTTATTTCCTTCAAAAACAAAATTTTTGTATTTGACATTTTTATTATCAAAAAAA
Source organism: uncultured Bacteroidota bacterium (assembly GCA_902561795.1). Lineage (GTDB taxonomy): Bacteria > Bacteroidota > Bacteroidia > Flavobacteriales > Flavobacteriaceae > MS024-2A. The sequence goes on along the minus strand of CACERG010000023.1, from coordinate 9,950 downwards.
GACTGATAATTTTTATTTAAAAGTATCCTAAATTTTGCAGCCATTTCAACTGTAGATATACCAGTTACGTGATGATGCTCTATTCTATCTTTTAGTGTTACCTCAGTATTTTCTTCATTTCTTACCCCAAGTCCGGCAATCCCACCTCCTGCTTGTTCATAGGTCATACCAATACTTCCTAAAAACATTGGATATGTATCTCCATAGCTGGGGTACAAGAGATCAAATTTTTCTTTTGTAAAGTATAACCACCCTTTTTCGTCAAAATATTTAGCATGATTTCTACCAATTATTTCTTGAAATTCTCTTTGAAATTTTGAAACGACTTCATGATATGGCTCTACCGCAGGTGCAAAATAGTAAGGGCTATTAATCCCTTGTTCATGGAAGTCGACATGAATATGCGGAAGCCAATCGTTAAATTTATTTATACGATTTTTGGTTTCGGTTTGAGTAACCCATGCCCAGTCCCGATTTAAATCAAAAGCATAATGATTTGTTCTTCCATTATGCCAAGGTTCGTCATGTTCTATCGAATTTTGATTTGTGTCATATGGTATGCCTCTATTTTGTTTGTAAAAATTAACATAACGATCTCTTCCATCAGGGTTGACACATGGATCTATTATTACAACGGTATCTATTAACCATTTTGTATGCTTAGTAATTAAATCATAAGCAGTTTTCATTGAAGCTTCTGAGCTTGAAGATTCATTACCATGTATATTATAACTTAACCAAACGATTGATTTATTTTCGTTTTTAGGTCCTTTAATCGACCCGCTATTTTGAAGATGGGATAAACGAATTTCTTCAAGATTTTCTAAATTTTTACGATTTGAAATAAAAACAAGTTGTAATTCTCTACCTTCATTACTTTTCCCATAAGGAATAATTTTAAGAAACTCAGAATTTTTCTCAAGATGGCTGAAGTAATCCAAAAGCTGGTGATGTAAATTAAAATAAATTCCTAGCTCATATCCAAAAAAACTTTCAGGGCTTTTAAGCTGAGAAGTTAACAGGAATGAATTAAAAATTAATAGTAAAGAGATAATTTTTCTTCTCATAATATTTAAATTTTTACTTTGTAATCAAACTTTCGATTTCTTTTTCTAAAAAAAAATATCTTTACGATTCATATATTGTTTATGCACGCCCATAGTTTCCCAATTGATTTAAAGTTTAGATTTTCACAATTAATCAATGATTATATAGTTGAAGATAAAAAACTTAAATCATATTATTCGCAATCACCTAGATTAGAAAACTTTGAAAGTCAAATCAATCAAAAAAAAGCGTCTTTTGCAAGAGAGAACAGAGATCTTTTAACAACAATCTTTAAAAATCAGTATAGTAATGCAAAAGCATCAAAATATGTTTTGAATAATATAGATCTTCTAATAAGTGAAAATACTTTTACGATTACCACCGGCCATCAACTATGTTTAATGACTGGACCCTTGTATTTTATTTATAAAATAATTTCTACTATTAATCTTTGTAGTAAACTTAAAGAAAAATATCCGAAGTTTAATTTCATCCCTATTTATTGGATGGCAAGTGAAGATCACGATTTCGATGAAATCAGCTCCTTTAAATTTCAAGATAAGAAATTCCAATGGAAGCAGGATTTAACTGGTTCTGTTGGTAAATTACCGCTCGATGAATTAAGATTTACTCTCAAAGACTTCGAATCATATTTGGGAAATAAAAATGAATCAAACCAAATTAGGGAGTTAATTAAAAACAGTTATCGTGAATCTGCTAATTTGTCAGAGGCAACATTTAAGCTTGTTAACCAACTGTTTGGCAATTATGGTTTACTAGTCTTAGAACCCAATAAAAAAAATCTAAAAAAACTGTTTATAAATTTTTTCAAAAAAGAGCTTACCGATCAGTTTTCATTTCATAGCATAGAAAAACAAATAAATAACTTGAAGGAAAATTATAACAAAACATACTCACCTCAGGTAAACCCAAGAAACATAAATTTATTTTATCTATTACCTTATGGGCGCTATAGAATTGAAAAAAAAGACAACAAATTTGTCGTTAAGGATTTAGACAAATCTTTTTCAGAAAAAGAGTTAATAGATGAATTAGAAAAATATACTGAACGCTTTTCACCAAATGTAATTTTAAGACCACTATACCAAGAAGTTTTGCTACCTAACCTTTGTTACATTGGTGGGGCTGCAGAAATTTCTTATTGGTTACAACTAAAGACAATGTTTGATAAAGTTAAAGTTCCCTTTCCGTTACTTCTTGTAAGAAACTCTGTTCTTTTATATTCTAAAAAGCAGGCGGATAAATTAAAAAAACTAGAAATTAAAATTTCAGATTTGTTCTATAGTCAAAACACCTTGGATGAAAAAAAAGTAAAACAAGCTAGCAGCATTGATTTAAATTTAGAGCATTTAAAAATTGCACTAAATAAACAATTTGATTACCTTAAATCCTTAGTTTCAAAGACGGATAAATCTTTTGAAGGGGCTGTTAATGCTCAAGAAAAAAAGCAAATTAACGGGATAAATAAATTAGAGAAACGTTTATTAAAAGCACAGAAAAAGAGGTTATCTAATCAGATAGAAAGAATTCAGATTATTCGAAACCAATTATTTCCTGACAACGAATTCCAAGAACGCAGATTAAATTTTTTCACCATATATAATGAGATTGGAGAAAACTTTATACCACTCCTTATAAAATCATTAGATCCTCTAGATACTGACTTTAATTTTATTGAGTTTTAATATATTTTTGAGATAAATTTCAACGTTGCGTTTTTAAGCGTTGATTAAATCGTATTTTTGTTCATGCAAGAAAAAGTTTTAATCCTTGATTTTGGGTCACAATACACCCAACTAATAGCACGTCGTGTTAGGGAGCTTTTTATTTATTGTGAAATACATCCTTATCACAAAATCCCAAATGATCTAGACACCTATAAGGCCGTTATTCTTTCGGGTTCACCATTTTCAGTAAGAGCTAATGACGCACCTCATCCAAATTTGAAGCAAATTAAAGGTAAAATACCTCTTCTTGGAGTCTGTTATGGTGCACAATACCTTGCACATTTTTATGGAGGACAAGTCAATTTAACAGAAACAAGAGAATATGGACGTGCAAATCTTAAATATTTCGAGGCAAAGGATCCCTTTTTCAGACATGTTTCAGAAAATAGTCAAGTGTGGATGAGTCACGCTGACACAATATTAACTTTGCCTAAAGGATCTAAACTTATTGGAAGCACTGAAGATGTTGCCAATGCCGCGTATAAAATTTTGGGCGAAGATACCTATGCAATTCAATTTCATCCTGAGGTATATCACACAACAGACGGTAAGCAAATATTAAAAAACTTTTTGGTAGAAATTGCCAATGTAAAACAGAATTGGACTCCGGATTCTTTTATCGACATGGCTATCAATGAAATTAAAGAAATGGTATGCGAGGATGTTGTTATTCTTGGTCTTTCAGGTGGTGTTGATTCGTCGGTTGCTGCAATGCTACTTAATAGAGCTTTGGGTGATAAGCTTAACTGTATTTTTGTTAACAATGGATTACTAAGAAAGAATGAGTATGAAGAGGTTTTAGCACAATATTCAGGAATGGGTTTGAATGTGAGGGGAGTTGATGCTTCAAATAAGTTTTTAAATGCTCTTGAAGGAATTTCTGAGCCAGAAGAAAAACGCAAAATAATTGGAAAAATTTTTATTGATGTTTTTAACTTAGAGGCAAAAAAAGTAAAAGGGGTCAAATGGCTAGGACAAGGCACAATATATCCAGATGTAATAGAGTCAATTTCAGTCAATGGCCCTTCAGCGACAATCAAATCTCACCATAATGTAGGGGGTCTACCCGAACAAATGGAATTGAAACTTGTAGAACCTTTAAGGATGTTGTTTAAGGATGAGGTCAGGAGGGTAGGAAAAACTATGAATATGGATCCATCTTTACTTGCTAGGCACCCTTTTCCAGGACCAGGACTTTCAATAAGAATATTAGGCGAGATCACACGTGAAAAAGTACGTATTTTACAAGAAGTTGATCATATCTTTATAAAAGGCCTAATAAAATGGAATCTATATGATGATGTTTGGCAGGCTGGAGCAATTTTTTTGCCTGTAAATAGTGTTGGTGTAATGGGAGACGAAAGGACGTACGAAAATTGTGTCGCACTTAGGGCTGTTCAATCAACAGATGGAATGACTGCGGATTGGGTAAATTTACCCTATGAATTCCTTCAAAAAATATCAAACGAAATTATAAATAATGTTAAGGGAATTAATCGTGTTGTCTATGACATTAGTTCTAAACCACCAGCTACAATTGAATGGGAATAACCTTTAGAATGAGTTTATTTAAGTACAAAACTTTCTTTTCATTTTTTTTCCTATTATGTGTAAAAATTTGTTTAAGCCAGGTACCTCAAGACTTTTTGATTCATCGTGTTAAAAAAGGTGAAACCTTGACACAAATTATCGATTATTACTCTATTTCTGAGATTCAACTTAATGAATATAATCCCTCATTAAAGAAACTTGGAATCAAGAAAAGAATGATCTTAAGAATACCCGTATATCAAAAGATAAAACCCATAGTTGCTGAAAAAGAAAATAAGTCTGGCAAATTCTTTGAAATACATATTGTAGAGCCCAAGGAAACAAAGTGGCGCTTAGCTTATGAATATGGTATGACCATCAATGAATTAGATTCTTTGAATCCTCAAATTTTAGATGGTTTAAAAATTGGTCAACAAATTAGAGTAAGAAATATTGATTTCAGCAAAACAATACCAGAAAAAGATTCTTTGTATAATTACTACCAAGTGCTTCAGTCAGAGGGATATTATCGTATAGAAAAAAAGTTAGGTGTAAATCGACATGTTCTTGACTCTCTAAATCCAAATTTAGAAAAGACAGGCCTTCAAGTTGGGATGATTTTAAGAATTCCGGACTCACTTAGTGGGAAATTCAAAATTGAAAATGACCTTTTAGTCGAAAGAGTTAACCTAATTGATTCGATATTCAAAAAAAGCAAAATAAAAATGGGATTATTATTGCCCTTTAAGGCAAAAGAAATAATTTTTGATTCCATAGAAAACACTAAAAAAGTTCTAGAAGAAAGAAATCTGCATACCATATCATTAGATTTCTACTCAGGTGTTTTATTTGCTTTGCAAAGAGCTAGCAGGAATGGACTAGAGATCGATTTGTTAACTTTTGATACAGAAAATAATAAATTAAAAATTAATGATATTGTTGCCTCAGGATCCCTAGATACTTTAGATTTGATTGTTGGTCCCTTAATACCGTCAAACTTTGATTATATGTCAAATCAAAAAAAATTAATTAATGTTCCAAAAATAGCACCTCTTTCTTCCAGACCAGTAAATTATAGAAAAAATGTTTTTCAATCTGTAACTGATGAAAATATTTTCCGTGAGAAAATGTATAAATATCTTGAAAAAAAACTTGACTCTACACATCATATTGTTATTGTTGCGGATTCAAAAAATAAAACAGTTGAGGACGAACTTAAATTAAGATTTCCATGGGCAATTAATTTAAAGCCTGAAAAGGCGGACTATATAATACCAGAATTAGTGGACTCACTTCTTCTTGATTCAATACCTAATAAAATAATTTTAGAGACTCAGTCATTTCCTTTGATTGCGAGTGCATTGTCACAATTTAGTGCCCAAAATAAGCGGTTTAGGGAGGTTCAAGTATTCACTACTTACAGAAGCAATATATATAACAATGAAAATTTATCAAGAAAATCACTAGGAGGTATAAGATTTACATATCCAACTGGTTCTAAACCTCTGGATCAGAAGAGTGGTAACAAATTTATAGATGAATTTGTACAAAATTATGGAAAGCCACCTAATTACAATGCATTGCGAGGCTACGATGTTGTTTTAGATGCCATTTTAAGGTTTGCTGTATCAAAGGATATAAGAAAATCAATTGATATAGGTGAAACCCAATACAAATCAAACAGATTTTTCTATACAAAAAATGAAAATGATTCATTTATAAATAAATCAGTTTATATTCTTCAACATAATGGATATGAAATATATGAAATAAAAGAGTAGTCCATTAAGTCAAAATTCCTTTCTATTTTCGTAAATTTGAGTCCGGTTAGGTATATTAATTTTAATAACCGGAATGTCAAGCACTAAATATATTTTTGTAACAGGCGGAGTTACTTCCTCATTAGGTAAAGGAATAATTGCTGCTTCTTTAGCTAAGCTGCTCCAGTCCCAAAACTTAAAAGTCACAATTCAAAAGTTTGATCCTTATATAAATGTTGATCCTGGAACACTAAACCCCTATGAACATGGAGAATGTTATGTGACTGATGATGGTGCAGAAACAGATTTAGATTTAGGACATTACGAGCGATTTTTAAACGTTAACACCTCTCAAGATAATAATGTCACCACAGGATTGATTTATCAAAGTGTAATTGAAAAAGAAAGAAAAGGAGAATTTCTTGGAAAGACAGTTCAAGTTATACCACATATAACAAACGAAATTAAAGATAGAATGCGATTACTCAGTGATTCAGGGGATTATGATATAATAATAACAGAAATTGGTGGTACAGTTGGTGATATAGAGTCATTACCCTACATTGAATCTGTTAGACAAATGATTTGGGATTTAGGAAAGGAAAATACATTAGTAATTCATCTAACTTTAATTCCTTTTCTTTCTGCCTCCGGTGAATTAAAAACTAAACCTACACAACATTCAGTAAAAACATTAATGGAAAGTGGAATATCTGCAGATATTATTGTTTGTAGAACTGAGCACGAGCTTTCAGAAGACTTAAGAGAGAAACTTGCTTTATTTTGTAATGTTAAAAGAGAGGCTGTAATTCAGTCTATAGATGTAGATACAATATATGATGTCCCTTTAAAAATGTTAGAGGAAGGATTAGACACTGTAGTTTTACAAAGACTTCAATTAAAGCCTAAACAAAATCATGATCTCAAGCCATGGAATGATTTTTTAAAAAGAGTTAGAAATCCTAAAAATTTTATTAAAATAGGTTTGGTAGGGAAGTATGTAGAGCTTCAGGATTCGTACAAATCAATTCTAGAATCTTTAATACACGCTGGTGCAGAAAATGAAACAGAAATTTATGTGGAATCTTTACACTCAGAACACTTGGAATCAGAAAATTTAAATGATAAACTTGAAAATTTAGATGGACTAATTGTTGCACCAGGATTTGGTGAGAGAGGAATAGAGGGAAAAATCATGGCAATTTCATATGCAAGGTTAAATAACGTGCCTTTCCTTGGAATTTGTTTAGGTATGCAAATGGCAGTTATAGAATATGCTAGAAATAAAGTTGGTCTTATGAGTGCTAACTCTACTGAAATGGTATCTAATTGTAAATATCCAGTCATAGATCTAATGGAATCACAAAAAAACATTACAAATAAGGGAGGAACTATGCGTCTGGGTTCATGGGATTGTAATTTAATTCCTAACACTAAATCAGCAATTGCCTACCAAAAGAGTCATATTAATGAGCGACATCGACATAGGTACGAATTTAATAACAAATTTTCAGATCAAATTTTTGATCAAGATTTTATTATTTCTGGTATCAATCCTGAAACCGGTTTAGTTGAAATTATTGAATATAATAATCATCCATGGTTTGTTGGAGTTCAGTTTCATCCAGAATATAAAAGTACGGTACTTGATCCTCATCCGCTTTTTAAAGCATTTGTTAAAGCAAGTCTTGAAAAAAATCTAAAAGCTTAAGATAAAAATGGAAGAAAAGAAATTTGACCCATATCAGTTTATCGGATTCATTTTGATTGCACTTATTTTAACTTGGATGCTATATCGTAATGGTCCTCAAGAAACAGTCCAGACTCAGACTGATAAGCAGACTATTAATGCACCTATAAACCAAGCTATTCAAGATTCAATTCAATCACAACAAAAGATGAATGCTTACGGTGACTTAGGCAATTTTTTTATTCCAAATGATCAATCCAATATTCAGTTTACTACCAACAGTATGATTGTAGAAATCCAATCAAAAGGAGCTGAAATAGATGCTTTGCTTTTAAGTGAATTTGAAAACTATGATGATCTCCCCATACCGATGATTAAAAATGAGAATTCTAAATTTAATGTATCGCTTTATACAAGGGATGGAAGAGTTTTAAATACACGAGATTTCTATTTCAAAACTAATATTTCAGAAAAAGATGATGAATTTGTGGTATCACTTAAATCTTCCATTTCAGAAAGCATATACGTGGTTTATGAATATATATTTCCCAAAAATGGATATATGTTTAAAGTCAATTTTAAATCTTTTGGCATGCAAGCATTACTTGACAATAATCAGCCACCGAAAATAAATTGGAGCACAAATGTATTCCGTAACTCAAGAAGTATAGATTACGAAAATCGTTACACAGAGTTAACATTTGGTTATGAAGATGATAGGGTTGATTATTTATCACTTAGCGGTGATGATGAGGAAAACAGAGAGAATATTCGATGGATTTCATACAGGCAACATTTTTTTAGTGCGATTCTTATTCCTGAATCTAGTATAAAAAGCGTAAACCTTAAATCGAAGGATTTATCTGGCAACCAAATCCTTGAAGAAAAATTCACAAAGTATTTTGAGTCTTCTTATTTACTGCCAAAACAAGGAGAGAATATAAATACTTCATTTAAATTTTACTACGGCCCAACAGATTACAAGACCCTACAAAATCTCGAAGGGGACCTCGAGGCATCCATTCCGATGGGATGGGGAATTTTTGGATGGATTAATAAGTTTATCTTTTTACCATTGTTTGGCCTTTTATCCTCTTTTCTTTCTTATGGTATAGCAATTATAGTAATGACTATTATTGTAAGATTACTTATGTCTCCAGTAACCTACAAGTCTTATGTTTCACAAATTAAAATGAAAGTCTTAAGACCTGACATTGAGGCTATATCAGCTAAATTTAAAGATGACGCTGTTAAACGTCAACAAGAAACTATGAGTCTCTATACTCGTGCAGGTGCTAATCCAATGTCTGGATGTATTCCTGCATTAATTCAATTGCCAGTATTTTATGCTCTGTTTTCCTTTTTTCCTGTTGCATTTGTTCTCCGAGATAAAAGCTTTCTCTGGGCTGATGATCTGTCTTCTTTTGATTCAATTCTAGATTTAGGATTTAACATTCCTTTTTATGGGGATCATGTTAGTTTATTTCCAATTTTAGCTTCAGTGGCTATTTTCTTCTATACTAAAATGACTACTGGTCAACAACCAATGCCCCAGCAACCTGGTATGCCTAATATGAAAATTATAATGTATTTAATGCCACTTATGATGCTATTTTTCTTTAATAATTATGCCAGTGGTTTAAGTCTTTATTATTTTGTCTCTAATCTTTTGACTATCATTCTAATGTTAGTAATAAAAAACTACATCATTGATGATACAAAAATTCACGCTCAAATTGAGGAAAATAAGAGTAAGCCAAAAAAGACTAGTGGATTTTCAGCACGTTTACAAAAAGCAATAGAAGAAGCCGAAAAACAGAAAAAAGCAAGAAGAAAATAATATAAGACCTTTTTATATTTTTTGTTATGAAAAAAAGAGTTATTGTTGGACTTTCAGGGGGAGTGGACTCAAGTGTTGCAGCATATCTGCTTAAACAAAGTGGTTATGAAGTCATCGGATTATTTATGAAGAATTGGCATGATGATTCAGTAACAATATCAAACGAATGCCCATGGCTAGAAGACAGTAATGATGCTATGCTCGTTGCAGAAAAACTTAGCATCCCATTTCAGACTATTGACCTTAGTCTTCAGTATAAGGAAAAGATAGTCAAATATATGTTTAAAGAATATGAAGAAGGTAGAACACCTAATCCCGATATATTGTGTAATCGA
>CACERG010000022.1 GCA_902561795.1 uncultured Bacteroidota bacterium | reverse complement strand
CCGATGAAACCGAAGATTTGTTATTTGCATCAAAAATTTGCAAACACACAAAATCAAACACAATTGTACTTGCAAAAAATAAACAACTTATTGGTTCTGGTACTGGTCAAACTTCACGAGTGGATGCATTAAATCAAGCAATTAAAAAAGCTAAAAACTTTGGTTTTGACTTAAAAAATGCTGTCATGGCAAGTGATGCTTTTTTCCCTTTCCCAGATTGTGTTGAAATTGCTAACAGTGAAGGTATCAATTCTGTAATACAGCCTGGAGGTTCTATAAAAGATAATTTATCTGTAGATTACTGTGATGCAAACGAAATGAGTATGGTTTTGACAGGAATACGTCATTTTAAACATTAATTCTTAATTTTGCAAAATATTATTAATTATGGGTTTATTCTCTGAAGACATAGCGATAGATTTAGGAACAGCAAATACTCTTATCATCCACAATGATAAAGTTGTAGTTAATAGTCCTTCCATTGTAGCTATAGACAGAACTACTAATAAAGTAATAGCGATTGGTGAAGAAGCAAATATGATGCAGGGTAAAACACATGAAAATATTAGAACCGTTCGTCCCCTAAAAGACGGAGTCATTGCAGACTTTAATGCTTCTGAACAAATGATTAATCGTTTAATTAAGAGTATACCAACATTGCACCGGAAGTTTTTTTCACCCTCCCTTAGAATGGTAATATGTATTCCTTCAGGTATTACTGAGGTAGAAATGAGAGCAGTAAAAGAATCTGCAGAAAGAGTTAACGGAAAAGAAGTTTATCTAATTCACGAACCAATGGCAGCAGCAATTGGTATTGGAATAGATATTATGCAACCAAAAGGAAATATGGTTGTTGACATTGGAGGAGGTACAACAGAAATTGCAGTAATTGCATTATCTGGAATTGTGTGTGATAAATCAATTAAAATTGCGGGAGACGTTTTTACTGGAGATATAATTAATTATATGAGGAGTAAGCATAATTTATACATTGGAGATAGGACTGCAGAAAAAATTAAAATTCTTGTCGGTAGTGTTATTGAGGACTTAGATAATCCCCCGGAAGAAATGTCAGTTCAAGGAAGAGATTTGTTATCAGGTAAACCCAAACAGGTAATTATCAGTCACGCAGAAGTAGCAAAAGCACTGGATAAATCAGTTATTCGTATCGAGGATGCAATTATGGATGCCCTTTCACAAACTCCACCTGAACTATCTGCAGATATTTATAATACCGGAATTTACTTGGCTGGTGGTGGTGCTCTCTTGCGCGGATTAGACAAAAGATTGTCACAAAAAACTGATTTGCCAATTTATGTAGCAGAAGATCCACTACAAGCTGTTGTGAGAGGTACGGGTATTGCACTTAAAAATACTGAACGTTTTAAGACTGTTTTAATTAAATAATATGGTATGCAGCGAATAATAAATGCGCTCATACAATATAGAAATCCCATTTTATACTTTTTTTTATTGAGCTGTTCAATTCTGTTTTTAAGTAAAAAAAGTAAATATCACAAAACTCAATTAGAAACTTATGGAATGTACGCTACAAAAGAACTTTATAATCTCAATTATGAATTATTAAATTATTTTAATTTAAAAAAGAAAAATGAAGAATTATTAAAAGAGAACAGAAAATTAAAAGAACTTCATTTTAAATCTAATAGTTTAGCTCTTTATCCAAATGCTTTCGGAGAAAAAAAGCGTTTCCCATTTAAACTAAAAGAGGCTAACGTAATTAAAAACAGCTTTTTGAATCAAAGAAATAATCTAATTATTGATAAAGGTTCTGTTGATGGTATTAAAAACGAAATGGGTGTAATTTCAAAAAATGGAATTATCGGTATTGTAAACTCAGTTTCTAAAAACTATTCAAGGGTAATTTCAATTTTAAACCAGGAAATAAAAATCAATGTACGTTTAAAAAAAAATAATGCGTTGGGTTCAATGTATTGGAAAGGATTAAATCCGTTAGAGTTTAAAATTGAAGATGTAATTAATAATGTTTCTTTCAAGAAAGGAGATACAATAATTTCAGGTGGTATGTCTTCGTACTTCCCATATGGAATTCCATTGGGAGAGGTGGTAGATTTCGAAAGTAATTCACAAAACGGATACTATACTATAAATGCAAGACTATTTGAAGATCCCTCTTTAGTTAACTATGTTTATATATTAGCAAACGAGGATAAAGAAGAAATTAAGCAACTACAAGAAAATTTTAAAAATGAATAGAAAAAGCTTAATCCTTTTAATATCATTTATTACACTTTTATTTTTCCAAATTTTTGTCTTTAACAACATGAATATTTTTGGGTTTATAAACCCCATGATTTATCTCGTTTTTTTAGTAATCTATGATTTTGATAGTGATCAAACTCTGTTCATTTTAGTTTGTTTTCTTTTAGGCTTTTCAACTGATTTTTTTTCCCAATCTGGAGGAGCGCATACTATTTCTACACTTACAGTATCTTTTCTTAGACCAATTTTAATAAGGAATTCTTATGGAGTCACATCGGAAGTTCCAGTAAATTTTAAAGCTGATACAAGGAAAATAAATAAGTACACATTCATATCACTCATACTGATTCTACATCATCTAATTTATTTTTCAGTAGTATTTTTTAGTTTGAGTGCAATATATCTGATTATAAAGAACACATTTTTGACATTTATATTTTCTTTAATTTTAAATGTGATGGTTTTGAATTTCTATAGAAAATCTGATGATTCGTAAAAATATTTTGTTTTATTTCACCCTTGCAGTCTCAGCAATATTTATTTGTCAATTGATAATATTACAATTATTTAAGTCTGATTATTCTAAGCGGTCTCTTAGTAATGCAACTCTAAAGAGAACAGTTTATCCTCCTCGAGGACTTATATATGACAGAAATGGTAAGCTATGGGTTAGCAATAAACCTGTATATGATTTGATGGTAGTCCCAGAAAATTTGAAAAAATTTGATACTCTTGAACTTACTCAAAATTTGAAAATATCAAAGAACGAGCTTATTGAGAAAATTGAAAGTGCTGAACAATTTTCAAAAAAATTACCCTCTATTATAGAGCGCCAATTGTCATTATCTGAAATATCGATTATTCAAGAAAAAATGTGGAAATTTCCAGGTTTTTATTTTCAAAAAAAAACAACAAGAGATTATGTGCTCCCAATCGGAGGAAATATTCTGGGTTATATAAGTGAAACCAATAAGAGAGAGTTAAAAATGAAACCCAATTATGACCTCGGAGAAATGATTGGAAGACAAGGAATTGAAAAAACATATGAAAAAATTCTTCGTGGTAAAAAGGGTATCAAAATTTTTCAAAAAGATCGTTTTAACAGAATAATAGGTCCCTATGAGGATGGTAATTATGACAAAGCTCCTGAAGCCGCAGAAAATTTAACTTTAACTCTAGACTCTGATTTACAGAATTATGGTGAATCTTTGATGCAAAATAAAAGAGGTGGAATTGTTGCCATAGAACCTAAAAGTGGTGAAGTATTAGCTCTAGTTACTGCACCTAATTACAATCCCAACATTCTTATAGGAAGAGATAGATCAAAATTCTTTAATAAATTGGTAGCTGATACAATTTCTAAACCTCTTTTTGATAGGAGTTTACAAGCAGAATATTCTCCCGGATCTCCATTTAAACTTTTAAATGCCCTTATTGGTCTTCAGGAAAATATTATCACTCCAGAAACAATTTTTTCCTGTAATGAAGGGCACTATTATGCGAAAGGGGCCTTTATGAAATGTCACAACGGCATAGGCACGAAAAGTAATCTAATTAAAGGAATCTACAAATCTTGCAATAGTTATTTTGCAAAAACTTTTGTTAGAATAATTGAGAGTCAATCAAGTCCAGAAAAGGGAATAGACTTATGGAAAAACCACTTAACAAGTTTTGGATTAGGAAATTATTTGGGGTATGATTTACCAATTGGAAAACCAGGATTTATACCTAGTAGCGATTATTACAATAATTGGTATCCTGAAAAAAATTGGACCTCAACCACAGTAATATCAAATGCAATAGGTCAAGGAGAGATTCTAACAACACCTATCCAAATGGCAAATTTTACTGCTGCTATTGCAAATCGTGGTTTTTACATAAAACCGCATTTTAAAAAATCATTTGATAGTATAATTAAGGACTCTTTATACCCTGTCAAAAGGACTTTGATTGATTCCAAACATTTTGAAACTGTTATCGAAGGAATGCATCAAGTAGTTGAAAGAGGTACTGCTCGCATAGCAAAAATAAACGGACTTGAAATTTGTGGTAAAACCGGAACTGTAGAAAACTTTATCCGATTAAATAATGAGAAAACTCAGCTAACTGATCATTCAATTTTTATTGCATTTGCACCCAAAGAAAATCCTAAAATTGCTCTAGCTGTTTTTATTGAGAATGGATATTGGGGGGCAAGATGGGCGGCTCCAATAGCAAGTTTAATGATAGAGAAGTATCTTAGAAAAGAAGTTAAACGTAAATGGCTTGAAAAAAGAATGACTGAGGGAAGCCTTATTGCTGAGTATGAAAAACCTTTACTTGGTAAACCTTTTAATATAAATGAATAAAAAATTTCTTTCAAGACTAGATTGGCTAAGTATTTTAATTTTTTTCATACTCGTAGGTTTTGGTATTTTAAATATTTATTCAGCTACATATTCCGAATTCTCTATTTCAATTTTTAATTCAGGAAATCCTGCAGGCAAACAATTTTGGATATTTTTAATATCATTAATAGTAATGCCATTTATTTTATTTGTAAAAACTAGTTTTTTTGAACATTTATCAAATATATTTTATGGAATTTCATTAATTAGTCTAATCGGTTTGCTATTTTTTGGACAAAAAATTTCAGGAGCGACATCCTGGTACACATTTGGTGGATTTAGTTTTCAGCCCTCTGAATTTGCTAAAGTAACAACCGCTTTATTAATTGCAACAAACTTAAGCTCTATTCAGATTGACATAAAAAAAGTTAAAGATATTTTGAAGTTATTTAGTATAATTTTATTCCCAATGTTCCTAATAATTCTTCAGTCTGATGCGGGGTCTGCTATTGTTTTTCTTGGAATAGTTTTTGCTTTTTTACGAGAAGGTTTAGATATGAAATTTCTCTATTTTAGTTTTTTATCATTATTTATTTTTGTATTAACCTTACTGCTTAAACCATTGCTTTTGAGCCTTATTTTAATTTTGATCTTTACAATAATATATCGTTATCTGATAAGTAAGTTCCCTAAAACAAATAAATCACCTTTTTTGATAGTTTTGATTACAGCTATTATTTTTTCATTTTCAGTTGACTTTATTTTTAACACAATTTTCGAGCAAAGACATCGTGATCGATTTAATGTAATTCTTGGCATAGAGACTGACTCAAAAGGTATAGGATACAACATTAACCAGTCTAAAATTGCAATTGGATCTGGAGGTTTAGATGGAAAGGGGTATCTAAATGGAACTCAAACCAAAGGAGGATTTGTCCCAGAACAACACACCGATTATATATTTAGTACTGTTGGAGAAGAATGGGGTTTTATCGGAAGTAGCTGTCTTATTATTTTTTATACATTTTTAATGCTTAGGATATTATCTCGAGCTGAGAAACATACTCAATCATTCCCAAGGATTTTCTCCTATAGCTTTGTTGGCATGTTATTTATTCATTTTTTAGTAAATATAGGTATGACCTTAGGTTTATTTCCAACAGTAGGAATTCCACTTCCTTTTATTAGTTATGGTGGAACAAACCTTTTGGCTTTTAGTTTAATGTTTTTTATATATTTAAATTATGATGCAAATAGATTAAATTAACTTTTCACATCTAATGCATCACGAAGACTGTTTCCTAAAGTCATAAACGACAAAACTAGACTCATAATTGCTAAACCAGGTAGGATAGTTAAATACGGCTTACCGAGAAGTAAATAATTGAAGTGGTTTTTTATCATACCTCCCCAAGTTGGTATAGGCGGCTGGGCTCCTATACCTAAAAATCCGAGACCGCTTTCCATTAATATAGCGCTTGCAAAATTAGCAGCTGATATAATGATAAGGGGACCTATAGTTATTGGAAGTATGTGATTAATTAGGACTCTCATTTTTGAAAATCCTAATACTACTCCTGCCTTGACATAAAATTCTTCTTTAGTAGACTTAACTAAACCTCTTACTAACCTTGCTACTTCAACCCACATAGTAATTCCTACAGCAACAAAAACTTGCCAAAATCCTTTACCAAGTGCTAAAGTTATAGCTATAACCATCAAAAGAGTTGGGACTGACCAAACTATATTAATGAGCCAAATTATTATTTTATCAACCCATCCTCCATAAAATCCAGCAATCGATCCAAAAAAAATACCTAAAATTAAAGAGATAATTACTGCAACAAAGCCAATTGAAATTGATACTCTAGAACCTATAATAAGGCGACTTAATAAATCTCTACCGAATTTATCTGTCCCTAAAATAAAAAACTTCTTTTTTAAATATTTCTTTTCTATTTCATTCCTGCCTATTCCCTCTGTGAAATCATTATAATCAACTTTTTCGAAGTAATCTGTAGCGTTACCATATCTTTTAAATAAAATTCCATCATTTACCCAACTTATGTCTTTAACAGGGATTTCCTCATTGCTAGCAATATTTCCGTTAAAAAAACTTTTCCTAATGGTTGAATTGTTTCTAGGAATTATTAGTAACAAGCAAGAAAAACCAGGTCCTTTAGAATGGATAGATAAGTGCATTTGATTTGCATTTCTAGTTTTATCTGGTGTCAATTGGTACGCAAAAGTTGCAACGACAATAACAAAAAATATATAGATAGCACTAATTTGAGCCCAGACGTCCTTTCTTAAATATTTTAAAGTCCGCTTTAACTCCAATTTAATTTACTAAATATTTACTTTTTTGCTATGGAGCGGTTAGAATCCAATGATGAAAGGTCTTTAAGAATTCTAACTGCTTCGGTAATATAAAAATCTTTCTTTAAAGATTCAACTCCTCTATTTCTTTTTTCAATAGTCGTATCATTTGGAGGAGTTTTTTGGCCCGCTTCAGGGAGCCATTGAAATTCGAAAGGCGCCATAAATTCTGACAATTTATCAAAACGTTTTGCATATTTTTTCTTCGATTCCATTTCCGTTTTAAAAGAATCATAATCTAAAAAATATGAGAAGTCACTTTGTTGCCTTTTTACCCATAAGGCCTGTTCATCAATCAGCGACACTATTGGGTTTTCTTTTAATCTTTTTTTACTCTGTTCTACTGCATAATCATAATTGTTCATGACTGATGGTTTATAAATTGCAGGTGTTATACGGTCCCATGATAATGGATTATCTTGATCTTTTTCACCCATTTCAACATAAGCATAGCGATCTGGAAAAATAATATCACTTTTTACACCTTCAAGTTGTGTCGACTTCCCATTCACACGATAAAATTTATCAGTCGTTACCTTTAAAGCTCCTAAGTCTCCATACGTTCCTCCGGTTATCATTTTATTCAAATCAATAACATTTTGAACTGTTCCCTTACCAAATGTCTGCTCACTACCTAAAATAATTGCTCTCTTGTAGTCTTGGAGTGCCGCAGCAATAATTTCAGATGCAGATGCTGAAAATTCATTAACTAATATAACCAGAGGACCACTCCAAACTATAGAAGGATCAACATCTCTTAGGACCTCTTTTCTACCCCCAGTACTCTTGACTTGTACAACTGGCCCTTTGTCAATAAAATAACCTGTCATATCAACAACTGTTTTCAATGAGCCGCCACCATTATTCCTCAAATCAAGAATGATTCCTTTTACATTTTTTTCTTTTAGCTGTTGTAATTCTTTTTTAACATCTACTGCTGCATTACGTTCATTATAATTTTCAAAATTGATATAGAATTTTGGTAATTCGATTAATCCATAATCACCAGAAATATCTTTGATTAATGTTGATTTTGCGTAAGTTTCCTCAAGCTCAACAACATCTCTTACAATAGATATTTCTTCAATATTTCCCTCAACTCGTTTAATGGTAAGAAAAACTTTTGTCCCTTTAGGACCCTTAATTAGCTTTACAGCCTCATCAATGACCATTCCCGAAATATCGATAGCTTCAAGTTGATCTTCCTGTCTAACTTTTAAAATTGCATCTCCTACTTCAAGATTGTCCTGCCTCCAAACAGGGCCCCCAGAAATAATCTCTACAACTTTTATTCGTTGATTTCTTTTACTGAGCCTAGCTCCAATACCTTCAAATTTACCTGACATAGTCATATCAAACCTGTCTTTGTCCCTTGGAGCAAAATAATATGTATGAGGATCAAATTGAAGTACTATTGAGTTTAAATAAATTGAAAACCAATCTTTTCTTTTCTGATCATTATAAATTTCAAATAAATTATTGATGTTTTCCTCTATATCTTTTCTCGCTTTCTTTTCTATTTCTATGTCAGAAATTATTTCGTAGGTATTATCTAACTTCTTTTTTTCAATTTCTTCATCTTTTTTTGCTGCTAATGTTTCAAGTACACCTAATTTAAATCTTTTCCTCCAGAAAGTCTTTAATTCATCCAGTGAGCTTGCATAAGGTAAAGATTCGAAGTCTAAATTAATTTCCTCTTTTATATTGAAGTCAAATGGTTTTTTTAATAACTCTGAATAAAATCCTTCCACTTGTTTCATTCGCTCCTTCAACTTTGAAAAAGTAAGATTAAAAAAATTGATTTGTGCATTTTTTATCTCGTCATCAATTTTAAAACGGAATGATTCAAATGACCTTATGTCTGATTGAAGAAAGAATCTGTGTTGACCATCTAAGCTTTCTAAATAATTCATAAAAACATTTTCAGAAAAGGAATCATTTATTTCACGTGGATCATAATGTCCTCGTTTAATTACATAAGAAATTATCTCAATAAGTAACTTATCTTTATTTGGATCTTGATCTTTTAAAGCAACTCCATAAATTAAGGCACTACAAAAAATAAAAACTAATAGCCAAATGTATTTTCGAAAAAATGTAATCTTGAATATCTTTTTCATTGCGAGCAAATATAAGGATATTATAATACACTTTTATTGATGTTATATAAAAGAAAGCGGTTAAAGATTTGCTAAATTTGCCATGAAAATTATCTATGAATAAAAAACCACTCATTCTAGTTACAAATGATGATGGGATTAATGCACCTGGCCTTCGAGCACTTATAAAAATAGTAAGTGATATTGGAGAAGTTTTTGTCGTAGCGCCAGATTCGCCAAGATCAGCCATGGGGCATGCCATTACAATAAACTCTATACTACACTGCAAAAAAATAAAATCAGATAACATTAACACAATTGAGTATAGCTGCTCTGGAACACCTGCTGACTGTGTCAAATTAGCTATAAATGAAATCTTAGATCGAAAACCTGATATTTGTGTTTCAGGGATTAATCATGGGTCAAATTCATCAATAAATGTAGTTTATTCAGGTACAATGAGTGCAGCTATTGAGGCGGGTATTCAGGGAATTCCTGCAATTGGTTTTTCGTTATTGGATTTTAAATGGAATGCTGATTTCAAACCATTTAAAAATTATATTAAAAAGATAACTCTCGAAGTAATAAATAATCCCACACCTAAAAATTTAATCCTAAATGTAAATTTGCCAAAACTAAAAGAAAATCAAATTAAAGGAATTAAAATTTGTAGACAGGCTAATACGACTTGGTTAGAAAAATTTGATAAGCGTTCAAGCCCCATGGGTGAAAAATATTATTGGTTGACAGGAACTTTTTTAAATAACGATAATGGTATAGATACTGATGAATGGGCTCTACATAATAACTATATTTCGATAGTACCTACAAAATTTGATTTAACTGATCACAATATGATTCAGACACTGAAAAAATGGAATTTATAAAAAGTAAATATTTTTTCTGGGGACTATTTGCGGGATTATTATGGACAAGTTTTGGTGTGTTCATATTATTATTTTTCCTATCTGAAGTTCCACTTGAGGAAAGTATTTTAAAATTATACAAAAAACAAAAATTGGGGGGGGTGATTTCACTTGCAGCACTTATTAATTTGCCCATTTTTTTTATTGCACTCAGAAAAAATAAATTTGATTTTGCAGCTGGGTTAGTCGCAATTTCTTTGATCCTAGTTTTTCTGATAGGAATTTTAAAAATAAACTTTTAAAAAACTTTAACCTGTGAAATATTATATTATTTCAGGAGAAGCATCAGGAGATCTTTACGGTTCATTATTAATTAAAGCTCTTAAATCTTTTGATAAAAAGGCAAAATTTCGAGCATGGGGAGGTGATTTAATGAAAAAGGAGGGTTCAGTAGTTGTAAAGCATTATAGGGAACTTGCAGTTATGGGGTTCGTAGATGTTTTTCTCAGTATTCCAAAAATCATTAAGTATTTAAAGTTTTGTAAAAAAGATATTAAAGATTTTAATCCAGATACAATAATTTACATTGATTATCCTGGTTTTAACTTAAGAATAGCCAAATGGGCTAAGAAAAAGGGGTTTAAGAACCACTACTATATAAGTCCTAAAATTTGGGCTTGGAAAGAGTGGAGGGTAAAACAGATAAAACAAAATATAGATGCACTTTATGTAATTCTTGAATTTGAGAAAAAATTTTTTGAAAAAAAACATAATTTCCCTGTTCATTTTGTCGGGCATCCTCAGTTAGATCTACACAAAAATTTTATTGAAAATCCTCTTTTTAAAAAGAAATATAATTTAAATCAGGAAAAAATTATTGCTCTATTGCCTGGTAGTAGACTTCAAGAAATAAATAAAATTTTACCTGTCTTTATTAAAGTTGCAAAAAAATTTAATGAATATCAATTTATTATAGCTGGAGCTCCTGGAATACCCTCTGAAAAGTATGACTCTTTCATTAAAAATTCAAATATTAAGATTATTTACAACCAAACTTACGACCTTTTAAATTGCAGTACATTGGCTTTAGTAGCAAGTGGTACAGCAACCCTAGAGGCAGCTCTTTTTAATATCCCTCAGATTGTTTGCTACAAAACTAAACCCATAAATTACTGGATTGCTAGGAAATTTGTTAAAGTTAAATATGTATCCCTTGTAAACCTTATTTTAAATAAAAAAAGTTTGGTTGAACTTATTCAAAAAGAATTAAATTTTGAAAACCTAACTTTAAGCTTAAACAGGCTTTTAAAAGTAAGAGAATTAGAAAACATGAAAAATGATTACATAAAATTGAAATTAATGTTAGGTAAACCAGGAGCCAGCAATAAAACTGCCAGATTGATTTTTAATTCAATAAAATCTAATTGAATAATTACCCTCTAAAACGTGGTACAAAGTTATTCTTGTAATTTTCAAAGTCTTCAGGTTTTGAAAAAACTTGGTAGTCGCCTTGTTTTATCATTTTCAAATAAAGTTCAATTTGTTTTGGTTTGTAATAACCAACCAATGGCATAATTGGATCTCCATCTTCGCTAAAAAAAACCATTGTTGGATATCCCCTTACGCCAAGAAATTGTGTAAACTGATGAGTTGCATTTCTTCCATTTCTGTTAGGGTCGTAATTTGGGTTTGTAAATTTTTGATTATAAAAGGTTATTTCTTCTGTCCCTTCAGCATTAAATTTTACTGCATAAAAATGCTCACTAATATAACGAGACACATCTGGATTTTGGAAAGTGTTTTTATCTAATAGCTTGCAAGGGCCACACCAGTTAGTGTAAACATCCATAAAAATTTTCTTCGGCTCTTTTTTTTGAGCTGCTCTTGCTTCATCTAAAGTCATCCAATTAATCTTTTGAGCGCATAAATCAATTGAGTGAATCAGGAAAATTAATGTGAATATTGTACGAATCAAAACTTAAAACTTATAAAATCAGTATAAAGTTACAAAACAATTAAATTTTCTGAAGTTCTTCAGCCCCATGTGTAAGTTTTTTCAACTGTTTAAGAAGTAAAATAACTAATAAAGCAATAAGTGTACAAGAAATAAATATCCCTGTGAAGATTTGCTTTTCTCCTGCTTTTTCAGCAAAACTTCCAATTGCAGCAGCAAGTTTATTGCCTAAACCAGTAGCAGCCCAATATAGACCCATTATTGATGAAGAATACTTCAATGGAGCTAATTTAGTTATAAATGACAAGGATACAGGCGAGGCACACAATTCTCCAATGGTATGAAACAAATAGGCTAATATTAGCCAGTACATAGCTGATTTACCATAAACTTCGTAATCTGACGAAGCAAAACGCATAAACATAAAACCAAATCCCATAATCAAAATTCCAATTGCAATTTTGTACAATGATGATGCTTCTTTACCTTTTAATTTCCATCGCATCCAAAATCCTCCCACAGAAACAGCAAGACTAATTATAAAAAATGAATTTAAAGATTGAAACCATGAAGCTGGAATTTCAATCCCTAAAAGCATCCGATCTGTTTTTTGTTTTGCATAAAGATTCATTAAACCACCTGCTTGTTCAAAAGCACCCCAAAAAATAATTATTAATAAAAAAGAGATTAGTAAAACTTTTATCCTGTCCCTCTCAACTTGAGTAAGTTTGTGCTTTATTAATTTATTGTCCGGATGAGAACTTTTACCAATAAAATCTCCTACTCCTTCTAAATATCTCTGCCCATAAAAATAAGTTAATTGTCCAAAAAACATTCCAATTGCAGCCAAACCAAAACCATAATGCCAATTGTATGTCTCTCCAACCCATCCACATAAAATAGGTGCCGCAAATCCGCCAATATTAATACCCATGTAAAAAATGTAAAATCCTAGGTCCCTTCTCTCATCTCCTTTTTGATATAGACCCCCCACCATACTAGAAATATTTGGTTTGAGACCTCCTACACCTAAAATGACAAAAAAACAACCTAAATAAAAACTAAGCTCGTTATCAAAAGCCAAAATTGTATGTCCAATACAAAGTAAAATACCACCTAACATTACCGTTTTCTTTTGACCTAATATTTTATCCGCAATCCATCCACCAGGCAAAGATGCTAGGTAAACCAACATAGTATACCATCCATAAAGAGCAATAGCTTCTGAATTGGTCCATCCAAATCCTGGATTTTCAGAATCTGTTTTAGCTACAAGAAAGAGAGTAAATAAAGCTCTCATGCCATAATAAGAAAATCGCTCCCACAATTCAGTAAAAAATAAAACATAAAGTCCTGAAGGATGTCCAAACATTGACTTAGGTTCTATTAATTTTTTATTTTCTACCATAATTTTGTGTAGGTATTATATTACAGGTTTTGAAGAATAAATTTTGTCATCTTTTTGTAAAGGTGCTTTCTGGTATTCCCACCATATATACCATGATTTTTATCTGGATAAATCATCCATTCAAACTGTTTATCTGATTGTATTAATTCCTCAACCATACGCATAGTGTTTTGAACATGAACATTATCATCCCCTGAACCATGGATAATAAGAAATTTACCCTCTAATTGATCAGCATAATTTAGGGGAGAATTCAAATCATACCCTTCTGGGTTTTCTTGCGGTGTTCTTAAAAATCTTTCTGTATATATAGTGTCATAAAAGCGCCAGTTTGTAACTGGTGCAACAGCTATAGCAAGCGAAAATATTTCTTTTCCTGTTAACAAACAATGTGCTGCCATATGTCCGCCAAAACTCCATCCCCATATTCCTATTCTTTTATCATCAATATAAGGTAAAGAACCAAAATATTTAGCAACATCAATTTGATCTAATGCCTCAAGTTTAACTAAATTTAAGTAAGTAGATTTTTTAAATTTAGCTCCTTTATAACCTGTTCCTATTCCATCTACACATGCTATTACATATCCCTGATTTGCGAGATATTTGTGCCAAAGTGTTCTAGGATCTCCCCACCTATTTGCAACCTGTTGAGAGCCTGGTCCAGAGTATTGGAACATAAGCAATGGGTATTTCTTTTTTGGATTAAAATTTCTAGGTTTAATAATCCATGCATTTAATTCATTCCCATTAATTTCAATTTTTGAAAATTCTTTATTAGAAAAATTAAAAGGTTTCAAAGTGTTTAGAAGTTGAGAGTTTTCAAGTAATTCTCTAACAATTTTGTTGTTTTTTGTCTTATACAACGAATACAAAGGAGGTGTCTTTTCATCAGAATATGAATGTATGTAATAGGTGCCTTGTTTACTGAACGTAGCCCCATTAGTCCCTTTACTAGGTTGTAGTTTTCTTTTACCCTCTCCTGAGAGTTTAATAGCGTAAATCCCCCTTTCAATTGAACTTCCTTCTACTGACTGATAGTAAACTTCTCTAGTATTTGGATTATATGTATATAATGATGTTACTTCCCAATTACCATTAGTAAGTTGTTTTAGTAATTTTCCATTTTTATCATAATGATAAATGTGTTTGTAGCCATTCCGCTCACTTGTCCATAGAAAGCTGTTATCTTCCAAAAAAATAAGGTCATCATTAATGCTTACATAGGCTTTATCCTGCTCCCTTAATAAAAGTTGAAACTCTTTTTTTTCTATATCCCATCGCCATAGTTTTAGATCATTTTGATGTCTATTTAATGTCTGTATAATTAAACTTTTTTCTCCACCTTCAAATTTAATTCTCGGTATATAGTAAGGCTCGTCTTGAAAATAAATCGTTTCTTTTGAGCCACTCTGTAAGTTAAAGGTATAAAGTGTTATAGTTGAATTTTCTTCTCCAGCTTTTGGATATCTGAACATGTATGGAAAAGGATAAGTTTCTCTTCCGTAAACATCCATTGAAAATAATGGAACCTTTGATTCATCGAATTGCATGTACGCAACATAATTTGAATCCTTACTCCAATCAAATGCTCTTACAAAACCAAACTCCTCCTCATACACCCAATCAGTAATGCCATTTATTGTTTGATAGTTACCATCAAAGGTTATTTGTGAAATTTTTTGAGTATTTAAATTTTTTACAAAAAGATTTCTTTTAAATACAAAAGCAACTTTAACTCCATCAGGAGAGAGAAGTGGCTCTTGAATTTTCTCTTTGAATACTTTATCTAATTTTTTAGTTTTTAGGCTATAAACCCAATAAAATGCTTGTTTTGACCTTCTATAAATCTGATCTTTATTTGTTTCAAGTAAAACCTTATTTTCATCTTTAGAAAAGGAATAATCTGAAATTTCTAATATCTCTGAAAACTGATTTGAATCAAAAACTATATTTTTTTCTTTTGCCTTTTCATATGAGTAGGAAACTATTTTTGTTGAATTTTTTTCCTGTTCTATTACTGTGTAATGCTCTCCATCATTCATAGATCTAATCATTTCTAACCTTTCAGGTTCAAACTTTCCTTGCCACAATTCCCCAAAATCTAGAATCGAATTTTGTGCATTAACAAAAAAAAAGTTGATTAAGAAAATTAGCAAATATTGAGGTTTACAATTGATGAAAATCTCATAAATTTTTTCAGAATATAATTTTAATAAAGAATGATTAGCTCTCATAATTTTTTCAAGCAATTTATGAAAAATGGTTTAACCTTAATCTTAGAAGGGATTGAAATTCAGTATCTTTATTAAAAAGTTTTTAATGGGCAAAGTTATCGAAGGCTTTTCTAAATTATCAAAATCTGAAAAAATAGATTGGATTACTAAAACTCATTTTAAAGATCCAAAACTGGCCAAGAAAAGACTTGAGCAATATTGGAATAACAACTCAGAATTACAAAAAAGCCACGATGAATTTATAGAAAATACCATTTCTAATTTCTATATACCTCTTGGTGTTGCTCCAAATTTTTTAATAAATGAGAAAATTTACTCATTGCCAATGGCAATCGAAGAAAGTTCAGTAGTAGCTGCAGCTGGAAATTCAGCAAAATTTTGGAGTACACGTGGAGGATTTAAAACAGAAATAATTGAAACTGTAAAAGTGGGCCAAGTGCATTTTTTATTTTATGGTGACTCAAAAAAGCTATATGATTTTTTTATTGATAAAAAAGAAGAATTATTAAGAAGTACTGAGAGTCTAACAAAAAATATGCACAGACGTGGTGGAGGGATTCAGAGTATCGAACTTGTTGATAAAACCAATAGAATGAATAACTACTTTCAGCTCCATTTGCGTTTTAAAACTGATAATGCGATGGGTGCTAATTTTATTAATTCTTGTCTTGAATATGTTGCTAAAAAATTTCTTGCCCTTTCTGAAAAAGAGAACCTTTCTAAAAAAACTAATAAAAGATTGGAGATAATAATGAGTATACTTTCAAATTATACTCCTGAATGTATGGTGCGCGCATCAATAAATTGTAAGGTTGAAAATTTTATACTTCAGAAAAATGGTAATAAGGGAATTGATTATGCAAAGCGTTTTATTAATGCTGTTGAAATTGCAAATATTGAACCATACAGGGCTGTTACTCACAATAAGGGTATAATGAATGGAGTTGATGCATTGATAATTGCTACCGGTAACGATTTTAGAGCTATTGAAGCAGGAGTACACGCGTATGCTGCTCGCTCAGGCGAATATAAATCATTAAGTAACGCTTACATAAAGGATGAAAAATTTTGTATGGAACTTACCCTACCAATTTCATTAGGTACTGTCGGTGGGCTTACAAAACTTCATCCAATGGCTAATTGGTGTCTAGAGTTGTTAGGTAATCCTGGTGCAGAAGAATTAATGGAAATAGTTGCTGTAGCAGGTTTAGCTCAAAATTTTGCTGCTCTTCGTTCTCTAATTACATCTGGCATACAAAAAGGCCATATGAAAATGCATTTAACTAACATACTAAATCAGCTTCAGGCGAATGAAAATCAAAAATTGGCTGCTTTAAAATATTTTGAAAAAAAATCAATATCTGTAGATGCAGTTGAAAAATTTTTAGATAAAAACATCTTTAAATGAGTTCATATTTTAGTAATGGTAAATTATTACTTACATCTGAATATGGAGTTTTGGGAGGTGCTAAAGCATTAGCATTACCATGCAAAAAAGGACAAAATCTAGAATTTAAAAAAAATAATACAAGAATTTTATCTTGGAAAAGTTATGATTATCAAAATTCTTTATGGTTTGAAGCGACTTTTATCGTCCCTGAAATAAAAATAAAAGATACTTCAGACTCTGTAATTGCTAAACGTCTTCAAAATATTCTGAATATTGCGAAAAGTCTAAATAAGTCATTTTTAAATTTGGGTGGTGAAGTAAAAACTTCTCTTGAATTTGATTTTAAGTGGGGCCTTGGGAGTTCCTCAACACTTATTTCAAACATAGCTTTGTGGGCTAAAATAAATCCTTATCGTTTGGGTGAATCTTCATTTGGTGGAAGTGGATACGATATAGCATGTGGCTTGGCTAAAGGTCCGATTTTTTTCACACGCAATTCTAACAAACCTATCATTCAAAAAGTTAATTTTTCACCATCTTTCACTGATAAATTATTTTTTGTAAATCTAAATAAGAAAATGAATAGCCAGAATGCAGTTAAAAATTTTGATTTAAAATTAGTTACCCGTTCTATCATTTCTAAATTAAATACTCTAACTGATAAAATTGCACAAACAAAAAAACTAAGTGCCTTTGAGGAATTGATAACTCAACATGAATTTTTGATAGGAAAATTACTCAAAAAAAATCCCATCAAGAAAGACTTATTTCCTGACTTTAATGGCTGTATTAAAAGTTTAGGAGCTTGGGGCGGTGATTTTTTCTTAGCTACAGGAGATAGATCAGAAATGAAATATTTCTATGATAAGGGATTCACAACTATTATTCCTTACCGCCAAATGTGTCTCTAATAATACAGTGCTCTATTATCTTCGATATTAGCTACTGACTTTAAGGCGTTAAATATATTTTCAGCTAGATTTTGGCTAGAATTTTTAAGAATTAGTTTGGAATAACTAGAATAATCATCCAAATCGGGTACAATATTCTTTTTCAATAAGACAACCATATAAACTCCTTTTTCACCAGCAATAAGACTAGAAGTTTTCCCCTCATTTAAAGCAAACGCGGTTCCAACTACAAATGGCTCATTACCAGTACCTGGAATGGTTGGGTTTTTTTGATTAATAGCTGAAGCCGTTTCGATAATTACTTTATCCTCTTTGGAAAAAGAATCTAAACTTTGAATGTCTTTATAACGATTTTTTATTATAACCTCTTTCTTTTTTTTAGAAATAATTTTTCTTACTTCTTCCCCCACATTATCAATTGATGACAGTCCCTTATCTATTTTTTCGGTGATCTGAACAACAACGTATCCTCCACTATTTAATGTAAATCTTTTTACATCTCCTATACTTGAGTCCTCTTCAAAGGTCCAACGAACAATATTTCGTTGCTTGGGTAATCCTGGCAAGTTTTCCTCTAATTCACTTATTTGACTTACAGTACGAATTTTGTAATTATTATTTTGTGCAATTTTGGCAAAATCTTTATCATTTTTGCTTTCCATTTCAAATTGAGTTGCTTTTCTAAATACTTCATTTGATGTTTTGTCAGAAGGAAGCGCTTTAATAACAACGTCTGCAATTAAAGCTAAATCATCTTTATCAGTAATTTTAATTATGTGATATCCAAATTCTGTTTTTACGATTCCTAACTTTCCAACTCTATTTGTATTTGCGAAAGTGAAGAATTCTTCTGCCATTTGTCCCTGTTGAAAAAATCCTAGATCACCCCCACTATTTTTTGTTGGCCCATCAGAGTATTTCATTGCAAGTTCCCTAAAGTCACTTGAAGACCTTCTTGCTTCTCTATAAACACGATTAGCTAAACTTTTTGCTTCTTTTTCTGTTCTTGAAACATTTGAGTTTGCTCTAGTTGCACCATTGTAGGATATCAAAATATGACTAGCTCTAATTGAGGCATTTCTTTTAATATCAATGAGCTTTGAAAGTTTGAAATCGTTATTATCTCTATATGGTCCAAATACTTCTCCCTTTTCCAAGCCAAATAAAATATCAGCGTATTCATTATTAAATCTTCCTCGAGGTTTATATACAGAATCATAGGGAACTTCTGAATATTGATCAATAAATTCAACAATGTCATCAATCTGTTTAAACCCTTCTATAGTATCAGTTAATTTTGAAACTTCGTTATAAACAATTTGTTTTGATTTTAATGCGTCTAATCGTGATCTTATTTCAAGTAAATCATCCTCAGTAGGTACATCTTCGAAAGTAACAAGTTGGATGCTAGTGCTCTTGTCTTTTTCATATTTTAATTTATTTTCTTTAATATAATTATCAACCTCAGTGTCATTTATTTTTATAACGCTATCCTCGATTATCTCATAAGGAATAAAAGCATACTTGATGTTTACATTGTCATTTTCTAGGTGATAATGGTCTTTTGCTTCGGCAATAGTCATAGATGTGCTTGCCTTAATTAAGTCTAGATAAATTTTCTGTTTTGCAACATTAATTATACTTTTCTCCTGAAATTTCCAATTTTCATATGCTGTAGGATTTTGAGTTTTCAATTGAGCAATATAATCTGAGAATATTTGGAAGTCAAAAAAACCAGACTCATTTTGAAAATTTGGATTATTTATTAAGTTATCATCTGACGAAATTATTTGCTCTAACTGATCCTTACCAGCATCTATCCCAAGTTTTTCAAATTCTTGCTTAAAAATTGTATTTCTTAAAGTTTGATCCCATACAAGATTTAAAGATTTAATAGTAGAGAAATTGTATGTTCTTTGAGTTTGCTCTACCATTTGACGAAAAAAATCTGATTCAATTTTTTCATCATTTACTATACCGACCGGTTCAGATAAACCAATATTTTGAGAATTGCCATCAATTACCCCAGAAATAACAAACGCGAAGAGAGCCATACCAATAACTAAAATCAAAAAAATGGAGCGCTCTCTGATTTTCCCTAAAATGGCCATACACTTTTTTTTAAATGGTGGGTGAAATTAGTCTTTTCCGTCGAATTAAGAAAGTCTCTTAATGTAATTTTAAGAATGTATAAAATTGAATCCTTTTTAAATCTCATTCATTTCAGTTATAATTACCTCCTCAATTTTGGTTGCGGAGACTTTTTTTATGGTTAAAGTATAAGGTGATATTTTAATTTGCTCACCTTTTTTGGGAATCTCACCTGTGTTGTATGCAACTAAACCGCCTATTGTCTCATAGAATTCGGTTTCAGGAAGAGATAAGCCGTATTTCTGATTTATGTAGTCTACTTCTAAACGAGCAGAAAAGTTAAACGTTGAAGTACTTAATTTTTTTTCAACATGATTTACAGAATCATACTCATCTTCAATTTCACCAAAAAGTTCTTCCACTATGTCCTCAACAGTAATTATACCAGAAATACCTCCATATTCGTCGATTACAACAGATATACTCTTTTGCTGACGGGTTAAAATCTTTAAAACATCGTTGATTAGCATGGTTTCGGGCACATAGGCTAAAGGTAAGAGTATATTTTGAAGTGATTTTGGATTCTTCAACATATCAAAAACATGAACATAACCCAAAATTTTATCAATTGTATTTTTGTAAACTGGTATTTTAGAAAAGCCTGTTTCAATAAAAAGATCTTTGATCTCACTGATTGGTGTATTTTCTTCAACTGCTACAAGTTCAGCTCTAGGGACCATAGCTTCCTTTGCCTTAACATCTGAAAAATCTAGGGCATTCTGAAAAATCTGAATTTCAGAATCTAAACTTTCCTTATCATCAGTTGACTCCAATTGTTCTTCAATATAGTTACCCAATTCTACTTTTGAAAATGAAAGTTGGATTTGATCAGATTCTGTTTTCAAAAACCTTTTTAATATGATATCAGTAAATTTTATAATTAAGTACGTTATTGGAAGAAATAGATAATAAAAAAAAGCTACTGGGATTGCAAAAATTTTTACACTTAAATTTGCATAAATTTGGAAGAAAACCTTAGGTAAAAACTCTGCTGTAAGTAGTATAACAACGGTAGATATCAATGTTTGATAAAAAATAATTAGAATGCTAGGATCTTGTCCGATAAATACACTATCAGAAAAAAAGAATTGTAAAATTCTTTCTCCTGCAAAAATTCCATAAACAACGAGTGCAATATTATTGCCTAAAAGCATTGTTGCAATAAATCTAGATGGCTTTTGCGTTATATTTTTCAATACTCTAGAAGTATAGCTACTTTGAGATTTTTCAATTTCTAAATAAATACGGTTTGAAGAAACAAAGGCGATTTCCATGCCAGAAAAAAAAGCTGAAAATATTAAACACGTTAAAATTACTATGTCAGATAAAATCATTTTGAGGTATTATTGTGGTTTTTAAATTTTTTTCTGTAATGTCTTCGAAAAAGTGCCATCAAAATAGATAAAATTGCAAATCCCAAAAAATAATAAGCTCTTGTGTTATTTATATTCCAAAGTGAAATAGTCTTGAAAATTGAAATCCCAGCAATAACCCAATATAATATTTCTGAAATTTTATAAGTTCTCATTCTTTTTTTGATAAAGTATCCTGATCTTCTGAAACAGAAACTGTCCCGATAAGATTTCCTGTTAAAAACTTACTGAAATCTTTATTACCATCTAATCTCTTAGCATTAAAATTGTACTTTTCGTCCTGAAATGTAAATTCCTGCTCCGTAAATAACCATTCATTTTCAGAATCCCAGTAAAGTTGATTTGTTTTTAATAATGATCCATTATAAGATTTCAACTCTACATTGCCCTTTAGATCTATTAGTTTAGTTTCTGTGTATAAAATACCATAATCAGCAACAACTTTATTTTGATTTCCTAATTTGTCGAAAAATAATACCTCTAAACCTTCTGGAAATTCTGCAAATTTGAATTCTAGATTTGAATAATCTACGTGCTTGGGAGCCTTCAAAATAGCCTGTATTTTTAAGGAGTCGCTATAAACCATCCTTATATTTGATGCTATACCCAAAGGATTCTGCCTACTGGTGTTAATCTCCTTTAGAGCTTGGGTATTATCTTCACAAGAAAGTAATATGATAAAAATGAATTTAACTACCCTAAAAAAAAGGTTGCTTTCCAACTTAACTTAAAGCTTTGGTACCGTAACAGTTCTGTTGATCCAACAATTAAATTTAATTGTAATCCCCTCGTTCCCCTCCGTGAAAATATCAGTTTTACTTGGGGCTCTACCATTATAACTATCTGCAGTTTTTTTTGCAATTTTAGATAGAGAATTGTCTACACTAGCGGCTTTTTTTGCGATATCTGCAGCCAGCCAATAAACTGCTCTTTTATTAAATTGAGAATCTCCACATTCATTTGCACTGTCAGCATACATATTAGCAATTAAAAGGTAAGCTCTGCCCAGAGAGGGTTGAAAACTAAGAGCTTTATTTGCATAGTTTCTTGCAGAGGTCTTTCTACCAGCTAACTTAAATTTATTAGCAATTTTAAGTAGAATTTTTGCCTTTTTATAATTATCTGTTTCTAAGGAAATCGATTCTTCGTAATATTTAAGTGCCTCATTAGCATTTCCTCTTTTATCATTAAGTAGACCTAGGTAATAAGCTGAATCTGCTGACGGATCAAGTGAATGTAATGCCTCCACAAGCGTAACAAAAAACGGATCGTCTGAACATTCTTTGCTATCCATTCGGCTTGCTGCTCGCTTCAACCACACCGAATCTTCTTTAAATTCTTCAAAATTTCTTTTGTATAGAGGTATTAAATTTTCACAAGTTGCTTCTTTTGCTATGATTGCGTCTAAGTTTGATAAGTAAGTTCCTATTGCCTTAGAATTTATATTATATATTCGTTTTCTTCTTTGCTCCCTACTTGTTAGAGGTTTACCATCATCTTCCTTTTTCAATATAACATCAAGTTTTTTTGCCAATGCAACTGTTTCTAAATCAAATTTTTCTGAAACTTCTTCATATTTATTTATCAGCATTTCCATGCTAACTTGATTATCGCCTGATTTATATAAATCGTAAAGTGTTTTAAAATAATTATATAAAAACTTTGGATTTGTAAAACTTGTTGCGTCTTTCGTAAAAGCTTCATCAAACGTAGAATAGATTTTTTTTAAATCAGCCATTTTGTAGTCAAGTAGTGCTTGTGCTTTTTTCCCTATTACATCACCAATAACACTTTTATTTTTGTTTCTCGGAAAATATTGAATCCATTCGTCATAGAGCTTTATTAATTCTTTTTTGGAAGATTCAACCAGATCAGCATTTCCATTCTTTATATTATTTTTTATTATGCGTTCGCCATAAGTATAAATTGCAGCATTAAGGTCTGGACAGTTTTCTCTTACTTTGATCCAGGGCTCAATTGCTGCATCATAATTTTTTACTTTAACATATTCTGCAAAGATTGACAGGTCTTGCATACAAGCTGAATTATCTTGAGAGTATGATAATTGAAACAGTGATGCCCCAACAATTAAAGTAGTGATAAGTAATAGTTTATTCATCATAATAAATTTTTAACAAATATAAAATCTCTTGTAAAAATTATATACATTCTATTTAAATCTTAATAAAATTTAGTGACTTCGCAAGAATTTATCATTATAAATACAAAAAAATTAAATTTATTGATAATTTTAATTATACCTTCTTTTTATAAACCATATGTCATTTAAGGATAGGCCTATTCTTAGTGAAGCAATCGATTCTTTAACCATTCCTGATTCCTTTGTTCCCCTTTGACTTAATTCAAAACCAATATTCGCATTGGACAAGCCTGCTAATGGTAAACCTAGTCCAAAAGAAATTCCAGTCTCATTCATTGGTAAATTATTAACGATTGTACTAAGTTGTTCAGTTCTAAAACCAAAGCGATATACTACCCTTTTCCAAAAACTAGTAAACGAAGAATAGTTTGGAATAAAATAACCCCCAAATATCCATTTTTGTCCGTCTTTGTAAGATATATTTCTCCTTTCAAAAAATAGATTTTTGAAATTTGAAGATTTTGTGAAGTCATACTGAATCCCTAAAAACCATTTTTTATTTTTACCAAAGCCAAACCCTGAACTAGTGGTTGGGGAAACATCTAAATTAGTTCTTTCAAGTCCAGAAGAAGATAAATTAACTTCAGTAAATTCAATAATGGTCTGTCTGGAAAGAGACTGAGTGTAATAAATTTTGCTATTTTGAGAATCTAAAGATCCCAATGGTTGATAAGAAAACATTAACTGTGTACTATATTTTTTACCTACAGGAATTATAGCTTGAGCAGAAAACTGATAACTAAATCCTGAAATGCTTGAATCGTGGGTCATAAAAGTCCCATTATCAACTTCATCAATGTATTGGCCTGTTCTATAAAATAAATTTCCAAAATTATAATTTATTGTCGATCCCAAAGCAAAATACTTTGTAATAGGAATTCCTAAAGAAAAGTATGCTCTATTAAGTCCTCCTGAGCCTTCATACCTATTAAAAACATTTAGATTTTCATTTTCAGTAATTGATTGAATACGATATCCCACAGATGAAAAAGGAACTATCCCAAAACCAAAACTAAAATTTTTGGTTGGGATACTGACTGATAAATAATCTAAAGCTGCTAATTCGATATTTTTTGACTCTGAAAGCGATGCCAGATTATTATTAGTATAATTTACTCCAACTGAGTAAGTGGTGAACTTTAAAAATGCATAGCTAGCAGGATTTAGAAGGTTTGCATGAATTGAGTCAGTTAAAACGTCTAGTCCTCCCATGTGCCTTGTGGCCTGTGTCCCATTAAAACTATCTTCTCCCAACCCGGCTGAAGAATAGGGTGATGCTGAATTATTTTGTCCAACTATATTAGCTGAAATCAAAATAAATGATATTAATGTTTTTCGAATCATCAACTTAAATTGCTTACTAAAATGAAGTTCAATCCTTTAGCTAGAAAATTTGTGTCTGCAAATATCTCATTTTTAAATGGTTTTGACAACTTAAGAGCGTCACCTCCTGAAAAAATCACAATAAGGTCCTCAAATTTTTTTTTATGATAACAAATATGCTCATTAATCTCAGCAATAATACCATTAGTAATTCCGGTGTGAATAGAGCTTTTAGTTGAATCCCCCAAAAATTTGTTGCTAATTTTTGGATTTAATAAGGGTAAATTTCCAGTGAAGAAATTTAAAGATTCGTAACGCATTCTATATCCAGGACTAATTGCACCTCCATGATGAAGACTCTTCTTATCAATAAAATCATAAGTAATACATGTGCCTAAATCTATTACAAAAACATTTTTGTTAGGGTAATCCAAAATACAAGCCGATAATAAAGCTATTCGATCTGCACCCAATTGTTTTTTTGGTTTATATAGTGTTCTGAACGGAAGTTTTAGTTTGGAAGAACAAAAAAGAACTGAAATTGATCCTAGGCTTTTTTTCAGGTCATTTATAATTGAGCCATTAACATCAGATATTATACAATTCGAAATAGCAGGATATCTTTTTTGTAATTGTTTTAGAGTATTTTTCCATTCGAGTATAGGGTGAAATGCTCTATATAAAATTCTATTTTCTTTAAATACAAAAAATTTGATCTTACTATTACCTAGGTCTATAACCAAATGCATTATTAGTAAATTCTTTGTATAAAATTACAAAGAAAATTAGTGAAATGTTTTTGTGAGAATTTAAAAGCCCTTTATATTTGTTTGAATTCTGTAAATGGTACCTTAGCTCAGTTGGTAGAGCAAAGGACTGAAAATCCTTGTGTCCCTGGTTCGATTCCTGGAGGTACCACTTTTTACCCCAAATACTTTTGAGGTTTCATGTTTAGGAAAGCTTTTAATTTACTTGTATATAACTAGACAACTATTTATCCTTTAAATCAATGAAGTTATTTGTTGACTCTTTTTTTGAATTATTTTCTTTGAGCTGCTCTACATTTTTGAGTTTGGATTGCATAATTCTTGTTCTTGTACCAACTAAAGTTTCAATTTCCTGGTTAGCCTCGTTGATTTTCTTTTGTGCTTTCTCCAATACTCCTCCAAAAGAATTAAATTCTTTTTTTACGGCTGCAAGTACATTCCAAACTTCACTACTTCTTTTTTGAATTGCTAAAGTTTTGAAACCCATTTGAAGACTATTTAGCATAGCAGCAAGGGTTGTGGGTCCAGTAACAACAATTTTGTACTCTCTCTGAAGCAAAGCAATCATGTCTGGTTGTCTTACCACCTCTGCAAACAAACCTTCAATTGGTAGAAACATTATTCCAAAATCTGTTGTATTCGGAGGATCGATATATTTCGTCGAAATATCTTTAGCAAATTTTTTTACTGACTGAAGAATAGCTTTCAAAGATAATTCTACTGCAACAGGGTCTCCTGCTTCATAAGCATTTTGTAGTCTTATATAATCTTCCTGTGGAAACTTGGCATCAATAGGTAAATAGACTGGATTATCAGTTTTGTTCCTACCGGGTAATTTTATAGCAAATTCAACTTGGAAATCAGATCCTTTTTTTGTTTTTACATTTTTATCATACTGATCCGGAGTCATAATTTCTTCCAAAATATTACCTAATTGAATTTCTCCCAAAACCCCACGAGTTTTAACATTACTCAGTACTTTTTTTAGATCTCCAACCCCAGAAGCAATATTTTGCATTTCTCCCAATCCTTTTTGAACAACTAATAATTGTTTAGTGACCATTTCAAATGATTTCCCAAGCCTCTCTTCAAGTGTTTTATGAAGCTTTTCATCAACTGTTTCTCGCATTCTTTCTAAACGAATTTCAGTTGTTTTTATCATTTCGTCTTGTTTAAATTTCATCTGATCGAACTTCTCTTTCTGGATTGTATTAAATGTCTCAACATTTTTTACAAAACTAGATTCAAATTCTTTCAGTGTTTTTCTCAATTCGTCACGATCATCTTTTGCTTTTTTTAAAATAGTATCATTTAATCTTTGAAGGCTTTGAGTAAGCTCAATTCTATTTTCATGTAAATTTTTTG
>CACERG010000021.1 GCA_902561795.1 uncultured Bacteroidota bacterium | reverse complement strand
ATTCGTGGTGGTCAGGTTTATTGGAATGATGCTGGAGTTTGGACAAATAGAAGAAAAGATAATCAAACAGAATTAGAATACCAGATGCGAAATTGGTACTATTTCAATTGGCTTTGCGGAGATCATATCCTTGAGCAACATATTCATAATATTGATGTTGCTAATTGGTTTATTGGAGACTATCCAATTTATGCACAGGGTATGGGTGGAAGACAGGTTAGGAATGGAAAGGAACATGGTGAAATTTTTGATCACCATTTTGTTGAATTTACATATGCAAGTGGGGCTGTTATATCAAGTCAATGCAGACACATACCTGGAACTATGAGTAGAGTTGATGAGGTCTTTCAAGGAACAAGAGGTAGTGTAGAGATTGGAAAAGGAATAATAACCGATCTTGAGGGAAATACTAAATACAAATACCCACGTAAACCCATAGAAGACGCTGATCCATATCAAGTAGAGCATGACCGATTATTTGCTTCAATACGAAATGGGGGAGTGATTTCTGACGCTGAAAATGGAGCCATGAGTACATTAACAGCAATTTTAGGAAGAATGGCGACTTACACGGGAAAGAAAATTACTTTAGAGGAGGCATTAAATTCTAAACTGCAACTTATGCCTGAAACTGTTACTTGGAAAACGACACCGCCTTCACTACCGAATAAGGATGGGTACTATCCTATACCCGTTCCTGGTAAAACTAAAATGGTTTAACCTTGGATAGAAGGAAATTTTCAAAGCTATCGGGATTTGGGATTCTAGGACTCTCAGAGTATAGTAGATTTTCAAATTCATTTTTAAAAAATAATGCGTACAAATACAACCTTGACTATGCACCTCACTTGGATATGTTTCGGAATCTTGCAGGAGAAGATCCTATTGATCAATTAAACTTTATCGCGGATTTAGGTTTTAAATCTTTTGAAGATAATGATATGAGGAAGCGAGAAATTAGTCTTCAAGAGTTAATGGCTAAGACTATGCAAAAGCGTGGCATTAGGATGGGTGTTTTTGTTGCTCATGAGATTTATTGGAAAAAACCAAATCTTGCTAGTGGAGATAAAGCTTTACAATCTGAATTTCTAAACTATATTAAAAAGGCGATTAAAGTTGCTAAGCGTGTGAATGCAAAATGGATGACAGTTGTTCCTGGACATGTTGATTTAACAAAGAATATTGCCTATCAAACAACAAATGTTATTGAAGTTTTAAAAAAAGCTTCGGATTTATTGGAGCCTCATGGTTTAGTTATGGTCCTTGAGCCTTTAAATTTTAGAGATCATCCAGGCTTGTTCTTATCCGAAAGTCCACAAGCCTATGAAATATGTAAATCCGTAAATTCTCCCTCATGTAAAATACTTTTTGACATTTATCATCAGCAAATCCAAGAAGGCAACCTGATTCCAAATATCGAAAAGTGTTGGGACGAAATAGGGTATTTTCAAATAGGTGATAATCCCGGAAGAAATGAACCGACAACAGGTGAGATTAACTACAACAACGTTTTTAAATACATCCATCGTAGAGGTTACCAAGGAATTTTAGGTATGGAGCATGGTAACAGTTTCAAAGGAAAAGAGGGAGAGCTAAAAGTTATAAATGCATATAAAAAAGTTGATAAGTTTATCTAATGAAAAATCCAGTTTGTGATTTATTAGGAATTAAATATCCAATAATACAAGCAGGAATGGTTTGGGCAAGTGGTTGGCGTCTTGCCGCAGCAGTAAGTAATTCAGGAGGCCTTGGTCTATTGGGTGCGGGTTCAATGTATCCTGGAGTCCTAAGAGAACATATTCAAAAATGTAGAAAAGCCACTAGTAAACCTTTTGGTGTTAACGTCCCTTTACTTTATAAAGATATTGATCAACTTATGGAAGTAATTTTGATGGAAAATGTACCAATAGTTTTTACTGCAGCTGGAAATCCAAAAATCTGGACTGAGCATTTGAAAAAAAACGGTTGCCAAGTTGTACATGTTGTTAGCTCAGTGAAATTTGCTTTAAAAGCACAAGATTGTGGGGTTGACGCAATAGTTGCTGAGGGATTTGAAGCAGGAGGTCATAATGGTCGTGAAGAAACAACTACCATGACATTGATACCTTTAATTAAAAAATCTATAAAAATTCCATTAATTGCAGCGGGTGGTATTGGAAGCGGACCCGCAATGTTGGCTGCAATGGCTTTAGGTGCTGATGCAGTTCAGGTTGGTTCTAGATTTGTAGCCTCTCCAGAGGCTTCTTCTCATGACAATTTTAAAAAAGAGATTTTAAAAGCTGAGCAAGGAGCAACCCTTCTAACTCTAAAGGAATTAACCCCAGTAAGAATGATGAAAAATCCTTTTTTTAAAAAAATTCAGACTCTTTATGAAAATGGTGCTAGCATCAATGAATTAAAAGAGGTACTGGGGCGGGGAAGAGCAAAAAAAGGAATGTTTGAAGGTGATCTTATTGAAGGTGAACTAGAAATAGGACAAGTATCTGCCCAAATTGAACAAGTAATTCCTGCAAAGTCAATAATAATAGAATTTATTGAAACTTATAATAAGACATTAAAAAATTTGAGTGAAATCAATTAATCTCAACTTTCTCACTAAAATCAATTAATATTTGATTAGAGATTAGGTCATCTAAAGTTTCTTGTTTACGAATTGTATGAGCCCTATTATTATGCCACAAAACCTCCGCTGGACGAAATCTAGAGTTGTAATTACTTGACATTGTAAAGCAATATGCACCAGCATTTTTAAACATTAAAATATCTCCTTCATTTATTTCAGCTATTTTTCGGTTACTCCCAAATGTATCAGTTTCGCATATGTAACCAACAATAGTGTAAAAACGTTCTTTACCTTTTGGATTAGAAATATTGGTTATATCATGGTGTGATCCATAAAACATTGGTCTAATTAGATGGTTAAACCCTGAATTTACCTGTGCAAAAACCGTTGAAGTAGTTTGTTTTATTGAATTGACTCTTGTTAAAAAATAACCTGCCTGACTTACTAAAAATTTTCCTGGCTCAAAAGCGAGATTGAGCTTTTTTCCGTATTTGTCACAAAATTCATTGAATCTTTTAGTGAGCTTTTCTCCTAATTCCTCAATATTTGTCTCAATATCATTATCTGTATATGGAACTTTAAAACCACTGCCAAAATCTATAAAATCGAGGTTTTTAAATTTCAAAGCAGTATCAAATAAAATTTCAGCAGCATGTAAAAAAACTTCGATATCTAAAATATCACTACCAGTATGCATATGAACACCATTAATCCGCATTTTTGTATTTTCAACAATGCGGATGATATGCGGAATTTGGTGAATTGAAATACCGAATTTAGAGTCAATATGTCCAACTGAAATAT
Organism: uncultured Bacteroidota bacterium; assembly: GCA_902561795.1. Classification (GTDB taxonomy): domain Bacteria; phylum Bacteroidota; class Bacteroidia; order Flavobacteriales; family Flavobacteriaceae; genus MS024-2A. The sequence continues at coordinate 25,014 of CACERG010000021.1, read as the reverse complement.
TACTGTTACCCCCAGCCATTACATGCGGATTTATTCGAATACAAACTGGGATCTTAGGATGTTTAGATCCAAACTGTTCCAAAACTGAAAGATTATCGATATTGATTTGAACACCCAAGGAAGCTACTTCTTCAATTTCTTCCATTGAAACTCCGTTAGGAGTATAAATAATTTTTTTAGGATCAAAGCCAGCCTTAATACCTAGTTGAACTTCTTGGATAGAAACTGTATCTAAACCAGTTCCCATTGAGTTCATAAGTCCTAGGATAGAGATGTTTGATAAAGCCTTACAGGCATAATTTATTTGAAGTTTATCAATACCACGGAACGCATTTTTAAGCCGACTATATTGGTTTTGAATTTGATCACCATTATAAACATATACGGAATCATTAAAGGTGTCTGCAATTGATTTTAGTATAGATTTATCCATTTCATTAAATTAAAAAACAAAAATAATGACTTATATTAAATCAGTCTATCAAACCTGTTATCTGATTCAAAAAAATATGTAATGTTATGTTTATAACAAAATATTTAAACTATTCTTTTAATATTTAATCCTTTGTTTATATATTTTAATCAAGATTTTAGAATTAATTATGAATTTACACGAATATCAAGGCAAGGATTTGCTATCAAGTTTTGGAGTTACTGTTCAAAGAGGAATTGTTGCTAAAACAATTTCGGAGGTAATATCTGCAGGAAAAGAACTTACAAATTCAACTGGTTCTAGTTGGTATGTTGTTAAAGCACAAATCCACGCAGGAGGAAGAGGAAAAGGAGGAGGAGTTAAATTAGCTAAGACTTCTGATGAATTAGAAAAGATTGCAGGAGAAATATTAGGAATGCAATTAATTACGCCCCAAACTCCAAAAGAAGGGAAAAAAGTAAATCAAGTTTTGATAGCAGAGGATGTTTATTATAAAGGCAATTCTAAGCCAAGCGAATACTACATTTCGGTATTATTAAATAGAGGATCAGGTAAAAATATGATAATGTATTCTACTGAGGGAGGAATGGATATAGAGGCTGTTGCTGAAAAGACACCACATCTAATTTTTACAGAAGAGGTTGATCCTGCATTAGGGCTTCAAGGTTTTCAGGCTAGGAAGATAGCTTTTAATTTAGGGCTTTCAGGTGCAGCTTTTAAAGATATGGTAAAGTTTGTGCTTTCATTATACAAAGCATATGTGGGCTCAGATGCATCTCTATTTGAAATTAACCCGGTGCTAAAAACATCTGATGATAAAATTGTTGCTGTTGATGCTAAGGTGACTCTAGATGATAATGGTCTTTTTCGACACAAAGAATTTGAGGCTATGCGAGATTTAAGTGAGGAAAATCCAGTAGAAGTTGAGGCAAGAGAAGTAGGTTTAAATTATGTTGATCTTGACGGGAATGTAGGTTGTATGGTAAATGGCGCAGGACTTGCAATGGCAACAATGGACTTAATTAAGCAAGCAGGAGGTGAACCAGCAAACTTTCTTGATGTAGGTGGAACAGCAGATGCCAATAGAGTTGAAACGGCTTTTCGATTGATTTTAAAAGATCCCAAGGTAAAAGCAATCCTGGTAAATATTTTTGGCGGTATAGTAAGATGTGACCGAGTAGCCCAAGGGATTGTTGATGCGTATAAAAATTTAGGAGATTCCATTAAAGTTCCAATTATTGTGCGACTTCAGGGAACAAATTCTGACATAGCAAAAGAGCTTATCGATTCCTCTGGATTAAATGTTTTGTCTGCCACTGCCTTTCAAGAAGCAGCAGATAAAGTTCAAGAAACACTCCTTTAAAGACAAAAAGTCAGTTAAATTTTTAAAAAAGATGACACATTGTCAATAATATGATTTGGTCTCACTTTTGCTTTTGTAAAATCGAAATATTGTTTAATAAAAAAAATAATTATGAATTTAATACAAAAACAAAATACATTTATACCATTCTTATTTGATGATTTTATCAGTCGAGAATTTAATTTAGACAAATCTATATTTGAGACACTCCCTGCGGTAAATATTAAAGAATTGGATTCTTTATTCCAAATAGAACTTGCTGTTCCAGGGAAAAATAAAAATGATTTTCAAATTGAAATTGAAGACGGTCTTTTAACAATTTCTTCAAATGTTGAAGAGAAGAATAATTCTGATAACTTCAAATTTACAAAACGTGAATTCAGTTATAATAATTTTAAAAGAACCTTTACTCTTCCAGAAAGTATTGACGAAACAAAAATAGACGCAAAATACTTTGAAGGAGTATTAAAAATTAGCTTACCGAAACAAAAAGAGTCTATGGCTCAGCCAAAAAAAATAATTAAAATAAAATAGAAATCAGTTATTTATTTTTGTTTAAATCAGTCTCCATAATGGGGACTGATTTTTTTATAATTTAATGAATATTCTTTTTCTATAAAGATAGTAAGTTGGTATCCATAGTATAATCACATAAAATATTGCATAGATTAAAGATCCCAGTTTCATCGGAAAGCCAATATTTTCAAAAATTCTCATGAATTCAGAATTAAGTGCAACCCCAATCCATTTTGAATTATAAAAAATTATAGTTAACATACTTGAAAGCGAATAAGCAAAAATTGAGTTTACACCAAAAACATGTGCAAATCTAAATTTGTATTTACTTTTATTAAGGTCAAAAAAGTAAATCGAAGCAGCCAAGCCAAGAGTACTTATACCACCCATTAATAGAGTAAAAGATGTACTCCATAAGTTTTTATTAAGCGGGAAAAACCATTGAACTAAATCTCCAAGGAAGAGTAACAAAAAGCCAGTAAAAAATAATTTATTTATGCGCTGACCAAGAGATTTTTTATTTAATAGAATATATCCTGAAAACATTCCTATTATTCCAGTAGCAATTGATGGTAAAGTACTTAATATTCCTTCGGGGTCCCATGTATCCTCCCAAAGAACACCAGGCAATAATAGTGAATCAATATAATGAGCCCAATTTCTTTCAGGAACATTCAAATCTGGAAATCCAATACCAGGAACCGGAACATAAACCATAATTACCCAATAAAATAACAATAAAAATATTCCAAAATAGATCTGAAATTTTCTAGAGGTGTACAAAAATAAAAGTGCACAAGCTAAAAAAACAAAAGATATACGATGAAGTACACCCACCCAACGAATTTCATCAAAGTTAAAATCAGGCCAAATCCACAAAAAAATTCCAACTCCGTATATCTTTAAGGCACGAATTACAGTTTTTTTTGTCATATCAGCTTTACTTTTTCCTATTTCAATTTGTTTGGTAAAAGATAAAACTATTGATACCCCAACTATAAATAGAAATGTTGGAAATATATAATCAGTAGGAGTAATTCCATTCCATTCAGCGTGAAGTAAAGGTGGATAAACATAACTCCAAGAGCCTGGAGTATTTACAATAATCATTAAAATTATAGTCAGACCTCTTAATATGTCAAGGGATAGTAATCTGTGGTCTTTTATTTCTTTCATTATTTCTGAATTTTAATTGAATTTCCTCCCCGGCCGTTAGAGTCAAAAACACGTAAAATAACCTGGTCATTAGGTTTAATTTTCACGGGGAAGGTGTATAACTGGTCAGTTTTTTCTGGCTTTTTCCCGTTTAGAGTATATCTTATTTCAAGACCGGGGAATTGTTGACGAGCTTTAAGTGTTAAATTATCTAATATTGCTCCAGGTTTTGGTAAATCAAATTGAATTTCTTCATAATTATTAGACATAAATTGCAGATGTCTTTGTCCTATCGTATTTACGAATCGGTTCCATGACTTAATTAATAAAGGTTTTTGTTTTTCAGCTGTAATTTCGTCTAGCCAACTTTCTTTTGAACTCCATGCCCTTTCAGAGAAAACAATTAAATTAGGCATTAGCATTCGATCAAATTGGTAAGGATCTGTTGCTGTTTCTGTCCATAGTTGAGACTGGATTCCAAGAAAATTGGAGACACTATTTTTGTTAAGTTTTTTGTATTTGAAAAGTTTATTTACATCTATTTTAAGTTCATTTAATTTTACTTTATTGGCAAATACATTCAATGGTTCAGTGCTCCACGTATCTTTATAATCCACATAACCCGACCAATTTAATCCCCCGTTTTCAAGATCTCTATCATCTGTCATGTCAAAATAGAATGCAGACGAATTACTCATTATCGACTTAAAACCTTGGTTAGCTAATTTGTATATCATATCCTCTCTTCCGTCACCCCAAGTATTGTTCCATACGAGTGGTATAAAATTTAAATCAATTAAATTTTTATTAATTCTAATTTCAGATTGACTTTTTTCACTTAAAACTAAAAGTACATCTTCCCAACCTGACATTTTTGCTCCAGAATCTGAAATAATTCTACTTAATTTTTTTACACTTGCATCATATAAAGATTGAAAAGAGCTTAGGTCGGGTGATTGGGAAATAAGTGTGTTACATAAGGGTGATTTTCTCCATGAACCGTGAGGTACCTCATCAGCTCCAATGTTAAAAATTCTCATAGGCACAGACGCGGAATCATACATAGCTTTAATTTCAAAAAATACTTTTTCAAAAAACTTAAAAGCACTAGGCCGACATATGCAAATAACATTATCCTTAAATAGCTGTGCTGAAGTGTATTCACTTTTATCATTAGGATCATGAAGTCTATATTGATTAGCAGATACCAGATCTCCTATTTCCAAAAATTTGTAATATCGTGCCTCCATAGCTATAATTGCAGCTCTAGCGTGGGATGGAAAACTTATTTGAGGAATCACTTCAATATTTCTTTTATTCGCTTCTTTGATTATTTCTATAAAATCATCTCTACTGAGATAACCATTACCCGGGCTATTATTTTCTCCTGATCCTGAACCATACATAGGAAACAATCTATCTTTCTCATTTATCGTAAAACCACGTTTACCTCCAATATCAGTTAGCTCTTCTAATCCTGGTATTTCTATTCGCCATCCCTCGTCATCTGTAAGCCTTAGATCAAGGATATTAAGTTTATAATGAGTCATAAGTTCTAAAATCTGAAGAATTTTATTCTTTGGATAAAAGTTTCTTGATAGGTCTAACATAAATCCACGGTGCTTAAATCTTGGAGCATCTTCAATGTGGAGTAATGGGACATCTTTTTTCTCAATTTGGGCATTATATAGAATTTGACGCAATGAGGAAAAACTATATAAAAGTCCTTTATGGTTTGAGACACTTATTCTAATTTTATCTTTATCAATTTTTAAACGATACGCTTCTTCTTCAAGGTTAGAATCTTTATTCACTAAAATTTGGGATGGTTTATCTGCATATGTAAGATCTATGCTTAAACCCTTTTGTAGATAAGTTTTTAGAAATTCATGATCATTTTTAAAATTCCCAAAATCTATATTCAATGATTTAGGAAAATCAAAATTTTCATCTTGTAATACTATTTTACTAGGAGTAGGAATAACCCAATGTAATTCATCTTTAGGCAAAGTTTCAATTCCTTCATACTTTGAGTAGCGATCTGCTGCAGAGGGTATTCTTAAATTTTCCAATCCCTTAGCATTTTGCCAAATAATTTTGCTTTCTAAATCATGCAACTTATTATTTTTTTTGTCATGGATAAAAAACCCTAATGGTCCCATAACTAGCCTTTTCATTATTCCATTTTGAATTGCAGAAAAACTAAATTTATCTCCAGGACCAATAGAGTATGAGGGTCCAAAACTAAGCCTGTAGTATTGAACATTTTTAGTTGGAATAATTTTAATTCCTTCAGGTAGACTTTTTTTATCTAAATCGCCACTAAATTGATTCCAATGTAATTCCCATTTTCCTTCCTCCCATATTTCATTTGAATTGTTAATTAATTCGAAAGTTACCTCCATTTGGTTATAGTTAAAATCAAAATTATTGATGTAAAATTGAATTTTAGAGGTTTCCTTTTCTTTAGGCTTACATTGAATTAAAAGCGCAGAAGCAAAAAAAATAATTAAGAAGTTTTTCATTAAAATGTATTTTATCTAAAATAGCAAATTTTCAAGGATGTCATTCATAATTCAAAATAAATGGATGTGATTCAGTTTTGATTTTCGATTGTTAGATTTTTTATTGCTTCATTAGGCTCAATAATTGAATATCCTTTCCAAAAATCAGGATCATAAGATGTTTTATTTTCTGGTAAAATTTTGCCAGTTTCTTCAAAATTTTTGAATGTATTGTCATCAATTTTTTTTGCATCAAAAACTATTAGTTGATATCGTTGTTTATTTCTATTAGAAATATTTAAATCCATTTTAAGCTGATTTTGTTTATTCCGCCCTCTAACTATCTTATTTTTTTCTGTAACAACTAGCGGCCTATCAAAACCTCCTTCGAAGCCAGTAGTATAATCAAAATACTCTAAGCAATATTTTCCTGTGTCCATTTTTTTAAATTGAACAACTACTTTTCTCATATCCTCTTTAAAATAAACACCAAACATGCTAAAGTCCCTTATGGGTTGAACATTTGTATATTCTAGCCTAATTAGCGCCAATAAATCAGCATCTACATATAATCTACCCTTAAAATCAGCATTTCCATTTGGTCGAAAATCAATTATATAGACAGGTGTATTTCCAAAGTAGGTAAAATCAGTTTGAATAAATTTATATTTTGATGATTTATTAAGTATCACTAGATCAAGTTCTTCTTTGTCAAATAATTCTGAAATAATATTTGTCAAAATCCCTTTTCTTGATTTTAGATAATTATCTTTTCTTTTTTGAATTTTTTGTTCTTTAGTTAGAGTATCTTTTAATCCAATATCTTCAGCTTCTACTTTTCCACCAATTATCCCAGATCTGACTTTAAAAAATGAATTAGTCTTAACATTCTTTTTTAATATATTATCAAATAATTTTTCAAAATTTTTAAAAAGTTCGGTTTTACTTTTGTCCTGTAAATCAAGAGCTTTTAATAATTCTAACTTTTGTTTTTCTTTAGTGTAGTTTCCATAAAGATTTCCAATAAATTCAAAATACCAGTCGTTTTCTCTAGGCACTTTTAAAAGGACACTGTCCCAAAAGACTTGATTCAAAATGGGTATGGAAGTTTTTTTTATTTTTACTTTTAGTGAGTTAAATTTTTGTTGTCCAGTTTCCCTAAAAAACAACTTTTTTTTATTTAAACCTAAGTCATATTTCTCAGATGTATTTTCCTGTATTTTTTGAACTATGTCCTCTACAGCAAGTTGTTTATTACTTAAAATTATCGTGTTTAATTCAATTGTCTTTGGTTTCAAATAGAATATAGTGTCATTAAATTTAGAATAGGGGATAGATAGTGTTTCATAACCCATACAGGAAACATAAATTGAGTCTTTTTCCTGGAGAGTATTTGTTTTTAGTCTAAAATAGCCCTCCTCATTTGTGACCGCACCGCCCCCTGATTTAATATAGATGCTAGCAAAAGGAATTGATTTTTCAGTTAGGCTGTCTTTTACAAAAGCGGAAGTTTCTTGAGTATAGTTGTAAAAACAATTTAAAAAAATTGAACAGACTAAAATATTTGTTAGATATCTCATCTTGTCAAGATAGTTTAAATAATCTAAAGCTGATCTTGCAAAATTTTAATTTCATCACGAAATTTTGCAGCTTCAATAAAATCTAATGATTTTGCAGCATTTTCCATTGCCTTTCTAATCTCACGAATTTTCTTTTCAATTTCAGATTTTGAAAGATAGATATTATTACTATTATCAGTGGATTTTTGCTTTACGATATCCTTCTTTTTTGGTAATACAGAGTTTTTAGCTAATGCACTATCTAAGGATTTATTTAAAGCTTTAGGTTTTATTTTATGAATTCTGTTATAGTTGATTTGTTTTTCTCGACGGTAGTTAGTTTCATCAACGGTTTTTCTCATGCTTTGTGTAACAGTTTCGGCATACATTATTGCTTTACCGTTTATATGTCTTGCAGCACGTCCGACAGTTTGTGTTAATGAACGATTAGATCTTAGGAAACCTTCTTTATCTGCATCAAGAATTACTACCAATGAAACCTCAGGTAAATCAAGTCCTTCCCGAAGTAAATTAACACCTATTAAAACATCAAATAGACCTTTTCTTAAATCTTGCATGATCTCAACTCTTTCAAGTGTGTCTATATCACTGTGAATGTAACGGCAACGTATTTGTACCTTTGTTAAATATTGGGTTAACTCTTCAGCCATTCTTTTTGTAAGAGTTGTTACTAACACTCTTTCTTCTTTTTCAGTACATCTATGTATTTCTTCAATCAAATCATCTATTTGATCATTGCTAGGGCGAATTTCAATTTTAGGATCTAATAGTCCTGTGGGACGTATTACTTGTTCTACAAAAACTCCTTCAGTTTTTTTAAGCTCGTAATCAGCTGGAGTTGCACTTACATATAAAACTTGGTTTTGTAATGCTTCAAATTCTTCAAATTTTAAAGGTCTATTGTCCATTGCTGCTGGCAAACGAAAGCCATATTCAACCAAGTTCTCTTTTCTGCTTCGATCACCTCCGTACATTGCATGTACTTGTGAGATAGTCACATGACTTTCATCTACAATCATTAAAAAATCCTTTGGGAAGTAGTCTAGAAGACAAAAAGGTCGACTTCCTGGTGAACGACCATCCAAATATCGTGAATAATTTTCAATTCCGGAGCAATATCCCAATTCCTTAATCATCTCTAGGTCGAATTCAGTTCTTTCTTCAAGACGCTTTGCTTCTAGAAATTTTCCACAATTCTTAAAGTATTCAACTTGTTTTACTAAATCTTCCTGGATTTGATATATCGCGTTTTGAAGAGTATCTGGAGAGGTTACAAATATATTTGCAGGAAAAATATTGACTTTCTCATACCTCTCAATTTTTTTATTATTGAGAGGATTAAAAGCTTCAATTAATTCAATTTCGTCTCCAAAAAAGTGAATTTTAAACGCAATATCAGCATAACCAGGGAAAACATCTATTATATCTCCCAGTACTCTAAAATTACCTCTAGATAAGTCTGATGTTGTTCTTGAATACAGACTTTGGACCAATTGATACATGAGCTTGGTTCTTGAAATCATTTGATTTTGCTTAATTTCAATAACATTTTTTTCAAATTCTTTAGGATTACCAATTCCATATAAACATGATACAGATGCAACTACAAGCACATCTCTTCTTCCTGATAGGAGTGATGATGTTGTGCTGAGTCTCAATTTTTCAATTTCTTCATTAATTGATAGGTCCTTCTCTATATAAGTACCTGTGGTTGGTATGTATGCTTCAGGTTGATAGTAATCATAATACGAAACAAAATACTCAACAGCATTTTTTGGGAAAAATTGCTTGAATTCGGAATAGAGTTGGGCAGCGAGTGTTTTATTATGAGCTAATACTAGTGTAGGTCTTTTTAATTTTTCGACTGCATTCGCCATCGTGAATGTCTTTCCAGAACCTGTAACACCCTGAAGAGTTACATATTTAAAATTATTTTGAAAATTGGAAACAATTTCATTAATAGCCTGCGGTTGGTCTCCAGTTGGCAAAAAATCTGAGACTACTTCAAATTCCATAGCTTTTTAAAAGATTTCAAATTTACAAAATGATGGAAATTTAAATACAATTATCAAAATAAAAACTTAGATAATTAATTCTTTTCAGAAAAATTAAATTATTTTTTTGAATAGCCTTTTTTATAGATATTATCGGTCAAAGTTGTTTAATTTAGAATTAAATATTTCTTATCTAATTTTAAAAATCAATAATATTACACTTGATATAAATGTTATTATGGCAGATAAATTAATTTCACAAAAAAAACCATTTTATCCTATATGCTCAGGTCTTGAGAAATTTTTGAAGTCCTATGATCGATGGGTAGAGACACCCATCTGCTATAGTGATTTATTAAGATTTTCAGGTTCTATTATTGTATATGATAAAAATGATAATGATACACTTTGGGTTAGTGTATTTTTTTCTGAAACTGAAAGGCGTGATATTGATTATAATTTAAAGAAAATTTATACTCTACTTCATTCGGATGGTAATGAGTCTGGTATTCAATATCTAAATGTAGATTCTATAGATTATTGCACCTTTGGCAACTCAAAGCCATTTAGAGTTAAAATCAGAAATATTTTAAATGACAACTTTACTTACTACTACATTAAAAAAACAGATGCTTCAAGAATTTACGGTTTAGAATATGAGCACATGCTTTCGCCATACAATCTAAATTTTCTAGTTAATAAAAATACCCTAGTTGAAGAGCATATTGCAGGAATTCCAGGAGATACTTTTATTAGAGATTTTTTACCAAAATGTAATGAATCAGAAAAATCACAAATCGCAAAAGAATACGTTAAGTTTAATGAGCGAAGTATGATTCGTCTTTTAGGGGATATGAGAGCCTATAATTATGTTGTTGTTCCAACACATGATTTTGATCAAGTAGTATATAAAATCCGTCCAATTGATTTTGACCAACAATCTTTTGAAGGTAAGCTTTCGGTTTATCGTCCTCAGTTTTTCAAGGAGAATTTTCCAATAATGGAATTAGTTCGTGGTAAACTCAATAGAGATTCAATTAATCAGTATAAAATTGAAGAGCGATCAATTGTTGCAAGACGAATAATAAGTTCTGGGAATCGTTTAAAAAAACTTCTAAAAATAATGCAAAGTGATGAGACAACTTTGAAATCTAATCTACAAAGACTTAAAAAAGAAATTTACAATTTTACTAAAGATCAGGATTTTCTGAAGAGCAAGTCTATGGGAGATGTTATGAGTGCAGCATTAAATTTTGTGCGTTTAAATTATGAAAAAGTAAATATGCAAGATTTTTTTTAATAAAAAGAATCTTCGTCGTAATCTAAATTTTTATCCTCCTCATTTTCTTGATCGTCATCAAACAAGAGATCTGCATCTGTTTGAAATTTTTTTTCAGGAGGATCTTCTGGAACATCACCTTGACTATGAATTAGGTTAGGGTAATTTATTCTTGGAATAATTTTACCTGATTCTTTTAGCTCAACATAAAAAGTCCACATATTTAAAAAGTCGTAAACGTATATAAGCCTTTTTTGCGTATCTGTGAAAATTTGATCTAACTTCTCATTCTCCATTGTGGCATTATCATCAATTGACAATAAAGGAAGCTCTTTTCCTTGTTTCCAGTCTTTATCTGATTCATAAAATGATGCTAATTCATTTCCTAGAAAACCAAACGATTTTGTAATTACTTCATGTAAATCTTTAAGCGTGCTTTTAGCTTCAATTTCAATATCTCTTAGCACATCTTCTTCAACATCCAATATTACTCTAATTCTGAAAATCATATCGCCTAAATATACGAATCATAAAAAAACTTTGAGCTCCAAATAACAATGAAGCTATCAATAAATGAATAGGTTGTGTAGAAAACGGAAATTCAAAATAATACATCATGATACCAGTCAGAATTTCCAATCCTATGAAAAGTATAATACATTTAAATATAAAAGGAATTGTTCCGTTTTTTAATAATTTAAATCCTATATAACTATTCACAGCAAGTACAATAAGAGAAAAACTTCTATGAATATAAAAAAGTATAGGTGCCTTTGCTAACCAATTCGATTTATTTTCGATGCCCCAATAATCTGTTTGAACATCAACAAACTCTCTTACTTGCACACCAAGCCCAATCTGAAAAACTGTCATTATCAAACTTATCAATATTAAAATTTTAAATGATTTTTTTCTCGGAAAATCTATTTTTGAATGATTTTCTCTCTCTAAAAGAAAAACTAACAATAAAATAATTAATAAAGCCATACCCATATGAGTAGAAATTTTATATGAAATTAAATTCGAGTCGACAACCAATTTTCCCAACCATGCCTGGAAGCCCATTCCAAGAATTACGAAAAATGAAAATAAGGTTTTAAAATAATCCATTTTAAACCTAAAAATTGATGTAATAAAAAGTAAAAGAGTAACAAGACCAGCAATTGCACCTAGGAGGCGATTTAAAAATTCAACCCACGTGTGTGTCGAATTAAAAATTGAATATTCATGCTTAGTATAAGCCATCCAGTTTTTTGAATTATATATTTTGGTTGATGTGAAATCGTTTATAGCAACATAAAGCGATTCATCGACAATAATAATTTCTCCTTTTTTGTAATTATGTTTTTTTTTCCAGTCTAGTTGTGAACGATCGGTTGGTGGAATAATGTAACCAAAGCATTTAGGCCAATCAGGGCAGCCCATACCACTTCCTGTCATTCTTACTGTAGCTCCAGCAGCTATAACCAAATAAACAAGAACTACACTTAAAATTAAAAGAAAATTATATGCTTTTTTCATGTGGTTTTAATCCAAGCTTTTTTCCTTCACTTTTCATTTTTTCGAAAGCAGCTTCAAATTCATTTGAAATTACTCCATCTAATATTGCTTCTTTAATGGCATCTTTTATTAATCCAATTTTCTTTGATGGTCCTAGTCCAAAGTAATTCATTATTTCCTTTCCATTAATAGGAGGCTGGAAATTTCTAAGCTTATCTTTTTCTTCAACTGAAACGATCTTGTCTCTAACAATTTTAAAATTATTATGGTATTTTTTAAAACGTATTTGATTTTTAGTTGTAATATCTGCTTCACACAAGGTAATTAGGTCATCAATGTCAGCTCCTGCATCAAAAATTAATCTTCTTACTGCAGAATCAGTAATATAATCTTCTGATATTATTATTGGTCTTGAGCTCATAAGTATTATTTTTTGGACATATTTTATCTTTTCATTTAAGGGCATTTTTAAGCGCTTAAAAATTTTATAAACCATCTTAGCGCCTACATACTCATGGTTATGAAATGTCCATCCTGTTTTCGGATCAAATTTTCTTGTAGAAGCTTTACCTATATCATGAAATAAAGCTGCCCAACGCAGCCATATATTTTTACTCTTTAAACACAAATTATCAACTACTTCTAATGTATGGTAAAAATTATCTTTATGTCTTTTTCCATCAATTTCTTCAATTCCTTTTAATGAAATTAATTCTGGGAGTATGCGATCTAAAAGTTTCGTCTTTTCTAATAGGTAAAATCCCTTAGATGGCTTTTCACAACTTAAAATTTTAGTTAATTCTCCAACAACTCTTTCTTTTGAAATAATATCTATTCTCTCAGAATTCCGAGTTATTGCTTCTAATGAATACTTTTCGATTTGAAAATTAAGTTTAGTAGCAAATCGAATTGCTCTTAGCATTCTCAGCGGATCATCTGAGTATGTAGTATTTGGATTTAATGGTGTACGTATAATTCCTTTATTCAAATCATTTAAACCATTAAACGGGTCAATTAGATTTCCATAATCTTTTTTATTAAGACTTATGGCAATAGCATTTATTGTAAAATCTCTTCTATTTTGATCATCTTCAAGTGTACCTGAAAATACCTTTGGGTTTCTACTTTCAGGTGAATAAGATTCTTTTCTAGCACCAACAAATTCAATCTCTGTATCTTTCCACTTAATCATTGCAGTTCCATATGTTTTAAATGTTTTTACAGGTTTTGAGCCTTTTAATTTTTTCTGAACTTCTAATGCTAATTCAATACCTGAACCTATTGCTACTATATCAATATCTTTCTTTGGTTTTAATTTAACTAGATTATCTCTAACAAAACCACCAACTACATAAGATTTTATTTTTAATAGAGTAGAGGTCCTACTTATAATCCTAAATAGTTTATCGTGTTTGGATCCAAATGATAGATTTTCAAATTCCACAATTTAGTATTGTTATTAAATTAGATAGAACTCATTTTAAGCTGAAACGTTATGCTCTCTAAGTGCTTCATTCAATGAGGTTTTTTTATCGGTACTTTCTTTTCTTTTACCGATTATTAGAGCACATGGCACTTGATAGGAACCAGATTTAAAATTTTTGTTATAAGTCCCTGGAATAACAACCGATCTAACTGGAATATTACCTTTGAATTCTACTGGACTTTCACCAGTTACATCAATAATTTTTGTTGAGGCTGTTAAAACAACGTTAGCTCCCAAAACAGCTTCTTTATGGACACGTACACCCTCTACAACAATACAACGAGAACCAATAAATACATTATCTTCTATTATTACTGGTGATGCTTGAATTGGTTCTAAAACACCTCCAATTCCAACACCACCACTTAAATGAACATTTTTACCAATCTGTGCACAGCTGCCTACTGTAGCCCATGTATCAACCATTGATCCCTGGTCAACATATGCACCAATGTTTACATAACTAGGCATAAGAATTACACCTGATGATATGTAGGCTCCTTTGCGAGCTATAGCATGTGGTACAACTCGAATTTGCTTGGATTCATAATTATTTTTCAAAGGTATTTTATCATGAAACTCGAGTGGTCCAATTTCGATAGTTTTCATTTTTTGAATTGGAAAATATAAAATAACAGCTTTTTTTATCCATTCATTGACCTTCCATTCTTGATTTAAAGGTTCAGCTACTCTTAATTCACCTTTGTCAAGCAGTTCAATCACTTCTTTGATAGTTTCTTGAGTTTTCGTTTCCATCAGTAAGGATCTGTTTTCCCATGCAGCTTCAATAATTTCTTGCATATAAAATTTTTTTCAAAGTTAAAGAATTAGAAACTATTAGAATCAATATGATCAATATGAAAAAAGTATATTTGCTAAAAAATTATGGGCTGTTTAATAGGTATTGATTATGGAGAAAAAAGAACTGGTATAGCATATACTGATCCCAATAAAATAATAGCTACTGGTTTGAAAACTATCTTTACCAAAGATGTGATTAAATTTCTAAGAGCCTATTTCGAAACCGTTGAAGTTGAAATGTTAATTATTGGAAAACCAATTCAAAAGGATGGAAAACCCTCAGACGTCGAGACAAAAATCAAGGATTTTATTAAAAAAATAAAAATTAATTTTCCTGAAATAAAAATTGATCGATATGATGAAAGATACACCTCTAAAATTGCAAAAAATTTAATTAATGAATTAGGAATAAAAAAAAAGATGAGGTGTGACAAGGGAATTATAGATAAAATTAGTGCGACTTTAATATTGCAATCATATCTGGAGTTTAAAAAAAATAATTTATGATTTTACCGATACTAGCCTATGGCTCACCTGTTTTAAAAAAATTAGCAAACGATATTACACCCGAGTACCCAAATTTAAATAAGCTTATTAGTAATATGTGGGAAACTATGTATGCTGCAAAAGGTGTTGGTTTAGCTGCCCCTCAAATAGGATTATCAATTCGTCTTTTCGTTATTGACGCAACCCCTTTTTTAGATGATAAAAATATGGATGATTTTGAATTAAATTCTATCAAGAACTTTAAAAAAGTCTTCATAAATCCAAAAATTACTAAAGAGAATGGCAGTCTTTGGGAATTTAATGAGGGCTGCTTAAGTATACCTGAAATAAGAGAGGATGTTTCAAGAAGAAGTAAAATAATAATTGAATATTTTGATGAAAATTTTCAATTTCATAGACTAGAGCTTAGTGGACTAGCCGCAAGGGTTGTTCAGCACGAGTATGATCATATAGAGGGAATTTTGTTCACTGATCATATATCATCATTAAAAAAAAGACTTATTAAAGGTAAGCTTAATAACATCTCTTCAGGATCAATTAAAGTTGACTATGAGATGAAATTCAATAATAAAAAACTCAAATAATTTTTAGTTTTTAAAACTATATTCCAATTATGAATTCGAAATTAATGAAATTAGATGCTTTTGCAAAACTTCTAGACATTATGGATTTATTGAGAAATGACTGTCCATGGGATAAAAAACAAACAATCGAAAGTTTGCGACATCTTACAATTGAGGAAACATATGAACTATCAGAATCAATTTTAAATGGAGACAGGAATGATATTAAACAAGAACTTGGCGATTTATTATTACATATAGTTTTCTACTCTAAAATTGCAAGTGAGGAAAATGCCTTTGACATTAAAGATGTAATCGATAAAATATGTGAGAAATTAATTTATCGTCATCCCCACATATTCAGTAATATTAAAGTAGCTGACGAATCTGATGTGAAAAAAAACTGGGAAGTTCTAAAACTTAAAGAGGGTAAAAATAATTTATTAAGTGGAGTTCCACATTCACTACCTTCTTTAATTAAAGCACAACGAATTCAAGAAAAAGCTGCAGGTGTTGGTTTTGATTGGAATACTGCGGAGGAAGTTTGGTTAAAAGTACAAGAAGAGTTAGTTGAACTTAAGGTTGAAATACAAAAAGGAACTCAAAGTAAAATTGAAGAAGAATTTGGAGATTTTTTATTTTCAATGGTAAATTATGCACGTTTTTTAAATATTGAGTCTGATAGTGTTTTAGAGAAAGCAAACCAAAAATTCACAAAACGCTTATTATTTGTAGAAAATAGTGCAAAAGAAATAGGAAAATCAATCAACGAATTGAATCAGTCTGAATTAAACAACTTATGGTTAGAGGCAAAAAACTACGATTCACTAGAAGATGAGTCTTCTTGATTTTTTATTGTTTTTTTATTCTCGGTTATTTCAATCTGCTTAGTTTTCTTATTTTTTTTGGTTTTTATTTTTTTTAAATAAATATATTCATCTTGAAACTTTTCAATTTTCTTTTCACAGCTTTTGATTTGCTTTTCAACATTTTTAAATAGCGGATTTTCGGTGCTTGAATTGCTAAAAAACTCCAAATTATTTTCTAATTGAGTTAGTTCAGATTTTAAATTAGATAATTGACTTTTAATATTATCGTATTCAATGTCTAGGAGATTTGAATCATATTCAAACATTTTAGTATTAATAGTTTTAAGAACATGTTTTAATTCATCTTTTTCTAAGTCTGCATTTTTTATCTCTGTAGTTAGGTTCTTAAAAAATACCTGATTCATTTTGGATTCATTCTTTACATCCAATACTCCTAAATTATTCCAGTTTTGGACATGCTTTTCTAACTGATCTTCGATCGACTCGATACTTTTGTCAAATTGGTTACTTTTAATTTTTTCTAAATATGATTTTTTTTCTTTTAATAATTTTTCCTGCTCATGCGAGATTTGTTTAAATCCTAATTTTAATCGATCAAAATAATCTTTATGAATTTCAGAAAAATCTTTCCACAATTTGTTTTCAATTTTTCTAGGAATAAATCCAACCATTTTCCATTTTTTTTGGAAATCCTTCATTTGTTCAACGCAATTATCCCAATTTTTACTTTCTAGGATGTTTTTTGAAAGTTTTATTATTTCTTTTTTTTCATTTATGTTAACTGTAAATATCTTTTTTTGTTCTTTGTAAAATATATTCTTTTTACGCATAAATTCAGTTCCGTATTCCCTAAAGCTTTTCCATAATGTTTTACTATTCTTTGCGGGAACATATCCAATCTCTTTAAACTCATCTCTAAGTAAATTAAAATTTTTAAGAGCATTTTGCCAAGAATTATGATTTTCTGGAACTTCACCAAGAATACTTTTCATTTTTTTTAGCAAGTCATTCTTTTTTTTAAGATTCTCTTGCATAATACCTACTTTATCCTTTTGATATTCTTGCCTTTTGGCCTGAATTGCTTTGGAAGCTTTTTGAAATCGAAGCCATAAATCTTCTCTATGTTCTTTTGCAACTGGCCCTAAATCATTTTTCCATTTTTGATGTAAAATATTAAGGTCCCTGGACGCTCTAACCACATCGATAAAATTTTTCAATTCTTCTGCTTTTTCAATAATTTTCAATTTTTCCTCATAATTATGTTTGTAGTCAAGATCTCTAAATTCACGATCTAGGTGTAAAAAGGCATAAAACCTTTCTGTGTGGTGCCTGAAAGTTTCCCATAAATTTTGGGTTTCATTCCTAGGAACATAACCTGTATTATACCAACTTTCTTGAAGGGCTCTAAATTTTTTGTATGTTTTTGAATCAATCTGATTTTGATCAATCAGTTCTTTTATTTCATTAATAATGTTATTTTTCTTTTCAAGATTAGTTTTCTGAATTGCTTCTTGCTTTTTGTAATGATCCCTTTTCTTTTTTCTGTATTCAAAAGAAATTTTATCAAACTTTTTTTTATAATCTGGTTTAAAGAAAAAATCTACTTCATTGCCACCTTGTTTAACAAAAATCTTCTTTTGTTTATTTAGTTCAGTTTGAAACTTCTTTTCAAAAACTTCATTAATTAACTGGAGATTTTGCTGATCTTTTAACCACAAATCTCCTGTAGATAGTTTTTCAAAAACACTTATTAGTTTTTCTAAGCCAAGCTTTGTATAATCTCGTTTTTCTTTTGCTAAGTCATTATCAGTGTTAGTTTTTTCACTTTTTATTTTTTCAGATTCACCCTTTTTGATTTCTGTTTTCTTTATAGAATTTGTTTTTTTTGAATCACCTTTTAATTCATCTTTTTGGGTAGCAATATTATTATCAGCCGCCTTAGGTTCCTTTTTTACTTTTTTCTGGTCTAATTTGCTTTCATTTTTAATTTGCGGCTTTGATTTTTCCTCCGCACCAGGTTGTAGAGTATTCTCTTCCATAAGTATAACTTGTATTAGTATACTAATATACATTTTTTTGATTTTTTCAAGTTGAATCAACCAATTTTAGCTAAGCGGACCAAAGCTCCCATGATTTATCTGCTTGATATTTGAGCATATTTAAACCATTAGAAGTTTTACTCCCATATAATTTACCTCTTTTTAAAAACTCGGTTTCTTTTGGATTGTATATTAAATCAAAGAGTAAATGTTTTGAATTTAGATATTTATATGGAATATTTGGTGCTTCTATAATATTTGGATATGTCCCAATAGGAGAAGCATTAACAATTATATCAGTATTTAGTATTATTTTTTTTGATAACTGATTATAACTTAACTGATCTTTATTAGGAAAACGAGAAACAATTTTAAAATTACAGCCAATTTTTTTAAACACATATTTAATTGCCTCTGAGGCACCACCTGAACCTAGGATTAATGCATTTTCTGGATTCGATTTATACTTTTCTTCTAGGGCTTTTTTAAATCCAATATAATCGGTATTGTGACCAATAATTTTCCCACAAGATTTAAAAACAATAGTATTGACAGCATTAATAGCTTTAGCTTCCTTTGATAAATCATCTAAGAATGGAATTATAACTTTTTTGTAAGGAATAGTAACATTTAAACCTTTAAAATTTGAAGATGAACTGATTAACTTTTTAAACTCACCTATTTCTTTTAAATCGTAATTTCTATAAATACAGTCATTAAAGTTATTTTTTTTAAATTTTTCTGAAAAATATTTTCTTGAAAAAGAATAATCAATATTTCTACCAATTAAACCAAATAATTTAAGTTGCTTTTCTTTTTTCATAATGATTTAAAACAAGAATAATAATAATTCCAAAAATTATACTGAAAAATTCAAAATAGGTTTTTGATTCGTAAACATTAGGTAGGTAATATTGAAAATTTGAAAAAATTCCATTACCAACAGAGTTTGTTATAAGATTTCCATGATCGTCATACAAGTATTCTTTTACTTTCCAAGGATAAACAAGTACTAAGGTACCTGAAATAAACCCAATTATTGTTGAGATTGTTTGGTTTGGAAATTTATCTAATATAAATTTCAAAAAGTTTGAGAATATGACCAATCCAAACAAAGAACCCAACGTAAAAAAACTTATAATTACTAAAAATCTCTTAGTGTAAGGCTCAGTAAATGGAGTAAAGTTCAAAAAAATAATTTCAGAGATCACATAATATAATTTGTTTACAGCATCAACAAGCAATAAATTATAATTACCCAATACCATAAGTAAGAAAGAACCAGAAAGACCTGGTATTGTCATACCTGAAACACTTATAATACCGCAAAAAAATATAAAAAATAGATTATCGTTTTCCTCCATCGGACGCGCAAAACTTAATGATAAACCAGCTACAAATCCTACAGCTAAAAAAAAATATACACTTTTTTCCCAATTATCTATTTTCTTAATTATTAAGAATAAAGAGGCCAGAATCATACCAAAAAAGCATGCTATAACAATAGTTTCATTTATTTTGAATAAATAATCTAACAATAATGAAACACTAAAATAACTAATTACGACACCGCCAAAAATTAATGACAAAAAGCTACCATTTATATATATCCAAAAGCTTTTGAACTGTAAGTTTATTATCTGGTTAAAAGCGTTAATATTTAGTTTTTGGAATGACTGAATAAGTTTATGGTAAAAACCAAATACTAAAGCTATAATTCCTCCAGAAACACCTGGTATTTTGTTCGCAGTACCCATTAAAATTCCTTTTGCAACAAGGATTAAAGAATTTACAACTGATTTTTTGCTTGGTAAAATCATTATTTTTTAAAAATTGATTTGATTTTTTCTAAAAAAAAGATTGATGCAAATCCCAAAAATACAAAAGCAATTGCCTTACTTATCTCTGGGTCATCTCCATTATAGTTTTGAGGTAATACAGGAACCATTTGATTATTTTTAATTAGATTACTTATACTTATAGAATTTTGCCACGGCCATATTTTATTCAAAGAACCTATCATTAAGCCGATTAAAAAAGACATTACATAATTTCGATAATTATCTAACAGAAAAGTTAACAATTTTGTGAAGAACTTAATTCCCAAGATAATACCAAAAAAAAATATTCCAAGAACTTGAGCAACATCTACAAATACCTCTTCATTAAAGTTGAAAATTAGCTGTTGTGCTTGTCTAATATTTGATAAGATTATTTGATAAACACCCATTAAAAGAAGAATATATGCACCTGATATTCCTGGTAGAATCATAGCTGTAATTCCAAAAAAACCACTTATAAATATATACCACAGGGAAACAGTTTGAATGGGACTTGGAGCAATTTTTGTTATTTGGTATGAGATAAAAATTCCAAATAAAAGTGAAAAAAAAGAAATAGTTTTTTTCTGAATTTCAATTTTAATTAGAAAAATAAAACTTGCTAATAATATTCCAAAGAAAAAAGACCAGAGCCCAATAGATTCATTCTTAAATAGCCATTCTAATAGCCATGAAAATAAAAGTATACTTGTAATAACCCCTGATAACAATGTCAGAAGAAATCCTCCATTAATTTTATTCCAAACAAATTTTATCCCACTCGTTTTTATTTCCTTAATGATTTTCCATGAAATAGAATTTATACTTTTAAGTAGTTTTTCATATACACCCGTTATTAGCGCAATAGTACCACCTGAAATACCAGGAATGAGATCTGCCGCTCCCATCAGTAAACCTTTAAAGAATATAACTAAGTATTGCATTTGTACTTTTTCAGAATCAGAAATAGTGAATTGATATCAAAAAACTTTTAAGTCACTATGTTTTAGCAACAAAATTTTCTAGCTCTGGAAATAGAAATAAAAAATTACTTTTATCTTTTCTATCCATCTGATTCAAATTTAGCAGATACATCGCTTCATCGATTTCGTTCAAATGGAAACAACATCCAGCAATTCTGATTTCTAAATTCCTACTATTTGGGCAGAATGAAAATGCATTTTCTGCGATAGTTTGTGCTTTTCTCCATTTTTTTTTCTTAAGGAAAAAGTCAATAATTTTAATTATAACATCAGATCCGTAATGGCCAAGGTTAAAAAGTTTTTGACAAGATTTAAATATCTCTTTTTCTTCTTCGAGTTCAACACATAGTTCTACATTTTTTTTCCACAATTCAATAGAATCAGCATTTATTATTAAAGATTTTTCAAGATAAAGTTTAGCCCTTTTTAGTTTTTTTTGCGAGACTAAAAAAATGATCAATGATAACCAACAATTTTCGTTTGTTGGTTCTAACTCTACTGATTTGAAATAAAACTCTTCTGCAATAATATTATTTCCAAGCTTTTCATGACACCTTCCGATAGAATTTTGAATAAATGCATTTGATTCAGTTGTTTGTAGCGCAAATTCATAATTTAATATTGCCTCATTTAATCGTCCAAGCAATTCAAGTACTTTCCCTTTTTCAATATATGCACCTGTGAATGTCTCATCACTAATTATAGAAAATTCAAATGCTGAAAGGGCATCATCAAATTTTCCGGACTTTAGATAAACTTTACCTAGTTGGTGCCATGCCACCTCACAATAAGGATCAAATTCTAAAACTTTATTTAGTGCTTCGATTGCAGCATGATCCATATTTTGTTTTTCATAACAATATAAAAGATTGTAAAGTGAGGTATAATCTTCAGGGTTATCGCTCAAACATTTTTTGAAAAAACAAGAAGCTTCATAGTAATTTTCTAAGATTAAATGTTCCATTCCCAATAGATTCCATATTTCATAGGGGTCATTAGAAATGCTTAAAGCATTACGCAAGTAATTTATGGAACCTTTATGATCCCCCTTTTTAGATGCAATAGTTGCTCTTTGTAAAGCAATTTCTTCATTTGATGGATTAAGATCTTCTATGTATTCTAAAAGTTTCAAAGCAGTATCATATTTTTCATCTATAATGTATAATTCACTTTGTAGAAGAAGTAATTCGTGGCAACTAGGGTGCTGATCTAAGCCCATTTGCAGTGCTTTTTTTGCCAATTGATTATCACCAAGCCCTAAATAATATACAATAATATCCTCAAATTCTTGCGCATCAAAGTAGAAGTTCAAATTTGTTTTTAGCATTCGCTTGAACTTTTCTATTGATGATTTAGTTTCCCCTGAATTGAAATTAAGCATAGGTTTAAACAACGATAACTAAATGTAAGGACTCATTTAGGGAATTAAATCAAAGATTAATATTGTTTTTAACAAATTAATTAACACAAAAATGATTATAAACTATTTAAAACTTGACGAATAATAGCACATCCTTTTTTTATTTCATTTACACTGATGGTCAAAGGAGGTGATATCCTTAAAGCTTTTTTTTCCCATAGCAATCGAAATAGGAGAACTCTTTTTTTAATACATTTTTCTATTATTTTATCAACCATTTCTTCATTTTTAACAATAGCTGCTAACATTAGTCCTTTGCCTCTAATTTCTCTAATTTGAGGATGTTTTAATTCTTTTCTAAAAAGCACCTCTTTGTTTTTAATTTGGTTGATTAATTTTGAATCTCTCAGAACTCTTAATGTTGCTAAAGAGGCTGCCGCAATAACTGGATTACCTCCAAAAGTTGTGATGTGTCCAAGTTTCGGTTTATCTTGAAAATGTTTCATTAAATTGTGAGACGATGAAAAAGCTCCTACAGGTAATCCTCCACCCATACCCTTACCCATCACAATTATATCTGGTTCAACATTGAAATGTTCAAATCCAAAAAAACGTCCAGTTCTACCGAAACCTGGCTGTATCTCGTCTAATATTAATAAAGCACCCATAGAGTCGCACCTAGATTTTACTTTTTTTAAATAGTTTAAATCTGGTACAATAAATCCAGCACCTCCTTGAATTGTTTCAAGTAAAACAGCTGCAGTTTTTTTTGTTATTTTCTTTATATCATTCTCATTATTAAATCTGATAAATTTAACTTTAGGTAACATAGGTCCATATCCCATCTTTTGACTACTTGAACCCAGTAAACTTAATGACCCATGGGTACTTCCGTGATAACTATTAAAAGCACTTATTAATTCTTCTCTTCCTGTAGCTTTTTTAGCTAACTTTATTGCGCCTTCAATCGCCTCAGTTCCAGAATTTGTAAGATAAACAGTCTCCTGATTTTTTGGGAGAAGTCTTAATAATTCTTTACATAATTTGACAGCAGGAGCCTGAACAAACTCTCCATAAACCATTACATGCATGTATTTTTTTATCTGAGTTTTTATCGCAGAAGTTACTTTTGGGTGCAGATGACCCAAACTACAAGCCGAGACTCCAGCTATAAAATCTAAATATTTCTTTCCATCAGTCGTCGTTATATAAGATCCCTTTGCTTTTTTTATTTCTAAAGAAAGTGGATATGGATTGGTTTTAGCTTGAAATTTTAAAAAATCATCTTTTAATGAATGCATTCTATTTATAGTGGTTTCAGGTTTACCAAATTTTAAAACGTTAATCAATTTTTCTGTTTTTCAAAATTATCAATTAGATCATCGATGTTGTTAGGACGCTCGTTATCTCTCCAAATAAATCCCTTTAAAGTACGGTCATTTAATGGTATTTCTTCTTCAGGATAAACATTTCCGGATGGTGTAACTAAAAAAGTTATATCATTTATTTCTCCATCTAAAAAGTCCATTTTTAGTGCACTGCAGGTAGTTTTATCAATCCCAATTAGTTGAAAATCTTCATCATTATATAAGTAATATATCATTTCAGTATTTTTTTTGATAATAATATTATCAAGTTTTCCATTTCTGAATGATCCGTCTAGTAAACCTCCTTTAATTTGGTTGTAACCGTCCTTACTTAGTGTATCTTTTTCAATAATTAGGACATTTCCATTAATTTTTAAAGAATCTAATTGGTTTGTTTTTTTATTTGACATCAAAAGAATGTTATTACCTGACATTTGACTTTTATTGAACCAAATGACTGGATTTGATTTGTTTCTATCAACTTCTGTAAAAATTTGTTCTTGTTTTCTTGTCAGAGGTTTGCTTAGGAGTTTTGTTAATCCGGCTAACCTATCTAGATGAAGAGAATCAGAGCGACCTCTCATATCATTTTTCAAAATTCTCACATCATAGTATGCTCTAATTATTCTTTTTTCGTCTGGTCCGGTTGCAAGAAGTGTGTCAGCACTAATATATAGTGTATCCCTGTCAATAATATTGATCGATAGTGCTCTCTTTTCGGTGAATCAAAAATTGAAGGTGAAAATTATACAATTAAATGTAAGACTGGTTTCTATGATTTGGAGAAAGAAAAAGGGTTTTTTAAAAAAAATGCTATACTTTATTATGATAATAAAATTATAAAAGGAGACAGTCTTTATTTTGAAAGTGAAAAAAATTATGCTGCAGCAACAAAAAACGTAAGTATTTTTGATTCAATTAATAATTCCATTAT
>CACERG010000020.1 GCA_902561795.1 uncultured Bacteroidota bacterium | reverse complement strand
AATTGCTCTTCTTGCACCAGCGTTTGTTAATTTATCACACGCTTCTTTTATTTGATTTCTGGCACCTGAAATTACCAACTGTCCGGGACAATTATAATTTGCAGGACCTACTACACCTGATATTTCATTACAGATAGATTCTACTATTTTATCATCTAAACCCAAAATGGCTGCCATTGTTCCTTGAGTTTGATCACAAGCCTCCTGCATTGCCAAAGCCCTTTCTTTCACTAGATTTAAACCATCCTCATAAGACAGAACTCCTGCGGCAACTAATGCTGAAAACTCTCCTAAAGAGTGACCAGCAACCATTTCAGCAGTGGAATGGTCATCCATTACTTCACTTAAAATAAAGGAGTAAATAAAAATACTAGGTTGAGTTACTTTTGTCGCTTTTAATTTTTCAGCATCTTCTCCAAACATGATTTCTTGAATGTTAAATCCAAGGATTTCATTAGCCTGTTCGAAGCGTTTTTTGGCTTTTTTAGAATTTTCATAAAGTTTCTTTCCCATACCTGGAAACTGTGATCCTTGACCTGGAAAAATAAAAGCTTTCATTTAATCTTAGTATATGTTAGAAATGAATAATCATAAGGTTGATCAGTACTTGAATTATTTGTTTCAGATGAGTGTAGGATCCATTTTGTCATATCAATTTCGGGAAAAAAAGCATCACCCTCGAAAATTTTGTGCACCCGAGTTAGTTCAATCTTATCTGCAATAGGTAGAAATAAAGAATAAATTTCACCACCACCAATAACATATGGACATGGATCATCATTAGAGAGCTTTAGTGCTTCATGAATTGAATGGGCAATAAATGCGTCTTCAGCAATATATTTTTTATTCCTTGTTAAAATTATGTTTCTTCTTCCAGGTAAAGCAGCTGGCATTGACTCGTACGTCTTTCTACCCATAATTATGGAATGTCCGTTGGTTAACTTTTTAAATCGCTTCAGGTCCTCCGAGATGTGCCAAATAAGTTTGTTATCTCTTCCCAAAACATGGTTTTCTGAAACTGCAGCTATTAAAATAATTTCTTTTGAATAATTTGTTTTAATCATTATTATTAAAAGATTAATTTTAGCAACAAAAATACACTTTTCTATTTCTAAAATGTATTCTAAAATATTCCCTCTATTATCAAAAGGTATTTATCTAAATACAGCTTATGTTGGATTAATGTCTAAGGGATTAGTAGAATTCAGAGCCAATAATGAAAAAGATTATTTACAAAAAGGAGAGGATTATAAGAAAAATTCATATAAGACCTTAGAGGATGCTCATAGAACAGTTTCACGTTTTTTTAGCGTTAATTTAAATAATGCTTTTGTAGTAAATAATTTCTCTTCAGGTATCAGGCATGTAATTCGTTTTTTACCAAAAAAATTAAAAGTGCTGTTAATTGATAATGATTATCCTTCTTTAATTACAGCATTTGAAGAGGAGGACTTTTTAATTCATAAAGTTCCTATGTTAGATTTAGGTCTAGAGGATCAAATTGATGATTATATTTCAAAAAATCAGATTGATATTTTAGCACTAAGTATTGTACAATATTCAACTGGTCTTCTTATTGATATTAACTTTCTTGAAAGTCTTAAGTTAAAACACCCAAATTTAATTTTGATAGGTGATGGGACCCAATTTTTAGGTGCTCATAAATTTAGCTTTGATTCGTCTCCTTTTGATGTTTTAGCAGCAAGTGGATATAAATGGTTGTTAGCTGGATTTGGGAATGGAGTATTGATGATATCCAAAAGGTACCTAGACTTAATTAATAAAGAAGCTTCTGTTATACGCGATATTATTTTTAAAGGGCATTTTAATATTTTAGCAACTGCAAGTTTAAACTTTGCAATACAATCACTGGAAAAACAAGGGTTTGAAAATTTAATGAATCAAAAAGCAGTACTAACTGAAAAAGTTAAAAATTCACTTTCAGAAACTAATCAAATTGGCTCTTGGGTTTCAAAAAGAAAACAACATAGCAGCATATTTATTTTGGAAGGGAATAAGGATTTATTTAAAAACTTAAAAAAATCTAAAATTCATTGTGTATTAAGAGGAAAAGGAATAAGAATATCATTTCATTATTACAACACTGAAGAGGATTTATTTTACTTAGAAAATGTGCTTAGGGGAAATAATTAAATTGATACAGCACCAGGAATTAATGGATGTGGATCATAGTTAATTATATTAAAATCACTGTAGGTAAATTCGAAAATTGACGTTACATTTTTATTCAATCTCATAATAGGAAGTGGCTTCGGAGATCGAGATAATTGTTCTTTTACTTGTTCTTCGTGATTAGAATATATATGAACATCACCGAAGGTATGTACAAAATCACCAGGTTTATAATTACAAACTTGAGCTACCATCATTGTTAATAATGCGTATGAGGCGATGTTAAAAGGTACTCCTAAAAAAACATCTGCACTTCTTTGGTATAATTGGCATGAAAGCCTGTCGTTGGAAACATAAAATTGGAAAAAAGCGTGACAAGGAGGGAGTGCTGCTTTTTGATTTGAAATATTTTCAGCAAAGGATAAATTAGGATTTGGTAAAACACTTGGGTTCCAAGCAGAAACAAGCATTCTTCTAGAGTCTGGATTTATCTTTAGTGTTTCTATAACTTCATTAATTTGATCAACACCATCACTATTCCAATTTCGCCATTGGTGACCATAAATTGGGCCTAAATCTCCCTTTTCGTTTGCCCACTCGTTCCAAATTCTTACACCATTTTCCTGTAGATAGGAAATATTAGTTGAGCCTTTTAAAAACCAAAGAAGCTCATGAATTACAGATTTCAAATGAATTTTTTTTGTCGTAACTAAAGGAAATCCTTTTGAAAGATCAAAACGCATTTGATAACCAAATATACTTTTAGTTCCTGTTCCAGTTCGATCATTCTTTTTAACACCATTAGATTCTACATATCTAAGTAAATCTAAATATTGTTTCATGTATAAATTTTAAATCAAAAGTATATCATTTGATTTATAAAAAAGTTTAAACTATAAAAGGTTATAAAAAAAAATTAACAAATAAATTAACTTTTTCGTTTTGAAAGCTCATCTCTTACCTTAGCAGCTTTTTCGTAGTTTTCATGACTTACAAGTTTTGTTAGTAGAGATTTTAACTTACTTACAGAAAGTTTTTTTAGATCTCCAATTTCTTCATTTTTGCCAGTTTGTTCGGTAACAAAATTTTGAACCCATTTATCCTCAGATAGCTTTTTTGAATTTTCAGATATTGCCGCGGTGAAACCTGCTTTTTTAAGTATAGAATCATAGGCATAAATTGGGGCATCAAAACGCAGGGCAAGAGCAATTGCATCAGATGTTCGGGCATCAATTATTTCTTCTATTTTATCTCGTTCACAAATAAGGCTTGAAAAAAATATACCATCAACTAACTTATGTATGATAACTTGTTTTACATTGATATTAAATCTTTCACCAAAACTTTTAAAAAGGTCATGAGTTAATGGACGTGAAGGCTTAACTTCATGTTCAAGTGCAATAGCTATTGACTGAGCTTCAAAACCTCCTATTATAATTGGGAGTTTTCTTTCTCCTTTTTCTTCATTTAATATAAGTGCATAAGCTCCAGTTTGCGTTTCACTGTAAGAAATTCCTCTAACTTTCATTTGAATTAAATCCATTTTCCTAATTTATGTTTGAGTAAATAATATTGTAATAATCAACTTATATTATCCTTAAAACGAAATATTTCATGGTTTATTGAGTTAAAATAATATATAATTAATGATTAAATTTGTAGCTAATTGTATTTTAAGTAATGAAGACCATTCAATTTAGGGAGGCTATATCCCAGGCCATGAGCGAAGAAATGAGAAGAGACAAAACTATTTATCTTATGGGTGAGGAGGTTGCAGAGTATAATGGTGCTTATAAAGCTTCAAAAGGAATGTTGGATGAATTTGGAGACAAAAGAGTAATTGATACACCTATTTCAGAGGCAGGATTTTCTGGAATTGGTGTTGGATCAACTATGACTGGTAATAGACCTATAATAGAGTATATGACTTTTAATTTTGCTTTAGTTGGGATCGATCAAATTATTAATAATGCTGCTAAGATTAGACAAATGTCAGGAGGGCAATTCAATTGTCCTATTGTTTTTAGAGGTCCCACTGCTTCGGCTGGACAGCTTGCCGCCACTCATTCACAAGCATTTGAAAGTTGGTATGCTAATTGCCCTGGTCTAAAAGTAATAGTTCCTTCAAATCCCTACGATGCAAAAGGACTTTTGAAGTCTGCTATACGGGATGATGATCCAGTCATTTTCATGGAATCTGAGCAAATGTATGGGGATAAGGGTGAGGTTCCAGATGGTGAATACACATTACCTATAGGTGTTGCTGATATAAAACGTTCAGGAGACGATGTTACTTTAGTTTCGTTTGGCAAAATTCTAAAAGAAGGGATCAAAGCCGCAAATGAATTAGAGAAGGAAGGAATTCAAGTTGAACTTATTGACTTAAGAACGATTCGTCCTTTAGATTATAAAACTATTTTCGAATCTGTCAAAAAAACCAATAGGCTTGTGATTTTAGAGGAATCTTGGCCATTTGGAAATATTTCAACTGAAATTACATATCAAGTTCAAAATCATGTTTTTGATTATTTAGATGCACCTATTGAAAAAATTAATACCGCAGACACCCCAGCTCCATATTCCCCAGTTCTTTTGGCAGAATGGTTGCCGAATTTTAAAGATGTAATTAAGGCAGTCAAAAAAGTAATGTATATTACCAAATAAGATCAAATAAATTGTATAATGAGTAAAATGAATTAGATTTCATATTCTAGAATGTTTTGCTATTTTTACGCACACTTTTCTAAAACAATTTAAATGGAATTAATGATTCAATTTTTACCCGCCTTCGGAATAATAGCACTTATTTTTGTGTTTATTAAAAATAGATGGGTAACAAAACAAGATGTAGGAAACGAAAAAATGGCTCGTATAGCACAAAATATTGCTGAAGGAGCTATGTCCTTTCTAAAGGCAGAATATAAAATTTTGTCAGTTTTTGTTGTTGCTGTAGCAATTTTATTATTTTTTAAAGGCCAATCTGAAACTGGATCAAATGGAATGGTTGCTGTCTCATTTGTGGTTGGTGCAGTTTGTTCTGCACTTGCTGGATTTATTGGTATGAAAGTTGCAACCAAGGCGAATGTTAGAACAACAAATGCAGCTCAAAAATCATTAGGGAAAGCCTTGGAAGTCGCTTTTGCTGGAGGTGCGGTTATGGGATTAGGTGTAGTTGGATTAGGAGTTTTAGGCCTGAGTGGGCTTTTTGCTTTTTACAGTTCTCAAGGCTGGAACATAACAGAAATATTAAATGTCCTTTCTGGATTTTCTCTAGGGGCATCATCAATTGCTCTTTTTGCAAGAGTAGGAGGAGGAATCTATACTAAAGCTGCTGATGTAGGAGCAGATCTTGTTGGAAAAGTAGAAGCAGGAATACCAGAAGATCATCCTCTTAACCCCGCAACGATTGCTGACAATGTAGGAGATAATGTTGGCGATGTTGCAGGTATGGGAGCTGACCTTTTCGAATCATATGTAGGTTCAATTATTGGAACAATGGTTTTGGGGGCATTAATTTCGACACCAAACTTTAACGGATTAGGGGCTGTTTATCTTCCTATGGCACTAGCCGCAATAGGAATTATTATGTCTATTGTCGGAACATTTTTTGTTAGAGTTAAGGAAGGTGGTTCTCCTCATAAAGCTCTAAATATAGGCGAGTTTGGTTCAGCAGGACTTATGCTGATTGCTTCATATTTTCTAATAAAAGCGTTTATTCCAGAATCAGTTGACGGACTTCCGCACGGTGCGATCGGGGTTTTCCTTGCTACAATCGCTGGATTAGTCTCAGGGTTAGCTGTTGGTAAAGTAACAGAGTACTATACCGGTACAGGTACAAAACCAGTCAAATCAATTGTTAACCAGTCTGAAACTGGTGCAGCAACAAATATTATATCAGGGCTAGGTGTTGGAATGATGTCTACCGCAATTCCAATTATATTAATAGCCACAGCTATATTAGTTTCACACTACTTTGCAGGTCTTTATGGTATTGCTATTGCTGCAGTTGGAATGCTTGCAAATACAGGCATACAGCTTGCAGTCGATGCATATGGACCTATCTCAGACAATGCAGGGGGTATTGCTGAAATGGCAGAACTGAATCCTGAGGTTCGAGAACGAACCGATAAACTTGATGCTGTTGGTAATACAACAGCTGCAATTGGTAAGGGGTTTGCTATAGCATCTGCTGCATTGACGGCTTTAGCTTTATTTGCCGCATACATGAAAACTGCTGGAATTTCCACAATTGATGTCTCTCAGCCCAAAATTATGGCTGGGCTATTAGTAGGTGGGATGTTGCCTTTTGTTTTTTCTGCATTGTCAATGAATGCGGTTGGTAGAGCTGCGATGGCAATGATAGAGGAAGTAAGAAGGCAATTTAGAGACATTCCTGCACTTAAAGCGGCACTTGAAGTAATGAAAAAAAATAATTCTGATATGTCTAAGGCTTCAAAAGCTGACCAAAAAATATTTAATGCTGCAGATGGTATCGCAGAGTATGATAAATGTGTTGCAATTTCAACAACGGCTTCGATTAAGGAAATGGTGCTCCCTGGAATTTTAGCTATCATTGTACCTGTCGGAGTTGGATTTTTTGGCGGAGCTGAAATGTTAGGAGGTTTATTGGCAGGTGTTACAACTTGTGGAGTCCTAATGGCAATTTTTCAGTCAAATGCAGGTGGTGCATGGGATAATGCAAAAAAAATGATTGAAGAGGAAGGTAAAAAGGGTACTGACGCCCATAAAGCTGCGGTAGTCGGTGATACAGTTGGGGATCCCTTTAAAGATACCTCAGGCCCATCATTAAACATCTTACTTAAATTGATGTCTGTTGTTGCATTAGTTATTGCACCAAGTATATCTGTGAGTGATAAAAATATGACTGATTATCTAGAGATAAATTCAAATACTAGTTTATCAGAAATTTGTTTTGATGATGTTTTTTCAAAATCTGATATTGATAAAAGGAAAACTTTTAATTATAAAAAATAATTAAGTCTAAATAACAATTCACTACAGGGAACTTAGGCAGCACTAATTTTCTTTATCTCATCGTCTACCTTTGCAACTATAAGTTTGAGATCTTCTTTGTTTTCAACAAAATCTAATTCATCCACGTCAATCTTAATTATGTTACCTTTATCGTAAGTAGACGTCCATGCTTCATACCTTTCATTCAACCTACTTAGATAGTCAATGCTGATTGAGTTTTCATATTCTCGCCCGCGTTTATGTATTTTGTTAACCAAGTTTGGAATGTTACTCCTTAGATAAATTAATAAGTCAGGACCTTGAATTTGTGATTCCATAAGTTCGAAAAGCTCTTGATAGTTTTTAAAATCCCTTTGATTCATAAGCCCCATTGACTTCAGATTCGGAGCAAATATATGTGCATCCTCATAGATCGTTCTGTCTTGAACTATGACATTATTAATATTTTTTATTTTTAAAAGTTGCTCAAAACGACTCTTCAAAAAGTAAATTTGAAGATTAAATGACCAACGTTCCATATGGTTATAGAAATCGTCTAAATACGGATTGTCTATGACATCCTCATAATGAGCCTCCCATCCATAATGTTTAGACAAAAGTTCTGTAAGACTTGTTTTTCCAGCGCCAATATTTCCAGAAATTGCAATATGCATAATTCTTGGATAGTATATAAAATTTCTGCAAAGTAGTTTTTTTTAAACAATAATTTATGTGATGTATTAAAAATTATGTTTTGTTCTTCATTTTTTTAAAAAAAAACTAAAGCATGTTTGCCAAATAAAAAAAAAGTGTAATTTTGGAAATCAAACCGAGGAAGGATTTGACTGATTGCAAACCTCGAAAAAAAAATGCTAAAGCAGTGTTGCTTTTCAAAAACGCTTTAGTTTATTCCTTCCGAAAAAGCAATTTAATGCCATATTTTTTTACATCAGAATCTGTGAGTGAAGGTCATCCGGACAAAATTTCCGACCAAATAAGTGATGCCTTGTTGGATAACTTTCTGGCATTTGATCCTGACAGTAGGGTAGCATGTGAAACACTAGTCACGACAGGCCAAGTTATACTAGCTGGTGAGGTAAAAAGTAAAACTTACCTAGATGTTCAATCTATTGCACGTGATACCATAAACTCTATTGGATATACCAAAAGTTCATATCAATTTAGCGGAAATTCATGTGGTGTAATTTCATTAATTCATGAACAATCACAAGATATAAATAGGGGAGTAAAGTCAGAATTAAAGGAGAAACAAGGGGCAGGAGATCAAGGAATTATGTTTGGCTATGCTACAAATGAAACAGAAACATATATTCCCCTTGCTCTTCATCTTTCTCATCAAATTTTAATTGAGCTCTCAGCCTTACGGAAAGAAAATAATTTAATTAAATATTTGCGTCCAGATTCAAAATCACAAGTAACAATCGAATACGATAATAATGACAAACCATTACGTGTTGATACAATTGTGATATCAACACAGCACGATGAGTTTGATAATAATGATGATAGGATGCTAGAAAAAATAAAATCCGATTTAATTAAAGTTTTAATTCCTAGAGTTAAAAGTAAACTCCCACTTAATACAAAGAAACTTTTTGGGGATGATATAAAATTTCATATAAATCCAACTGGAAAATTTGTTATTGGTGGCCCTCATGGAGATACTGGTTTGACTGGCAGAAAAATCATTGTTGACACTTATGGTGGTAAAGGAGCTCATGGTGGGGGAGCGTTCAGTGGTAAAGATCCAAGTAAAGTCGACCGAAGTGCAGCTTATGCTGCAAGGCACATGGCAAAAAATTTGGCGGCTGCTGGAATAGCTGACGAAATACTAGTTCAAATTAGTTATGCAATAGGAATGATTGAACCAATATCCATCAATATAAATACCTATGGTACTTCAAAACTAGATCTTTCTGATGAAGAAATTGCAGTTAAGTCATCGAAACTCTTTGATTTGAGACCCTATGCTATAGAGCAGCGTCTCAAATTAAGAAACCCCATTTATTTTGAAACCTCTTCTTATGGTCATATGGGGCGTCAGCCTCAAAAAGTCAAAAAAACTTTCAAATCACCATATAA
Source organism: uncultured Bacteroidota bacterium (assembly GCA_902561795.1). Classification (GTDB taxonomy): domain Bacteria; phylum Bacteroidota; class Bacteroidia; order Flavobacteriales; family Flavobacteriaceae; genus MS024-2A. The sequence goes on along the minus strand of CACERG010000020.1, from coordinate 23,987 downwards.
TGGTGAAATAACCAAGGAAGTAGAGTTATTTACTTGGGAAAAATTAGATTATTTAAAATTAATTAAAAATAAATTTCAATTATGAGTACACAATTATCAACACAAGCATTACATGCAGGACACGATGTAATAAAATCACAAGGAACTCAAGCTGTTCCAATTTATCAAACAACTTCTTACGTATTTAATGATTCTGATCATGCTGCGAGTTTATTCTCTCTTGCAGAACCTGGATACATTTATACACGTTTAAACAATCCAACTAATGATGTACTGGAGCAGCGACTCGCTGCATTAGAGGGCGGTGTTGCAGCTGTAGCTACAGCATCAGGGACATCAGCAATAGCTACTTCTCTAATGGTAATACTTAGAACTGGAGATCATATTGTGGCATCAAATAGTTTGTATGGAGGAACCTACAATCTTTTGTCGAATACGCTACCCCGATTTGGAATAACTACAACATTTGTAGATCCGGATGATCCAACTGAATTTACAAAAGCTGTAAAATCAAATACACGTGCTTTTTTTGCTGAGTCATTAGGAAATCCTAAGCTAGATGTTTTAGATTTAAAAGCAATTTCTGAATCTGCAAAAAAGGCTAAGGTTCCTTTTATTGTAGACAATACGGTCGCATCTCCAGCTTTATTGAATCCTATCGAGCATGGAGCAAATATTGTGATACACTCACTAACTAAATATCTAACTGGAAATGGAACAAGTATGGGGGGTGTTATTATTGATGCTGGAACATTTAATTGGGGTAATGGAAATTTTCCTGAATTTACTGAACCTAACCCAAGTTATCACGGCTTAAATTACCATGAAGCACTCGGTAAAATAGCTTTCATCGCAAAAGTTCGCGTTGAAGGGCTAAGGGATCTAGGAAGTGCTCCAAGTCCCTTTAACAGCTTTCAAACCATCCAGGGAATAGAAACCTTAGATATAAGAATGAAAAAACATTCTGAAAATGCAATAAAAATTGCAGCATGGCTTTCTACAAAAGACGAAGTAGCTTGGGTAAATTATCCCGGTTTAAAATCATCAAAATATAACAAGCTAGCTCAAAAATATTTACCAAAAGGGCAAAGTGGTATCGTCACATTTGGTTTAAAAAAAGGATTTGAAGCTGGTAAAAAGGTTGCTGATAACACAAAACTATTTTCAATTTTAGCAAATATTGGAGATACAAAATCTTTAGTTATTCATCCAGCTAGTACTACTCATCAACAGTTAGACGAGGATGCACAAAAAACAACTGGAGTAACTGCAGATTTGATCCGTTTATCAGTAGGTTTGGAAGATGTTAATGATTTGATTGCTGATTTAGAGTCTGCATTTAGTCAGATATAAATCTATGTTAGAGATCAGAACGATTTCAATAAAAAACTTTAAAACACACTCGGGTGCTATCTATCCTAAAATTAATTTGTATTATCAGCAATTTGGAAGGCAGATAGGTAAAGCACCCATAGTTTTAGTAAATCATTCACTTACTGGAGATGCTAATCTCACTGGTGACGGGGGTTGGTGGACAGAGATTATTGGAAAGGGAAAAATTATTGATACTGATAAATATACTATATTAGGGTTTAATATACCCGGTAATGGTGTTAAGGGTCAAATCTTCAATAAACCGGAGGACTTTCATACAGGTGATATTGCTTCACTTTTTTTATTAGGTTTAAGTAATTTAAAGATCAAAAAACTTTATGCACTCATTGGGGGATCTATTGGTGGTGGTATTGCATGGGAGATGGCCGCAATCTCTAAAGATATTACCAAATTTTTAGTTCCTATTGCTGCAGATTGGAAGGCAAATGACTGGATAATTGCAAATACTTTTCTACAAAAACGAATTATAGAAAATTCTAAACAGCCACTTCAAGATGCGAGAATACACGCAATGCTAACTTACAGAACCCCTCAATCATTTGAGAATAGATTTGGAAGGACATTAAATAAAGAACAAGGTATTTTTAATATTGAAAGTTGGTTAATTTATCATGGAGAAAAATTGCAAAAACGTTTTCAACTAAAGGCTTATGTAATGATGAATCATTTACTATCTTCAATCAATATTGAGCGTGAGGGAGAAATTGCTCTAAATATTATAAAAAATATAAAATCGGAAATACATATGGTAGCTATAAATAGTGATTTATTTTTTACACCCATTGAGGATCAGAAAACTTTTAACTCTTGCAAAAAAGTAAAGAAAAATATTTATTACCATGAAATAAAATCACTTCATGGACATGATGCCTTTTTGATTGAAAGTCAGAGTATGGAAAAAATTTTATCAAAAATATTTTAATACTAGCTAAATAATTATGAATGTTTCACTAGAACGAATTAATAAAGACTATCTTTTTGAAGTATCAAATTCTGATGGTAAATCTGTGTTATTAGATAACAAGTCTAAATCTTTTGGGGAAATCCAAGGAATAAGTCCAATGGAATTACTTTTAATGGGTATTGCTGGATGTAGCAGTATTGACATTATTGCAATTCTTGATAAGCAAAAAATTAATCCAATATCTTTAAAAATGGATGTGAAAGGGCACAGACATGAAAACCAAGTTCCAGCTCTATTTTATCAAATTGATATTAACATTTACCTTGAAGGAAGGTTTTCACCGGAAAAAGCAAAGCGAGCCGCAAAACTCTCTTTTGAAAAATATTGTTCGGTTTCTAAAACTCTAGAATCCACAGCTAAAATTAATCATAAAGTATACTTAAACGGTACCGAGGTTTAAATCTTATAATAGAATTTTAAAATGCTATAATTTAGGCTTAATAATAAGTTTTATTTAGTCAAACTATTAAAAAGTTCTTCTAAAGTCTCATTTTTTTGGTTTAAACTTAATATTTTTAAACCGTTTTCTTTAGCGAAATCAAATATAGCTGAGCGTTTATCTTTATTACCTTTGGTTTCTATTTCATAACTAAAACCCCCTATATTTCTGACATGTTTTACATCCTCGATTTTAAGTAAAGCAACAGTTTCAACACGATAATCAAAACTAACTTGGATGATTTTCTTTTTATTTTTTCTAAGATTTTTTAATTTTTCGTCGAGAACAATTTCTCCCTGATTAATTATTAATACTCTATCACAAATTGCATCTACTTCCTGTAAAATATGAGTAGATAGTAAAACAATTTTTTTATCACCCAATTCACGAATTAGTTTTCTGATTTCAAGGAGTTGGTTTGGATCTAAACCTGTGGTAGGCTCATCAAGAATTACTAATTTAGGATCGTTAATTAGTGCAGCTGCAATTCCTACTCTTTGCTTATACCCTTTGGAGAGAAATCTAATTTTTTTGTCATAATGACTTAATAACCCCGTTTTTTTTATTAATTGATTAATTGGAGCTTTTTTACGTCTAAATAATTCAGCGACATATTTTAAATATTCTATTACATACATATCGGCATATAGTGGATTATTTTCAGTCAAATAACCAACCTCATTTTTGATACTTTTTAGATGATTTCTATAACTTTTTTCGAAAAAATTTACATCTCCATCCCAATTTGTGTAGTATCCTGAAAGTATTCTCATTAATGTTGATTTACCTGCTCCATTTGGACCAAGAAGACCTACAACTTCTCCTTCTTTTAGGGTGAAACTTATTCCACTCAAGGCTTTTGTAGCACCAAAACTTTTTGCAACTTTCTTTAATTCAAGGCTCATCAGGAATAAATATACATTTTATATTAGGAATTTTTTTCTTTTGATTTTATGCTTTCAATTACCACTGTGCTAAGAATTATAATTCCACCTACAACATTTTTAAAATTTGGAATTTCATTTAATAAAATTACACTCATAATGATACCAAAAAGTGGTTGGATACTACTTATAATACTTGCAGTACTGATACTGAAATGCGAGAAACTTGAAAGAAAAAGCGTGTGGCCTAATGCTGTTGTAATAAATCCTAACATAAGTAGATAAGGTAAATCAGGTTGAATTTGATAGTCAGAATAAATAAAAAATACAGGTAATAAAATTATTATAACGACAAAGAGTTGATAAATCATTTGTATTGATCCATCTGCCATAGAGTTGTGTTTCTTTAAAATTAAGTTTCTTAAAGAGTACGCGAGAGCAGAAAATAGTCCCATTAATAAACCTTGAGTAGCTTTATTATTAAAATCAAAATTAGGTACCAAAAAGAATACACCAATTAAAATTAAAATTCCAAAAATAATATGTCTTGCTTTTAATTTTACAGATATAAATAATGGTTCTAGTAAAACTGTAATAATAGGGTAAGTAAAAAGAGATAACATACCTACAGTGACATTGCTCCATTGCAAAGCAAAAAAATAAGTAATCCAGTGAATACTCATAAATAGTCCGCTAAGTAATATAGCTAAGCCATGATTATTTAAGTTTATTTTAAATGAAGTTTTTTTTAATAAGGCATAAATAATTAAACATAAAATAGCAATCAATGAACGAAACCATATTGTAATTGGAGGCGGGAGAGAAATATATCTTCCCAATGGGCCTGAGGTACTTATAAACAACATAGCCAGATTTAAAATTATGATATAATAAAGATTATTATTTTTTATGTTCAATGCGATAAATTAAGATAACGTAATATTAAAAAAAAACTTCAAAAGTTTGTTTTTGAATAAAGCAATAGTAATTTTGTCAAGAAATTATTAATTAATGAAATTATATTCATACTACAATAACTACTATTACTTCTACGTTGAAGAGATCAGGTCTGTGTAGTATTATGAAAACATTTTATATAAAGTCCTGATCCGTTCAGGACTTTTTTTTTATAATGAAAACTAAGAAAAACATTGCAATACAAGGTAAGAAGGGATCCTTTCATCATATTGTTGCTGAAAGATATTTTGGGAAAAACCTTTCTTTAATATTATGTGACACTTTTGATAAAACTGTAACTAAACTCATCAAAGAAGAGGCTGATTATGTTGTAATGGCGATTGAAAATTCAATAGCAGGTTCCATAATACCAAATTATGCACTAATTGATCAGAATAATGTAAAAATTATTGGAGAATACGGATTAAGTATAAACCATAATTTTATGGGGTTAAAGGGACAGCAAATTAATGACATTAAAGAAGTTTACTCTCACCCTATGGCATTTTTGCAGTGCAAAAGTTTTTTTAATAATTATCCTCATATACGTCTTGTTGAATCAGAAGACACCGCCGAAGAAGCACAAAGAATATTTAAAAATAACATGAAAGGTATTGGTGCTATAGCGAGCAAGGAAGCTGCCGAAATGTATAATTTGTCAATTTTCGCTTCCTCTATACAGACAATTAAAAATAATGTCACTCGATTTGTCATTCTTAACAATGATGGTAATTTAATTTCAAAAGAAAATATCAATAAAGCTGCCCTTAAATTTATTTTAGATCATCAAAGAGGTAGTTTAGCCGCAATATTGAATGTTATGAGTGATTGTCAGCTCAACTTAACAAAAATTCAATCCTTACCTGTAATTGAGACTCCTGGCAAATATGCTTTTTTTGTAGATATTACCTTTGATGAGCTTGGACATTACTTAAAAGCAAAAAAATTAATTTCAATAATGGCATCAGAGTTCAAAATTCTTGGGGAATTTACCCAGCATCAAAAATGAAAACGGCTAAAAGATTAAATAATATAAAAGAATACTATTTCTCAAGAAAGCTGAGAGAAGTAGGAGAAATGATAAAGGTCGGAAAACCAATAATTAATATGGGAATCGGCAGTCCAGATTTAGATCCTCACCCTGATATAGTAAAAGCTCTTGAAAAATCAATACTTGAGCCTAAGGCCCACATGTACCAAAATTATAAGGGAATACCAGAACTTAGAAAATCTGTAACAGAATTTTACAAGACCCATTATGATGTAGATTTGGATCCAGATTCGCAAGTTCTACCGCTCATGGGTTCTAAGGAAGGAATAATGCATATATCTATGGCTTATCTTAATCCTGGAGATGAAGTTTTGATTCCTAATCCTGGTTATCCAACTTATGCCTCTGTAACAAGATTAATGCAAGCTAAAGCAATTACATATGACTTAAAACTTTCTAATGATTGGCAACCTGATTTTAAGGAATTAGAAAATTTAGATACTACAAAAGTAAAAATCATGTGGCTAAACTACCCTCATATGCCAACAGGAGCTGAATTTTTAGAATCTACTTTTAGTTTTTTGGTTAAATGGGCTTATGAACGTAATATTCTTTTAGTAAATGATAATCCATATAGTTTTATTTTAACTAAAAAACCAAAAAGTATATTATCCATACCTGGTGCTGAGTCAGTTGCAGTTGAATTAAATTCTTTAAGTAAGTCTTTTAATATGGCTGGTTGGAGAATAGGAATGTTATCTGGAAAAAAATCAGTTATAAGTGAAGTCCTAAAAGTTAAAAGCAATATGGATTCAGGAATGTTTTTTGGTATTCAAAAAGGTGCTATAGCTGCATTAAAAATGAAACCTGAATGGTTTGAAAAATTAAATGAAGTCTATAATAAAAGAAAGGAGCTTATTTTAACACTAATTAATAAAATTGGGGCTAAAATCGAGTCAAAAAGTGTTGGTTTATTTTTGTGGGCTAAAATTCCCGAAGGTAATATTAGTTCGGAAGAATTCGTTGATAAAATACTTTATGAAAAAAATATATTTATAACACCAGGAACTGTATTTGGTATGCAAGGTGAGGGCTATATTCGTTTTTCACTTTGTGTTTCAGAAGAAATTATAATTGAAGCTATAAATCGTTTTAAATCATGAAAATAGGTGTAATTGGTCTTGGATTAATTGGAGGCTCATTTGCTTTATCAGCAAAAAAAAGTATAAGAGATTGTAGTTTATTTGGGATGGATAATAATCCCGAACACTTAAGTCAAGCAATCAAATTAGGCATTATTGATCAATCCTTGACACCTTTAAATTACTCTCATATGGATGTAATTATTTTAGCTATACCTGTTAATGCAGTTTTAGAAATAATTTTGACACTTTTAGACCAAATAAATGATAACGCCCTTTTAATTGATGTTGGGTCAACTAAGGAAATGATATGTGAAAAAGTAAAATTGCATTCTAAGCGTAATCAATTTTTAGCTACTCACCCAATTGCAGGAACAGAGTTTTCTGGACCTTCAGCTGCAAACAAAAATCTATTCAAAGGGAAAGCTCAAATTTTGTGTGAAGTAAATAAAACAAGACCTGATCTATTGGAATGGGCAGTGCAATGGTTTAAAAATATGGAAATGAAACTTCAAGAGATGGATCCTATTGAACACGATCAACATATAGCATATGTCTCACATATTTCTCATATTTCTTCATTTATGCTTGGTAAAACTGTAATGGAGAAAGAAAAAGATGAGAAAGCAATTTTTGATATGGCTGGAAGTGGTTTCGCCTCTACTGTGAGATTAGCAAAAAGCTCTCCCTCTATGTGGGCACCAATTTTTATTCAGAATAAAAAAAATATTTTAGACGTATTGACAGAATATATTTCAAATTTGGAAGAATTTAAAAAATTAATACAGGCAAATGATTACAAGTCAATATATGAGAAAATTGAGCAGACTAATGCCATCAAAGGAATTTTAGAGGGAATAAAATAAATCAAATAAAAAAGACAGAATAAAATGGAAAATAAAAAGAACATGCGCACTTGGTTGAATGATTTTGAACTTAGTCATCCCCTGGTTATAGGTGGTCCATGTAGCGCTGAAACAGAAGAACAAGTGTTAAAGATCGCAAATCAGTTGAAAGATAGTGATGTTAGCGTATACAGAGCGGGAATTTGGAAACCAAGAACACGCCCCGGTATGTTTGAGGGTGTAGGAGCAATAGGATTGAACTGGCTAAAAAAAGTAAAAGAGCAAACAGGTTTATTAACTGCTACAGAGGTAGCAAATAAAGATCATGTTAAATTAGCAATTGAAAATGACATTGATATTTTATGGATTGGAGCCCGGTCTACAGTTAGTCCTTTCATTATGCAAGAATTAGCTGACGCTTTGGCAGGAACTGAGAAAATTATTTTGGTAAAAAACCCAGTTAATCCAGACTTAGCGCTATGGTTAGGAGGCGTTGAACGTCTTCATAGCGCAAAGATTAGAAAGTTAGGTCTAATTCACCGCGGATTCTCAACTTATGAGAAAACTAAATACCGAAATAATCCTGAATGGCAAATAGCAATTGAGGTAAAAAATCGTTTTCCAGACCTTCCAATGATATGCGACCCTTCACATATTTCAGGACGCAGAGATTTGATTTTTGATATTTCACAAACAGCTTTAGATCTCAACTTTGATGGATTGATGATAGAATCTCATTGGGATCCAGATAATGCTTGGAGCGATGCTAAACAGCAGGTTACCCCTTCACGTTTAATTGAGATTATGCGAGATTTAAAAGTGAGAAATAAAACAACTGAAGAAGAGGCATACAAAAATAAGCTAGGTTCTCTAAGAGCTCAAATTGATGTTGCTGATCAAACACTTCTTGATGCATTAGGAAAGCGAATGAAAATTGCAAAGGAAATAGGATTATTGAAGAAAGATAATAACGTTGCTGTTCTCCAAAATAAGAGGTGGAATGAAATATTAGGTAAAATGATTTTAGATGGACAAGAGCGTGAATTGTCTGAAGAATTTATATTGAGAGTTTTTAAAGCAATTCATCAGGAATCAATTAATAAACAGGATAAAATTTTAAATAAAAATTAAACATTATAATTTGTGAATTTGTCAGAATTAATCTACAATTCAAGAAATCAACTTAAGCCTAGTTGGCTATTATCTTCAGTCATTTGTATTTTTTATGCATTAATTATTTCAGTTCCTTCTGAGTTAAATGCCTTTGGTGAATTACTATCAATTTTATTGGCAGGTCCGTTACAGTTGGGTTTATGTATATACTTTTTAAAAATTTCTAAAGGATCTAATCCATCTTTTAATTACATATTTGACGGCTTTAAACCATTATTAAATATTTTATTGGCTTTTTTATCAATTAACTTAATTACGTTGATTGGATTATTTTTTTTTATTCTTCCAGGTATAATATTGAGTTTGGGATTATCTATGACATACTATATAATTGCTGAAAACCCTGAAATTTCCTTTCACAAGGCTATAGAGAAAAGTTGGAAAATTATGGATGGACATAAAATGCAGCTATTCAAGTTGCATCTGCATTTTATACCGTGGTATATTCTTGGTATTCTGTTTTTTATTGTAGGAGTTTTTGTAGTGATGCCATGGCATAATCTCAGCTTAGCAAACTATTACAAAGTAATTAGTGAAAATAATTTTGAGCTTACTAATTAGCTACAGCTCTTTTTAATCTATCATTAATTGTTTTCCCTAACCCTTTTTCTGGTAAAAGTGTTGTTATAATAATATCCAAGTTCTTACTATCTAATGAGTGAAGGGCTGAATAAAAATTTTTAGCAGCCTCATTAATATCACCGCTTTTAGAAAGTATTTCATGTTTAGTAGCTAATGTAAAGCCTTCCTTATTTTCAAAGCTTAAAACACCTATTTTTTTATGTTTATTTTCATAAATGTACTTGGATAAATTGTTGATTAGAATTATAGGAGTCCTCGGGGAATAGTGTCGCGAAAACATACCTGGTGAACTGGGATTAAGATCATTTTTAATCTTTTTACCTATTGTTCCGATACAATCTTCTAAATCACTAATTGGAATTGCACCATGGCGATAAAGTATTGGATTATCATCTTCAAAACCTATAATTGTTGATTCTAAACCTTTACTACATAATCCACCATTTAGAATTACATCAAGACCATCTTTAAAAAAATTCGAAACATGTGAGGCAGATGTTGGACTTATGAATCCAGAGGGATTTGCACTTGGAGCAGCAACGGGGAAGTCAATGGAATTTAATAACTTCAGCGTTAAAGGATGATTAGGGACTCTTACAGCAATAGTTGATTTTCCAGCCGAAACAGCATCTGAGATTTTATTTTTCTTTTCAAGTACCAAAGTTAGTGGGCCTGGCCAAAACTTTTTTGCTAGTTTTTTCGCCTTAAAAGGTATATTTTTTACAATTTCTTGAAGTTTCTCATAGCTTGAAATATGTAAAATTAATGGGTTGTTTTTAGGCCTTTTTTTTAGAATAAATATTTGCTCTACTGCTTTTTCGTTTAATGCGTCTCCAGCTAATCCATAAACAGTTTCTGTTGGTATTGCAACAAGTTTTCCAATTTTTAAAGAATTTATTGCAAGATTTATATCAGTAGTTATTTTTTGCATTTTCAATTTTAAAAACTGTATAACTAGAATTAAATTTTATTTCAATGCTGATGAAATTCTTTCAATAGCTAAGCGAATTTTTTCTTCAGACGCAGCGTATGAAATTCTAATACAATTTCCATTTCCAAATGCTTCACCAGTTACTGTTGCAACGTGTGCTTTTTCCAAAAGGTATAGAGCAAAATCAGTGGCATTTTTAATTTTTTTACCATTTAGAACTTTTCCAAAATAAGAGGAAACATCTGGAAATACATAAAAGGCTCCACTAGGTTTATTTAATTTTATTCCAGGAATATCTTTAAGTAATTCGATAATAATTTCTCTTCTTTTTGCAAATTCATCTATCATGTATTGAATTTTTGTTATAGGTTCGTTGAGAGCAGTAATGGTAGCCCTCTGAGCAATACAATTGGCTCCAGATGTAATTTGACCTTGCATTTTATTACATGCTTTAGCGATCCATTCGGGTGCCCCAATGTATCCAATTCTCCAGCCAGTCATAGCAAAAGCTTTTGCAACACCGTTTACAGTAATTGTTCTATCATAAAGGTCAGGTATCCCTGCAATACTAAAATGTGGAGTACCGTAATTTATATGTTCGTAAATTTCATCGGAAAGAATATAAACATCTGGATATTTTTTTAAAATTTCACCCATAGCTTCAAGTTCTTTTTTAGTATAAATTGTTCCACTTGGGTTATTTGGTGAGTTAAACATTACAAGCTTAGTCTTAGAATTAATAGATCCTTCCAATTGCTCTGGTGAAATTTTAAAATCATTTTCAATGGTTGAGGGAATTATAACTGATTTTGCTTCTGCAAGTGTAGCTATTGCAGAATAGCTGACCCAATATGGTGCTGGTAATAAAACCTCATCTCCAGGATTTAAAAGTACCATACAAACATTAGCAATTGATTGTTTGGCACCAGTAGAAACTACTATTTGAGATGGTTTATATTTTATCTTATTATCCCTTTCAAATTTTTTACATATTGCTTGTTTTAAATCAGCATAACCGTCAACTGGAGAATATGAATTCCAATTTTCTTCAACAGCATTTATCGCAGCTTGCTTTATAAATTCGGGTGTGTTAAAATCTGGTTCACCAAGACTAAGACCGATAACATCAACTCCCTTACTCTTCAATTCTCTTGCTTTAGATGCCATTTCAAGGGTCGCAGATACTGGTAAACTATTAATTCTTTCTGATAGTATATCCATATTTTATAAACTTTTTTTTGCTCCCATTTTTTTTAAAAATTTAAAGTGTGAAAATAGAGCACTTCTAGTTGTTTTATGTTCATTATAAGGGAGATTAAATTCTGCTGCAGTTTTTTTTACAATTATTCCGATTTTAGAGTAGTGAATATGGCTTATATGTGGGAAAAAATGGTGTTCAATTTGATGATTTAAGCCTCCGGTAAACCAGTTGATTAAACTATTATTTGTTGAAAAATTTACAGTTGTCAAAAGTTGGTGTATTGCCCAAGTATTTTTCATTGTACCAGTTTCATGTGCCCTAAACATTTTAGTATCCTCCATAACGTGGGCGAGTTGGAATACTAAACTCAAAATAAGACCTGCTGTGTAATGCATCAAGATGAATCCAAGCACAATACTCCACCATTTGATTTTTAAAAAAATAATCGGGAGTATTAACCAGAATAAAAAATAAAAAATTTTAGAAATTATTAAACCGATCCATTGCAGATTAGGAGATTTACTGTCAGCATAGGTTATTTTTCTTGAAGTGTAACTCTTCAATTGATGAAAATCGTCGTAAACTGCCCATTTTAGTGTTAAAAGCCCGTATAAAAAAATGAAATAAAATTGTTGGAATCTGTGAAAAGGAAACCACTTAGAGTATTGTGAAAACCTTAAGATGCCACCAGTATCAATATCCTCGTCATGACCGTGAATATTTGTATATGTATGGTGTAAAATGTTATGTTGCACCTTCCAATTAAAAACATTTCCAGCTAAAATATAAATGCTACCACCCATAATTTTGTTTACCCATTTATATTTTGAGTAGGAACCATGATTTCCATCATGCATGACATTCATACCAACGCCTGCCATTCCAACACCCATCAAAATACACATGAAAAATTTAATCCATAAGCTAAAATCGATTAGGTGAAATAAAATATATGGTGTAAAAAGTATTGAAAACATAATTAATGTTTTTAAATGTAGTTTCCAATTCCCTGTTTTTCGTATTTTCTTTTTTTTAAAATAATCGTTAACTCTGTTATTTAAAGTTTTAAAAAATTTTTTGGGATCTTCACGAGAAAAACGAAGACTTTGTTTAGGGTTCATATATTTTTTAGTTTCATACAAATTAAATTAAAATTTAATTTCTAATAAGCATAAATAAAAAAAGTTGTGGAATACATTATTAATTACTTTCCAAATTTAACTGATAAACAGCTTTTTCAATTCAGAGCTCTTTTACCATTATATTCAAAATGGAATTCGAAAATAAACCTGATATCAAGAAAAGATATGGACCATTTTTACATTCGTCATGTTCTTCACTCATTAGGAATTTCAAAGATTATTTCTTTTATACCACAAACCAAAATTTTGGACTTTGGCACTGGAGGTGGATTTCCTGGAATTCCTTTAGCAATTTTGTTTCCTGATGTAATATTTTATTTAGTTGATAGTGTTGGAAAAAAAATGAGAGTAGTTCAAAAAATATCAGATGAAATAGGATTACAAAATGTCCATATCCAAACCACACGTGGAGAGCAATTTTCAAAAAAAACAGATTTTATTATAAGTCGTGCAGTTTCAAGAATGGATATTTTTGTACCATGGGTAAAAAATAAAATAAACTCAAAAAGTAGAAATAAGATTAATAATGGCATATTGTATTTGAAGGGAGGTGACTTAAAAGACGAATTAGCACCTTTTCCAAGATCAATTGTGTATAATTTAAATACTTATTTTGATAATTCATTTTTTGAAACAAAAAAGCTTGTGTACTTACCCCTCTGAAAAAACTATATTTATCAATTAATCAAGAAACGGATATCTATAATCTGATGCCGGAATAAATGTTTCTTTTATAAGTCTTGGTGAAACCCATTTGATAAGATTAAAAATTGAACCTGCTTTATCGTTTGTTCCTGATCCACGTGCACCTCCAAAAGGTTGTTGTCCAACTACAGCTCCAGTTGGTTTATCATTAATATAGATATTACCGGCACTGTTTTCCAAAATAGATAAGGCTTCGTTTAACGCATACCTATCTTTTGAATATATAGCTCCAGTTAACGCATATTCTGAAGTTTGATCAATAGTTTTTAGAGTTTGAATCCAATTTTTATCGTCAAAACAGTAAATTGTAACTAGAGGTCCAAACAATTCCTTGGTCATTGTTTCATATTGATGATCTTCAGTTAATACAACAGTAGGCTCAATAAAAAAACCTTTAGTGTCATCATAATTACCCCCAATTATAATTTTAGCTTTTTTGTCATTTTCTATCTTTTGTATAGTTGCAACCATCCTGTCATATGCTTCTTTATGAATTACTGCTGTAATAAAGTTTTTAAAGTTTTCAGGTGAGCCCATTGAAATAGTTTTTAAATCAGATTTAATAATTCTGATTATTTCATCAGCAATTGATTTTGGAATATAGATTCGTGATGCAGCTGAACATTTTTGACCTTGAAATTCAAATCCACCTCTAACTATACTGGTAGCGACTTCTTTCGGATCAGCCGAAGGGTGTGCTACTATAAAATCCTTTCCTCCTGTTTCACCAACGATTCTTGGATAAGATCTATATTTACTAATATTTTCACCTATTTTTTTCCAGATACCTCTAAAAACATTTGTTGATCCTGTAAAGTGAAGGCCAGAAAAATCTTTATTTTCAATTATAGTATCAGTTATCATCTCAGGATCTCCAAAAACCATATTAATCACTCCATCTGGTAAACCTGACTCTCTAAAAATATCCATTATAATTTTTGCAGAAAAAATTTGATAATCGCTGGGTTTCCACACAACTACATTACCCATCAATGCTGCACTTGCAGGCAAATTACCAGCAATAGCTGTAAAATTAAATGGACTTATCGCATAGACAAAGCCTTCTAAAGGACGGTACTCTAATCTATTCCACACACCAGAGGTATTTTCGGGTTGTTTTTCATAGATATCGCGCATAAACTGAACATTAAATCTTAAAAAGTCAATAAATTCACAAGCAGCGTCAATCTCAGCTTGATAAATAGTTTTTGATTGTGCAATCATAGTAGCAGCATTTATTTTATAGCGATAAGGTCCTGCAACTAAATTTGCGGCTTTTAGAAAAATGGCTGCTCTTGATTCCCAAGGCATTTTACTCCACTTTTTCTTTGCCTCTAAAGCACAATCAATTGCGGTTTCAATATTTTTTTTATTTGCTTTATGATAAAAGCCCAGTTTATGTTGATGATCGTGTGGGGGGCACATTAAGGAAGTATCACCTGTTTTCACATCTTTATCTCCAATTCTCATTTTAATTTCTACTGGATTTTCTAAAAGAGTTTTATATTCTTCTAAAACTTCTTTTTTTTCTTTACTTCCTGGTCTGTAGCTTAAAATAGGTTCGTTTACAGCTATCGGATTTTTTGAAATAATATTTGACATACAATTTTGTTAAAAAGCTTTTTTTAAAAATAAATTTGAAAAAATTGAATTAGTTTAATATATGCGGAGCATTTAATTTAAAGTATGGAATGTGAACGTTAAACTTTTGTGCAGTACTAAAATTAATCATGATAAAAATACCAGATATAACAGCCATTGGTGATGTGAGTAAACTTCCTGATTGGTATTTGTGTAAATCTCCTGGTTTAAGTATGGGTTTTTTACCAATAATACCTACCCCATTAATATAAGAGGGTCTATTTATGGCTTCATTTATTTTCCAATGTCTTGTCAGAAGTTGAACGACATGCTTACTTTGATTCTCAATAGTGATGAAATATTTAAATGCATAATGTAGGATATTTTCTTTTAGAAAACTGCCCTCAAATTTAGTCTGAACAGAAATCTTAATACCAGCTGTAATTTGTTGTATCACTAAAATTTACAAATAAGAATAATATTAAAGGTAACAAAATCTCTATTAAAAAATATCAATTTTGAAGGTTAAAAGAATTGCACTCGCCAACACCAATTAAAGAGTCATATTGTGCCCCAATATTCCTGTAATAGGCAAGTACCAAATAGTCATTTTCAGTCAAAGCATGTGAACCACTTATGCCATTTTGTTTAATTTTTTCTTTTTCTCGTATTATGTATTTGTAATTATAAAATCCTTGTTTTAGTAAAATTATACCCTCATATATTCTTAAAGAAGGATTAAAGTACATACGATTTAAGTCACTAATTTTATAGTTATTAAATCCCCCATAAACATATATTTTACCATCACTAATTTTTCTGTCACTTGCTAAACTAAAATAAACATAGCTATAATCTGCCTCATTATCTGGATTGCCTGGCCTCATAGTGTTTCTTATTTCAAACCCTCCGTTTATATCTTGACTGTACGAATAATTCTTATAAATCTGTGGGACATCAATATTGAGATATATTTCATAAAGTTCTGACTTATTTGTGTAGCTAATATTTGGTGTAGATATCCTTAAATCTTTGGAGTCAAAAAAATAATATTCATTACCCCCTTCAAATTGAGAAGGACTTTCGTAAAAATATTGAAGAGTACTACCTGACAAATATTGAGGTTTTAAATCTTGAATTTCATTATACCATTGTCTATTTTGAATTAAATGCACAAACAAGTTTTTTTCGGGATTTCTAAAAGTCCCCTTTAATGGAGTTATTGAAAAATGAATTGACTGGTGAGTATTGAATCGATTCATGTTTTGTGGACGATTTACAGATGATCGTACAGTTGCCAATTCTTCATAAACGCAAAATCTTCTTGAAAATACAAGCTCGTCGTATGAGTTAAAAACTTTAATAAGATAATTTCCACTAATAATTAGACTAACGTTTTTATTTGGGATTTCTAAATGGTAATGAGTGTAGCTTTGTAAAGTATTGAAAGAATTAATATAGTTATCTATTCTAAGATTGTCGTATCCATTTAAATATTCATTTTTTAAAAGATTTGAGGTAGTCCAGTCGTGATTGAAATGTTCTATTTTATAGTAATAGTCATTTTCATTGCCGTTCAGATCATCAAATACTAGAGTTATTTTTTCTCCTAATTTAGCTACTGGAAAGTTGTCAGTAATTTTTGATCCAAAAAATTTCACAGTTTTTATATTATCAGGTTCAGGTACTTCATAAACAATTTGGGAAATACTATGACTGAAAATAAATGAACTTAAAAAAAAAAAAAGTGTTTTTTTCATTGCAAGTAAAATTATGTGTTCATCCTCTGACCACCAAATTGCGTGTTATTTAAAAAAAGATTGAACACTTATTTAGAATTAATATAAATAAACTATTTCCCTGGTTATTTGTTTTTTGCAGAAGTGTTTAGTTATTAAATTTGATATGATTTTATGAATTAGATTTAATGGAAGTGATAAAAGATATTCGAACACGTAAGGGTGCGAATCTCAATTTAAAAGGTGGTGCAGAAAAAATTTTAGACAAAACTGTTTCACCTTCTAGTTTTTCTATAAGGCCTGATGATTTTTTTGGAATAGCACCAAAACTTATTTTAAAGGAAGGCGCTCCTGTAAAATTAGGATCCCCAATTTTCTTCAGTAAAAAAAACACACATATAAAGTTTGTTTCACCTGTAGCTGGAACTATAACGAGTGTTGTAAGAGGCCCCAAAAGAAAAATAGAGAATATCATTATAAAGGCTTCTACTAAACAGGATTCTATTAAATATTCCGTTTCAGGGTGGGATAAAAAAAATCGTCATGACTTAAAGTCTTTACTTACTAGTAGTGGAAATTGGCCATTCATTCATCAAAGACCCTATGGTACTATTGCCAATCCGGCAGATACACCGAAGGCTATTTTTGTATCGACTGTTAAAACAGACCCGTTACATGGTGATTTACAGTTTATTTTGAAAGATCAAAAAAATGATTTTCAGTTAGGTATCAACTTACTAAACAAATTAGTGGACCAACCAGTTTTTTTAGGTGTTGAGAAAGAATTTTCAGATTATTTTGAATCAATAGAAGGTGTTCAGCATTATACAGTTAGGGGTCCACACCCTGCCGGCAACTTAAGTTTACATATTCAAGAATTAACTCCACTAAATATTGGAGAACGTATTTGGACTGTAAACGCGGAAGATGTTGCTAATTTAGGTAGATTTCTAAATTCAGGAATTTTTTGTCCTAGGCGAACTGTAGCAATATCTGGTAATGCAGTTGAAAATCCCAAATATTTCCAAACAACAATAGGTGCTGAGCTACAACCATTTTTAAGAAAAGTTGGTACAATAGATAAAAAAACAAGAGTTATTAACGGTGACGTACTTACAGGAAACGATTCGACTTCTAATTGTTTTCTGGGATATTTTAATAATCTAGTTACTGTAATACCTGAGGGAGATGAATACAGAATGTTTGGATGGCTACCATTTGTAGATAACAATATTTTAAGTTTGTCTAACACTTCATTTTCAAGAGTTTTTAATAGAAAAGGATTTGATGTTAATACAAATTTAAATGGAGAGGAAAGGGCTTTAGTTGTTACAGGTGAAATGGAAAAAATATTTCCATTAGAAATTTATCCAATGCAACTTTTAAAAGCATGTATGGTGGGTGACATTGAAAAAATGGAAGCCCTTGGAATTTATGAAGTTGTACCTGAGGACTTTGGATTGATAGATTATTCAAACACTTCAAAAATCGAAGCTCAAGAAATTATTAGGGAAGGAATAGAGTTAATGATTAATGAGGTAGGTTAAAAAAATACATATGAATTTAATAAGAAAAAGTTTAGATAAAATAAAAAAACCATTTGGAAAAGGACAAAAGTTAGAAAAGTTTGCGCCTGCAATAAATGCTTTTGACACATTTTTATTTGTTCCTAACCATACAACAAAAAAAGGGGCCCATATACGTGATGCCATTGATCTCAAAAGAACTATGGTTACTGTTATAATAGCACTTTTACCTGCGTTATTATATGGTATATACAATACAGGGTACCAATATTTAATTCAAACTGGGAGTCCTTTTACATTTCTAGAAGCTTTTATCCATGGAAGTTGGAAAATCGTACCAATGATAGTTGTTTCTTATGTTGTAGGATTATCAATAGAGTTCGGCTTTGCAGTTTATAGGGGCCATGAAGTAAATGAAGGCTATTTGGTTACAGGCCTATTAATACCAATGATAATGCCTATTGACATACCCCTTTGGATGGTTGGTTTATCAACTGCTTTCGCTGTATTGGTGGCTAAGGAGGCTTTCGGCGGAACAGGTATGAATATACTTAACCCGGCCCTCACAGCTAGAGCATTTGCATTTTTTGCTTATCCAACGTACATGTCGGGTAATAAAGTATGGGTTTCCGAAGCTACAAATATAGATGCAATTTCAGGCGAAACCATACTAGGAACTCTAGCTGCTGGAGGAAAAGTAAATTATTCTGCTATGGAAATGTTTCAAGGTTCAATACCAGGTTCGATAGCAGAAACTTCGACCTTATGGGTAGCTGTTGGTGCATTAATCTTAATTCTAACAGGTATAGGAAGTTGGCGAATAATCGTTGGGGGTATTTTAGGTGCGTCATTCATGGGCTTTTTATTTAACCTTTGGGCAGCAAATGAATTAATGAGCTTTTCTTGGATTAATCATCTTATAGTTGGAGGTTTTGCTTTTGGTATTGTATTTATGGCGACAGATCCAGTTTCAGCTGCCCAAACAAATCAAGGAAAATGGATATACGGTGTTTTGGTAGGAATTTTTTGTATAATGATTCGCGTTTTTAATCCCGCTTATCCAGAGGGAGTAATGCTTGCAATTTTGTTAATGAATGTATTTGCACCAACTATTGATCATTATGTAATAAATGGAAATATTAAAAAGCGAAGGAAACGTTGGGAAACTTCTGTAAACCAACTTAAAACAATATAGATGAATAGAGACAGTAATGTTTATACCTTTTTATTTGCAACATTAATGGTTCTTATTGTAGCCTCTTCATTAGCTTTTACAGCAAGTTCACTTAAAGAGCGTCAAATATCAAACGTGCGTAAAGAAAAAATGCAAAATATCCTGGCTACAATTGGAATTGAAACTGAAAGAGAGGAGGCCGAGGCACTATATAATAAGTACATAACTGAAGAACTTACCCTGAAAGAAGATGGGAGTATTGATCCAGAGATAAATGCTTTTGACATCAAATTAAATAATGAATTGAGAAAGAGTTATTCGGACCAACGGTTTCCTATTTATGTAGCTTCGGTTGAAGAAGAAAAATACTATGTCATCCCTTTACGTGGAAAAGGACTTTGGGATGCAATATGGGGATATATCGCTTTAGAGGAAGATAAAAATACAATTAAAGGTGCAGTGTTTGATCATAAAGGTGAAACTGCTGGTCTTGGAGCTGAAATTACCCAGCAATGGTTTCAGAACCGTTTTTTGGGTGAAAAGGTTTTTGACCCTCAAGGTAATTTGGTTGGAATAAATGTATCTAAAACAAATAATGACCCCAAGGACTTAGACAAAGATGACCATGAAGTAGATGCAATATCTGGTGCAACAATTACAGGTGACGGTGTAACAGATATGATCAAGGAGAGGTTGACACATTATCTGCCCTATTTGAAACAAGAAAAAAGCATTGTTGCATTATATAATTGAGTTAATGAAAAATAAAAAAAGATTAAAAACAGAAACGACAAGTATTTTTTTTGTTAGTAAAGAGAAAGAGCCTCTTTTATCAAAGAAAAATCGGAAGCTGCTAACAGATCCCATGGATGACAACAATCCAATAACTGTTCAAGTACTAGGTATCTGTTCAGCACTTGCTATAACAGTTCAGTTAAAACCAGCATTAGTAATGAGTATATCGGTTATGGCAGTTATGGCTGCGAGCAATGTAATCATATCCTTGCTAAGGAATCTTATACCAAACAGAATTAGAATAATTGTTCAGTTAGTTGTAGTTGCTTCAATGGTTATTCTAGTAGATCAAATTTTGAGAGCTTTTGCTTACGATGTAAGTAAAGAGCTATCCATCTTTATTGGTTTAATAATAACAAATTGTATTGTAATGGGAAGACTTGAAGCATTTGCTTTAGGTAACGGTGTTTGGAAATCATTTCTTGATGGTATTGGAAATGCAGCTGGATATGGTTTCATTTTAATACTTGTTGCCTTTTTCAGAGAGCTGTTTGGTTCAGGAAAACTATTTGGCTATCAAGTTATTCCTGATTCATTTTATGAAATGGGCTATGTAAATAATGGTTTAATGTTGCTTTCTCCTATGGCACTAATTACTGTAGGTCTAATTATTTGGATTCAAAGATATCGTAACAGGATACTTATTGAAAAAAACTAGAGAAAAATGGAATCATATTTAAATCTATTTGTAAAAAGTATTTTTGTTGAAAACATGATCTTCGCCTATTTCTTAGGAATGTGTTCTTATTTAGCTGTTTCTAAAACTGTTAAGACAGCAGTAGGTTTAGGCTTTGCAGTCATATTTGTTTTAGCAATAACAGTACCCATAAATTTTTTACTTGATACATATCTTCTAAGGCCAGGTGCTCTTTCTTGGTTTGATAAAGCTATGCTGATCTGGATTTAAGTTTTCTAAGCTTTATTATGTTTATAGCTGTTATTGCTTCTATGGTTCAGTTAGTCGAGATGGTTGTTGAAAAATTTGCTCCTGCCCTATATGGAGCTTTAGGAATTTTTTTGCCACTAATTGCAGTTAACTGTGCCATACTTGGAGGGTCATTATTTATGCAGCAAAAAGATTTTTCAGGAATAACAGAATCGGCAATTTATGGATTGGGTTCTGGTGTAGGGTGGTTGCTTGCAATTCTAGCTATAGCTGCTATTCGAGAAAAAATTACTTATTCAAATGTACCTGCACCATTAAGAGGCCTGGGTATTACTTTTATTATTACGGGACTTATGGCTTTGGGATTTATGAGTTTTATGGGAATTAAAATATAATTTAAAAATGGAATTTACAGTTGTTTTTGCAAGTATTATAGTTTTTTTAGTAGTTACCTTTATTCTGGTTGGTATGCTTTTAGGCGTTAAAGCAAAATTGCTACCGTCTGGTCCAGTATCACTTTTGATTAATGGAGAAAATAAAGTAGAGGTCTCATCGGGGAGTACACTGTTGAGTACCTTAGGGAACAATAAAATATTTTTACCCTCAGCTTGTGGAGGTGGTGGGACATGTATTCAATGCAAATGTCAAGTTTTAGATGGAGGAGGAGAAATCCTTCCAACTGAAACACCTCATTTTTCAAGAAAAGAGGTTGCGGATGGTTGGCGTTTGGGTTGTCAAGTTAAAGTCAAACAAGATATGGTAATCAAAGTACCAGAAGAAATTTTTGGAATTAAAAAATATGAAGCAACTGTTGTGAGAAATTGGAATGTAGCCTCATTTATAAAAGAATTTGTCGTTGAAATTCCTGAAGAGATGGACTATAAGGCTGGAGGATACATTCAAATAGAAATACCACAGTGTGAAGTTAAATATGAGGACATTGATATTTCAGCTCACCCTGACGAGCACCCTGGAGACCAAAATAAATTCAAGTTAGAATGGGATAAATTTGGTTTGTGGCCATTAGTGATGAAGAACCCAGATATAGTCGAACGTGCTTATTCAATGGCTTCATACCCAGCTGAAGGCAAAGAGATAATGTTAAACGTACGTATTGCAACACCACCTTTTGATAGAGCAAAAAACACTTGGAGTGACCTTAATCCTGGAGTAGCTTCTTCATATATATTTTCAAAAAAACCAGGGGATAAAGTTACAATATCAGGTCCTTATGGTGAATTTTTCATAAATGAATCAGACTCAGAAATGCTCTACGTTGGTGGAGGAGCTGGGATGGCACCAATGCGGTCACACCTTTATGAACTTTTTAGGACATTAAAAACTGGAAGAAAAGTCACTTTTTGGTATGGAGGGCGATCTAAAAGAGAGTTATTTTATATAGATCATTTTAAAGCTTTGGAGAAAGACTTTTCGAATTTTAAGTTTTACATAGCCCTTTCTGAACCGCTAGAGGAAGACAATTGGACAGAAAAATCTTCTTTAGATTCCAAAGGTGATGGATTTACTGGCTTTGTTCACCAAGTGGTGATTGATCAATATCTTTCTAATCACGATTCGCCTGAGGATATTGAGGTTTACTTTTGTGGACCACCGTTGATGAATCAAGCTGTAGAAAAAATGGCTGAAGATTTTGGTGTTCCACCTGAAAATGTAAGATTCGACGATTTTGGTGGTTAATTATAATCTTGTTTTTTTTACTTTAATCAAAATCCAAAGAGTGTTTCAAGAGAAATCTCCCTGATTGTACCGTATTTTTTTCAAATTTTTAAAATTTATATTATCACGATTTCCTATCAACAATATATTGTGAGGCTTTTCCTTTATATATTTTTCATGAAATCTTTTTAATTTCTCAAGTGTCATAGTTTTGACCTCATCATAAATTTTTTCTCTTATATCATAATCAACACCTTTTTTTTCTGCACTTAAATAGTATGATAAAACGGATGATTTAGTAATGCGCTCACTTTCTATTTTATTTAAAATAGCTTTTTTTGCTATTTCAAAGGCTTGCTCTGATTTAGGTAGTTCATTAATCAACCCAAACATAGAGGATAAAGCTTCACTTTGCTTATCATTTTGAACACCCACGTACGATAATAGATAATCTGATCGGTCAGTTTTGCTCGCCTGACTGTAATTAGAAAAAACAGCATAAGCTAAGCCTTGAGCTTCTCTAATTTCCTGAAAAACTATAGAGTTCATACCACCACCAAAGTACTGATTAAATAAATTAATTGCTGCTGTTTTTTCATTATCTAAAGGCTCAAGCCTAGAGAGAAGTATAATTTCAGTTTGTACCATGTCAAAATTTGTCCAGAAAACGTAATTGTCTTTGTAATCTTTTTCCTTGTATTTTTTAATTTTATTTTTTACCTCCAAAAATTTGATCGGTATTTTGTGGTACTTTTTGATAAGAGATGTTAGTGAGTTTTTATCCTTATTACCGTAGTATATTATACGATGGGAATAACTTGATAATGATTTGATCAATTCTATTAATTCTTCTTGTTTGATTTTTTTTAACTCAGTAGGCGTTAAAATATCAGAAACTGGATTTTTTTCACCATAAATACTATAAGATAACAATTGTCTCCTATGAATTATATTTTTATCCTTTTTTGCATCTAATCGAGATTTAATTAAACGTTCCACCAATTTATCCACAACCTCTTGTGTTGTAATAGGATTAATTAATAAATTTTCAAAAAGCTTAATGGAAGCTTCCATATTTTCACTCAGTCCACTTATAGAAACTGAGGTCTCTTCACCATCGGAGGATGTTTGAAAACTATATTCAGCACCAAGGTTATAAAATACCTTTTTTAAATTTTCAGGACTTAAGCTATCAACTCCAATATAATTCATTAATCCCACAGCCAATCCAATTTTAGGATTTAGATTTTTACCAAAG
>CACERG010000019.1:17500-34442 GCA_902561795.1 uncultured Bacteroidota bacterium | reverse complement strand
TTCAACTTTATACTTCTAGCCTTGGTCAAACAACATATATTCTAATAGCGGTGGCTACTTTTTCTACAATGTTAAGTACAACAATAACAACTCTAGACGCCTCCCCGAGAGCAATGTCAAAAACCATTCAACTTCTTTTTAACAAGGACAAATCATATTATCTACTATGGCTTTTAGTTTTAGGTTTAGGTACTGGAGCCATTTTTTTATTTTTATTATCGGAAATGGGGCAGCTCATTCAAATTGCTACAGTACTTTCATTTGTAACTGCTCCACTTTATGCATATTTAAATTTTCGCTTAATTCTAAGCAATCAAATGCCAAAGAAATATCAGCCGAGCCAAGGTCTAAAGATTCTAAGTGTAATAAGTTTATTGTTTTTATCAAGTTTTACGATAATTTATCTTTTAAGTATTTAATCATTCGTTTATCTTTGTAAAAAAGTTTATGATGGTGGAGGTTAAAGAAAAAGAAATTAAACACACAAAAAAACCCAAATGGATTCGTGTAAAATTACCAACCGGTAAAAAATATACTGAACTTCGTGGGCTAGTTGAAAATTACAAACTCAATACAATATGTACATCAGGTAGTTGCCCCAATATGGGAGAATGCTGGGCAGAAGGCACTGCTACCTTCATGATTTTAGGAAATATATGTACCCGCTCTTGTGGTTTTTGTGGTGTTCAAACCGGTAGGCCTTCCTCTGTTGATTGGGCTGAGCCAGAAAAAGTGGCCAATTCCATAAAAATTATGAAAATTAAGCATGCTGTGATTACTTCTGTTGATCGTGATGATTTAAAAGATATGGGTTCAATTATTTGGGCTGAAACAGTAAATGCTATAAGAAGGACAAATCCAAACACTACCTTAGAAACGCTAATTCCAGATTTTCAGGGAAACCGTCGTAATTTAGACCGTATTATAGAAGTTGCTCCTGAAGTTGTTTCGCACAATGTTGAAACTGTTAGAAGTTTAACTCGTAAAGTTAGGGTTCAAGCTAAATATGACACTAGCTTAGAAGTGTTAAATTATCTTAAGCAACAAGGGGTAAATAGAACCAAGTCTGGCATCATGTTAGGTCTTGGTGAAAATGAAGAAGAGGTTTTAGAAACTTTAAAAGATCTTAGAGAAGTAAAGGTTGATGTAGTGACGATTGGGCAATATCTCCAGCCAAGTAAAAAACATCTTCCTGTTCAATCCTTTATTACACCAGAGCAGTTTAAAAAATATGAAGAATTTGGGTTTTCTTTAGGATTTAGACATGTTGAAAGTGGACCTCTTGTAAGGTCATCTTATAAGGCTCATAAACACGTTGCTTAAAAAATATTAATGTTTTTTTGAAGAAAAAGTTTAAACTCATCTTCCCTCTTTTTTGTAAAGAACACCATTTTAATTGGTAAATAAAAAAGTTCATTTGAACTAAAATATGGTCCTAGCCTACCAAAGTCCTTCTCTGTTGTAAGTATTATTTTACTTTGCTTTTTTTGTTTAATTTTTTTTATATCAGATAAACTAAAATTATAATGATTTGAATATTTTAAATGTTCAAAACTTAAAGATTTATTTTTTAAAAAAGAGACTAGATGATCAGAGTCTGCAATTCCAGTAATAAGCAAAAAAGGTAATTTTAATTTTGTGAGACTTTTTTTATTTTTTTTATTAATGATATTTTTCCCATATAACACTTTTGTAAAAAAAACCTTTTGATAATTTTTTGGATTTATTTTATGCTTGATTTTTAATTGATCCTTAATACTTAAAACATCCGGGCATTTCGTAACTAAAATTATATTAGCTCTTTTTACTTGGCTAGCTTGCTCCCTTAATCGTCCTAAAGGCAACAAATGATCATCAAAAAAAATTTGATTAAAGGAAGTCGTTATTACAAGACAGTGAGGGGTAACGTATCTATGCTGCATAAGGTCATCAAAAATAATTACATCCGGTCTAAGGTTTTTTTGCATTAAAATATTAAGGCCGTCTTTCCTCTTTTCACACACTATAACACCAATCTTATGCTTGGAAAAAAATTGATATGGTTCGTCTCCTATTGTTAAGGCAGAACTTTTATCATTTGCAATAATAACACCTCGAGTTTTTCTTTTATAACCCCTGCTTATTACTAAAGGATTTTTTTTCTGTTTGAAATAAGTAATTAAATAATCAACCAAAACAGACTTTCCAGTTCCTCCAACATTTAAATTTCCAATACCAATACTTGGAATTTGAGGCATTATATTAGATAATATTTTCAAATCGAATAAAAGATTTCTTAGAGCTACAATACCACCATAAATAATTGCAAAAGGAGCTAATATGAAGGATAACTTTTTCATGGCGATTAAGATAAATATTATATTTGTTTTAATTCATTTGTAATATGTTAGTTCAAGAACTTCTTGATATTTTTGATGAATGGGCGCCATCAGCTTATTCAGAAGATTTTGATAATACTGGACTACTAGTTGGAAATCCAAATGACAAATGCAATGGTATTTTAATTTCCTTAGATACAACAGAGGAAGTTTTAGAGGAAGCTATTAAAACAAAGTTTAACGTAATTGTAAGTTTTCATCCAATAATTTTTTCTGAATTAAAAAAAATAAATGGTGAAACTTATGTAGAAAGAATAGTTTCGAAAGCATTAAAAAATAACATTTCTATTATTGCTCTACATACCCGATTAGATAACCATCCTGAAGGAGTTAATTATGAAATTTGTAAACGAATTGGTTTATATAATACTGAGGCTTTAATTCCAAAAAAAGATACACTTAAAAAGCTCGTTGTTTATGTTCCTAAAAATAAAGCTGAAAAGGTTTTGAAGGCGCTTCATAAAGCAGGAGCTGGTAATTTAGAAAATTATACCGAATGCAGCTTCCTACTCGAGGGTAAAGGTCAATTTACAGGTAATATGGAAAGTGATCCTCACATTGGCAGAAAATTAGAAAAAGTTTCTGTTGATGAAGTTCAAATAAATGTTGTTTTTGAATCTTATTTAACTGGAAAAGTTCAAAAAGCTCTTTTTGAATCACATCCTTATGAAACAGTTGCTTATGAGATGTACGGCCTTCTGAATTCATACAATAATGTGGGTACAGGAAAGATAGGCCTTTTAAAAAATGAAACAAATAGGATTGATTTTTTAAAAAATCTAAAAAAAATATTTAATACAGGACACATTCGCTACAATAATTATAGAGGAGAAAAATTAAATAAAATCGCAGTACTTGGAGGATCAGGAAGCTTTGCAATAAATCAGGCTAAGAAAAAAGGAGCAGATGCATTTATAACTGCAGATCTTAAATATCATCAGTTTTTTCAAGCTGATGGGGAAATATTACTAATTGATATTGGTCACTATGAAAGTGAACAATATACTAAAAATTTGATATTTGATTATCTTACCAAAAAATTACCTAATTTTGCAGTCGCCTTATCAAAAACAAAAACAAATCCTGTTAACTACATTTAAACATGGCCAAAAAAAAAGAACCAACTGTAGAAAAAAAACTTAGAGCACTTTACGATCTTCAACTCATAGATTCAAGAATTGATGAAATAGTAAGCTTAAGAGGTGAACTCCCATTGGAAGTTGAAGATTTGGAAAATGAAATTAAAGACTTAAAAACCAAATCAGATAAGTTAAAAGAAATCGTAGAAGAGAACAAAAAAGAAATACAAGAACAAAAGCAGATTATTGAAAACGCAAAAGAGCTCCACAAAAAATACGAGGAAAAACTAAAAAATGTACGGAACAATAGAGAGTACAATTCTATTGTTAAAGAGCAGGAATATCAAGACTTGGAATCTCAACTAGCTGAAAAGAAGATTAATGAATATAAAAGTAATATTGAACAAAAAGATTTATCACTGGAAGAAATAACACAGAAAATCGAAGATAGATCAAAACACTTGGATTCCAAAAAAGGTGAATTAGAAACAATACTTAAAGAAACTCATAAAGAAGAGGATTTACTTCAAAGAAAATCTGTCGAATTTGAAAAAGATATTGAAGAAACACTAATAAATTCGTACAAAAGAATTAGATCTAGTGTGAAAAATGGTTTGGCAATTGTGTCAATTGAACGCGGTGCATCAGGCGGATCATATTTTTCAATTCCACCTCAAGTTCAACTAGAAATTGCATCACGAAACAAAATAATAACTGACGAACATAGCGGAAGAATATTAGTTGATGCAGAGCTGGCAAAAGAGGAGCGTGAAAAAATTGATAAGCTTATTGGTAGTTAATTTATTCCCAAAAGTCGTAAACCAAAACAGATTCCGTTAAAGGAAGAAAATAATCAACAAATTTTTTATGAATAGGATGGGGTAAATAAACACTATCTCTATCTTTAGCTGTCTTGAATTTCATTGTCAAACTATGTGTATATCCCTTACCTAAACCTTCTGGAGAAATATTGTCAGTAAAATTTAATTGCTCAACAACTGGAATAGCCTGAAGGTTGTATGCACCATCTGTTAGTTTTTGAAATTGTTGAGAGGTAATTTGATCTTTAAATTTAATTAAAACTAGATGCACAAGTCTTTTATTGTTATCAACTTCTAAAATTTTTTGATCGTAATCTTTATTCAGAAAATTATATCCAACAATAAATGCCCCCGAGTAGAATAATATAATAATATATAAAGACAAGCGATCTGTCATACCAATTTTAAACATAAAGGCATTTTTACACAATTTAGCAAAATAAGCTTAATCCAAAATAAGTAAAGAGTAAATATAAACCTAAGTAAAAAATTTGATGTGGGCGCTGAGGGATTCGAACCCCCGACCCCCTCGGTGTAAACGAGGTGCTCTGAACCAACTGAGCTAAGCGCCCAAGTAATTAATTTGGATCGTAAAGATAAAATTTATGGGATAAACTAAAACTCAAAATTTTAAATTAATTTTTCATTTCTATATATTCAAGAATATCTGCCACGGCAAAAGTACTTCCGGTTACAAATATCAAATCATCTTTATCTGAATTTGATACAGCCATTTGATATGCGATAGGAATAGATTTAAAATAATTTATTTTCAGGTTAAAAGGTTTTAATAATGTTTTCAAAATTGTTAGAGGCATGGCCCTCTCAATATTAGGACTGCTCAAATAAAAGTTTGCTTCTTTTGGAAAAAGTGAAACTAAAGAATCTACCTCTCTTTCTTTAATAAATCCCATAACTAAATATAATTTATTATATGAAATTTCATTGATCTGCTTGGCAATTAATCTTAGTGCTTCTTTATTATGTCCAACATCTAAAATTACTTTAGGTGAATTCTGTAAAACCTGCCATCGCCCCTTTAATCCGGTGTTTTCAACAACTCTGCTGAGTCCTTTTTTAATTACTGAGTTATTTAAATTGAAATCAGGCAATTGATTCAATGCAGTAATTACTGTTTTAATATTTTTTGCTTGATAAAATCCTTTTAGATCAGAAGTAAAATTTTTTGTTGTCTTTTTGGCAAAGTATAGAGGTGCGTTTGACTTTCTTGATACTTCTTTAAATATACTTTCTGTTTTAATATCTTTTTCTCCAATGATTATTGGAACTCCATTCTTAATAATTCCTGCTTTTTCTAAAGCTATTTTTTGGTGTGTTTTGCCTAAAAACTGTGTATGGTCTAGACCAATATTTGTAATTATTGATAATACTGGTGTAATTATATTAGTTGCGTCTAATCTTCCTCCCAATCCTACTTCAATTATGGCATAATCAACCTTAACTTTATTAAAATGCCAAAATGCTAGGGCTACAGACATTTCAAAAAATGTGAATTTCTCTTTTTCAAAATAAGACTTATTTGAATTTATGAAGATCATGACTTCTTCCTTAGAAATTTTTACACCATTTACCTTAATGCGTTCTTTAAAATCCAACAAATGAGGTGAAGTGTAAAGACCCGTTTTATAACCTGCTGTTTGCATTATAGAAGCTATCATATGACTTGTAGAACCTTTACCATTAGTGCCTGCAATATGAATTGATTTAAAATTTTTATGAGGATGGCCAAGATAAAGATCAAGGAGTTTGATTGAATCTAAACCTGAGCGATATGCAGCAGCTCCCTGACGCTGATACATAGGAAGTTTCGAAAACATCCATTTTAATGTTTCTTTATAAGTGCTCAATTTTTACTCTCCAAGTTTAAATTGAATTACAACAAACCCAATTTGCAGTTCGGGTGCTTGATTGTCTGGAAACCATTTGTGGAGTTGAGCTGTTTTTTTTGCTGGATCAAGCAGACAAGGGTGAGTATTTGTAGTCCCTTTAACTCCTGGTTCAGCTGAAATAACATCTCCTTGACGATTAACTCCTATTCTAACAACAACTAATCCTTGTTCATTACATTCTTGTAAAACCTTACCCTTAGATTCTAGACTTCTGCCACTCAAACCAAAGCCCTTAGAATATGTTTCAGAAATCGAATTATTATAATAAGTGGAAGAATAAATGCTTTGATTGGAACTATTATTATTTAGAGGTTTTTTACTATTATTAGATTGATTGTCATTTACTTCCTTTTTTTTGTTTAGTAAATTTGACACTATGTCTTTGGTAGTTTTCGAAACCCTTGGAATTTCTTTTTTGACAGGTGTTTTTTCTATTTTATTGTCTTCTTTTACTTTGTTGAGATTTTGAGTTTGCTTTATTGAACTTTCTTTTTTTGGAACGGATATTGAAGATTTTCTTTCCGTTAAAACAGACTTTGATTTCTTAGATAGATTAACTTTAGAATTAGACTTTGTATTAGGTTTTACTGAGCTTTGATCTTTTCCCATTATATCTAACCTGTTTAACTCTTGATTTTGCTTTTTGATATTTCTAGAATCTTGTAAAGTGTTTCCTAAATTAATTTCCATCCCATAATCTATAGGTGGATCATAATAAGTTAATCCCAAGCCAAAAAAAAGAATAATAAGAAGTAAAGCCGCAATAAATGTGATGCTAGCAGATTTTTTTTTGTGGGGAGAATCAAAAAATATCATCTAATTATTTTAAACTTTATTGACTATCTACGGCAAGTACTACTTTAATGCCATTTTTGTTTGCGATATTCATCACGAAAATAACTTCATCTATTGGTACTTTTTCTTCGGCTCTTAAAATTAAAGAAGGTGAATTCAAGGACGAAAAAGTAGAAATAATTTTATCCTCTAAATTACTTTTTGGTGTAATATTAGAATCAATGAAAAAAATTTTTGAGTTTGTTATAGTAACTGCAACAGCGTTTCTGTTTTCACTTTTACCTTCAGCCTCAGGAAGTTTAACTTTTATTGTATTCAATTGCTTTGCTAAGGTTGATGCTATCATAAAAAAAATCAATAAGAGAAATACAACATCTGTCATTGAAGACATATTAAATTCAGGGTTGATTTTATTTCTTCCTCTAAGGTTCATCTAAGCTGGTTCGTTGAGTAAGTCTAAAAACTCTAAACTTGTTGATTCCATAAGATAAACAGCATTATTTGTTTTTACAACTAAGTGATTATAAGACACATAACCTATTATACCGACTATCAATCCTGCAACAGTTGTTGTCATAGCTGTATAAAGTCCGTCTGCAAGTAATTGCATGTCAATATTTCCTCCTGCATTAGAAATTTCAAAAATGGAAATAATCATTCCAATTACAGTGCCTAAAAATCCAAGCATCGGTGCAGCACCAGCAATAGTTGCTAAAATGCTAATATTTTTTTCTAGTTGATATACCTCTAAACGACCTGCGTTTTCGATAGCAGTATTAATATCTTCCAATGGTCTGCCAATTCTTGACAATCCCTTAGAAACTAGCCTTGAAACTGGAACATTTTCCTTTAAACACAATTTTTGAGCTTCTTCTACTTTCCCTTGTATTACAAATGATCTAATTTGAGACATGAATGTGGGTGTCATCTTAACTGCAGAACGAATTGTAAAAATCCTTTCAAAGTAAATGTAAACAATAGTCAATAAGAGAGTACACAAAAGACCTATAATGATTTGTCCTCCTAGGCCACCATTTTCAATTAATTCTATTAATGAAAGTGTTTTTTGAGTTTGTAATGGCGATGGTTGCTGGAGACTTAAAATCATTTTAATATCTTATTTTATCATTTTTTGAATGGTTAAATATTTAGAAAAGAAAATCTCGCATAACAACAAAAACAATAAACCCAGACAAAAATCCTAAAAAGGCTAGCCAGGCAATTTTTTTTAAATACCAGAAAAAATCAATTTTTTCCATTCCCATTGCAACAACACCTGCAGCAGAACCAATTATTAGCATACTTCCGCCAGTTCCTGCTGAGTAGGCAATAAGGTGCCATACAGGATCATCTATTGGATTTGAGAACATGCCCATGCTTGCTGCAACTAATGGAACATTATCAATGACTGCAGACCCTATACCGAGCAATCCTATAACAATGTCAGTATTAGGTATTGCTTTATTGAGCCCTTCTGCAAAATTAAATAATAATCCCAGTGATTCAAGTCCCGCAACTGCAAGTAAAATCCCTAAAAAAAATAATATACTTGGTAATTCGATTTTTGACAATGATCGATGAACAGGGCTACTTGTTTGATAAGCGTCACTTTCTTCATCAAAAGAAGTAATATTTATTTTGGCTTTACTAAAGATTTCAGCAAATGTTGCAACAACTGCTAAAGAAAGCATCATACCAACATATGGTGGCAAGTGGGTTATTGTTTTAAAAACAGGTACAAAAATTATTGCTGAAAGGCCTAGGTATAAAATGCTTGCTCCATGTTTATGAAAACCAACATCTGTTTCATCTACAACCGGTTCATCAATCTCACCTTGAAAAGCAGGTAAAAAAGAAGCTATACCGACTGGAATCCCTAAACAAAAAATTGATGGGAGTAAAACGAAAGTTATCAAATTGAGGGTTGTAACTTTATTACCAATCCAAAGCATAGTTGTAGTGACATCACCAATTGGTGACCAAGCACCACCTGCATTAGCTGCTACAATTATAAGTCCCGCAAACCAAAGACGTGTGTCTCTTTTGAGTACAACCTTCTGCAAAATTGTAATAAGAACGATGGTTGCAGTCAAATTATCAATTATAGCTGAAAGGATGAATGCTAAAATTGAAAAAATCCATAATAAACCTTTTTTACTTTTTGTTTTGATAAAGTTTTTGATCGTAAAAAATCCATTAAAATAATCAATGATTTCTACGATAGTCATTGCGCCCAAAAGAAAGATTATTATCTCAGCTGTTTTACCAAGATGATGCAATAATATTTCATCAATATGGGTTGGCTCAAGCTGTTTTAATTCTGTATTAACATCAAAAACAGGTAAATGGGAAAGAGATATTATAGCCCACATTAGAGCCATCATAGCTAATGCAGGAATGAGTTTATCAACTTTTAAGCTATGCTCGAGAGTAATAGCTAGATAGCCTAGAACAAAAATGGTTATAATAATGGCTTCCATGAGTCAATTATCGGTTTGTTTGTTAAAAATAAAAAAATCTATACCCAATACTCAAGTATCCTTAAAAAATTAGGGAGTAAAAATGTTTCCTGAGCTATGATTTCTTGCACATCCTGTTACTGAAGCTAAGCAGTTAATTTCATTTCTTAATCTCAAAACCCCTAAAAAACCAAATATAATTGATTCTTTATAATCAATTATAACTTCTGAAGGTACTACGAAATTTACAAATTGATTTTCTCTAATTTTTTTTATCAAAAAATTATTTTTAGCCCCTCCACCAGTTACTAGTACATTTTGCCCATAATCAAAGTTTTTTCCAATCAATGAAGCAATATGAATAGTGTACGTTTTTAATAAATTCTCGACACTGTTTGAATTATATTTTTCTAGAAGTGGAAGTACTTTAGAGTTCACCCATTCAACTCCCAAAGATTTTGGAGGAGTCCTTTGATAATATTCAAATGATTCTAATTCATTAAATAAAGGTGATATTAATTTACCTTTTTTAGCCATATCCCCGTTCAAATCATATGATTTTCCTTTTTTTTTGGCCAAAAAATTAAGAACAGTATTCACAGCACAAATATCGTAAGCAATGGTGGTCTTTTCTGAAATTTTAGAGACATTTGAAAAACCACCTAAATTAAGGAATGCCTCATATTTACGAAATAAAAATTTATCTCCAATTGGCACTAAAGGTGCTCCCTGACCACCTAACTTGATATCTTGGGCCCTAAAATCACAAACAACATTTAAACCTGTTAGTGTGGCTAAAATCTTTCTATTACCTAATTGAAAAGTTAAACCCTTTTTTGGATCATGAAAAAGGGTGTGCCCATGTGAACATATGGCATCGATTTTAGATAATTTATATTCTTTCACAAAAGAATTAATACTTTCTGCTAAAAATAAAGTATAGGATTCATCTCCTGCTTCAATAGATTCTTTAGTTGCATGAAACAATTTTTCTAATTTGGTAATCCATTTTTTTGAATAGCTAATTGTCTTTGTAGCCTCAACATTAAAATTCCAAAATTTATCGAGCCTAAAATTCACACAAGTCAGATCAATTCCATCCAAAGAAGTTCCTGACATAACTCCTATAACTTTGTATGTATTTTTTGACAATTGTTTTTTTTAAAATTATTAAAAACAAAGGAAGTGAAAATTGTTAATTTTTCATTTTTTTTTAAAAAAACTGTTTAAAAATTTAAAGATCTCTCAGTTTAATGAATAAAATTTTGTGATCATGAAAAATAGGCAGATTTAGGAAGTTTTATTGTAATTTAAGAGGGTTGATTTACTATTTTTGTTAGCTTTTAAAAAAATTATGCTACCACCAAAACAAGGTCTTTACGATCCACAATTTGAACACGATAACTGTGGAGCAGGATTTATATGTAGTCTTCAAGGAAAAAAAACTAATGATATAATCCATAAAGCATTAGATATACTAGATTGCCTTGAACATCGTGGAGCTGTTAGTTCAGACGGTAAAACAGGCGATGGTGCTGGTATCCTGATTGAAATACCACATGATTTCCTTAAAAAAAAATGTGCATTCAAACTTCCTGAATCACATCAATATGCGGTCGGTATGGTCTTCCTTCCAAAAAAAGAAAATCAAAGAACTTATTGTATCGGTGTATTAGAAAATGAAATTAAAAATCAGGGGCTTGAAGTTTTGGGGTGGAGAAAAGTTCCTGTAAATCACGATGTTGTGGGAAATATTGCAGCGCTAACTGAGCCGCATATAATGCAAATCTTTGTTGGAAGAGGAACTGTTAACCTTTCTGATTATGAATTCAATATAAAGTTATACTGTGCAAGAAAAATAGCTGAGCACACAATATCAGACTCTAAGCTTTCGCAATCCTCTTATTTTTACTTACCAAGCCTCTCGACTCATACATTAATCTACAAAGGTTTATTGACTCCTGAGGATATAAAAGGATACTACAATGATCTTGAAGATCCAGCGGTAGTAACTCGTTTGGCATTAGTGCATCAAAGGTTTTCAACAAACACATTTCCGACATGGGATCTCGCTCAGCCATTTCGTTATATGTGCCATAATGGAGAAATTAATACATACAAGGGGAATTTTAGTAGAATGCAAATTAGAGAAGAGCTTTTGAAAAATGAAATTTTCGGTTCTGATTTACAAAAAATTTTACCAATAGTAATACCTGATAAGTCTGACTCTGCTTCAATGGATATGACACTAGAGCTTCTCCTTGCAACTGGAAGATCTCTACCGGAAGCAATGATGATGTTAGTCCCAGAGGCTTGGGAAAAACATACGTTTATGGATGAAAATAAAAAAGCCTTTTATCAATACAATTCTTGCATTATGGAACCTTGGGATGGCCCTGCTTCAATTCCATTTACTGACGGGAAATATATTGGGGCACTTTTGGATCGAAATGGACTTCGCCCTTCTCGCTATACTGTAACAAAAGACGGATACGTGATTATGTCTTCCGAAACTGGAGTACTTGAAATCGATCCAGAAAATATTCAAATGCATGGACGTCTTGAACCAGGAAAAATGTTTTTGGTAGATATGGATGAGGGGCGTATTGTTGAGGACGATGAAATAAAAAAACAAATCTCACTTGATAAACCATATGGTAAATGGTTAAAAGAAAACCTTCTTCATCTTAGAGACATACCTTATACAGGTAATAATACTAGAATTGAAAATGAAGATTTTGAAACTAGAATGAGGATTTTTGGATATACTCAAGAGGATTTGAAAACAATTATAACCCCAATGAGTATCAATGGAAAAGAAGCAATTGGATCAATGGGAACTGACACACCACTTGCTGTACTTTCTGATCGCCCTCAACTACTGTATAACTACTTTAAACAACTTTTTGCTCAAGTAACAAACCCACCACTTGATGGAATAAGAGAAGAAATTGTCACCGACATTAGCCTTAGTCTAGGCCCAGAATTCAATCTTTTTGAAATCAGTCCAGAACATTCAAAAAAACTATCTATACAAAACCCGGTAATATCGAATGAAGATTTAGATAAAATTAGACACTTAAAGACAGAGGATTTTAAGACAGCTTCAATTTCAACACTCTACGAAATTAATAATGGATTAAACGGTCTAGAAGACGCACTAGATGATATGATAAGTGAAGTTGAAAATGCTCTTGCAAAAGGTGTGAATATTATTGTACTATCTGATCGTGGTGTATCTCCTTCGCTTGCTCCTATTCCAATGTTATTAGCCACATCTCATGTTCACCATGCCTTCAAACGGTTTAAAAAAAGATCCAAATTTGGAATTATTGTAGAGTCAGCTGAACCAAGAGAGCCACATCACTTTTCATTGTTATTTGGATACGGAGCAAGTGCTATTAATCCGTATTTAGTGAATGAGATTATTACTTATCAATGTAATAATAATTTTATTGTAGAAAGTGCAGAAAAATCAATCAATAATTTTAATAAAGCAATCGCTAAAGGGATAATAAAAGTGATGAATAAAATCGGTATTTCTACATTACACTCCTACAGGGGAGGCCAGATTTATGAAGCCTTGGGATTATCTAAAAAGCTAATTGATAGATTTTTTTGTAATACCCCGACTCGGATAGAAGGAATTAATTTGTATGAAATCGAGAAGGAAATCAGTAAAAGACATACTAAAGCTTATATTCATGAGTCCAAACTTGGACTGCCCCTTGAAATAGGAGGTGATTATCGATGGAGAAGAGATGGAGAGGCTCATGCGGTCAATCCTAGGACAATAGCGTCATTACAACAAGCTGTAAGAAAAAATAAACCTGAAAGCTATGAGATGTTTTCAAAAATGATCAATGACCAGAATGAAAAACTGATGACGTTAAGAGGTTTGTTTGAATTTTCAAGCTATGATCCAATTCCATTAGATCAGGTAGAACCTTGGACAGAAATTGTTAAACGTTTCAAAACAGGTGCCATGTCTTTAGGTTCAATTAGCCAAGAAGCACACGAAAATTTAGCAGTTGCAATGAATAGAATTGGAGGTAAAAGCAATTCGGGAGAGGGAGGCGAAGATCCAAACCGCTTTAAACCCGATAAAGACGGAAATTTTAAAAATTCGGCAATTAAGCAGGTTGCCTCTGGTCGTTTTGGTGTTTCAAGTCATTATTTAAGTACAGCTGAAGAGATTCAAATAAAAATGGCTCAGGGAGCAAAACCAGGTGAAGGCGGACAGCTTCCAGGTCCAAAAGTAAATCCCTATATTGCTTCAGTCAGAAATTCTACTCCCTATGTAGGTCTTATTTCACCACCTCCTCACCATGATATTTATTCAATAGAAGATCTAGCTCAATTAATTTACGATTTAAAAAATGCAAATAGAAATGCCCGAATAAATGTAAAACTTGTTTCAGAAGTTGGAGTAGGAACAATTGCAGCTGGAGTGGCAAAAGCTAAAGCAGATGTAATCTTAATCTCAGGTTATGATGGAGGCACTGGAGCCTCTCCTTTAACCTCTCTAAAACATGCTGGTCTTCCCTGGGAGTTAGGAATAGCTGAGGCACAACAGACATTAGTTATGAATGATTTAAGGAGCCGTATTGTCCTTGAATGCGATGGTCAAATGAAAACAGGTAGAGACGTTGCTATTGCTTGCTTACTTGGTGCAGAAGAATTTGGATTTTCTACAGCTCCACTTATAGCCTCGGGATGCATTATGATGCGTGCATGTCACCTTAACACATGTCCTGTAGGAATTGCTACGCAAGACCCTGTATTAAGAAAGAACTTTAAAGGTAAGCCCGAACACGTTATTAACTATATGCATTTTGTAGCTGAGGAATTAAGACAAATAATGGCTGACTTAGGTTTTAAAAATGTTAATGATATGGTCGGTCAGTCTCAAAAATTAAATATGAAAAATGCAATTAACCATTATAAAGCTAAAGGCATTGATTTATCGAATATTTTGCATAAGCCAAAAGTACCTAATCAAATAAAAGAACGTAATACTATAATGCAAGATCATAATTTGGAAAATGTTCTTGATATTCAAATCTTAAAAAAAGCTAGGCTCGCTATAAAGAAAAAGAAAAAACAAGAATTAAAATTTCACATCAAAAATACAAATCGCACTATCGGAGCGATAGTCAGCTATGAAATATCAAAAATATACGGTTCTCAAGGCCTTCCAGAAGATACACTTAAATTAAGCTTTACGGGTACAGCAGGTCAAAGTTTTGGAGCATTTGCGACTAAAGGCATCTCAATGAAAATTGAGGGTACGGTTAACGATTATTTTGGAAAGGGTCTTTCAGGTGCGAAGTTAATTGCAAAAGTTCCTGATAAGGCTAGCTTTATTCCCCACAAAAATATTATAATTGGAAATGTTGCACTATATGGTGCAACCTCTGGAGAAGCTTATATAAATGGAATTGCAGGTGAGCGTTTCTGTGTTAGAAATTCAGGAGCAAAAGCGGTTGTAGAAGGAGTTGGAGATCACGGATGTGAATATATGACTGGTGGTGTAGCACTTATTATAGGTGATATTGGTAGAAATTTTGCAGCAGGCATGAGTGGTGGAATTGCATACATCTATAATAATAATGGTGTTTTCGATGAAAAGAAATTCAATCTTGAAATGATTGAACTAGAAAACCTTCAAAAAAATGACATAGAAATTATTAGAGAATTACTTGAAAATCATATAAAGTATACAAAAAGTCCCAAAGCAAATGAGATTTTGAGAAACTGGTCAGAATCTATAAAAAACTTCATTAAAGTGATGCCAACAGATTATAAAAATGCTCTAGAGATGATAGCAAAAAATAAACTTGAAAAGTCAATATAATATGGGTAAAATTAAAGGTTTTATGGAATATGATCGCCTCAAAGAATCGGTCATCGAACCCCGAAAAAGAGTTAAAAACTACAATGAATTCACACTTGCTCCGAAGAAAAGCGAATTGCAAGAACAAGGAGCCCGATGCATGGACTGTGGAGTTCCTTTTTGTCACAGTGGTTGCCCTCTTGGTAACTTAATTCCAGACTTTAACGACGCAGTTTATAATAATGAATGGCAACGTGCTTTAAATATATTACATAGTACAAATAATTTTCCTGAATTTACCGGAAGGTTATGTCCAGCACCCTGTGAAGAGGCATGTGTTCTAGGAATAGTAAATCCCCCTGTATCAATAGAACTAATTGAAAAATATATTATTGAAAGAGGTTTCAATGAAGGTTGGATTAAGCCTGAAGTTCCAAAATTTAGAACGGGTAAAAAAGTTGCCATTATTGGATCAGGGCCTGCTGGTCTCTCTGCTGCTCAACAATTAAATCGAGCTGGGCATTCAGTAACTGTTTTTGAACGTGAAAATAAAATAGGAGGACTACTACGATACGGAATCCCTGATTTCAAAATGGAAAAAAAAGTAATTGATAGGCGCTTAGAAATTCTTAAATCTGAGGGAATAAAATTCAAATGTAATGTTGAAGTCGGTAAAACAATCTCAACTAAAGAACTTGAGAAACAGTTTGATGCAGTGGTTCTAGCAACTGGAGCTACAGTCAAAAGAGAGATGCCTATTCCAGGATCCGAATTAGAAGGTGTTATTCAGGCAATGGATTTTCTTCCACACAATAATAAGGCTGTAGATGGTCAACACAAACGTGACATAAAATTTTCAGCTAAGGACCTTAATGTCATTGTTATTGGCGGAGGCGACACTGGATCTGACTGCATTGGAACTTCAAATAGACACGGTGCTAAAAGTGTGACAAATTTTGAAATAATGCCAAAACCTTCGGAAGGAAGGACTGAGGATCATCCTTGGCCTTATTGGCCTTTTAAATTAAAAACATCTTCATCTCATGAAGAAGGAAGTCACAGAGAATGGAGTATTTTAACAAAAGAATTTATTGGAGATGAAAAAGGTCGTGTTAAAGCCTTAAAGACAGTTGAGGTTCAATGGAAAAAAATTCCAGGAGAAAGAGCAAAACTTATCGAAAAAAAGGGTTCAGAAAAAATGTGGCCTTGTGATATGGCCTTATTAGCCCTTGGATTTACAGGGCCTGAAAAAAATCTCCCTGAACAGTTTGGTTTAAGTTTTGATGAGAGAGGAAATATCAAAGGTGAAAATAATTATCAGACTAACAAGAAATCAATATTTACTGCTGGTGATTGTAGAAGAGGTCAGTCACTTATTGTATGGGCAATCTCAGAAGGAAGGGAAGTAGCTCACCAGATTGACAATTATTTGATGGGTAAATCAGATCTTCCTAAAAAAAGTAAAACTGGAGATTTAGTGGCTAATTAAGAAATTTAATGCCCTAGCATTGGTTTTGATTTGAAGATAACTGCCATACATTACTTAAAGCTAGATTATGAATAAAAAATATTAGTTCTCAATTTCGTTTAATGCCTTATTTATTAGGCTTGCAACATCAATTCTTGTCCCATGAACTATTGTATCAGTTACAGTAAGAATTAAT
>CACERG010000019.1:0-15000 GCA_902561795.1 uncultured Bacteroidota bacterium | reverse complement strand
AGCTGTTACGCACTCTTTAAATGAATGGCTGCTTCCAAGCCAACATCCTAGCTGTCTGGGCAGTCAAACCTCGTTTATTCAACTTAGTATACACTTGGGGACCTTAGCTGATGGTCCGGGTTCTTTCCCTCTCGGACATGGACCTTAGCACCCATGCCCTCACTGCTGTAAATCATTCTATAGCATTCGGAGTTTGTCAGGAATTGGTAGGCGGTGAAGCCCCCGCATCCAATCAGTAGCTCTACCTCTATAGAACTTTTACAACGCTGCACCTAAATGCATTTCGGGGAGTACGAGCTATTTCCGAGTTTGATTGGCCTTTCACCCCTACCCACAAGTCATCCCAAGACTTTTCAACGTCAACGGGTTCGGTCCTCCACTTTGGGTTAACAAAGCTTCAACCTGCTCATGGGTAGATCACACGGTTTCGCGTCTACCACTACTAACTGTACGCCCTATTCAGACTTGCTTTCGCTTCGGATCCTCGACTGAATCGATTAACCATGCTAGTAACGGTAACTCGTAGGCTCATTATGCAAAAGGCACGCCGTCACTAGATAAATCTAGCTCCGACCGCTTGTAAGCATATGGTTTCAGGTTCTATTTCACTCCCTTATTCAGGGTTCTTTTCACCTTTCCCTCACGGTACTGGTTCACTATCG
This sequence comes from uncultured Bacteroidota bacterium, assembly GCA_902561795.1. Lineage (GTDB taxonomy): Bacteria > Bacteroidota > Bacteroidia > Flavobacteriales > Flavobacteriaceae > MS024-2A. The sequence goes on along the minus strand of CACERG010000019.1, from coordinate 14,338 downwards.
GTCTCTCAGGAGTATTTAGCCTTACCGGATGGTCCCGGCAAATTCATGCAAGGTTTCACGTGCCCCGCACTACTCAGGATACTACTATTAATAACTTGGAATTACTTATACGGGACTATCACCCTCTGTGGTTCTACTTTCCAGTAGATTCTAATTCTTCAAGCATCAAATATCGTAGTCCTATTACCCTTATTTTGCCGTAACAAAATAAGTTTGGGCTATTCCACGTTCGCTCGCCACTACTAGCGGAATCACTGTTGTTTTCTTCTCCTCCGGGTACTTAGATGTTTCAGTTCTCCGGGTTTGCTCCTATAACTAGGTGCTAGTTCTTCAAACTAGCGGGTTGCCCCATTCGGAAATCTACGGATCATATCATATGTGCTGATCCCCGCAGCTTATCGCAGCTTATCACGTCCTTCGTCGCCTCTGAGAGCCTAGGCATTCCCCATATGCTCTTAATTAGCCTATTGTAACTTTTACTCTTTCTCTAAAAAATTGTATCTAAAAAAATTTCAATATTTAATATTTGCTCGTATAAACCTCTTTTTTTATTGTAAAAAAATTGGTTGATACTTTTTGTATCTTTTCAAAATGTCAATGAACGTTTTTCTAGTCAAACGAATAAAACAAAACAAGTAAAGAGATAAGTGTTTGGATAACGATCTCTTTTCTTTCTTTGAATTATTCTATAGAATTGTGGAGAATATCGGAGTCGAACCGATGACCTCTTGAATGCAAATCAAGCGCTCTAGCCAGCTGAGCTAATCCCCCGTAAGTGATAAGAGACCCAATAAATGAGACCCTTTCATTTTGGAATCCCAACACCTAGAATTTCCATAGCAATTGAATTAAATAAAAAGTTAAGTAACAAATGGTTTCTAATGTGTAGTCTCGGGCAGGCTCGAACTGCCGACCTCTACATTATCAGTGTAGCGCTCTAACCAGCTGAGCTACGAGACTCTAATTTATTTAATCTTGCTAGTGTTATAAAAAATGACAGCATGTGAATAGAAACTAATTATAATTAGTCAAATTTAGTCGTTGCTTTCTGTTTTGATTAGAATAAAACTAATAAAACTCTAGAAAGGAGGTGTTCCAGCCGCACCTTCCGGTACGGCTACCTTGTTACGACTTAACCCCAGTCACTAGTTTTACCCTAGGCTGCTCCTTGCGGTCACAGACTTCAGGCACCCCCAGCTTCCATGGTTTGACGGGCGGTGTGTACAAGGCCCGGGAACGTATTCACCGGATCATGGCTGATATCCGATTACTAGCGATTCCAGCTTCACGCAGTCGAGTTGCAGACTGCGATCCGAACTGAGACCGGTTTTGAAGATTCGCTCCTACTCGCGTAGTGGCTGCTCTCTGTGCCGGCCATTGTAGCACGTGTGTAGCCCAGGACGTAAGGGCCGTGATGATTTGACGTCGTCCCCACCTTCCTCACGGTTTGCACCGGCAGTCTCGCTAGAGTACCCAACATTACTTGCTGGCAACTAACGACAGGGGTTGCGCTCGTTATAGGACTTAACCTGACACCTCACGGCACGAGCTGACGACAACCATGCAGCACCTTGTAAGTGGTCCGAAGAAAAGATCATCTCTGATCTATGCAACTTACATTTAAGCCCTGGTAAGGTTCCTCGCGTATCATCGAATTAAACCACATGCTCCACCGCTTGTGCGGGCCCCCGTCAATTCCTTTGAGTTTCACTCTTGCGAGCGTACTCCCCAGGTGGGATACTTATCACTTTCGCTTAACCACTCAATCAACCAATGTTGATCGAACAGCTAGTATCCATCGTTTACGGCGTGGACTACCAGGGTATCTAATCCTGTTCGCTACCCACGCTTTCGTCCATGAGCGTCAGTATATTGTTAGTAATCTGCTTTCGCAATCGGTATTCTGTGTAATATCTATGCATTTCACCGCTACACTACACATTCTAACTACTTCACAATAACTCAAGTCTTTCAGTATCAAAGGCAATGCTACAGTTGAGCTGCAGGATTTCACCTCTGACTTAAAAAACCGCCTACGGACCCTTTAAACCCAATAATTCCGGATAACGCTTGGATCCTCCGTATTACCGCGGCTGCTGGCACGGAGTTAGCCGATCCTTATTCGTACAGTACCGTCAAGCAACTACACGTAGATGCAATTCTTCCTGTATAAAAGCAGTTTACAACCCATAGGGCAGTCTTCCTGCACGCGGCATGGCTGGATCAGAGTTGCCTCCATTGTCCAATATTCCTCACTGCTGCCTCCCGTAGGAGTCTGGTCCGTGTCTCAGTACCAGTGTGGGGGATCTCCCTCTCAGGACCCCTACCTATCGAAGTCTTGGTAAGCCGTTACCTTACCAACTAACTAATAGGACGCATGCCCATCTTTTACCACCTGAGTTTTCTTCTTTGATTGATGCCAATTAAAGATCTTATGGGGTATTATTCCAAATTTCTTTGGGCTATTCCCCTGTAAAAGGTAGGTTGCATACGCGTTACGCACCCGTTCGCCGGTCGTCAGCGGATTGCAAGCAATCTCTGTTACCCCTCGACTTGCATGTGTTAAGCCTGCCGCTAGCGTTCATCCTGAGCCAGGATCAAACTCTTCGTTGTTGTTTATAATATGTAACAACTAACTAAAAATTGACTTGGTCAAAATGGTTCTATTCACTTGTATCTTTCGATACGCGCTGTCATTCTTATTATTTAATTTTTTCAATGAACATGGAGCTTAAAATAAATAGACATAATATCTAATTTAGATTAGCGGATGCAAATATAAAACCCTTTTTAATTCTTTCAAGGTGTTTTTTATGAATTTTTTAATTAATTGTTAAAATATTTTTAATGGATTGGATATTAATCATTTAAATTAGTCGAAGAAGTTCCATATTAAACCAAATCGAACTGAAAAATCTCTATAAGGAACGAAAGGTGAAGAATAGTAGTTGTAAGGAGCATCGATATTTATCAAATGTTTTATAGGTGCTGAAATATTTTCAAGCTTTATAAATACTCGTGAGCTTTGAATTTTGGCATTAAAGAAAAAATCGAACCTTGGATAATTCCCAATACTTGTTGAATTTTGGGTAACAAATTCAGCTATTAAAGGATTGTATTGATCAGCAAAATAATCAGTAAAATAGACAAAGGTCAATCCAGATTGAAAAAATAATGCCTTGTTAAAAATAGAGGACGTTAACATAAAAGTACTTCTTAATAACCATTTCGGAACATTTAGTGCAATAGGATCATCTATTGTACCCTGTGGATCTCCTTCTTGATTAACTTTTTGGAATTGAATATTATTTGCTAATGTAAATTTTCCTAAATCAAACCTTTGATCCATTCGTAGTTTGAAATAATCCAATCTACTACTTAACTGGAAAACTTCGGTACTAAATTTTCTATTTAAGTCAAATTCTGGAGTGGTATTATTAAAAAAAGTAAAGTTTTTTATCGAATTCCACTCGCCTTGAAGACTTCCTATTTTTTTGTGATTTAATGCAAAAGATAATGTAGAAAAGTCCTGATTAGATAAATCTGAATTTTCCCAATTATATTTTTTAAAATCTGACTGTAATAAATAAAAATTAAAGTTTAAGGGTTGGGAGCGATAATTATATGTGGCAATTATGTTAGTCTTATCACTAATATTTTTTTCTGTCTCAATTTTAATCGATCTGGTTGCATACTTTTTTTTCATGGATTGATATGCCATAATTCGAGAAGATGTACCAAAAATGTCTTTTTGCCATTTCAATTGGGCTGCTAATTGATGAGCATTTATCGAATTTGAAAGTAAAGTATCCTTTTCATAATCATCTTGACCTAAATCGTAGTCCCATTTAATGTGATAAAAGTTAAGTTTTAATTTACCCAACGAATTGTTATTAAATTGAAGAAAGAGCTTATTTTCTAAATTATCGAAAGATGTACTGTCACTAATATTAGAATCGTATTTACCATAAAAATATGTATTTGCAAATCTATGATCATATTTATAATTTTTTTTCTCCAAACTAATACTATAACCTATTGACATTTTATAGGCTGTAGTGTCTTTTGAAACTGGGATCATTTGATATTTATGCTCCATAAAGTACCTTTTTCCCTCTAACAAATTATCAGCGTTAATTTGTGTATCTAGCCGATTCCTATCCAAAAAACCATCATAAAAAACAATTTGTTGATTACCATTTTCGTCCAATATCGCTTGTCCATTCTCATCAGCTAAAACATAATTTGGAGCATTTTCAAAAAAATAGACGGAATCTCTATTTAATCCACCATTTACCTGATTTTCCAAGGATTGAGTTGTTTGATGAAGTCGAAGACGATATCTTTGATTATAAGTTTGATATTGACTACTTATTCTAAATTGCCTGGATCTTCCTAGAGAAGCTAAATATTTTCCCAATGATCTAAAACCTCTGAATGAGACAGCAATATTAAATTTAGGAGAGGTATTTATAGCCAAAGATGTGTCTAAGAATTGGCCTTGTTGAAAGGTTGATTTGAAAAATAATTCTGTATATGCAGATGGCACTTCATAATAAGGAATATCCTCTTTTTCAAAATAGCTAAAGTGTTTGACTCTAACTCCCATTTGTGGAGTGAGTGATTGATCATGGAAATTATATCCTAATTTATTAAAAGCTTCTCCCATGTTTGGGAAAGTTAAAAATTCAAAATAATCTTTTCTCAGAAAATTAAATGAGTATTCCCTTTCGAGAGAAAGAGATGTGTCAACAGTCTTTTCACTTCCATCTAAAAACATTAGTTTGTAATCCTTAACCGTTACTTCATTCATTGACTTAAAATAAGGTATGAATCTTTTCTTCTTAGAAAAATTTGAACCTAAAGAATCAATTTTTTCCCCAGTCACACTTTTATCTTCTAATAGAATAGAATCCTTAATTGAAAAATTTAACTCTTGATAAGTTTCTACTTCATTCCCTTTTTGAAAGTTTTTTTGTTGAGCATTAAGTAGACTACTACTTATAACCAAACAAAAAACCATCAACGGGAATCGCATATCATGGAAGATTTAATTGCGAAGTTAAAATAAATGGATGTAAATTGTTAAAGTGTTTAAAATATAAACTTTGGTTCTTTTTATGCTAAAAACACAATTTACATCTTTATTAGAAGCAGGGGTTGATGAAGCTGGAAGAGGTTGCTTAGCTGGTCCTGTAACTGCAGCAGTGGTAATTTTACCTTTAGGAATAAAATTGCCTCAAATAAATGATTCAAAAATTTTAACCGAAAAAAAGCGTTACAATTTGAGGTTACTGATTGAAAAATGTGCAATTGACTTTCAAGTAGCTCATGTTTTTCAGGATGAAATTGACGAAATAAATATTTTAAACGCATCAATTAAGGCAATGCACTTGGCAATAAAAAAATTAAAAAAAAAACCTCAATACATTATAGTTGATGGAAATAGATTTTATCCACACGGAGAGGTCCCATACAAATGCATCATTAAAGGTGATGGAAAATATCAAAATATTGCTGCAGCATCCATTCTAGCAAAGACATATAGGGATGATTACATGAGAAAAATAGAGCATGAATTTCCTCAATATGGGTGGGATAAAAATAAAGGATATCCAACAGTTAATCATAGAAAAGCAATTGAGAGGTACGGGGTTACAGAACATCACAGAAATTCATTTAAGCTTTTAAATTGAAAAATAATATTAAAAATTTAATATTTTTTATTTACCTGAATGGTTGAAAATATTTTAGAAAAAATAAAAATCGATAATAAGTAGTTTTTAACTTTATCTCCTATGAGATTTAAATTTTTACTTGTATTAGTTGTCTTGATATCAAGTTGCAGAAATGAGATAAAAGAAACTACAAGTCCACTTGATTTCGTGCCACAGAATAGTATTGGAGTAATTCAGGTTAATGATCCCTTAATGCTAGATAATACTCTCAAAAAGCTGTCTTTTCTCGTTGAGCTTTCAAAACTTGATTCCAATATTTATGAAAATATTAAAGCCGTTGTTCCAGAGAATAAAAGTCCAAACTCAATTTTAATTTTAACCCCGCAAGGTAAAAGGGATATTGCCATCTCGTATGTTTGTAAATCTAACAAATCAGACGCTAGCAAATTAAATATTTTAGAAAGTTTTGTGTACAACTCGGTTCCAGTCTACATTAGTGATAAAGGGAAGAAAAAAATTTATTGGACGAAAATAGAAAACATACTCGTCATAAGTAGCTCCCAACTCGTTTTAGAAAATTGTATAAGAAATATTCAAAACAAACAAAAAGGAATTCAGGATGACCAATTCTATAGACTTGCTGAGCTTAAAAATCCTGATGCCATTTTATCGATTTTTCTTCACAAGGATATTAGAGAAGTAATGAATAAACTTTTCACTAAAACCAAATATTTCCCTTTTTTAGGGAATTCTTGGTTTTCGTTTGATTTTAACACTAAAAAAGATCCCTTTACTCTTGACGGTATAAGTTTTGTAAATGACTCAATCCCAGATAGATTAACTTTATACAAGAATTTAAATGCACAGCCTTTAGTAAGTCATCAATTTATTCCAAGAAATTTTGACAACTATTTTGCATTATCCATAAGCGATTATAAAACTCTAGAAGAAAACTTCAAAGAATTTGTTCGCTATAAAAATATTGCATTTAAAAAAATTGATTTTGATCCATTGAGCAATGTCAATGAAATTGCATTTATAAACAACAAATCAAATCAGGCTATATACTTAAGTTTAAAAAACCCTGATATATCTGAAAAAAAATTATTTTCAAAAAACGATGTTAAAGATAGTTACAGAGGTGTAAAAATTATAAATCATGAATTACCAAAAGATTTTTATGGTTTTTTAAATATTATTGGTTTAGATAATATCCCAAAATATTCAGCAAAAATTAAAGAAACACTAATTTATACTAAAGATAAATCATATTTAAAACAATTAATTGGTATTTATTTAGATGGTAAGACACTAGGTAATGACATAAATTTTAAGAATCTACAGAACGATTTGGCTGATAACAATACCTTTATTTGGGTTGGAGATTTAAATAATCTTAAAGAATCTTGGAAAAAAGAAAATCAAAAAAATTTTAAAATATGGGATAATGTTAAGTCGGATTCATACCCTCTTATTGCTATTCAGGGTATTTCGGAAGATAATTTTATTCAAAGCCGGTTCACAGCTCAAAAAAACAATCCAAATCAACCCAAAAACAGTGTGACCGATCAATTCAGATTCAACTTAGATGCTCCATTAGCAACAAACCCAAAATGGATAAGGAATCATAGAAATAAAACAATGGATATTGTGGTACAAGATGAAAATAATATTCTGTATCTATTTTCTAACACAGGTGACCTTTTCTGGAAAAAACAACTTTCTGGTCCTGTAATTGGCGAAATTAAGCAAGTTGATCTTTACAAAAATAGAAGGCTACAAATGGCATTTCGAACGCCAGATAGGTTTATTATTTTAGATCGAAATGGTAAAATAGTCTCTCCATTTAACATTAAATTACCTAGTGATATTCCACAGTATTTATCAATTTTTGATTATGATGGCAATAGAAATTATCGTTTTCTTTTAAATCACGGAAGAAAAATTGAAATGTTTGATAATAAAGGTAAAAGAGTCCGTGGATTTAAACTTAGTTCTTTACAGGAACCTCTTTTAAATCCCCCAAAACATGTCCGATTTGGAAATAAAGATTATATAATTTTGCAGAGTTTAGAAGGAAAAATAAAAATAATAAATAGGCAAGGAAAGGATAGGATAACCTTGAAAGATAATCTTGAAACTTCACCAAACCCTGTTTTTGCTTACAGAAATACTTTTTCAACTACAAATAAAAAGGGATTCTTGGTTCAAATTGATAAAAATGGGAATCTAAATAAAAGTGATCTTGGACTTAAAATCGATCACAAAATCGTTATGACAAAAAAATCTCTAGTAACATTATCAGAAAATAAACTTGTCATTAAAGGAATTCCAGTTATTCTTCCATATGGAAATTACAGTAGCCCAAAAATTCATTACTTAAATAATACTATATATGTAACTCTTACAGAATACGAAACAAAAAAAGTTTTTGCGTTTTATAGTAATGGCGATTCAGTTGGAGGGTTTCCCGTATATGGAACTTCTGTTGTAGATATTTCAAATGCAGATAATGATAATGCTCTTGAAATGATAGTTCAAACAGACGAAGATGAGCTTACAATTTATCAAATAAATTAAAAATCTATCTGCTAAAATTTGCTTCAAATAAACATTCAAAGTGTTTAGTTAATTTTTCTTTAACTTCATTAAAAGGAATTTTTTTCCCTAATTCATTTTCCATTGAGGTTACCCCCTTTCCTTTGATGCCACACGGAACTATATAATCAAAATAACTTAAATCTGTATTTACATTTAAAGCAAAACCATGCATTGTCACCCATCTACTAGCTTTAACACCCATCGCACAAATTTTTCTTGCAAAAGGAGTCCCCACGTCTAGCCAAACTCCTGTTTCGCCTTGACTTCGTTCGCAATTTAAATTATATTCTTTTAGTGTTAAAATAACTAATTCTTCTAAAAATCTGAGATACTTATGAATATCAGTGAAAAAATTATCAAGGTCTAAAATAGGGTAACCTACAATTTGTCCTGGACCATGAAAAGTAATATCACCACCTCTGTTAGTTTGATAGTAGTCAATTTCTTTTTCTATTAGTTCATTTTTGTTCAATAAAAGATTTTTCCCTTTTCCACTTTTACCTATCGTTATTACGGGTTTGTGCTCTACCCATAACATGAAATTCTGAGTGCTAATTTTATTTTCGCTTTTGCGATTTGACCTCTTTGTATCAATAATTTTGTTAAAATAGTTTTCTTGTATCAAAAGTGCGTCAATGAAGGATTTATTTCCTAATTCTACCACTTTGATATTTTTATTTTTTTTTAGCATTCGAATTGTGTTTTAATACGAATCGACCAGGATTATTTAATATAACTAATGCTGCAATTACTCCAGGGACCCATCCACAGAGAGTTAAAATAAAAACTATTAAGAGGGAACCACAACCTTGGTCAATTACAGCAAAAGGCGGAAACAAAATGGACAATAAGACCCTGAAAAAACTCATTATTAAATTTAGCCTCAAAGATATAAAATTTGATTCCTTAGATTTTTATAGTCTCCTTATCTTTACATCAAATAAAATCTTATGGCAAAGCTTTCCGAACAAGAAATTATTCGCCGGGAAAAATTAGAAGAATTAAAAGAGCTTGGTATCAATCCCTATCCAGCAGCGCAATTTCATGTCACCTTTTATGCATCAGATCTGCCAAAACTATACAAGGATGGAAAAAATGTAATAGTTGCTGGACGTCTAATGTCAAGAAGGATACAAGGTAGCGCAAGTTTTGCGGAACTTCTTGATAGTACAGGACGAATTCAGGTTTATTTTAACCGAGATGTAATTTGTCCAGGAGAAAACAAATCTATGTATAATGATGTCTACAAAAAGCTTCTTGATATTGGTGATATAGTAGGTTTGGAAGGAAAACTATTCACTACAAAAGTTGGTCAACAAACAGTGTATGTAAAAAATTTTAAAATACTAAATAAATCTCTTCGACCTTTACCTCTCCCTAAAACAGACTCAGAAGGAAATATATATGATTCATTTAATGATCCTGAATTAAGATATCGCCAGCGTTATGTTGACCTAATTGTGAATCCTAAAGTAAAAGAGACTTTTATAAAACGTTCAAAAATAACAACTACTATTCGTGATTTTCTAACTGAAAAGGGTTATTTGGAAGTAGAAACCCCAATACTTCAACCTATTCCAGGAGGAGCAGCCGCAAGACCTTTTGTAACCCATCATAATGCTCATAACACAAAACTGTATTTGAGAATTGCTAACGAGCTTTACTTAAAACGACTTATAGTAGGGGGATTCGAAGGGGTTTTTGAATTTGCAAAAGATTTCCGTAATGAAGGAATGGATAGAACTCATAACCCTGAATTTACTGTTATGGAACTATACGTTGCATATAAAGATTATTTCTGGATGATGGAAACTACTGAAAATTTATTAGAGACCATTTCATATGCAATACATAAAAGAACAGAAATTCATGTAGGAGACCAAAAAATTAACTTTAAAGCTCCTTATCCTAGAGTTCCAATTTTTGAAGCTATCAAAAAATATACGGGAATTGATATTTCTCAAATGGATGAAAAAGAATTACGAAAGACAGCAGCAGAACTAAATGTTGAAGTTGATGAGACTATGGGTGAAGGTAAGCTTATCGAAGAAATATTCGGTGAAAAATGCGAAAGCCATTTCGTACAACCAACATTTATTACAGATTACCCAAAATCTATGAGTCCACTTACGAAGGAACACCGAACGAATAAAAATCTTACAGAACGATTTGAGTTGTTTGTTGATGGCAAGGAATTAGCAAATGCATATTCTGAATTAAATGACCCCATTGATCAAAAAAACCGTTTTGAATTACAATTAGCCCTGAGTGAAAAAGGTGATGATGAGGCGATGTTCATAGACCAAGATTTTCTACGTGCATTAGAATATGGAATGCCTCCTACATCAGGTATTGGGATTGGAATAGATCGTTTGGTAATGCTAATGACAAATAATACTTCGATTCAAGAGGTATTGTTTTTCCCTCAAATGAAGGCTGAACAAGAAACTTTAGAACTCACAGAAAATGAAAAAAATGTATTAAAGCTTATATCTCGCAAAACCCCAGCGATTCTAAAGGAGATTAAGCAAGAGGCTAATTTGAGTAACAAAAAATGGGATAAGACAATTAAAGGATTAAGTCAAAAAAAAATTGTTAAGGTTGAAAAGGTTGATAATGAAATGATAATTCAACTAATAAAACAAACAGACTAAAAAGAGATTTAAAATTAAAAACTACTTATAACTTTTCGAAAGGCTTCAATAGTTTTGTTTATATCACTAAAAGTTAAAGCATCATTTAAAAAGTAACTTTCGAATGCACTTGGAGGTAGATAAACACCTTCTTTTAACATTCCATGAAAATAAGTTTTAAATAAATTATTATTTCCTAATTCTGCGGTCTGAAAATCAACAACTGGTTTTTCGGTAAAATGAAGAGAAAACATTGAACCTATTCGATTTATTTGATAGGGTAAGCCTTTTTTATTGAGAACATCTTTAAATCCTAATTCTAAATTTTCAGTTTTCTTTTTAAGACGAAGATAAATTTCTTCATCAGAATTTAATGCTTGAAGTGTTGCAAGTCCTGCTGCCATTGCGATGGGATTTCCACTGAGGGTTCCAGCCTGGTAAACTTCGCCTTCCGGGGCAAGTTCTCTCATTATTTCATTTTTAGCAGCAAAAGCACCTACAGGTAAACCACCTCCAAGAACCTTTCCATAGGTTACAATATCAGCAGTAACTCCCAATATTTCTTGGGCTCCTCCTTTTGCTAAACGAAACCCTGTCATAACTTCATCAAAAATTAGTAAGCTATCAAATTTGTCACATATATTTCTCAATCCTTCCAAGAATCCATTTTTTGGAGTAATACATCCCATATTTCCTGCAACAGGTTCGACAATTACGGCTGCAATTTCTTCAGGATATTCATCAAAAATTTTTGTAACTTCTTCTAGACTATTATAATCTGCCAAAAGCGTGTCTTCAGCTGTACCCTTTGTCACACCTGGACTGCTTGGACTTCCAAAAGTAACTGCTCCACTTCCGGCTTGGATAAGAAAAGCATCAGAGTGACCATGGTAACATCCTCTAAACTTTATTATTTTTTCTCGATTTGTGAACCCCCTTGCCAAACGAATTGCACTCATACAAGCTTCAGTCCCCGAATTTACAAACCGAATTTTATCCTTGTTTTCAACCATTTCTAATGCAAGTGTGGCTATCTCGGTTTCCAGAGCAGTTGGTATTCCAAAAGAAGTTCCCTTTTCAGCTCTAATTTTTATAGCTTTTAAAACAGGATCATAGGCGTGACCTAAAATCATAGGGCCCCAACTAGAAATATAATCCAGAAAAGTATTACCATCTTTATCATAAAGCAATGCACCTTTCGCTTTTTCAACAAAAATAGGGGTGCCACCTACGGACTTAAATGCTCTAACTGGGGAGTTTACTCCACCTGCAATTACTTTTTGAGCCTCCTTAAATAAAATACTACTTCTTTGATATCGCATTACTAATTTTTAATTGGGATTTTTAACTCTTGGTTGAGAAAAATTACCTGGTCTTTTATTTGATTAACTCTAACCAAATTATCTAAAGTAACTCCATATTGCTTAGAAATTGAATATAATGTATCCCCTTTTTTCACTATATGTATAAAATTATTAATTTGTTTACTAACAGAATACTTTTCTGCATTGCTCTTAGCCGTCTTGGAATCAAATCTTGTTAGTTCAAATCTTTCAATCAAACTGATCAATTTTTCTGCATAATTTGGATCTGTTGCATAACCTGCGTCCTTAAGACCTTCAGCCCAACCTTTATAATTACTTGATTTTATTTTGAATAGATGAGAATAACGTACACGGTTTTTTAAAAAAAGAGAATGGTCTCGATAAGAAGCAGCAGCATTTTTATATAATCTAAAACATTCGCCTTTTTTATCATCGTCATGGTAAATTCGCTTCCCTTTCCATTCTTCATGACATTTGATCCCAAAATGATTATTCCCTTCTTTAGCTAGACGTCCATATCCCATTCCTGACTCTAAAATACCTTGTGCGAGGGTAATACTTGCAGGTATCCTGTGATCCCTCATTTCATCTTTTGCAATCGAGCTGTATTGTGTAATATAAAGCTGAATTTTTTCCTTGTTGCTTAAAATTTTAGTCGGATTAGACATTTTTTCTTCAGAATGAATCTTTTCTTTTTGGGGATTATCCAAAATTTTTTTACTCGTAGTCAATTTCCTTGAAGTGCCGCAGGAAATTAAAATACTCATAATCATTACTATAAAAGGTCCTCTGAATATAAGAGTGTTTGTAATTTTTTTTTCTTCAATTTTTGATTTATTCCAGTAACTCCTTGAAGTCCTCCAGTATGAATTGCTAAAATTTTTTTTCCCCATCTCCATTGATTATTTTTAATCAATTCAAAAATAGCAAAAAGCATCTTGCCTGTGTAAATAGGGTCCAAAGGAATTTGATATTTTTGATAAAACGAATTAATAAATTTAATAAGTGTTGGAGATGTCTTTGCAAAGCCTCCAAATATAAAATTTGAATTTATTTCCCAATTTTTTTTAAGAGTATAAGTTGAAATAACTCCGTTTACCGTAGGGTTTTTTAAAGCATTAAATCCTAAAACTTTTTGATTTTTTGAAGAAGATTTAATTAATCCTGCAATTGTTCCTCCTGAGCCAACACTTGAACAGATGGCATCAAATTTTAAATCTTTTATTGTTAGTATCTCTGAACATCCTTTAACTCCAAGAATTTCTGAACCCCCCTCAGGTATTAGTCTAAATTTAGGAAACTGCTTTAATATTTTAATTACATCTAAAGAAGATTCTTTTTTTGTATAGGCCTGCCTTGAGATACAAACTAATTTCATTTTCTGTGAATGACAATAAGATAAAGTACTGTTACTGTCTATTTTATTTTGCCATTCTTCTCCGCGTACAAACCCAATAGTTTTTAAGCCTAATTCTTTACCTATAGCTGCTGTCGCAGACAAATGGTTTGAAAATGCACCTCCAAAAGTTGCAACGACTGGAACCTTTTGAGAAACAATTTCCTCAAAAATATACTTTAATTTTCTGAACTTGTTCCCAGAAACATTTGGGTGCAATAAGTCTTCCCTTTTTATAAAGAGACTATGACCATTTATAACTCCCAATGACTGATTAGGTATTTCTTTATTTTGTTCAAAAAAATTCATTTTTAAAAGTAAATAAAATGCTAAAGTTTAAGTTAGAATTAATAATAACTTAATTTAAAATGATTTTGTTTTATCAAAATATAAAATTAAGGTTGATAGATTTTTAACTTGAATATTTGCATTCAAAAAAAGATTTTTTTCGGCACCATTTTTGATTTATTTTTACAAAAATTTATTTAATGAAAAAATTCTTCTTGCTTTGGTCAATTTCGATCTTCTTAAGTAATTGTTCATCGATAAAGGTATACTCCGATTTTGATAATGACATTGATTTTTCAAACTACAAAACGTTCGCATATTTTAGACCTGAAATTGATAAGGTTGATATTTCAGATCTAGATAAAAGAAGAATTCTAAGAGCTCTAGACAAAGAAATGAACTTAAAAGGTTTGTCAA
>CACERG010000018.1 GCA_902561795.1 uncultured Bacteroidota bacterium | reverse complement strand
CCTAAGTTTCTGTTTGAGTTGACAAGTTTAAATGTTTTACCATTATCATCTGATCTCCATAGTTCACCCGATTCGGTTTCTTTTCCATTATAAGGGACCCCGTCTCCTGTTTCAATCAGTGCATAGAGCCTATCAGGATCTGCAGGAGTCATTGCAAGAGCAATTTTACCAACATCTTTCTTGGGTAATCCGTTTCCTTTTAGTTTAGTCCAATTAATACCCCCATCTACAGATTTAAATATTCCACTTCCTGGACCTCCACTAATTCTTCTCCATGTTTTTAAATCTAACTGCCATGCTCCAGCAAATAATATTCTAGAATTATCAGGATCCATAACCATATCGGAGATACCAGTATTACTGTCAATAAAAAGAACATGTTTCCATGATTCCCCACCATTTTCACTCATAAAAACACCTCTTTCTTTTTGAGGTGAGTAAGCATGTCCTAAAGATCCAACATAAATTAAATCTCTATTTTTGGGATGAATAATGATTCTACTAATTCTTCCTGTATTTTCTAGACCTAAATGTTTCCAGGTTTCACCTCCGTCTTCAGATTTGTAAACTCCATTTCCAATAGACACATTAGACCTAATTGAACTTTCACCTGTCCCCACGTAAATAGTCATTGGGTCTGAAGGAGCAACTGAGATGGCACCTATAGAATGTACCTCTTGATTATCAAAAATGGGACTCCAATTTAGTCCTCCATCAATTGTTTTCCAAACTCCTCCAGAGGCAGCCCCAACATAATATGTCATAGGATCATCTGGAATTCCAGCAACTGTTGTAACCCGATTTCCAATTGGGCCTACATGTCTGAATTCCATCTCTTTTATAATGTCATTACTTAAGGTTTGCGAAAATGACAAATTCGAGGATAAAAAATAAATAGAGAGGATTAATTTAAGGGAGAGTTTTTTCATTACTTAAGATTTATAGAAATTAGAGTAAAAATTATTTAATGGTCATTAATAATAGTTAAAATAAGAAATTTAGAAATAAAGATTATCAAGATGTTTGTTTAATTGAGGAAAATTAATTCTAGCAAGAGTGAAGAGACGACAAATTACCACTACACTATTTAAACTGAATCATTAATATTACATTTAAACATATATTTTTTTTAATTCTTAGCACTAAATAAGATTATTTTTTCAATTAATCTTATTTTGCAATAAAAATCCATACACAATTATTATTAAGTATAAATAAGATCATATTTTTATCAATAAATATTAAAACATGAAAAAATTGAACAGAAGAGACGCATTGAGAGCAGGTGGTTTATTCACTTTAGGTACTTTCGCTAATTTTGAAAAGTTGTGGAGTAATTCAGTCAATAATGCAAACCTAAACAACAACAAATTTATTTTTCAAAGCCCTAGCATAAGTGAATACACACCACCAAAAATGCCAAAACTTACGAGTCTTAAAGCAAGACTTCATTGGAACGAAAACCCATTTGGCCCCAGTGGAAAAGCTCTAAACTCTTTTGTCAAGAATGCTAGATCTGGCAACTATTATTCCTGGGATTTATTAAATGATTTTGTAAATAAAATTGCGAAGAAAGAAAGTGTAAATACTGATCAAATTATGACTGGACCAGGGTCTTCTGACCTTTTAGAAAAAACTGCAATTTCAATTTTTCAGGAAGGTGAAGGTAACGTTGTAACTGCAGACCCTTGCTATATGTCCTTAGTAAATGTTGTTGGTTCTATGGGTGGAAATTGGAGAGCTATTAAATTAAATGACAATTTTGAACATGATCTTGATGGTATGAGAAATGCAATCGACTCAAATACAAAACTCGTTTACATTACAAATCCGAACAATCCAACTGCGACAATAACAGATTCAAAAAAACTTTTAAAATTTTGTTCTGAAGTATCTGAAAAGATTCCTGTTTTTGTCGACGAAGCCTACATAGAATTGTCACATGGGGGACTTTCAAACTCTATGGCAGAGTTGGTGTCTCAAGGTAAAGATATAATTATAACACGCACATTTTCAAAAATTCATGGTATGGCAGGTCTTAGAATGGGTTATATGATTGCAAGACCAGAAAGAATTGAAAAAATAAATAATATAACGAGAGGCGGTATGGGTATCACAGGGCCAACAATTAATGCAGCCATGTCAAGTTTAGACGATTTTAACTTTCTGAAAGCGAGTAAAAATAAAATTATAAGTAATAGAATTTATACTAGTAAAAAATTAGAGTCTAGAGGTTTTAAACCAATGCCTTCTGAAACTAATTTTTTAATCTTTGAACTTCCCAAAAAGGTTGATCCTAATAAATTCCTAACAGAAATTTATTCTAAAATGGTTACTGTTAAAGTATTTAATTTTTGGAACAAAAATTGGTGTAGAGTTTCAATAGGAAGCAAAAATAGTATGGATATCTTTTTTGAAGCCTTTGATCAAGCAATAGCTTAAATAAACCTTACTGACTGTAGATAGATGTATTCAAAGATTATTGTCTTTTTTCTTCTAATTATTTTAGGCGTTGTCTTAAAAAAGAAGTTTGATGGGAAGTCTGAAAGATTTGGCATAAAAAGTTTTATTCTAAATATATCACTACCAGCAACAATCTTTATATCGTTTATTAGCATTCAGCTTAATCCTGATTTCATAATACTTCCTATAATTGGGATACTTTTTAATTTTTTTATTTTACTATTAAGCCCTTTTGTTTTAAAGTTAACTGGCCTTCACAATGATTATAAAAAAAGCAGAACATTATTACTTCTACTACCATCGTTCGCACCAGGTATTTCGTGTTTCCCTATAATTGAAGAGTTTCTTGGTAGTGAGTACCTCGTAAAAGCATCATTTTTAGATTTTGGTAATAAATTATTTGTACTTGTATTCCTGTTGGGATTATCATTTCATTTACACAGGATTACACAAGGAATAAAAAAGAAAAAAAATAAAATCTCTATTAAATCTATTTTAAAAAATATTTTCTTAGAACCTATAAATGCCGTTTTAGTAATTTCAATTTTGATGCTCTCTTTCGGATTTAATGTAAATGATATTCCAGCCATTATTACAGATTTTATTTCACGGCTTAAAGACACTTTGACCCCACTTGTTTTAATTTTTGTAGGATTGTCAATAATTTTTGCAAAACAGGCCTTAAGAGAAATTATACCTCTACTTTTTATTAGGGCAGGAATAAGTTTATTTTTGATTGGATTGATTGGTACTTTTACGGATTTTGGTGGTATTGATGATTCAACTTTTTATGTTATACTATCATTAAGTTCTGTAAGTTTCTGGCCCTTTGCACACATGACACTCGTAGACAAGATTGAGAAAAATGCAAAATTTAAAGAAAGAACTTTCGACATACAATTTGGACTCAATTTCTTAGCTTATTCATTACCCTTTTCTACAATTTTCATACTGTTATTTTTATCAAATAGTGAGAAGTTAGTTAATACTTCGTCCTTATTTATGTTATCGCTTATCATGATTGTGGTTGGATTTTTAATAATGTGGATGAGCTCTAAACCAATAGAAGATAGAAAGGCAAACTTATTAGAAGAAAAAAAAAATAGCTTTATCTATTTTTTCAAATCATTTTTATAAAACTCTCTGAGAAATTTAAGTTATTAAAATTTCACTTTATTTATATTTAGAAATTAAATTTGACCAACTATGAAAACAAAGAATTTAGTTCCACTTTTATTTATAATAATATTTATATCCTGCAGTGAAAGCTCAGACGACGAATCGTCTTCCACTACAGATTCAGTGACCTACTCAGTTGAAATCTCAGCAGCTAGTGGAGGCACAGTAGATAATTCGGGTGGCTCGTTTGATTCGGGTTCAACGCTAACAGTTACGGCAACACCAAACTCAGGGTATGCATTTATTAATTGGTCTGACGGCACAATTGACAACCCGAAAGAGTTGAATGTTAATTCAAATCTTACCCTAACAGCTAACTTTGGCGAAGCATTTACAGTTTCAGCTGAGTTTGCCGAATTATACAATTCAATAGATGGACTTTCTACTGTTGGAGATAACCAAATTTTAAAATCAGGAGTAGAATCAGTGAGGGAGCTAGATTTATCAGATCCAACAGGCGGTAGTACAATCGGCTTTTTGGATGATTTGTCAGGAATTGAAAATTTTACTAATCTAAGGAAATTAACCGTCGATAGACAATCTTTAAGAAGGGTAGATTTATCAAAAAATACTAAATTAGAATATGTCTGGATTGCTAACAATAAATTGATAGAAATCAATTTAAAAAATTTAGAATTTCTAGAAGAATTACAATTAATTGGAAATCAATTAGAAACAATTGATCTGTCAGACAGCCCATACCTTAAAATTTTAAGGTTAGGAGAAAATTATTTTTCCTCATACGATTTAGAATCAACTCCAAGATTAAATTACTTAGTACTTAAAAGTAATCCACTAACAGAAATTAAGAACCTTGAAGATTTAACTCTTTTGAAAAGTCTTTTTATCGGAAACACTAATTTATCGAGCCTTGATGTTTCGCAACTCTCCCTGCTTGAATTTGTTGAGGCACCCAATACAAATCTTCTTAATTGTATTCAAGTTTCACAAAATCAACTTGATAATTTTGTTTCAACTTGGACATATGACGAAGGGCAAGGGTTTTCAACAAGTTGCAACTAGATATTAAAAGATAATTATTCTACTGGAATAGCCCTTTCAACTGGCCAAACGTCTTCGTAACCATTTTCTGTATCTAAATTTTTCAGATCACTTTCGCTTAATAAACAACTTTCTAGATGTGAACGAATTAAGTCTTCGTTCATATTTTGACCAATGAAAACTATTTCATTTTTTCTATCACCATATGTTTTATCCCAATTCTTTTCGATTTCATCTTGATTTTCAATAAAAGCAATTTGTTGAATTCTATTCTTGAAGGGCATACTGCTCCACCACACACCTGCACTGTCAGCTTTTAATGAGCCTCCCGCTTGCCCCCAGATTAGGGCCTGTTTTGGCCTTGATGCTAACCAAAATAATCCTTTACTTCTGATAACTGAAAGGGGAAATCCCTTTTGAATGTAATACCAAAATTTTTCTGGATCAAAAGGTCTTTTGTCTCGAAAAACAAAAGAAGAGATACCATATTCTTCAGTTTCAGGCTTATGCTCATCTTTGCTTAGTTCCTCTAACCAGCCTGCACTCTGTTCGGCTTCTTCGAAATTAAATTGTCCGGTGTTAATTATTTCATTGATATCTATTTTACTAAAAGTTGAACCAATTATTTTGGCTGATGGGTTAAGTTTTTTTATGATCGTATTTAAAATTGATATTTCGTCTTTTGTTACTAAATCTGATTTATTTAAAATAATAACATTAGCAAACTCAATTTGATCTGTCAATAGATTAACTATAGTTCTGTGATCACCCTCTATATTCGTTAAATTTCTGTCTGAAAGAGTTTCAGGACTTCCAAAGTCTTTAAAGAAATTGAATGAGTCAACCACTGTCACCATTGTATCTACATAACTAAATCTTGATAAATCAATCCCATTTTCTTCACTAATAAATGAGAATGTTTGGGCAACTGGTATAGGTTCACTAATACCAGTACTTTCGATAAGTAAATAATCAAACCTATTTTCATTTGCTAATCTTTCCACCTCAATCATTAGGTCTTCACGTAATGTGCAACATATACAGCCATTACTCATCTCAACTAATTTTTCTTCGGTGCGTGATAGTGTATTTTCACTCTTAACTAAATTTGCATCAACATTTACTTCGCTCATGTCATTAACAATAACGGCAACTTTTAATCCTTCTTTATTATGTAAAATATGATTTAAAAGAGTAGTTTTTCCTGATCCTAAAAATCCACTTAAAACTGTAACGGGTAACTTTTTAATTTCCATCTTAAACTTATATTTGAAGCGCCAAAATTAATTATTTTTTAATAATTTTCTAGGTCTAGTTAGATTATCTTGAGGTTGATTTAAAGTCTATTTAGCATTAGTAATCTAAAATCTAAAACCTCTTTTCCAGTTTTCTTTAATGCTTTTAACTTAAGAGTTCCTTTTCCTTTTTTCAAATCAAAAGTACCCATATTCAATGGAATAAAATCTTTTACATAGGATTCAATTCTTTCTACCCTATCATTCTCCATTCCGTACTCATTCGGATCATAATATTTGGTTATTTTTTTTGAAATCTTTGAGTCTTCGAAACTCAACTCTATTTCAGAACCAATTGCATCTTTTGCACATGTATAGTAAATTACAACTTCGAATTTACCTGCTTCAGATACTTCAGCTTCCCACTTTATACTATCTTCAGTATTAATCCAATTTGTCATATAACTACAGTTAGGATAGTAATTGGATCTTTTAATTGAACCACTAGCAGTAGCATCTCTAGCAGGTATTTGAGTATATTCCAAACTGGGATGTCCAATTATAAATGCTCTTTTATCATTATTTTTCAAATCAATTAATACTTCTTTTTGCCATTTTGATTTAGCTTTTTGCATAGCCTCAAATATTTCAATATAATTTGAAGAAACATTTTTCAACTGGCTTGGATCATTATTCATATCATAAAGATTATTTTGATTATCAAGTCTAAAATTTTGACTTCTAACACTTAGTCTTCCCCTCCAATAATTGTAAATATATCTATCAGGCCAATTGATATTATTTTTCAAAATCAATTCTTTTAAGTCCTTTCCATCTAACTCATTTTTAGGTTTTGCCTTTATACCTGATAATGAGATCAACGTTGGTAATAAATCAATACCTGAAGCTATTTTTTTTACTTTTTTGCCTTTTGGAATATTATCTTTCCAACTAATTATCATTGGTGATCTAACACCACCCTCGTCAGTAGAGCCCTTAATTCCCTTCATTTTATCATTCCACCTATTACCATTAGGACCATTATCTGATAAATAAATGATAATTGTGTTTTCATCTATATCTAAAGATTCTAAAGTATTAACTAATCTTCCAACGTTCCAATCTATATTTTCACACATTGCTAGTGCGGCTTTTGTATGAGTATCACCTATATTATTTATTCCGGATTCTTTATCATTTGAATTTATCTCCACTTTTCCTTTTTGTATTAGGGCTTTGTTTTTGAATTTATTCCAATACTTTTCTGGCACTTGCATTGGGCTATGTGGAGTATTGTAGGGCATAAAAAGGAAAAATGGGTTATTGGCATTTTTTTTAATGAATTCTATACCTTGATTGGTTAAATCATCAGTGATAAACCCTTTTCCTTTGACTATTTTACCATTTTTTTCCAAGACTGGATTAAAGTAATTTCCCCAATGGCCAGAACAAAATCCATAAAATTCATCAAAACCTCTTGTATTTGGATGGTAAGGGGCTTGCATTCCATTGTGCCATTTTCCAAATGCAGCAGTTTTGTAACCAGAAGCTTTGAAAATATCAGCAATTGTTTCTTCATCTAAGTCCATTCTTTCACCCCCACGTGAAACATCATATACTCCAGTTCTAACGTGGTGTCTTCCTGTTAAAATCTCAGCTCTCGTAGGGGAACATACAGGGCTTACAAAAAAGCGATCAAACTTTACTCCACTACTGGCAATTTTATCAATATTTGGAGTATTTATATCTCTGTTACCATTTGAACTTAAATCACCCCACCCTTGGTCATCAGTAAGAATTAAGATAACGTTTGGATAAGAATAGGAATTGCTATTAGATTCACAAAAAATAATAGATAATAGCGAAAATAAAATTAGTATAAGCCTAAACATGCTTAAATATATTAAAACAATGGTTTTAGATTAAATTAGGGGAAATAAATTCTTTATTAATTCCCACACTTTTCAGAATTTAAATTTCTTTTTTTAAACTATAATCCAAATGAATTAATCAAATTGATTCTCTCATCTATAGTTTTTAACATAATGGAATCCCATTCTGTGTAAAATTCCTCAAGTGTCTTATTAAATGTTAATTCAAAAGCATCTTTAAAACCTAGTTGATACAAATTTGGATAAAAAACCTCATTTAAAGCATTTGGATTTGAAATAGTAGATAATAGATAAGCAACTGCAGGTTCACCCCAATAAAATTTAAGATTAAAACAGTTTTCCGGTGAAATTTCCTTAAGCGTAATTTCACTACACCCACTCTGTTCTATAAGTGACTCTCCAAATAAAAATTGTTGCTTTAACCAGTCTTTAATTGGACCAAGATTATTATTTGATTCCCTTTTTCTAACGGCATAATCTGCCATAAAAGTGGAAGCTCCACTATAAAACCAATGTGGTCCCCTTCTAGTATCGTCTCCAAACTCGTAAGTATCACCCAATTCCTCATCAATAAATGCACCTTCCTGAAGTGCATGATAGTATTCGTAATAAACATTGACCATTTCCTTATAATAATTTTCTGTACTTAGAAAACCAATAGGATTTGAAAAAATAAATAACTTTATTCCCCAATCTCTTACACCATTTAGACCTTTCCCAAATCCAGTTGCCCAATTATTTTCAATAGTTTCAATAGATTTAGACATGTAGTAATTAAAATATCCTCCATCACTAATTAATCTTTGGTCGGTAGAGACCAGAGTTGTTGGTAAATAGTTCTCTCCTTCAAGTGGATAAAGCATGAATTCAATGCATGCTTGAAGGGTAAATGAATCAAAAAACCCCTGCCATCTCCTTATTCTAATGTCACAAAAATTTTTAGTTTTCATTTGAACACCTTCATAGTCTTGCCCTATAACCCATAGTTCAATTGGACCCCAATTTCCAAATTCATCCATTGCCCCTAGCATCGAATTAATTGTTGCCTCTTGAACTGCCTCATCAATATCATAAGTAAAATAGAAGTTTGGTTCAGAATCGTTTATCACGCCCCATAAATTCTCATTCATATCAGGATCTAGTGGCCAATAATCCTCTTCATCACAAAAATCATCATTATCTAAATCTGAACATACAAATCTTATATCATTTGCTGAGTTTGACGTTCTACTGCCAGGAAGCAATTCTTCTGAGATATAATCTGGCTCTGGCTCAGAGGAACATCCTAAATAAAATAAGCTTAGTAATAAAAAGTAAAATTTTTTCATCAGAAATTGGTAAATGGTTTATTTAAATATACAAAGATGTAACTCAACAATCAATATATTCCTAAATCAATTTTGTATTTTAGAAATACTAAAAAAAAAAAATGAAAACTATTTTAAACACTCTGATCTTTACACTATTTCTAACCCATTTTACCATTGCCCAAGACAGGGTGACTGGGGAATCTTTTGCCACTAGGTCAGTGGTTTTGGCTCAGAATGGAATGGTTGCTACAAGCCATCCATTAGCAACTCAAATTGGACTTGATATTTTAAAAAACGGAGGGAACGCTATAGATGCAGCTATTGCAGCAAACGCTGCGTTAGGACTTATGGAGCCAACAGGGTGTGGAATAGGTGGAGATTTATTCGCTATAGTTTGGGATGGAAAAACAAAAAAATTATATGGTTTAAATGCTAGTGGGCGATCGCCAAAAAATTTATCAATCGATTATTTTGAAAAAAAAGGAATGAATAAAATTCCTTCACACGGGCCTCTACCAGTTAGTGTTCCTGGCGCCGTTGACGGTTGGTTTGAGCTTCATGAAAAATTTGGTTCAAAACCTATGAGCGAAATACTTGCTCCAGCAATTGATTATGCCAAAAAGGGTTTCCCACTAACCGAACTTATTGCCTGGTACATGAGCAGATCAATTCCTTTTTATGAATCAAAAGGATTTCCTAATATAAATGATACTTATAAATCTCAAAATGGGGGAAAATTACCCAAAGAAGGTGAAATATATAAAAACAACTATCTAGCTAACACTTATGAAAAAATTGCTAAGCAGGGCAGAGATATTTTTTATAAAGGTGAGATAGCTAAAACTATAGGAAAATTTATCAAAGAGCAAGGAGGTTTTCTTTCCGTAAAAGATTTTGCTTCTCACAAATCAGAATGGGTGGAACCGGTTTCTATAAACTACAGAGGTTATGATGTTTGGGAGTTACCACCTAACGGACAAGGAATAGCAGCCCTACAAATGCTTAAAATATTGGAGGGATACGATTTTTCTAATATAGAATTTGGAGGCGCAGAACATTTGCATTTATTTACTGAAGCAAAAAAATTAGCATTTGAAGATAGGGCTAAATATTACGCTGATATGGATTTTGTAAAAGTACCAGTTGATAAATTACTTTCGGATGAATATGCTAATAAAAGAAGACAGCTTATTGGCAAGCGTGCTAGCAAATATAGTGCTGGGAAAATATCTGCAGGAGAAACAATTTACATGACAGTTGCGGACAGTCAAGGCACAATGATATCACTTATACAAAGCAATTATCGTGGGATGGGATCTGGTATGGCTCCTCCAAAGTTGGGATTTATGTTGCAAGATCGAGGCGAATTATTCAGTTTAAAAAGAGGACAAGCTAATACTTTGGAACCAGGTAAAAGACCATTTCATACCATCATACCAGCTTTTGTAACAAAAGATGGAAAACCATTTTTAAGCTTTGGAGTTATGGGTGGGGATTTTCAGCCAATGGGACATACTCAGATTATTATGAATTTAATCGATTTTAAGATGAATCTCCAAGAGGCGGGAGATGCTCCACGTTGGGATCATACTGGCGGAGCAACTCCAACTGGAAATAAAACTATAAATACAGGAATGATTAGGGTAGAGTCTGGTATTCCATATACAACAGTCAGGGGATTAATGGATAGAGGTCACAAAGTAGGATTTGCAAGAGGCATCTATGGAGGCTACCAGGCAATTTTATGGGATGATCTCATTAAAGTTTATCATGGAGCTTCTGAAAGTAGAAAAGATGGTCAAGCAGCTGGATATTAAAACACAAAAATTAGAAAAAAGGAAATTAATTCATTTCGCCTTTTTAGATATTACTTATTTTGAAAAAAAGTCCTTAAATAATTTAATTGAGAAGTGTTTATTGAGTGCTCAGCATTGCCTTTTATGTGAACAACATCACCAGATAGGTATGAATATTCAAAAATAACGGGATTACCTAAAGCTGAACCTTCTGGTGGTAATTTGTCACCAGTAAATCCCTGATTTTTTGCAATGTAAAAGATTGCATCTTCCGCATTTAAAAAGTCCAATCCAACTTTTGAGTTTCCTCCTAAATAAGGGATTGTAGGATCATTAATATTACTTATACTCAAATATTTTCTAGAACTAATCGGATTAGTAATTTCTTCATAACCGCAAAAAGCTGACATCGGATTTGTGGCAGTTGTATTTTTATAAAAATTGTTATCATGATGTTGAGGAATATTTAGATGAGATACCACTGCACAAATTATATCGATATTTGAATTTTCGTTTTGAATAAAAATGTTATTAGCTAAACCGGCTCCATTAGAGCTTCCAAGGATTCTTATTTTATTCAAATTAATATTTGAATAATTAGAAAGGGTATTAACTAGTTCATCTACCATTTCCAAGTCAGGGGCGTTACTTCTTTCATCACAAATATTCCAACTATTTAAATAACCAGTTGGAGCTATCAAAATATGGTCATCTAAAACAGAAGAAAATTTATTGATAATTCTTCTACCGTTACTTCCGTTAGCATGGAGTAATACACATATTGGAAATCCTTCTATTGGCCCAACACTTTCTGGAACTTTTATGTCTATTGGATAGACATAACCATTTGGTTGTTGTTCCCAAGTTTTTTTAATAATAATTTCAGTTAAAGAAGTTAATTTATTATCAGGCTCGTCGGTAAAGTTTAATTTATCATTTGATTTTTTTAAGCAAGAAAAAAATACTGCCGTGGCAAAAATCAAAGTTATTTTTAGTTTACCCAATTTGACAAATTAAAATATAAACCCCTCCAAGGAAGGGGATTATTTATTTATAATTAATTGTTAAGAGCTATTTCACTATTTATAAAAGTTGGGTCAAACATGAAATATGCTTGATTTGATTTCATACCATCCCATTTAAATGCTAAATGAACTGGAATTGATGTAGTCTTTTTTGATTTTTTTCCTTCGCCAGTCCACCATGCCCAAACGTGAGTCCATATTTGTCCATTTTCATATTTAGATGTGATGTTTGCACCAATTTCAAATTTTATATTTTTAAATATTTTATGATGTAATTTTTCAAAATCAGCAAGCTCTACTGGTGAAATCACATTTACACCATTTACATTTATTTTAGAATCAACTAAAAAAATATTTTTTAGTTGAGACTGATCATTTTTTGGATATAAGTCCATATGTCTTTGGATCATCATAGTTCTTTGGTCATCATTTGATGTTTTTCCTTTCCATTGAGCTGAAGTTAAAAGAGGAAATAATAATAAAAGCACTAGTATTTTTTTCATTTTAATTGATTTTTAATTAATTAATTTCAAGATAAAAAACTCTAGAATATTTCGAGATATTTTTATTCTTGATTTTAATTTAAAAATGAAATAGTTAAATATTTATTAGATTTAAAATAATGATTTATCTACATAAGCTTTTACCTCTTTTAATAATGCCAACAATTGTATTTATAGTATTAATACTAATATGTACTTATAAAGGTTATAGGAAGTTAATTTATTTTTCTTCAATCCTATTTTATATTATATCTACACCTATATTTTCAGATTTTATTATGAGAATAGTGGAAGGAGAATATTTTTATCAGAAATTAGAAAATTTAGAAAAAGCAGATGCTATTGTGATTCTTGGAGGAATGTTAAAAATTAATGAATTTGAAAATAATTATGTTGTTGAGTGGGCAGATGCAGACAGATTTTTTAAAGGTATTGAACTTTATAATTCATTTAAATCAGACAAAATAGTTTTTACAGGAGGAAAAACCCTTTTCAATAAAACTGCAGTTTCTGAAGGGTCTGTTTTAAAAAATTATGCTTTAAAATATGGGATATTAGAAGAAAACATTACGGTAACTAAAGATGTTTTTAACACTTATGAAGAATCTTTGGCTGTATCTGAAGTACTTGGAGAAAATAAAACAATTATACTTGTGACGTCTGCTTTTCATATGAAAAGAGCAAAGTTTTTATTTGAAAAACAAAATCTCAGAGTAATACCATATAAAGTTGATTACCTAAGCACTACAAACCCAAAATTACATTTTATTGATTTTCTACCAAGTTCCAGTGGATTACAAAAAACTGAGATTGCTCTAAGAGAGCTATTAGGTAGGCTATACTATAGTTTTCGCTGGTAATTTTTAATGGAATCATTCATAATGTGCCCAAACACTTGATTTTCCATTAGAATCAATTGCTAGGACATCAAAATTTGCTTTTTCGTCACTAACTTCCATTCCAGGAACATTTATTCCTGCAGGCATTCCAGGTACGGTTAGTCCAATTATGTTGTTGGGATTTTCCTTAATTAGCCTTTTAACATCATCTGCTGGAACGTGACCTTCTATGAAATAACCACTTATCATCGCTGTATGGCATGAAGCTAAATCAATGGGCAAACCAGCATTAATTTTTATATCATACATATTAGATTCCATATTTTTTTCTAAAGGAAAATCATTTTTTTCCATATGTATAACCCAGTCGTGGCAACACCCACAATCTGGTGACAAGTAAACAATATTTTTATTTTCAGTTTTTTCTTTGCAAGAAAAAAGAAGAGAAATTATTACTATGAGGCTATATCTTTTCATATTTCAAAATTAAAAAAACAAAATTGATTAGAAGTTGAAAATTCCATATTAGTTGTTTATGAAAGTAAGAATCTCCTTAACGACTTTTTCATCTCTCAAAATTCTTCTGTGGCCTAGATTTTTTGTGAAAAATGTTTTTACGTTTTTTATACTTTTCGCAATAAGCTGGGAATCTTCAAAGGGTATTTCCTTGTCATCCTCATCATGAATAATTAGAGTTTCACATTTTAGGTTTTTCCCAAATTTTTCAGCTGAAAGATTCTCATCGATTTTAATCCCAGTTTTTTGGCTGTAAAATTCAATCATTAAATCACCAACTTTTTTACTTAATTGAATTAGATTAAAAAAGTTTTGAAAAAGATCATAAACGCTATTAAATGGACTAATAAGCACCAATTTTTTTAGTTTTTTATTATTGAAACATGATGAGTATATTGATGCAAAAGCACCCCCGGAGTAAGCAATTATGGCATCAAGTGACTTAATATATAAATGTGTCTCATTTATGCAAGCTATGAATTCTGGAATATTTGTTGTTTTTGATGAAGAATTTCCATGAGCTGGAGCATCAAACGAATATATATCGTAGTCTTTTTCAATTAATCTTTCAATTATACAAAACATATTACTTGCTCTTCCACTCCAACCGTGAACCAATAAAACTTTCGGACCCTTTCCTTGCCATCTGTAAAATTGAATTTTTTTATTAATACTTTTTATTGTTAAAATTGAAGTATTACATGATTTAATAATTGGGATTTCTCTTTCTGGAACCTTGTATTTAATTGGTTTTGTCCAAAGATATCCAGCGAAACGCATACATAAATACGGATTTAGAAAATCTAAAGTTTTTATAAAATAAGTTATCCATTTAGGAATTATTAGGCCTCTATTGTCTTTCCTTTGTTTGTCCATTAGTCCAAAAAACTTAGTCTAACTTTTTATATTTTTTATAGAATTAGCGACTACTTCGAAAAATTATATATTGCAAATGTTGCCAACCAGTGCTCACCTCCATAACCACTTTTAAACATTATTCTATATCCTTCTTCAGAATGTTTTTGAGCAATTTTTTGAAATAATCTTTTGTTTTTATTGTTTTCAACCCTTCCAGCAATATCTTTTAAAGTCCATGCTCTATGAAACATTAATCCTATTAGATGACCTATACCAGGGTCTAAAGGATCTAAGACCTCAGGAGTATTGATTATTTTACCAAAATACTTCTCATCAAATGAAGGGAAAAATTTATATATCCAATTATTAAATTCTTTACTATCTAGAATGAATGACATTAGACTTGCTTCAGCAAGACACGGGGACAAAAAATCTGTACCTGAGGGTTCATAATTTACTGGACAATTTGTGTCCTTTAGAAAATTTTTAACACTAAACTCTTTAATTTTATTTAACAAATCAATATCATTTGCAATAATTGCATATTCGATCATAAGTGAAAAAGAAAATGCTGAATTAGCGTGAGTCCCAGGCCTAAGTGGTGTCGAGAGTTTGTCTAAAAATAAAACAGTTCTTTCACTCAGAAGATCAACGAGTGGTTTCATATTAATTGCCCACATTTGTGCTCTGTCATATTCCCAAGAAATCAGCTCTGAGTAAAGTTTCATTAACCATGCCCAACCATAAGTCCTTTCGAATCCTTTAGCAAAATCTTGTTTGAAAAAATCGTACTCTTTTTTGAGATTTTCCTTACTAAGATTTTTTTCAAGTTTTGATAAAATGATATCTCTATTAGAAATTTCAGGAAAATCTTTTAATATTTTAACCATAGCCCAATGACCGTGAACAGCCGAATGCCAGTCCCAGCAACCATAAAAAGAGGGTGTAATTTCATAGTGTGGCTTTACCCAATTTTTATCAGGAAACCGGTAACCTATTTTATATGGATATTTCTTGTCAACACATTTAATCGATAGGGATACCAATTCTTCTGCTAAATTTTTATTTAGTTTAATATTTTCAATTTTCTCTTCATCATTTTCTGCACATCCCATCAAAAGCAGAAAGAACATTAAAAGATATACTCTCATTTCAAATTATATATACATAAATTCTTAGAAAAAAGTTAATCATTTTAAATGATATCACTTGCTTCCTGTTGACTAAAATCAAATTTTTATTAAAAATTGAACTAAACTAAAATGAGATTTTTTTAACAATTAATTTTTATCTGAAATAAATAAAAAGGCAAGTTTTGTAAATTTAAGTTTAATCTCAAATCAATAGAAATGAAAAATATTAGAAACACACTAATTGTAATATCTATAATGACTTTATTTGCATTTATTCTAACAGGTTTTATAGAGGCAAAAAATACTTCAGTTCAGCAATATGAATTTGAAATTGTAACAGTTATAGAATCTATTGTTCCTAAAGGTTTAGGGAGATCAAGACTGATTGCAAAAACAGAGGATGTTGACTATAAAACAGCAACAACTGTTAGAATGGGAGAAGGTGAGAAGGATAAATCAAAAGGCGATAAGCGTAAGGAAATTAGAACTAAAGCTTTTGAAGAAACAAAGCTTTTAAACTTTTATAACCTCGGTGGTATTAGATTTAATAATATAGCAACTAATGATGCAATGGTTAAGTCCAAATTAAATCAAATGGCTGCTGATGGATGGGAATTAACATTTGTTTCTGGAGGTGTAGAATCAAGTGGAGATAAAGACCCAAATGGCATATACTTATCACGTTACATTTTTAGAAAACCAATGTAACCTCAAACTTTTAAATGAAAATTAGGGACGATTTAAAATCTTATACATCTAGTGATGGTTTTTGAGAATGATAAATTGAGGCCACACCAAATGACTGAGGAATATTATCTATAACTACAAATCCATTTTTTTTTAAAATTTTATTAAAAGCTTTTCCAAAAGGGAATGACTTTGCGGAAGAGGACAAATATTTATATGCAGATTTATCTTTGGAAAAAAATGAGCCAATTAAGGGCAGAAAGTAAAGTGTATATAAATGGTACAAATAGTTTAACGGAAAACTTTGAGGTATAGATGTTTCCAAAATAACCAATTCGCTTCCTGGTTTGAGAACTCTGTAAATTTCCAAAAGTCCTTTATCGAGATTTTCAAAATTTCTAACTCCAAATGAGACTGTAACTGCATCAAAATAATTGTTAGGATAATTAATCTTTTCACCATCCCCGATTTCCATTTTTATATTTTTTTGCAATTGGTTTCTTTCAACCTTTTTTTTTCCAATTTCTAGC
This sequence comes from uncultured Bacteroidota bacterium, assembly GCA_902561795.1. Lineage (GTDB taxonomy): Bacteria > Bacteroidota > Bacteroidia > Flavobacteriales > Flavobacteriaceae > MS024-2A. The sequence goes on along the minus strand of CACERG010000018.1, from coordinate 18,362 downwards.
ATTTGCTCAGAAATATCAATTCCAATTATTTCTGAAGCCAGGGTTTCTCCAAGCGCAATCGCTAAATCCCCTGTGCCAGTTGCTACATCTAAAATTTTTTTTGGCTTTTTTGGTTTTAGAACTTTAACTAAATTTTTCCTCCATTTTATGTCTAATCCTCCAGAAATAATCCGATTTATAAAATCGTATCTAGGAGAGATTGAGTCAAACATTTGACGGACTTGAGATTTTTTGGAATTTTTTTTTTGTAAGTAAGGTGATTCCTGTTTTTTGTTCATTTATAAATTAATTAAAAAATAGGGAAACAGCAGTGGCTTTTTTGAAAATTAGAATATCAAGATTAAAGTTAACAAGTATAGTTGGAATTGGTTTAAATATTATTTTTAATTTTATTTTTATGGAATGGTGGAGGCTACTTTATTTTAGTGCTGTTCTAACCTTCATTGTGTATTTGACATATTTATGCTTCAATGATGGCTTAAGTTGGGATTTACTTCCAACTATTATAATGCTAGTTACTGTTGGATTATTTATTTACTCAAAGAAATAATCGTAATATCATTCTTATAGTTGCACTATTTCATAGTATAGAGACGGGATTTGCCAAAAGCTCAACTATCTGGCTACTCTGCCAATAACGCCAGAAATATCAGATTTTAGAGTTTGTAGAAGCCTATCATCAAATCCTGATTTCCATCCAGACTGCCCTCCATATTGTGCTTCTGATTTTATATCTAAATTTTCACCACTAGGAGACAGCTTAATTGTAGCTCTTACTCTATATTTTTGTGTGTACATACCTTTTTTATTCCAGTTATAAACCCACCCTGTTCTAGCATATTTAGATTCCTTATTTAGCATCTCCATTTCAAATTTTCTAGCTAAAATATCTACTGCTTCATCCCAAGCTCTATCTTTTTCAATTTCACTTCTAATAGGAACAGAGGTCCAACTTCCATCACCTGTTTTTACAAATGATTTTGGGGCGCCGCAACTTAAAAGTGAAAAAGCAAATAAAATAAATAAATAATTTCTCACACTTAATAATTTAAAGGTTAACTCAATATACAAATAAATTGGCATAAATAATGGGCTAGACTTATTTAATAGGAAGGGAAATAGCTGAATGTTAAATGTCTATCAATCAAATCGAAAATTTAAAATATTAACCTCCTGATAATACTATCCATCTGGAACAACACAGCAATCTGGTTCCTCTCGTCCAAGTAATATTTTATAACCAGTTTCTTTATTAGTCAATGTAACTAAATTGAAGTCCTCATTAAAAGATGCTTCATTTTCAATCCCATCAATAATATAAGTTTGAACTTGTTCATTCAAATTATCTCCTTTGTTTTCCCAAGTACCTTCACTTTCATTATTTAAACCGTTTCCTCTTTTAATATACATACCATCAACCTTGTATTCGATATCAAAAAATTCGTTTCCACTGTATGGGTCGTCCAAAAGCCAAAGCCAAACGCCAATTAATGGATCAGTGATACTTTCTTGTTGTTGCTCTGATTTTTCCATTTCATTGGAGGTACAATCAAGTACAAGAAATAAAATTGATAACAAAAAAAGTTTTCTCATATTTTAAATTTAAATAATCTTCAAATTATACTATCAAATTTCATCTAACATTATATTTTATTCTTTTATTGTTCTTTTTTTTACTTTGTTATTTAGCTTAGTTATATGAAATATTTTGTAAAATGGCTTTGGATTATAACCCTTATTGTTGCTATTATATATTCTATATATGACTTTATGAAAAATGGTTTTAATTGGCGAACAATAATAAATTTAATAATCGTTGTTAGTAGTGGTATTACCTTGTTCTACAAGAAATAAATTTTTGTACTTTATTTTAGTGATATGAATTTACCTCTTATTATTTTTTGGTTTATTGGTTTAGTAGTTGTTATTTATTATTACACCTTCTTGGTATGATTGAAGTCCCTCTTTATCCTAATGGTTATCCCTGCAAATGCTCAGTTAATTGTAATTATTCAAAGGCTTACAAGGATGCTGGAAAACCAAAATATATAGATTATGAGAACTATACAAAAAAAGATTTTATACCAGAGTCAAAAAATCAGGAACTCATTAATAACTTCTTAAATGCTAAGTACTGTTTGAATAAATAAATTTTATTCTAAAAAATGAAAAACCTGCTCACTGTTCTAATGTTATTGCCTCTGATTTCGTTTGGACAAGTGCAATTAAAAGATGTAGACTCACCATTTTACCGTGAAGATCAAATTTATTTTGGTACATCTTTTACGCTTCTTTACAGCAATCAAGAAAAATTTAAACGTCAAGGAATTTCAAAACATTTTCAACTTGGTTTTGTAAGAGATATTCCACTAATTTCTTCTGGTAAATTAGCACTTGGTTTGGGTTTAGGATATTCCTTTCAAGACTATAATTCTAATTTAGTAAGATTTAATGTTAATAATGATAGTTCAATTTACATTGTAAATTATACCTTGAATCAAAAATCTAAATTATCTTTTAATTTCATTGAATTTCCAATTTCTTTAAGATGGAGAAACTCTTCTCCTAATAATCATCAATTCTGGAGAGTTTATACTGGATTTAAATTTCAAAGAAATTTTCTTTCAAAATTAAAATATAACTCTGGTTATATAAGAAACATTTCTGATGAAGTTAATAATTGGAACAAGGAGTTGTATTTAAGTATTGGATATAATACGTGGAATTTTTATTTCTCTTATGGCTTGAATCAAATTATTACAAACTTTCAGAACCAATATTCTGGTGAATCATTTAAAGTTAGATCTCTAAAGATTGGGTTAATTTTTTATTTACTATAGTTACTAAAAATAAACTTTTTCAAAGTGACACTCAATAGTAACTATCTTAAAGAATCATATTGATTTATAGGACCACTTATACCTCTGATTAAAATGTTGTCTATTATTTCCACATTTTTAGGGACAAGTTCTGAACCTATTTTAGCATACTCCCTTGCTCCGTTATCCATAGGCATTCCATTTTTGTCCATAAATACAGCCTCCATTTTATTCCAATAGTTTGAGTCATCTTGGATTTTGTAATTTGGTTCTAAATCATATATACCTATTTTTTTTAGATGTTGTAACCTTACAATAAAATAAACAAGCAATATTTTAGGTCTAATCCATTTGATTTTGTCTTTAATTTTTCCAAGAGGTTTACCCGTAAATGCATCATAAAAAGTTTCAAATTCAGTGGCAGGGTCTATACATTTTTTCTCTTTTAGGGATTTAAATAAACCCGTTAAGGAATCTTGTACATCTTCATCTACTAATGTATATGAATAGCTTTGTTTTTCTTCATCTTCAGAGGAAGGTACTTCTTTTAAATCAACGATTTTATTTATTGCATGTCCACCTAATTCTTCAAGTTTTACGAATAGATAATTGTAAAGGTGTGTTTCTTCCCATTTATTAATTAGTAATCTATTTATCCAATATCTTAATGTAGCTTTTTTCATTTCTAACTTGTCCTCTTCATCTAACTTAAATTGACCAAGTATAGTTGCAAGTTGTATACTGACTTTCTCCTCTATGTCTTTAGTACTTATTTGCATTAAAATATTGAAACTTCTATTTAAGCCTGACATATAACTTAGAACAAGACTTAGGATTGATTCTTTATCATACTTCCCTTTTTCCTTTATTACTATTGGTTTAGAATAGTAAGATTTAATTACAGGCTCTATAAACTTATATGTCATTATATAACTATATGTCTTTGTAATACTCATCTTACAACAAGTTTTTGCTCATTTTGGAATTTACAATATAGAGACTATATGTAGATGATTTCAATATTCTTAGATAATTATGTTAAGAAATCTTATTATAATCAATTTGAAGAGAGAAATTGATTATTTAGGAATTCTAATGATTTATCAAAAATTAAATTGAAATATTTATCTTTTTTGTCACGCATACTGAATGAATGACCTTTATTTTTAAATAAAACTAATTCAGAAAAATTTTTATTTTCAACCATTTTGTTGTTGAATTCTTCAGAATATTTCCGTAATCCATCGCTTTCCCCTACAAATAATAATGAAGGTGGAGTGTTTTTATCAATGTTATATATTGTTGATACACTATTGAAATTTTTTGTTCCAAGCCATTCAAATGATCTATATTTAGATGGTTCTCCCATTGCGAGTAAAATCATAAAGTTAGGTCTAGATAAAGAATTATTTTTTTTGTCAATCAAAGTCCCTAGTGCAGCAGACAAATATCCACCAGAAGAATATCCAAAAGCAGTAATTTTATTTTCATTTATTCCAAATAAATCAGCATTTTTCCTGATAAAAGTGAATGAATCTTGAGCATCACTAATACATTCTATTGCTGTTACTGACTCTTTACTTTTGACCCTATAGTCCACAATAAATGAAACGAATCCTTCTGAACAAAACCTTTTTGCAATAATTTCCATCTGATCTAAATTTCTGTTTGTTAATCCACCTCCAAAATAAAAAACAACAGAAGGATAATTCATTTCTGAATTCCATTTTTCAGGCTTGAACATATATAATTTTAGGTCACGCCCGCTGGCTTTTTTGTAATTAAAACTATCGCTTGAATATAATTCATCATCTTGTCCAAAAGTCAATAATGGAATAAATAAGAAAAAAAGGATTAATTTTTTCACTTTAATTGGTTTGCTGTAAAATACAAATTTATTCTACAAATAAAATTTTATAGTTTTATATAATCCACAAGAATGGAGGAAATCAAGGTTTTATAGGGGTTACGGGATTATTTGTACACCAATTTGTACACCAATAGGTCAACCCAAAGCTAACTAAAGTCAATTTTAAACTCCTTATTTTTGTATTAAGTGTACAAATTAAAATACCTTTTTCCAAATAAGTTAATCAAACAATAAACCAAATGAAAAACTTTCTTTTCGTATCATTATCCACCTTGAGTGGAAAAACGATTTAACAAAACCGATAGCTTAAATGTAAAAAAAGGGAGTCACACAATGCATCTCCATTTTCAATTAAAAATAAAAATATAGAACAAGAAAAAATTACTATTTTAGATTAGAAACTTTTAAATTCTGATATTATGAAACGCTTTTTTGTTCTACTTCTTCTCTTTTTTTCAAATTTTGTTTTGTCGCAGTTTAGTGATGAAGCAATCAGTAGTGTTAAAGAAGTTGAGTTGAAAGAAATTAAAAATGATATTTCAATCGTTCAAAAAAAACAAAATCTTTTATCAAGAATTAATGAGTCATTAAAAGACTTAAATGAGTGGAGAAAAGAAAAATTAGAATATGTTGAGAAACAAAAGAAGAAATGGGAAAAATTAGGAGTTGATACTAGTGTAGAAGCGGAAATGCAAACTTATGAACAACGGATTAAAAATAAAAAATTCTATTACAAAACACTATTGTATATTATTGAATTTTCGGAAAATTTATATGTAGATTTTGAATGGTACAAGGGTTTTATGTCAAGTTGTAAATTAGTTTTGATTGACGAAAACGGAGTGAAATACGGGGGTACTAATTGGACTGGTATAAGTTTACTTTATGAAACAAATTTCGACTGCAAAAATTACGATAAAATTAAAAATAAAGAATTGTTGGAGACAATTATTTCAGGTTCTTTAGTTGTCGGTTCGGAATCATCTAGAACAGGTTTAACTGCTAAAAATTATAATATTAATTTAACTCCAAGATGGTTTATTTATGAACATTTGAAGAAATATGGTGAAAATGAAAAAGGGTATATCGATTACAAATTTGGGGATTTTTAATCTCATTTTATTTTTTTTACTTTTTATACCTAATACTTTTTTTGGGCAAACAGTTACCTACAAATCTGCGTATGCTTTTATGAAGAAAAGGTCAATTAAGGTAGGTCAGAAACTTCTAAAGGGATTTAATACAGAGTTTGATGGGAATAAAGTCTATTTGTTTTTTACTGTGCCTAAGGTTGAAAACGGTTTTGCTTGTGTGTCAATGATTTCAGAGTATAAATTAGAAATTTTCGCAAATGATTGTAAACGATTTTCAATAAAAAAATCTGAATGGGATGCTCTTGGGGGCCCCAAATTGTATCCATCAGATATAGATGCGGAAGAAGATATAAAGTTAATTTCTGAATTTAATCAAAAGACATTTAAAAACCCCAAAGAAAGATGGGACCAATATTTAATTACTCGGAGAAATTTAAAGGCATATAGTTATCCTGCCGTCAAAAAAAGAATTAATGATAAATTGGATACATATAAAAAACAATATCAACAGTATTTGAAACTGAAAGAGGAGGAAAGGATAAGGAAGATTTATGCCGAAATAGGAATTGAACTTGAAAACCTAGTTTCACAAAATAAAATTAAAAGTTTACCAGCATTTAGAAAAAAAATCAATAATGATTTACCCTTAGATAAAAATTTGGAGGAAGCGTTAATTGATTTAAAGAGAAATCTCCAAAGAGTTAGATTTGGTGTCTATGATAATCTTATTGAAGACTTTGTTAATGATTCTGAATTGATAACTATAAAAGAAGACCTTAAAAAAATATACTTAGATAAAATTAATACCCAAATTAAGATACATAATGGTAAATTAGAATCTGAGCTTACTAAAGCGATTTTAAATAAAGAACCAGACAAAATAGAGAAAGTTTTTAATGATTTTGTTGAGTATCAAGTTCCAGAGGCTCGTATAAATGAGATTATAAAATTTTTTAATTTAGAAAATGCGGTATTATCCATAACAAGTACTGATAAGTTTAAAGATTATTTTATAAATTTTGCTTTAAGTAATTTCCCATTTTTTACAGTTTACAATGAAAATGCAACTGTTGAATTCAAGTTTACTAATGGCAAATTCCAAAGCTCTACAGGTCATAGTCTAAATTATAATCTATCTAATATTGAAAAAAAAGTTTTGATACCCTACATTATTACTGGTGTTCCGCCTAAATTCGAACCTTTTGAAATTAAAAAAGTTGTCAAATTGGTAAATCTTAATAAGTTATTTATACATGGTAAAAAAGATGGTCAAACAATTTACTATCATGAAATCAACCAGAAAAATAAAGAACAATTTACATTTAACGGAGGAGATTATAGTAGTTCCAAATTAGTTTTTTCGAAGAAAAATTTCAGTAATTCAAAGTCAATTAAAACCAAAAGTTTTGAATCTCTAAAAGAGTTAATTAGAGAAAACCTTAGTGATACATATAGGTTTAAAGAAGTTAAAAATTCTCAGAATTATAATGTAAACGTTACTGAAAATTTAAATTCATTATTTAGTGCATCTGTTAGAGGTATACCTCAAGAAGGGTTTTTATCTACTGACAAAAATTTCGTAAATGTTTATTCAGAGTGGATTTATGAACTTTCTATAAATGACAAAAAAATAAATGAACAAGTAAAAACAAAATTCAATTCAAAATCAGGTTTTAAAAATATAAATAGTATTCTATTTAATAAACCATTTTATACAATTGATGTATATAGACTTTACTGATTTACTTTACTCTTTAAATAATCACTTATAATGATTTAAAGCTTAACGAAGTCAACAAGAATGTAGGAAATCTAGGTTTTATAGGGGTTACGGGATTATTTGTACACCAATTTGTACACCAATAGGTCAACCCAAAGCTAACTAAAGTCAATTTTGAACTCCTTATTTATGCACTAAGTGTATAAATTAAAATACCTTTTTTTAAATTAGTTATCCAAACAATAAACCAAATGAAAAACATTCTTTTCTTACCATTATCTATTTTATCAATATTTGCTTTAATCTATAGTTGTTCATCTGAGGAGGAAGACACATCTCCACCACCAACAGTCACTCAACCACAAGAATCTGAACCAGACCCTACACAGTACACTCTAACAGTAAGCGCTGGAGACGGAGGAACTGTCTCAACTGAAGGAGGAACTTATGATGAGGGGACTGAAATTAAAATTACTGCAACACCTAGTTCAGGTTATATATTCTCAGGTTGGTCTGATGGCTCAAATGATTTACAAATTTCAATTACTCTTAATTCAAACACTTCTCTGTCTGCAAACTTTATTAAATTAAGTATAACTACTAATTATGAGTCTCCCATTTCTCCATTTTTGGGAAATCAGTTAGAGCATGTCAATGATGATTTGATTTCGAATAAGGTTATGAGTCCTTTGATGGTGTCCGTTAGAGATAAATATTTTTTTGATATAGATGATTTTATAGGTAGAAATGATTGGGTTGCGCCGATGGGATATTTAGTAAATGATTTTAATAACGATGGATATTTAGATGCCTTTTTTTATTTTATGTCTTCAGAAAAAGAGGACGTATTACCATTTAAAATGTTTTTATTTAACCCGAATACTTTTGTTTTTGAGGATTCTTCTAGTAAAATACAAAATAATATTGGCCAGTCTTTCACAAGAAAAGGGGTTGTTGCTGACTTAAACAACGACAGCTTTTTAGATTTTGTTCTAGTCAGTCATCCTGAATTTGATTATTCGGATCTTTCACACCTAGATGTATTAATGAGTAATGGTTTAAATAGCTGGACTCAAAAAAGATTGTCTTCTGTCAAAAGGTCAACAAGTGAAGGCTATTACCATGGATTGGGTGTTGAAGATGTAGATAATGACGGTGATATTGATTTTGTCATTTCAAATTGGCAAAACAGTGAGGGAATAAAAACATACTTAAATGATGGAAAAGGTGAATTTCAAGTTATAAATTCTGTTCTTGTGAAAAGTAATTCTAATATTTCAATGGAAAAGAATTCTTTCACAAATGAACTTCTTTATGTTGATGATGATAACTGTGTTGATATTGTCTATTGGGGCAATGAGACACATGTAAAACTTGGTAATTGTGATGGAACATTCGGTCCAAACATAATTACAACATTGTCAGAATATGATTTTTCGTGGGATTATAAAAACGTCGACTTAAATGCCGATGGGACAAATGAACTTATAATTTTTAACAATGATCAGCAAAATAATAGTGCATACTTAAATGTTTTTTTGATGAGAAATTCTGATGATTCTACAAATTTCGAACGAATAAATAATTTGCCATTCCCTTCACAGACTTCATATTTTGACATTAAAAAATTAAATGAACAAAAATTTTTATTTACAGCATCCCAACTAATAAACCAAGAAACTGAAACTTATTTTTTTGATCAAAACCCGATATTTCTTCTAGATAATTCTTATAACATTGAAAAAATAAATTATCCTTTTACAACTCCAATAAGAAATATTTTATTTGATAATAATGAGATTAAACTTAATTGGGAAACTACTTTACTTCCAGATGATCCAAATCCATTTTCAACTCCTGTATCTCAGTGGTCAATGGATAATCCTAGAGCGAGAATTAAAGAATGGTACGTATATATATCTGATGATAATTTTATTTATCCAGATGAAAGTGGTGTTGAAAAACTAACTTTCGATGATACAGAAATTGAAAAAGAAGACATTGGAAATAATGAAATAAGGTATAAAGTTAAACTTGATATAAACTTCAATGAATTTGAAAGAAAATACATAAGGGTTAGCTATAAATTAGATAACGGAATAATTAATAACTTGAGTTACTCTGTATCAATAAATAAATAACAAATGAAAAACTTTCTTTTCGTATCATTATCTATTTTATCAATATTTGTTTTCATTTATAGTTGAAAAGCAAAAATATACAAATTAGTTCCCAAACTTAACGAAGTGGATATGCAGATGATTTAATTAAAGTCTCATTTTATTTTAAAGCTTAACGAAGTCCACAATAATCTGTCCTAAATTCCAACTTGGGATGTAATAAGTTAATTTATTTTGCTCTCTTAGTTTTTTTAATATCATTTCTTGTAAAATACTCGAGTTTCCGGTAATAATTGTTAATGAAAAAGATCCTTTTTCTTGCAGATTTAGAAGCTCAGTTTCTACTTTTTCAAGGGCTTCTTTATGACGGATTCCGTGTAAGTCTATACTAGTATTAATGACCTTAATTTATTTTAAAAGTAGCAATAAAATCATTGATTTATTTTCGAAACATACCTTTTAATATGCATAAGATCGAGTGAGTCAGAATCTCCGTATTCCTCTCTTAATTCTTTTAATTTTTGATGAAGGTTGTCTTTAATTTTTTTGTATTGGGGATCGTTATACACATTTTTCATTTCAGATGGATCTTCTTTCAAATCATATAACTCCCATTCATCAATATCATAATAAAAATGCATTAATTTATATCTCTCAGTCCTAACACCATAATGTCTTTTGACCATATGTACTGACGGATATTCGTAATATGTATAATAAATAGCATCTCTCCATTTAGTTTCTTTTTGGCTTACAATATTTCTAAACGAAAGACCCTGAAAATTATCACTTGGAGTAATTCCAGCATAATCAAGAAAAGTCGGTGCAAAATCAAGATTTTGAATCATTTTGGAGATTTTTATACCGGGTTTTATTTCCTTAGGATAACGCATTAGCAAGGGAGTTCGAAGTGATTCTTCATACATAAATCTTTTATCAAACCAACCATGTTCTCCTAGATAAAAACCTTGATCAGAAGTGTAGACTACAATTGTATTTTCTGATAAGCCTTCTCTATCTAAGTAATCTAATAATTCACCAACACCATCGTCAACTGATTGAATTGTGCGAAGATAATCCTTTATATAGCGATTAAATTTCCAAAGTGCTAAATCCTTTCCAGATAGATTTTGTCTTTTCATTTTATCGTTTTTGGGAGTGTAAGCATTAAGCCAGTCTTTTTTTTGGTCACTATTAAATCGATCTAATTCATTTTCAAAACCTGTTTTTTTACCATATGGGTCAGTAATCATTTTAAAGTCGTGACCCCATCTAGCTTGACCTCCGCTACCATGAGCAGCTTTAATCTGCTCTTCTGAAGCTGCAATTAACATTTCCTGTGTCTTTGCAGCAGTACCCCTATCACTGTAATCATCAAAAAAATTGGCTGGAGGATCAAATTCTTTATCATCAAAAAGAGTCAAATATTTTTTTTCAGGTTTCCAATTTCTGTGAGGTGCCTTTTGATGGTAAAGAAGTAAAAATGGTTTAGTCTTATCACGTTTCTCACTTAGCCAACTTAGAGCAATTTTTGTTGTAATACTTGTTACATAACCTTCTATTCGCTCTTGAATTCCATTTATTATAAAATCAGGATTATAATAATGACCCTGACCTGGAAGTACTGCAGAATAGTTAAAACCTTGTGGTAAACCTCTTAGATGAATTTTACCAACTAAAGCAGTTTGATAGCCTACCTTTTGAAGCTCTTTAGCAAAATTATCTTGGTCCCAATCAAAGTCTTGAATGTTATCAACTTTTCCATTTATAAAGCTATGCTTCCCAGTTAGCATCACTGCTCTACTAGGCGCACATATTGAGTTTGTTACAAATGCTTTTTGGAATATTGCACCTTCATTTGCAATTCGGTCAATATTTGGCGTGTTATTTAAACCAAATCCATAGGCACTTATTGCTTGGTAGGCATGGTCGTCTGACATAATAAAAACAATATTCGGTGGGCTTTGTTTGGGGTTTGTACAGGAAAATAATATTATAGAAAAAAGAAAAAAACTAACTAATCTTATCATAAAAGTATATCTATGGATTTATTTTTAAATATACATATTTTAAAAAATGAATTTTAATATCCAAGCTTTTTAAGTTGTTGATTGTTGGAACGCCAATTCTTTGAAACCTTCACATGTAATTCCAAATAAATTTTTTTACCGAAGAAGTTTTGTAAAGATTTTCTAGCATTAATTCCTACTTGCTTTAAGGCATTTCCCCTATGCCCGATAATTATTCCTTTTTGAGACTCTCTTTCAACTAATATCACTGAATTAATCTTTATGATTTTAGAACTTTCCTTAAATTCTTCTGTTATTACTTCAACAGAATAAGGGATTTCATTTTTATAGCGTTGTAGAATTTGCTTTCTAATAGATTCATTTACAAAAAAGCGTTCAGGCTTATCTGTAATTTGATCTTTTGGAAAATAAGCAGGAGAATTTGGAACAAGTTCCATAATCAAATTGAATACTTCAGATATAAAAAAACCATTTAATGCTGATATTGGATAAACTTTTGCTTGAGGGAAAATGGTTCTCCAATAATCAACTTTTTTTTCAACTAATTTTTGGGTTGATTTATCAATTTTATTAATTAGTACAAATAAAGGTGATTTAGTTTTTTTTATTTGGTTTAATAATTTTTGATCATTTAGATTTTCATCTCCAGCAGTAACCATGTAAATGATTATGTCAGCATCTTTAAGAGATTCTTTTACAAAATTCATCATGGAATTTTGCATTTCATAAGATGGTTTTATAACCCCAGGAGTATCAGAAAATACTACCTGAAAATCAGTACCATTTACGATTCCCAAAATACGATGTCTTGTAGTTTGTGCTTTTGGTGTAACTATCGAAATGTCTGAACCCAAAAGGGCATTCAAAAATGTGGATTTTCCTACATTGGGATTACCAATTATAGAGACAAAACCGGATTTATGATCATTTTTTTTCTCCAAATTCTTAATATAAGGGCAAAATTATAAACTTATTAAATTCCTTAAAATTAAGATTTATTATAAATTAAAAGACCAGTGACTAACTGGTCTTTTGAAGTAGCGAGGGCAGGACTCGAACCTGCGACCTTCGGGTTATGAGCCCGACGAGCTACCACTGCTCTACCTCGCGATGTAGGGTGCGAATTTAATGATTTATAGTGTGTTGTGCAAAATCTTTAATCTGAAAATAAATTCTATGGTTATGAATATATTATTTTTGCAACAAATCAAAATAATGAGTGGAATTGTTGCAATAGTTGGAAGACCAAATGTTGGTAAGTCAACTTTTTTTAATAGAATGATTCAAAAAAGAGATGCTATTGTCGATTCTCAAAGCGGAGTTACTAGAGACCGTCATTATGGAAAAACTGATTGGAATGGTAGAGAATTTACTCTAATTGATACTGGTGGATATATAGAAAATAGTGACGATATTTTCCAAAAGGAAATAGATAAGCAAGTCAGCATAGCAATTGAAGAAGCCGATGCAATTTTATTTATTGTGGATGTAATAGATGGAGTCACCGGAATGGACCAAAATATTGCAAAACTTTTAAGACGCTCAAGAAAGCCAGTTTATTTGACAATCAATAAGGTTGACAACACTTCAAGGGCCCAAATGACCTCGGAATTTTATAGTCTTGGTTACAAAAACTTTTATTGTATTTCTAGTGTTAGTGGCAGTGGAACAGGGGAATTATTAGATGATCTAATAAGCCAAATGCCTAAAGAAGAAAAAAAAATTGGAGATGAACTCCCAAACTTTGCAGTAGTTGGAAGACCAAATGCAGGAAAATCATCATTTATTAATGCAATTATAGGAAAAGAAAGAAACATTGTTACAAAAATCGCAGGAACTACTAGAGATAGTATCAATACAAGATATAAAAGATTTGGATTTGATTTTAATCTTATTGATACTGCAGGAATAAGAAAAAAAGCTAAGATAAAAGAAGACATTGAGTTTTATTCAATTATGCGGTCAGTTCGTTCAATCGAATATGCCGACGTATGTATTTTAATTATTGATGCTACTCGAGGTTTTGATGGTCAGGTTCAGAATATTTTTTGGTTAATACATAGGAATAATAAAGGCATAGTTATTTTGGTAAATAAATGGGACTTATTAGAAAAAAGTATTAATGTGACAAAGAAATATGAAATTCAAATTAGAGAGGCTATATCACCTTTCAAGGATGTTCCAATTGTTTTTGTTTCATCATTGACCAAACAACGAATTTTTAAAGCTGTTTCGACGGCAATAGAAGTATTTGAAAATAGAAAAAGAAAAATACCAACAAAAATCTTGAATAATGAAATGTTACCAATTATCGAAAAAACTCCACCCCCATCTTCTAAAGGAAAATATATTAAGATAAAATTTTGTACTCAGTTGCCAACAAATTATCCCCAGTTTGCATTTTTTTGCAATCTGCCTCAATATTTAAAAGATCCATACCGAAGATTTTTAGAAAATAAAATTCGAAATAGATTTGATTTTCAAGGAGTACCCATTCAAATATTTTTTAGAAAGAAATGAAAAGTTAAAGTTTGATTTTTAATTTTTCCAAAGAGTCCTTTATACTTTCGAGCTTTGATAAAATATTTTCTTTTTTAGTATCGTTTGGCTTTAGCGTCAACTGCTTTTTGGCCCCCTCTAAGGTCATACCTTTTTCCTTAACAAGGTGATGAATATATTGAATCGTTTTTATGTTTTCTTGAGTATATTTTCTAGTCCCACTTTGTTTTTTTTTGGGCTGTATCTGTTCAAATTCTTTTTCCCAAAATCTAAGTAAAGAGGTCTTAACCTGAAAAGCTTCTGCAACCTCTCCAATTGAATAATACCTTTTTTCTGGAAGGTCTATATGCATATTAATCCAAAGATTGGTTTTCTTGTTTGGATTGGGTTAATAAGGCTTCAAATTCTTTTGGAGAAAGATTACCATAATAAAAATTCAAAGGATTGATTTTCTTTTTGTCTTTTAAGATCTCATAGTGTAAGTGTGGTCCGGCTGATCTTCCAGTATTTCCTACATAACCAATTATTTCACCCCGCTTAATTTTCTGACCTCTTCTTACATTATATTTAGATAGATGAGCATACAGGCTAACATATCCAAATCCATGGTCTATACGAATATGTCTTCCATAGCCAGCGGAACGGTTATCGGCACGTTTTACTATACCGTTACCCGATGCATAGACTGGTGTTCCTCTTTTTGCAGTGAAGTCCATGCCGTAGTGAAATCGTCGTTTCTTTGTGAAAGGGTCGATTCTGTAACCAAAACCTGAAGCGACTCTAGTGAGGTCTTTATTTTTAATTGGTTGAATAGTTGGAATTGCAGAAATTAGTTCGGATTTGTTTGTTGCAAGACTTTCTATTTCGTCCAAAGATCTCGATTGAACAACTGTTTGCTTGGTGAGTATATCTAGTCGTTTTGTAGTATTTATAATTAGCTCAGAGTTGTCATAACCTTCTAAATCTTTATATCTATTCACTCCACCAAAACCAGCATAACGTTGTTCTTCAGGTATTGGGCTAGCTTCAAAATAAACACGATAGATATTATTATCTCTTTCTTCAACGTTTTCCACAACTGTCTCAAGTTGGGACAGTTTTTTATTTAAAATTTCAAATTGTAGTTCATAGTTTTGAATTGTTCTTTTTTGTGCAACTTCTGAAGGGGTATTAAGAAAATCTGAGTTAAGCAAAATTAAAAGACAAATAATACCGAAAAAAAATGATAAGAATGTAAATAGTAAAACATTTAGTATGCGATTTTTGTTTGTTGCCTTTATTGGACGGTAGGAAAGTGTGTCAGGATCAAAATAGTACTTAACTTTACTCATAAAGTTTTATAAATTTTCTTTTCTTTTGTATTGTAAAAGAAATAATGTCAAAGATATAAAATTTGACAAAATTTAATGTTCTCATAGTATAAAAGTAAGTTTAGAAACAGATCCAAACAAAAACTTCTAATTGAATGAAATCATATGACATAAGAAAAAAATTTTTAGATTTTTTTGAATCAAAAGAACATGAAATAGTCCCGTCAGCCCCAATGGTTATTAAGGATGACCCAACTTTAATGTTCACAAATGCAGGGATGAATCCTTTTAAAGAATTTTTCTTAGGTTTTGCTGATCCGATTTCAAAACGTATTACTGATACACAAAAGTGCTTAAGAGTATCAGGCAAACACAACGATTTAGAGGAGGTAGGAATTGATACTTATCATCATACTTTTTTTGAAATGCTAGGTAATTGGAGTTTTGGTGATTACTTTAAAAAAGAGGCGATAGAGTGGGCATGGGAATTGTTAATTGATGTATTTAAAATTGATCCAGAAAGACTATATGTTACAATTTTCGAAGGGTCTTTGGAGGAAAAATTAGAAAAGGATACCGAAGCATACAATTTATGGAAAGCCATTATTCCTGAAGATCGAATTTTACTTGGAAGCAAAAAAGACAACTTTTGGGAAATGGGAGAACAAGGACCCTGCGGTCCTTGTTCAGAAATTCACATTGATACTCGACCAAAATCAGAATGGAAAAAAACTCCAGGTTTTACTTTGGTTAATAATGATCACCCCCAAGTAATTGAGTTATGGAATTTAGTTTTTATTGAGTTCAACAGAAATGCCAACGGAGTGCTTGAAAAATTACCAAAAAAACATATTGATACTGGAATGGGGTTTGAAAGATTATGTATGGTTTTGCAAGGTAAAACTTCAAATTATGATACGGACGTTTTTACTCCGATAATTGATGAAATTGAAAAAATAACAAAACATAATTACAGGGTTTCAGAAAAAATTGACATAGCTATACGTGTTATTGCAGATCATACTAGGACAGTATTTTTTGCTATTGCAGATGGTCAACTTCCCAGTAATAATGGAGCTGGCTATGTTATCAGAAGAATATTAAGAAGAGCCATTAGATATGGTTTTACATTTTTAGATCAGAAAAGACCATTTATACATTTATTAGTTGAAATAATATCTACACAATTGGGAGATACATTTCCTGAGTTAAAGAAAGAAAAACAACTTGCATTCAATGTGATTAAAGAGGAGGAAAAATCTTTTCTAAAAACGCTTGATCAAGGTCTTGTTCTTTTAGAGGACGAAATAAGAAAATTAAAAGTTAAAAAAATCCCAGGTAAAAATGTATTTGAACTATATGATACTTTTGGTTTTCCATTTGATTTGACTAAACTAATCGCAAGCGAAAGAGGTTTGGAAATTGATAAAGAAGGATTTGAAAATGCGATGGGTAAACAAAAATCAAGATCACGTGGAGCTACCTCGTCAAAGGTAGGAGATTGGATTGTTATCAAAGAATCTAAAAAAGAAGAATTTGTAGGATATGATAAATTAGACTCAAACATAGCAATTACACGATACAGAAAAATTAATACCAACAGAGATGGTGATTCCTATCAGTTAACCTTTGATAAAACACCCTTTTATCCAGAGGGTGGTGGTCAAGTTGGAGATCAAGGATACCTAGAGTCAGAAAATGGCGAAATTTTTAATATTATAAACACAAAAAAAGAAAATAACCTTATAATTCATGACTGCATTAATCTTCCAAAAGAATTAGATGTCCCATTTAAAGCATTCGTGAACCCTGAACTTCGTCTTAACACATCATCTAATCATACGGCAACCCATCTGGTTCATCAAGCATTAAGAGCTGTTTTAGGTAATCATGTCCAGCAAAAAGGATCAATGGTTAATTCTAAAATATTTCGCTTTGATTTTTCACACTTTTCAAAGTTGAAAAATGAAGAGCTCAAAAACATTGAAAAATTTGTTAATGAAAGAATTTTGGAAAAGATTCCCCTGGAAGAACAAAGAGAAATTGCATACAATAAAGCAATAGAGGAAGGTGCGATTGCACTTTTTGGAGAAAAGTATGGTAAAAATGTCCGAACAATTAGGTTTGGTCAATCATTTGAACTGTGTGGAGGAACACACGTAAACAATACTTCGGACATTTGGTATTTTAAAATTATATCTGAGAGTGCAGTTGCATCTGGAGTTAGGAGAATTGAAGCGATTACAGGTAGTGCAGTCAAAAATTATTTTGAAAATCAAACAACGATTCTAGAAAATATAAGTCAACTTTTAAAGCAATCGCAAGATCCTTTAAAAGCAATTCTAAATCTACAATCGGAAAATATATTCCTAAAAAAAGAAATTTCTGAACTTTTAAAATTAAAATCACAAACTCTAAAAAGTGAGTTATTAAATGAAATTAAAATTATTTCTGGGGTGAATTTTTTAGCTAAAGAAATAGAAATGGATGCTCAAGGTATGAAAGATTTGAGCTTTGGGATTGGCAAAGACTTTAATAAAATCATACTAGTTTTTGCTTCTCGTAAAACTGGAAAACCATTAATTAGTTGTTATGTATCAAAGCAATTAGTTAAAGAAGAAGGCAGGGATGCATCTCAAATAATAAAATATCTAGGGCAGTTTATAGACGGAGGTGGCGGTGGCCAATCATTTTTTGCAACTGCAGGGGGAAAGAAAATTGAAGGAATAAATCTAGCTTTAGATAAAGCAAAAAAGATTTTATTTCCAGGTAATTAATTAATAACTGGGGGATAGTTTTCAACTATTTCTTTTACAAATAAAGATATACGCTCATCTCTATTTTTTGTATTATCATCAATCCCACCTCTTCCTTTACCTTGCCAAACCAATTGCTTTGTT
>CACERG010000017.1 GCA_902561795.1 uncultured Bacteroidota bacterium | reverse complement strand
ATTCCAGCAATAGACAGAATCATTGACCGTTTTGGTGAAATAAGGGATAAGGCATCTGATCATTTGTTTTCAATACGTAAAAAATTACAGCAATTACGAGGTAAAATAAGTAGTAGTTTTAACAAATCACTTAGCCAGTATAATGGAGCAGATTACTTAGATGACATAAAAGAATCAATTGTCAATAATAGAAGAGTTCTTGCTGTTAAAGCAATGTATCGTCGAAAGGTAAAAGGGACTATAATGGGAAGCTCAAAAACAGGTAGCATCGTTTTTATTGAGCCTGAAACCACATATTTACAAAACCAAGAATTACAGAATCTGCTATTTGAAGAAACAGAGGAAATAAAAAAAATATTATCCGAATTAACTGATTTTTTTCGTCCTTACCTCCCCTACTTTCAAAACCAACACAGCTTTTTACTCAAGTTTGACATTATTTATGCAAAGGCTTGTTATGGTAAAGAAATTGATGGAATTTTTCCCAAAATAAATTCAGATGAAAAAGAGATCAATTATAAGAAGGCCTTCCACCCTCTTTTACTTCAGACAAATAGATTACAAAATAAATCTACTTATCCGCAAGATATAAAACTCAATTCTGAACATCGAATTATCGTAATTTCTGGACCTAATGCTGGAGGGAAAAGTATTACATTAAAAACAGTCGGCTTATTACAGCTAATGTTGCAAAGTGGAATGCTTATTCCAGTCAAAGAAAATAGTGTTGCGTGTATTTTTGAATTGATTTTAACTGATATTGGAGACAATCAGTCAATAGAAAATCAGTTAAGCACTTATTCTTATCGTTTAAATAACATGAAGTATTTTTTAAAAAAATGCAATTCGAATACTTTATTTTTAATAGATGAATTTGGGACTGGTTCTGATCCAGAATTAGGCGGAGCACTAGCTGAGGTTATTTTGGAAGATTTTTATGAAAGAGAGGCGCTAGGATTAATAACCACTCACTATTCTAACCTAAAAGTCTTAGCAACAGAGCTTCCAAAAATGATTAATGCTAATATGCAATTTGATAGCAAGACATTAGAACCAATTTTTAAACTAGTTTTAGGTGAAGCAGGTAGCTCATTTACCTTTGAGGTAGCGCAAAAAAATGGACTTCCATATAACCTTGTTAATCGTGCAAAAAAGAAAATTGAAAAGGGCAAGGTTAGATTTGACGCTACAATTGCTAAACTTCAAAAAGAACGTAATCAACTTTTAAAAACTGGGGAAAGTTTGAAGAAAAAAGAATCAAAAGCTGAAGAGCAAAGTGAACAAACGGCTCAAATTAAGGCCAAATTAAAATCTAAACTCTCAAGCTATCAAGAACTTTTTGACCACAACCAAAAAATGATTGTTCTAGGAAATAAATTCAATGAAATCGGTGAGCGTTTTTTTAAAAACAATAAAAAAAGACCATTAATATCAGAACTTTTAAAATTGGTTGAAAATGAAAACTCAAAACGTAAAAAAAAGTCAAACCTTTTACTTAAAACTGAAAAAGAAAAGAAGAAAAAAATAAATGAGCAGGTAAATAAGGATATTGCTCTGGTTAGAAAGGAGAAAAAGAAAAATAAAATTGATAAGCCTAAAAAATCATATATTAAACTTAAAGTTGGTGATAGTGTAAGAATGTTTGACGGTCGTTCCGTGGGATCTATTGACCTGATAGAAAAAAATAAAGCAATTGTGAATTATGGAATCTTTAAAACACAAGTCAGCTTAGATCTTTTAGAGATAGTAGAAGACAAACAAAATAGGAAATGAAAGAACTCATAGTCTTTTACGACGGGCCATGTGTATTATGTAACTCGATAATTCTAAAGTTGTGCAAATGGGATAAAAATGACAATATTAGATTTACCAATCTTGATAGTGACTATGCAAAGTCCTTTTTTAAGAATAATCCAGGTTCAATTCTAGATTGCGATTCAATAATTTCTTGGGATAGTGAAAAGCAATATTGTTCAGAAGCAAAAGCTGTATTTAGAGTTTTAAAATATTTGAGTGGCTTCTGGAATTTATTTTTGATTTTTAATCTTCTACCAACAAGTTTCTTAAATATGATATATCGATTTGTAGCAAAAAACAGATATAAATGGTTTGGGAAGCACGATATTTGTCCATTACCAGAAAAAAAATATGCTCACAAGTTTTTATGACTTTAAACCTTAACGCTCAAGAAAAAAATTCATTTAGTCTTTTAACTTACCTATTGACTTTCCTACAATCATTGAAACAGCTGCATCTCCAGTTACATTTACAATTGTTCTGCACATATCTAAAGGCCTATCAATTGCAAAAATAAGGGCTAAGCCAGCTTCAGGAATTCCAGCTTGAGCTAAAACGATGACTAACATAACTATGCCTGCACTTGGTACTGCTGCTGTACCTATTGATGCAAGCGTAGCCGTAAAGACAATACCCAGCTGTGCAGAGAGACTAAGTTCTAATCCAAAAGCTTGCGCAATAAAAACGGCTGCAACCCCCTGGTAGACTGATGTTCCATCCATGTTAATTGTTGCACCTATAGGGAGGACAAAACTAGCTACCTCTTTATCTACACCTAAATTTTCTTCAACACATTCCATAGTAACAGGTAATGTTGCAGCACTAGAACTTGTAGAAAATGCTAGTAACTGTGCAGGAGCAATACCACGAACAAAAAAAGAAATTTTTCGTTTGGTTAAAAGTTGAACAATTAAAACATAAATTATAATCATTGCAGCAAGACCTAATAGTAAGGTTATTGCATAGAGTGCTAATGCTTTGAATAGTTCTAAGCTTGGAGCTTCCACTACTAATGCTGCCAATAATGCAAAAACACCATATGGGGCAGAGAGCATTATTAAATCAATAAGCTTTAGAATGATAGAATTGAAGGAGTCAAAAAAATTCTTAACTGGAGCTACTTTATTTTCATTTAGAAGAATCATTCCTATACCAAAAAATAATGCGAAAAAGATCACTTGCAACATATTTCTATTATTTGAAGCGGCTAAGAATATGTTTGACGGTACCATATCAACTAGTGCCTGTAATGGACCTAATTCCTGCTGTTTTGCTGCTGCTTTTTGCTTTGCTTGGGTATCGGTTGCATAAGCTTCAACGAGTTCATTTCTAGTATCGACACTGATCGATTTTCCTGGTTTGATTACATTAACTAAAATTAAGCCAATGGTCACGGCAGTTAGTGTCGTGATTAGGTAGGTAACAATAGTTCGCCCTCCCATTTTTGATAATTTAGAAATATCTTTTAAATCGGATATTCCTTTAATTAAAGATGCTAAAATAAGTGGTACTGCTATCAGCTTTAATAAATTGATAAAAATTGTCCCAAAGGGCTTGATATAATTTGAGATAAATAAGTCCCCATTTGGAATAAAAG
The DNA here is from genome assembly GCA_902561795.1 of uncultured Bacteroidota bacterium. Classification (GTDB taxonomy): domain Bacteria; phylum Bacteroidota; class Bacteroidia; order Flavobacteriales; family Flavobacteriaceae; genus MS024-2A. Next base: position 37,875 of record CACERG010000017.1, on the reverse strand, counting down.
AAAAGCTAACACCAAACAATACTCCAAGGCTCATTCCAATTAATATTTTCCAGTGTAAAGCTATTTTTCTCAAATTAAATTATATTTTATTTGTTCTCTTAATTAAAGAAAAGTCTGCTAGAACAAGAGCGGCCATAGCTTCTACAATTGGTACTGCACGTGGTACTACACAGGGGTCGTGTCTACCTCTACCCTGCATTTCAACTTTTTCACCTTTTGAATTTATAGTTTCTTGATTTTGCATAATGGTTGCTACGGGTTTAAATGCAACATTAAAATAAATATCCATTCCATTAGATATGCCACCTTGAATACCACCCGAGTGATTAGTTTTTGTAGTCCCATCTTCATTAAACAAATCGTTGTGTTCGCTTCCCTTGATTTTTGTTCCACTAAACCCACTTCCATATTCAAAACCTTTTACTGCATTGATTGAAAGCATAGCTTTGCCTAGTTCGGCATGAAGTTTATTAAAGACTGGTTCTCCAAGACCAATTTTTACATTTTTAATAATACAAGTTATAATGCCTCCGACTGTATCTCCTTCTTTTCTTATTTTTTTGATAAAGTCTTCCATTTTCAAAGCCATCTTTTGGTCTGGACAACGAACAGGATTTTTTTCCGTGAGGGATAAATCAACATCAGATGGGTTAGTGTCAAGTGATAAAGGTCCTACTGCTGAAACATAGGCGTTTATCTTAGTAGGAGATAAAAACTGTTTCGCTATAGAACCAGCAACTACCCTACTAGCGGTTTCTCTTGCTGAACTTCTTCCTCCTCCCCTATAATCACGTATACCATATTTTTGATCATAAACATAATCTGCATGTGATGGCCTGTAAGAGTCTTGAATATGGGAATAATCCTTTGGTTTTTGGTTTGTATTATTTATTGAAAAACCTATAGGTGTGCCCGTTGTTTTACCATCAAACACTCCAGAAAGTATTAAAACTTCGTCAGATTCTTTTCTTTGAGTAACAATTGAAGATTGTCCGGGCTTTCTCCTATCTAAGTCTTCTTGGATAGATTCTAGGTCTAGTTCAATTCCTGCAGGGCAACCTTCTAAAATTCCTCCTATAGCAGGACCATGTGATTCACCAAAGGTTGTGAGTTTAAAAAGTGAGCCAAAAATGTTACCAGCCATATTACCAAAAATATGCAACAAAGATAAACCTTTATGTGTTATTTAGTATTCAAAAGTGTTCTAGGTAATATTTCTATTTGACAAAAATCAGTTGAGATAAAATAAATTAACATTTAAGCCCAATTTTTATTTTTACTTGTTCTGCCAATTCCAGGATTAAAACCATTTGTAGGATCAAGTTCCTTATAGAATTTTTTTAATGACGGTTTTGCTGAATATTCATGGCCAACATTGTGTTCTGCCGGATATTCAGCCCCCCTTTTATCGTATAATTTTAAGAGCTTGTTTTTTAATTTTTCACCATCAATTCCTTTTTTAACAATGTAGTTTTGATGGAGGACATGACAAAATAAATGGCCATAATAAAGTTTCATTTCAAGCATATCATCAATATCCTTAGGCAACTTTTCAAACCAATTTTTTTCATTTCTAGGAAATGCAATGTCTAGTGACATCATCTCCCCATGAGATTCAGAATTTAGAATATGATACCTCCCTATTGCACTTGCAGAAACAAATCTATGTAGGGATGCTTTTTTTGATTCAAAATCATTGCATTCAAAAAAATCACCATCGTTGTTTTTAAAAAATTTACTAAAGTAATTTCTTGCCTCATTTATTCCTTCATCTGACATTTCTATAATCCAATGGTGTTCATATAAATCTCTAAATCTATCCATCCTTTTAGGTAAATGATTAGGGAAAAGTTTACCTAAAAATTGCATTAATCTATCAGAAAAATTGTCAGGTAAAATCTTTAACTTCTTGGCTATAATATCAACCCTCCTCTTTAGTTCAAACAATGTTGGCAGAAATGTTGTTCCTAATCTTTCAATAACTAGAAATGTATCCTTACTATACTTTTTTGCTGCATCATAACAGTCTCTATGCAAATAATCGCCAAGTGTTGGAAGAGTTTTAAATTTTGAAAGAATATCCCTTCTAATTTTCCAAAACACATCTGGATCGTTTGTTCCGACGTAGAATACTTTATTTTCAGTTGGCGAAACATAGGTATCTAGTCTAACAGCAAAAACTGCAATTTTTCCTGCACTGCCCGAAGCTCCATACAAAAGTCGACTATCAGAATTATACCTTGCAGGTGTACTTTTATCAATCTCTCTTACAATTTCTGAATATTTGTTATCCGATCCCAATTGATCTGTTTCATGAATATCAGATTCATCATAATTTTGATTTTGCAGATTATCTAAAATTTCTTCTGGATTTGAACCTAAATTTATTCCTAACTCATTTACCAGCTCTAATTTCCCTGTTTTACTAATTCTAGCATAGAGAGCCATTTCAGTATAAGAGGGCCCCCTTTGGACTAATGACCCTCCTGCATTATTACAGATCCCCCCTATTATTGAAGCTCCAATAGAAGTAGATCCAATAATAGAATGGGGTTCTCTTCCATGAGGTTTTAATTTTTTCTCTAATCCATATAGGGTACTTCCAGTCAATCCAATTATCTGACTGCCTTCTTTTATTATATGAATATCTTTAATACGCATTGTATTTATTATTACAATAGGTCTATCGTAGTCACTTCCAAAAGGAGTAGATCCTCCAGTTAAACCCGTATTAGCTGCTTGCATTATGACAATTAAATCACTTTCAACACAAATCTCTAATATCTTCCATATATGAGTCAATTTAGCAGGTTTCAATACAGCCAACGCGTTTCCCACACCATATCTCCAGCCTTTGGTGTGTGGTAATTTATTCCACTCTTTAGTAAGTACAAATTGAATACCAATTAGGTCTTTAAACCTTTCAATAACATTAGTGAAATTCATCTATTTTAAAATAAATCATACTTAAGGGGTAAAAATAATGATAAGTTTTCCATTTCCAATCAATTGATTAATTTTACCAATATCAATCGGGATCATGAATAAATATTTTTTTCCACTTATTATTGTTTTCACATTACTAAATTCTTGTCAGAGTAATAACTCTAATACTTTAAGAATTAAAGGTGAAATTGACATTGATAGTCAAACCAGTATTTATCTAATCGTTGCTGATCTAAATAATCAACCTGTAACACTTGATACAATTATTTCAAATAATGGGAAATTTGAATTAGAAACTGAGATAATTGAACCTAATTTTTACTTTCTCCAGATCGCAGGAGTTAATAATACCTTCCCGTTTATAGCTGAACGTGGGACTGTAAATATTTCATTATTTAAAGATAGTTTAGGTCTTTCAAAAGCTAAAGGAACTACCTCAAATGATGATTTTATGCGATACAAGTCAGAAACCAAAAAATACATAGAATCATTAAATGGAATTGGCAATGATTTACAACAAGCAATGATCTTAAGAGATAGCTTATTAGCTCAAGATCTTCAGGAACAATATAAAGAGGTACGTAAGCAAATTCAGGATTATGAGCTTGATTTTTTAAAAGCATCTCCAAATTCACTGCTATCAATTTTAATCCTTGAACGTTTCATATCTAGTAAAGTTATTCCAATAGATGAAGCAAAAAATCTTTTTGATTCCCTTGAAGAAAGAATCAAAAATACTAGATCTGGTAAATCTGTAAAAAATCAACTTGAGCAAAGCGTAGACTCTGTAGAAGTTGGGCAAATAGCTCCTCGCTTTGATGGTAATAGCCCTAGCGGTAAACCTTTTGTATTTGAAAATAGTTTAGCCAAAGTGACAATCATAGATTTTTGGGCAAGCTGGTGTCGACCATGTAGAATCGAAAATCCTAATTTAGTTCAATTATACCACAGAAATAAAGACCGTGGTTTGAATATAGTTGGAGTTTCTCTCGATAAAGAAAGAAATAAATGGTTAAAAGCAATCGAAGATGACGGTTTGGTTTGGGACCATGTATCAAATCTTATGTTTTGGAATGATCCAATCGCTAAATTATACCAAGTTTCTGCCATCCCTGCTACATTTGTTCTAGATGAAAATGGAGTAATCGTAGCTAGAAATTTACGTGGTGCAGCGCTATATAAAAAAGTAGAAGAATTACTTTCCAATATATAATCCTATTTTCTTTTAATGTAAAGTAAAAAGCCTGCAATAAGTGTGGTCGCGCACAAGATGCTTAACATTAATTTTGAATTGTATATAACTTCAAAATCATAGAACAATGTTAAAATTACACCTCCTATAGCTCCGCCGAAATGAGCAGAATGCCCGATATTATCGTTTTGTGCTCCTATTCCATAAAGTGTATATAAAATATATCCAATACCAAAAATATATCCTGGAATTGGTATAGGTATAAAGAAAATCATTAATTCAATTGATGGGAAAAGTAATAATGAACTAAATAAAACACCTGTTACAGCACCACTAGCTCCTACTGCACTGTAATTAGGCTGATTGAAATGAATCATTAAAGTTAAAAGATTTCCTATTATTAAACTTGCGAAGTATAGTATTAGAAATGAGATTCCACCTAAAGAATAGGTTACAAAAGAGACAAAAAAGTATAGTGTAATCATATTAAATATTAGATGAGTAGTGTTTACATGAAGAAATCCTGAAGTTAGCAACCGATAGTATTCTCCTTTTCGGATTTTATCAATTTCGAAGCTATAATTTTCAAAAAATCTTCTATCCCGAAAGCCTACTATACTAGATAAAATATTTATAATTAAAATGATTGCTCCAAATAGTGGAAATGTTTCGAGCATTTAATTGCTTATATTTTGAAGTTAATACCCTGTGCTAAAGGGACTTGATTGGAAAAATTTATGGTGTTAGTTTGTCTTCTCATATATGCCTTCCAAGCATCAGAACCGCTTTCTCTACCACCTCCTGAATCTTTTTCGCCTCCGAAAGCACCACCTATCTCAGCACCAGAAGTTCCTATATTCACATTTGCAATCCCACAGTCACTTCCCCAACTTGATAAAAATGTTTCTGTTTCCTTAACATTAAGAGACATTATCGACGATGAAAGTCCTTGTTTAACTTCGTTCTGAATTGATATTGCTTCTTCAATATCACCTTTATATTTAATTACATACAAAATAGGTGCAAATGTTTCATTATGAACTATTTTAGCCTCGTGATCAATAATTGCAACTGCTGGTTTAACATAGCATTTACTTCCGTAATCATTTTCAGACAATACACCTCCCTTGATTAACCAAGTACCCCCTTGATTTTCAATTTTTTTTAAAGCATCAGAATAGATCGACACAGCATTTTGATCAATCAAAGGGCCAATGTGATTTTTTTCATCAATTGGATTTCCAATTCTCAATTGCTTATAGGATTCTTTCAAAATTTCTGTGAATTTAATGAATATCGATTCATGAACAATTAGTCGTCTTGTTGACGTACAACGTTGACCACAAGTACCAACTGCCCCAAAAATACTTGCACGAATCGCAATATCTAAATCTGCATTAGGTGTTATTATAATTGCATTATTCCCACCTAATTCTAATATGGTTTTACCAAGTCGCGCGCCTACTTTTTTTGATACATTTACTCCCATTTTTGTAGATCCAGTAGCTGAAACAAGCGATATACGTTGGTCATCTGCTATCCAGCTCCCTACTGCAGCTCCACCATTAACTACACATGAAACTCCTTCGTCAATATTATTTTCTTTTAAAACATCTATAATTAAGTTTTGGCATGCAATACTACAAAGAGGTGTTTTTTCACTAGGTTTCCAAATACATACATTACCACATACCCATGCTAGGGCCACATTCCAACTCCAAACTGCAACTGGAAAGTTAAATGCAGAAATAATACCTACTAGACCTAAAGGATGATATTGTTCGTATAATCGGTGTGATTCTCTTTCTGATGTCATCGTAAATCCATATAATTGTCTAGAAAGCCCAAGCGCAAAGTCACATATATCAATCATTTCCTGAACTTCACCCAATCCTTCTTGAATGGATTTTCCCATTTCCCATGAAACCAAATGTCCTAGGCTTAATTTATTTTCACGAAGCTTATTACCAAATTGTCTTACAAGTTCTCCCCTTTTAGGAGCAGGAATTTTCCTGAAATTTTTAAAAGCTTTCTCTGCTTTGCTAATAACTATTTCATAATCTTGAGTAGAGGTCATATTTAATTTTCCAAGAAGACTTCCGTCAACAGGACTGAAAGAACAAATTTCATCACCTGATCCAAACCACTCAACTCCAACATTACAACCACCCTGAAGAGATTTTATCCTTAGATTTTTAAGTATTTGTTTAACCTCCATATTTATGAATTTTTTATTTGAGAAGTAAATGTACTTTCAAAAATACGATCAGCATTTGATGTTTCGAACCCTTCTCTGCGATGCTCTCTTTTTAATTTGTTTGATTTTAAATTTCTAAACTCCGGTAATGGACTTCTTTCAGCAAATTCAACATAGCTTCCGGCAATTTTTTTTGTATTTCCGTTAGTGAAATTTGCTCTTACCGTATTAGCTACAGAACTACTTTGCCGAAGCAATTGATCCTTGCTAGTTTTTATTATTCCGCCTGATGTATTCAGTTTTATTCCTATATCGCTCAAAAACTCGTTAAATGACTCAAGTTTATTATAAGGATTTGGAAGATCATGTACGCTTATTGTATAATGATTTAAGTAATATCTATTATATATGACCCATGCTGCATACTCACTTTCACTTAATAATAGTTCGTAATTTTTTAAGGAAGGGAGATCCCAAAGAGGTGTTTGAAAATATTTTGCAACAGCTTTGTGATCATCCAAATTTAATGTATCGACTGGATCTTGAACAATAGAATCGGTATAAAACCTTATGATATTTTGAACTTTTGGTGAAAGTTTTTCTACTTTAAGTTCACTAATAAAAATTCGAGGAAGATCTTCTGTAGGAGGAGAATACCAATAGGCATCTAATTTTTTTATAGCAAAATGGTAGAAATCCATACGTTTATAACCGTTTGCCAAAAAAATCTTTTCAAATGACGATATACCTAGATTTGGAACACCCATAGTTCTAAAAGCTATGTGATCGTTAATTATTTCATTTTGGCTTGAAACCATTCCTCTTTCTATCATAGCACTTGTAATTTTTTTCACATCAGGAACTCGTTTAGCATAAATATTAAAAAGTTCATCTAAAATTCTTGTCATCACAGTATCACTAGAGAATTTCATATCAAATAAGGTATATCCTATAAAAGTAAATTACCTAAAGCAATATTCAATAATTTTTAAGAGGAATTTAATTCTGAAAAAATTTTACATTAGAAAAATTTTACTACCCGTAAATATTATAAAGCATAATTTTGAAATAAACTTCAGATGGATCGAATAACTTATATTATAATTTATCCATATTTATATTTAATATCCCGAATGCCGTTTAATATTCTATATGTCTTTTCTGATGTAGCTTGTTTTTTTATTTACAGAATTATCAGGTATAGAAGAAATATTGTAAGATCAAATCTAATAACTGCTTTCCCCAAGGTTAATATATCTAAGATTAAAGAAATTGAAAAAAAATTCTATTCACATTTTTGTGATATTTTCTTGGAAATAATCAAATCTATGGGTATGTCTAAAACAGAAATGCTAGAAAGATTTAATGTTCAAAACCTTGAAGTGTTGAAATTATTTGAAAAAGAGAACCGTTCAGTATTTTTACTTTGTGGTCATTATTCTTCCTGGGAATGGATGATGTCATTAGGATATCATATAAAACACAAAGGTTATGGAATTTATCGTCCAATAAGAAACCCCTATTTCGATAGACTTATTAATAAAATAAGAAGAGTTCACAACTCTGAAATGATACCTCAAAAAAAAGCTATAGAAATTATTAAATCAAAAGAATTGAAAAAAGAACTAGGAGTTTATGGTTTTGCTAGTGACCAATCGCCAAGACCTAAAAGCTCTACATATTGGATAAGTTTTTTAGGCAAAAAAGTACCAGCATATACTGGTGCAGAACGTCTTTCTCGAGATTTAAATATACCTGTTGTGTACTCAAAAATTAATAGAGTAAAAAGAGGTTTTTATAATGTTGAATTTAAAATTTTATCAAGAATTCCCATAAAGACAAAGCAAAATGAGATAACAAATACTTATACAAAATGGCTTGAAAAACAAATTTTTGAGGACCCTACTCAATATTTATGGACTCACAAAAGATTTAAATTTTCTCAATAAGATGATTAATTTTTGAAATAAATTTATTCGATAATTTATCGGCTTCTGACTTTGTAGTTGCTTCAGTGTATATTCTAATCACAGGCTCAGTATTTGACTTTCTTAGATGTACCCACATTTCTGGAAAATCTATTTTTAAACCATCTACTATTGAAATTCTCTCATTACTGTATTCTTTAGCTAATTGATCTAATATGCTGTCCAAATTAACATTTTCATTAGCCGATATTTTATTTTTACTCATAAAATAACTCGGATAAGATGATCTTATCTCAGAAACACTTTTTTGTTTACTTGTCACTAATGACAAAAATAATGCTGTACCAACCATTGCATCCCTTCCATAATGAAGTTTAGGATATATTACACCACCATTACCTTCTCCTCCTATAACAGCACTAACTTTTTTCATTTCCTTGACAACGTTCAATTCACCAACTGCACTCGCAAAACATGATTCGCCATATTTTTTTGTAACATCAGAAAGAGCACGTGTAGAGGAAAGATTAGAAACTGTTTTACCTTTTTGCTGAGATAGTATGTAATCAGCGCAAGCAACTAAAGTATATTCTTCGCTAAACAGCTTCCCTTTTTCATCTACAATTACAAGACGATCGACATCCGGATCAACAGCTATTCCAAGATCAGCATTGTTTTCTAAAACAGCATCACATAGTCCTCTAAGATTTTCTGCTAGCGGCTCTGGATCGTGAGCAAAATTTCCATTCGGATTACAATTAATTTTTACAACTTCAACATTTAAAGAGTCAAGAAGTTTTGGAATTGCTACGCCACCAATTGAATTTATTCCATCGACAACTATTTTAAATTTAGAATTTTGTATTCCAACTTTGTCCACAGATTCTAATTTCAATATTTTGTTTATGTGTTTCTCAATATAATCGTCTCGGGATGTAATTGTTCCCAGTTCATCAACATTTGCGTAACTGAAATTGACTTTATCAGCATATTTTATAATTTTTATTCCATCTTCTTCATTTATGAATTCTCCCTTTGAATTAAATAGCTTTAACGCGTTCCATTGCTTTTTATTATGACTAGCAGATAGCATGATACCTCCGCTAACTTTTTCTGAGTTTATAGCTATTCCTAAGGTAGGAGTTGGTGACACACCTAAATCAACAACGTTAATTCCAATTCCAACAAGAGTGTTATTAACCAATGAATGAGCCATAGAACCAGAAATCCTTGAATCTCTTCCAGTATAAACCATTATCTCTCCTGATCTATTTTCTTTAATCCATTTTCCATAAGCTGAAGTAAATCGAACAATATCTAATGGAGTAAAATTTTCCCCAGGTATACCCCCTATCGTCCCACGAATTCCTGAAATTGATTTTATTAAGGTCATATTATTTGAAACATTAAAACCTTGCAATTTAAATTATAATAAGCAAATCTAGCTGCTTGACAAGTTTTTATTATAATATTCAATTCAATAATGGAAAATCATTTTACCTAATTATAAATTCTTTAAAAAAAGTTATTAAAAGAATTAATTTAGCGGGATGAATTTTTTAGGTCACATTTATTTGTCAGGTCCGGATACAGAATTAGCTATAGGCAATCTAGTCGCTGACCAAATAAAGGGAAATAGAATTTCAGAACTGCCCGATAAAATAAAAAGTGGGATTGTTTTACACAGATTAATTGATGAATTTACAGATAATCATATCTCATACAAAAAATGTGTTCGTGAATTATTTCCAAAATACAGACACTACAGTAGAGTTATTATTGACATGTATTTTGATCACTTTTTAGCAGCTAACTGGGATAATTTTCACAAAACACCTTTAAAAATCTATTCAAATAGTTTTTATGAGAAACTTGAAAAATCGTGTTTTTATTTCAATGATCAGGTTCAATACTTTATATGTAATTTGATTAATCAAAAATGGCTAGAAAAATATTCAAATCTTAAAGATCTTGAGGTTATTTTGAAGCAAATGGAAGGAAGGACAAAATTCCCTTCTAAATTAGCAGCTTCAACTTATGATTTAATTGAAAAATATACCTATTTTAAAAGCCATTTTTTCCATTTTATGGAGGATGTAACTTTTTTTTCAAAAAATAAATTAAAAGATTTATGATAGTTAGAATTTTAACAAAGTTCACATATATAACATTAAGCCTTTCTTTGCTTCTAAGTGGTTGTAACAAGACTAAAGATATTAAAGCTGCTGTTGTAAGTGCACGTAAAGAGGCTTCAGATATAGGAATAACTATATTGAATAAGGGCGGATCTGCATTTGACGCTATGATAGCAACCGATTTAGCTCTTACCGTTTGCTTCCCAAATGCAGGAAATATTTCTGGAGGTGGATTTTTAGTATACAGAACTGCCTCCGGTGAAGTTGGTAGTTTGGATTATCGTGAGAAGGCTCCACTAAATGCATATGAGAAAATGTATTTGGATGAAAATGGAGACGTTATTCCTGAAAAAAGTACATTGGGTGGACTTGCAGTAGGTGTTCCAGGAACGGTCGCAGGTTTAGCTGAAATTCATAGCAAATTTGGTACTTTGTCTTGGGAAGATCTTGTTAAACCCGCTATTGATCTTGCTATGAACGGGTATATAGTTACTGAAAAACAGGAACGAAGCTTTAGAAATAAAAAAGATGATTTTATCAAAATTAATGGTGAAAACACTTTTTATGCTCAGGATTTTAAAGCTGGTGATACAGTGAAAAACATTGCTTTAGCTGAAACACTTAAACGTATCTCTAAATACGGTGCTAAAGGATTTTATGAGGGCCCTGTAGCTGAATCATTAATTAAGAGAGTTCGTGAAGCTGGAGGAATAATTACTCACGAAGATTTAATTAAATATAAACCTGTTTGGAGAAAGCCTTTAAATTTCAAATATAAAAACTTAAATATATACTCAATGGGCCCGCCATCAAGTGGTGGAGTTTGTCTTGGTCAAATACTTAAAATGATTGAGCCATATAACATAGGTCAGTATTATCATAATTCTGAAAAGGCAATCCAGCTCATAGTTGAAGCTGAACGTAGATCATATTCAGATAGAAGCAAACATTTAGGAGATCCTGATTTTAATAAAATACCTTATAATCAGATAATTAGTAATAAATACTTAAATAATAGGATGAAGTCATTTAGCTTCGATCTAGCCTCTCAATCAAAAGACATTCAAGCTGGTAAAATTTCTTGGACAGAGAGTGAGGAAACTACTCATTACTCAATATTAGACCAAAAAGGAAATGCAATTTCTGTTACAACAACTCTAAATGGGAGCTATGGATCAAAGGTATTTGTTGAAGATGGAGGATATTTTCTCAACAATGAAATGGATGATTTTAGTATTAAGCCAGGATTTGCAAACATGTTTGGCTTGATCGGTAGCGAAGCAAATTCAATAAAACCAGAAAAAAGAATGCTGAGTTCTATGACACCAACAATAGTAATGAAGGATAATAATCTCTATATGATTCTTGGAACTCCAGGAGGATCAACAATTATCACATCTGTACTCCAAACAATACTAAATGTTTACGAATTTGGAATGGATATTCAATCAGCGATAAATGCCCCACGCTTTCATCATCAATGGCTACCAGAAAAGATCGAATTCGAAAATGGTGTATTTGATGAGGTTTCTATGAAAAAACTTCAAGAAAAAGGGTATGACATAAAGCAAGATTATACTAGAGTGATTGGACGAGTGGATGCTATTTTAATTTCAAAAAATGGAATTATAACAACTGGTGCAGACCCACGTGGTGACGATAAAGCATCCCATTTGTATCATTAATCTTTATATTATTGCATGCTAGAAAATAACTACATAAATATTGAGGGAGCCCGCGTTCACAATCTAAAAAATATTGATTTAAAAATTCCAAGAAATAAATTAGTAGTTATTACAGGGCTTTCAGGAAGTGGAAAATCCTCACTTGCATTTGATACAATTTATGCGGAAGGACAAAGACGCTACATGGAAACATTTTCAGCCTATGTAAGGCAATTTTTAGGAAATATGGAACGTCCTGAAGTTGATAAAATAGATGGTCTTTCACCAGTGATTGCAATAGAACAAAAAACCACCTCCAAAAGCCCAAGATCAACAGTAGGAACAATAACGGAATTGTACGACTACTTCAGACTATTATTTTCAAGAATTGGAGTTGCGTATAGCTACAAATCAAACCAAAAAATGATTAGCTATTCTGATTCACAGATTCAAGAATTAATTATTGAAGAATATTTAAACAATAAAATATCTCTTTTAGCTCCAATAATTCAGTCGAGAAAAGGTCATTATAGAGAGTTACTGGATTCACTATCGAGACAAGGATTTTCAAAAGTAAGGGTGGATCATAAAATAATTGATTTATCCCCTGGATTAAAATTAGATCGATACAAAACACATGATATAGAACTAGTAATTGATCGTTTTATAGTCAAAGATAATGATGAGTTTAAAAAACGCCTTGAAGAGTCAATTAAAACAGCAATGTATTACGGTGATGGAACTGTATTGATATTTGATTTAGAAAAAGAATATACACGCTATTTCAGTAAAAACTTAATGTGTCCCTCGTCAGGAATTTCTTATCCATCACCAGAACCAAATACCTTTTCATTCAACTCACCAAAAGGAATGTGTCCTAAATGTAAAGGTTTGGGGATTCAACACAAAGTGAATATAAAAAAGATAATTCCAAATGATGAGCTTTCCATAGCTCAAGGTGGTCTTGCACCCTTAGGGACAAAAAAAAATAGTTGGACTTATCGTCAGATTGAAACTATTGCAACTTGTTATGGTTTTAATTTGACTGATCCAATAAAAAAAATTCCAAGTGAGGCAATTGAAGTTATTTTGAAGGGAAGTAAAAAGAAGTTTGAAATCCCATCCAAAAATTTAGGAATAACACGAACATATAATATTGATTTTGAAGGAATAGAGAATTACATCGAAAATATTTACATGGAGTCGCCCACAGCAAGCCTTAAAAGATGGGCAGATGAGTTCATGGATAAGTTTGAATGTGAAGAATGTTTTGGATCAAGATTAAGGAAAGAAGCTCTTAATTTTAGAATTAATAATAAAAATATATCCGAACTTACTAAAATGGATTTAAATGATCTCTTTAATTGGATAAAATCGCTTTACAAATATTTAAATGAAAATGAGAAAAAAATTGCAACAGAGGTTATAAAGGAAATATCAAATCGATTAAATTTTTTACTTGATGTAGGTCTTAATTATCTTCAGCTTAATAGATCATCTAAATCTCTTTCTGGTGGAGAATCTCAAAGAATAAGGCTTGCTACTCAGATTGGATCGCAATTGATGAATGTATTATATATACTAGACGAACCAAGCATTGGTCTACATCAAAGGGACAATGAGAGGCTTATTAACTCCTTAATTAAATTAAGGGATTTGGGAAATTCAATTTTAGTAGTTGAACATGATAAAGACATGATGTTAAGGGCAGATCACATTATTGATATGGGACCTTTAGCTGGAAAAAAAGGAGGTGAGGTTATATCTCAAGGGAAACCAAAACAAATTCTTTTAGAAAATAATTTAACTGCAAATTACCTAAATGGTAACTTCCAAATTAGTATTCCCGATTTTCGTAGAAAAGGAAACGGTAAAAAAATTAATTTAGTTGGTTGTTCAGGAAATAATTTGAAAAATATAAATATTGAATTCCCGCTTGGAGTTATGATTGCTATAACGGGAGTTTCAGGAAGTGGAAAGTCCTCTTTAATAAATGAAACTTTGTACCCTGCAATAAGCAATTATCTGTATAATTCATTTAAAGTTCCACTCCCCTATCAAAGTATAAGTGGACTAGAAAATATTGACAAAATAGTTGATGTAAACCAAAGTCCTATTGGAAGGACTCCAAGAAGTAATCCTGTTACCTATTGTGGAGCTTTTAGTGAAATCAGAAATTTATTTGCAAAAACCCCAGAAGCACAAATTAGAGGTTATAAACCAGGGCGATTCAGTTTTAATGTTGTCGGTGGTCGTTGCGAAAATTGTCAAGGTGGAGGAATGAAAATAATTGAAATGAATTTTTTACCCGATGTTCATGTTGAATGTGAAAGTTGTCGTGGAAAGAGATTTAACCGAGAAACTCTTGAAGTCAGATATAAAGGAAAATCTATTTCAGATGTTCTTAATATGTCTATAAATGAAGCCTGTGATTTTTTTGAACAAATTCCAAAAATATATAGAAAACTTAGTGCATTGCAAGAAGTTGGTTTAGGCTATATCAATCTAGGACAACCTTCAACAACACTTTCAGGAGGAGAGGCACAAAGAGTGAAACTTGCCTCTGAACTTTCTAAAAAAGATACGGGTAATACATTATTTATTTTAGATGAGCCTACAACTGGCCTTCATTTTGAAGATATACGCGTTCTCATGGATATTTTAAATATTTTGGTTGATAAAGGAAATACGGTTATGATTATTGAGCATAATCTTGATGTAATCAAGCAGGCAGATTGTGTCCTTGACATAGGTCCCGAGGGTGGAAGAAATGGTGGTGAATTAATATGTAAAGGCACTCCCGAAGAGCTAATACTAAACCAAACTAGTCACACTGCAAAGTTTTTAAAGAAAGAATTAGAAATGAAATACATAACAACTTAAAATGAAAAAGAAATTCGATCCTTTCATTTATTTCTTTATTTTTTTGCTACAATTCAAAGTAATATCTCAAACTACCTATGACATTTACTGTGAATTAGATTCAAATGAGAAAATAATAACAATTTCTCAATCAATATCATTTAAAAACACATCAAATAAAATACTAGATAAAATATATTTAAATGATTGGGCCAATTCATATGAAGGTACAGAATCTCAGCTTGTAAACCATTTAGCAAACCAATTTAATCGAAGTTTTTATTTTAGTTCGAAAAATAAGCTTGGATACACTGAAATTGAAAGCATAACTGATAATCAAAGCCCTTTAATATGGACTAGACTTAAGGATCAGCTTGACATAGTCGAAGTTATACCATACAAACCCTTAAATCCAGGAGAAATAATAATTTTTTCTATTAATTATAAAGTTAAACTACCAGACGATAAATTTACTGGATATGGTGTGAATTCTAATAATAAGATATTCTTCAGAGATTTTTTTATAAGTGTTAGTCCTTTGAAAAAAGATAATTGGATTTTACAGAGTAATCTTGGTTTAAGAGACAACAGTAACCCTCCTTCTAGTTATTTAATTAACTGGAAATATCCTAATAACTACAATTTAGTTTCAAACTTAAAAAATATATCAAAAAAAAATTATGCTGGAGATCTAATCTCCAGTCAATTTGAAGCTACCAAATTATCAAGTCCTGAATTTATATTTGATGAAAAGAATGATTTTGAGAAAATAGTTTTCAGTGATGGATTTATTGTTGAGACTGATATTTTACCAAAAAAAAACGGAAACGTTGAGCTAAAAAAATCTCTGCAAAAAATTTATTTTTTCACAAAAAATATTTTAGGTCCATTGGAAAGAGATAGATTACTAGTTATAAGAAAAGACTATATCAAAAATCCTTTAGTTGGGATAAGTGAAGCCTTTTCATTTTTAAAGCCGTTTAGTGAAGAGTTTATTTTTGAAACAAAGTTTATTAAAGGATTTTTGGCATCATATTTACACGAGTCATTAGATATAAACAAGAGAAAAAATCATTGGATTCCTGGCGGTATTCAAACGTATACGATGATGAAATACGTTGAAAAATTTTATCCTCAAACAAAATTTCTCGGAGCTTTAAAAGATTTTAAAATTTTAGGAATCCGAATTTTTAAAGGGTATAGTGCTCCCAAAATTGGATTCAATGAAAGTTTTTCTTTTATATATGAGTTTGGGGAACATGCAAATAACCAACAATCAGATACTCTCGGCAGAGAAAAATTGACAAAATCTAATGAGCTTTATACCTCACCCTATCATGTTGGATCAGGTTTGTTTTATCTTGATCAATATTTAGGAAAGAATATATTAGAAGAGGGTTTGCGTGAATTCTCTTTAAGCAATGGAAAAGAGTCGTTAGTAACAATTTTAGAAAATAAATCTAATAAAAATTTAAATTGGTTTTTTAGTGACTATATCTCTGAAAGAGAGGCATTTGATCTTCATATAAAAAATACTGTAAAAAATAAAACAACAACATCGATTACTATTAGCGAGAAGAACGGTAGAAAATTGCCATTTAAATTAGATTTTATTAAAAATGATAGCATCGTAAAAGAACAATGGTATTTTCATTCAGGAAAGGATTCAGTTTATAAATTAAAAAGGGGTGAATATGATTATGTGTCTATAAATTCTAATCGGTACTTACCTGAAAAAAACAGACATAATAATTGGAAATACTTAAAACCATCTCATGGTATTAAACCCCTTAAATTAACGTTTTATGGCGACAGTGAGAACCTAAAACGCAATCAACTATTTTATCACCCAATATCTGATTTTAATGTATATGACGGGTTTACTGCCGGGATGAGAATTTATAATACAAGAGTAAAAAATCAACCCTTCGAACTTGATGTTCATCCGCAATACTCATTTAAGGAAAATGATTATGTTGGTTTCTTTAGAACACGTTACAGATTTATCAATCATAAAAGTAAAAATTATCTAAATCAGGCTTTTATAACAGGTAAAAGCTATCATTACAATACAAATTTAAGATATACCTCGATACAACCCTCTTTTTCAATGTATTTCAGACCTTTTGATTTGAGATCAAATAAAAGACAACAATTAAATGTTTCGTGGTATAACGTTTTTAGAGAAAGAGATCCTGAAATTGAAGTTAACCCTGATTACAGTGTTCTAAGTTTTCTTCATCGTTACAATAATTCAGATGCGGTAAATGTTTTTTCAACAACATCAAATCTTGAAATATCTGGTAAATTTGGCAAAATTCATTTTACAAGTCAATACAGAAAATTATTTCCCAGTGGTCGCCAATTTTCAGTTCGTTTTTTTGCTGGAAAATTTATTTGGCATAATACACTTGAAACTCAATTTTTTGATTTTAATCTTAATCGTTCTCCTGATTATCTCTTTAGATATGATTATTTGGGTAGGTCAGACGAAACCGGTATTTGGAGTCAACAATTTGTACCTGCAGAAGGTGGATTTAAATCGTTTTTTGAAGAGTCCTCATCGAATAATTATATGGTATCTATTAATGCCTCTATAGGAATCTGGAAATGGATAGAATTTTATGGTGATATAGGGACTCTAAAAAATCAAGGAAGAAACTCGGTAAGTTATTTTGATTCAGGAATTAAATTAAATCTTGTACAAGATTATTTTGAACTGTTTTTCCCACTTTATTCTTCAAATGGTTTTGAACCATCACAAGACTTCTACTCTACCAAAATTAGATTTCTTTTTTATCCTAGGCTAAGTACATTAAGCAGTCTTTTTACTAGGAAATGGTTTTAATAATTTAAATTAAATATTTTTAATTCAACTGTGAGTTAACTTTAGGCTTCCTTTTTTTGTATTTTGCAGAAGCTTATGAATATTGAAAATAAAGAAGAGGAACTTAAGATTTCATATGATGATTTTAAAGGCCAGGTAATTAATGATTATAAAATTGCTGTAACAAGTAGAGAATGTAGTCTTCTTGGAAGAAGAGAAGTTTTTTCTGGAAAAGGAAAATTTGGAATTTTTGGAGATGGGAAGGAATTACCTCAATTAGCCTTAAATCATTTTTTTAAAAACGGTGATTATAGAGCAGGATATTATAGAGATCAGACTCTCCTAATGGCACAAGGACTCCTTACTACATCAAATATTTTTGCATCCTTATATGCTGACTTAGATCTTGAAAGAGAACCTATGTCAGGAGGAAGGCAAATGGGTGGTCACTTCATGACAGCTAATAAAAATCAAAATAATGAATGGTTAAACCTATTAAAAACCAAAAACCATAGTGGTGATATTTCACCCACTGGATCCCAAATGCCAAGATTATTAGGTCTTGCCCAAGCGTCAAAAATTTACAGAGATCTTAATATAAAAAGCAGCAAAAACTTTTCTAATAAAGGGAATGAAATCGCTTGGGGAACAATTGGAAACGCAAGTACTAGTGAGGGTATGTTTTTTGAGACGATAAATGCTGCAGGTGTTCTTCAGGTTCCAATGGTAGTAAGCATTTGGGATGATGGTTACGGGATTTCAGTTTCAAATGAAGAGCAAACAACAAAACAAAATATTTCCGAGGCACTAAAAGGTTTTCAAAGGACAGATAGTGAAAAGGGGTTTGAAATATTGTCAGTAAATGGATGGGATTACTTAAGTTTAATCGAGACATATAATTTAGCTTCAAAAATTGCAAGATCTGAACATGTTCCCGTTTTGATTCATGTCAAAGAGTTAACTCAGCCATTAGGACACTCATCCTCTGGATCACATGAAAGATATAAATCTAAATCACGTCTTGAGTGGGAAAAAGATTATGACTGCAACCTTAAAATGAGAGAATGGATAATAAGTGAAGGACTAGCAACTGAATTAGAATTAGAGAACATCGAAAAACAAATTGTAACTGAGGTGAGGAACATAAGGCGTGAAGCATGGAATAACTATCAGTCACCAATTATCAAAGAAAGAGAAAACTTAATAAAATTTGAATCAGCACTAAAAAAAATCACACAAAATGACCCACAAATACACTTAATTTTTTCGCATTTAGAAAAAATAGATGAAATTGGATATAAGGATCTTATATCTGCAGGCAGAAAAATTAACTTAATTCTTGCAAAATACGATTACAATGGTTTTGAAAATTATATGAAATGGTTTAAAGAGTTATATGAATTTGTGTCAAACAAAATTTCATCTGATTTATATAGTATCTCTTCAAAAGATTTGGAAAAGATTAAAAATATTCAGCCAACTTTTAAAAAAGATTCAAAAATAGTTGATGGGAGAATAATAATAAGAGACAATTTTGATGCATTATTTAGAAAGTATGACAATCTTATAATGTTTGGAGAAGATGTCGGAAAAATTGGTGACGTAAATCAGGGTATGGAGGGTATGCAGAAGAAATATGGGAAAATTAGAGTATCAGACACAGGAATTAGAGAGTCAACAATTATTGGGCAGGGAATAGGATTGGCATACCGTGGACTTCGCCCAATAGCAGAGATTCAATATTTGGACTATATTCTATATTGTTTACAAATATTAAGTGATGATTTAGCTACAATGAGCTATAGAACTGTAGGAAAGCAATTTGCACCTCTAATAGTAAGAACAAGAGGTCATCGTTTAGAAGGAATCTGGCATTCAGGTTCTCAAATGGGTGGATTAATTAATTTACTAAATGGTATTTATATTTTGACGCCACGCAATATGACTCAAGCTGCTGGTTTTTACAATATGCTAATGAAAATTAAACAACCTGCTATAATTATTGAATCTCTAAATGGATATCGAGTTAAAGAAAAAATGCCAGAAAATTTAGGGGAGTTTACTATTCCAATAGGCAAAATAGAAACTATTTTAGATGGAAAGGATATTACAGTTTTATCTTATGGTTCTACATTAAGAATTGTTGAGAATACAGCAAAAAGATTATTGCAGGAAGGGGTTTCAATTGAAATAATTGATTTGCAGTGTTTGATACCTTTTGATGTTAAAAATGAAATTAAAGAAAGTATAAGAAAAACGAATCGTTTATTAATTGTGGATGAAGATGTTCCGGGGGGTGCTTCGGCTTATATACTGCATCAACTAGTTGAAAAACAAAATATATTTAATTTACTTGACTCCAGTCCAAAATTATTAACTGCAAAGGCGCATAGACCTGCTTATGGAAGTGATGGTGATTATTTATCCAAACCTTCTGAGGACGATATTTTTGAGGCAGCATATGAAATTATGAATGAATATGATCCCATTAAGTATCCTATTATCTCTAGTAAATAAAAACTAATTTTTGATTGAAAAAAGTTTTAAGATCAGTTCTTCAAGAAGTGTTTCATCCTTTTTATTGTAACCCCCAATACCCTTTGATTTTAAATCAGCTTTCATAATATATTCAAGTGCTTGAGAAATTTGTTTTGCAGAGAATCTTTCTGAAACTCTTTTATATTCTTCTATAAAGTAGGGATTAATACCAACTCTACTTATGTCATTTCCAACAGTTTTCAATAAAATCAGTTTTTGAAAGTAAGTGTGTAATGAGCCCAAAATAAGTACAATTGGGTTCTCTTTTGAATTACTGCTCAAGAACTTCGTAATTTGGAATGCCTTTGAAAAATATCCTAACCCAATCGCGCTTTGTAATTCGAAAATATTGAAATCTTTGCTAATCCCTATATATTTTTCGATGTGTTCTTGATTTACTATTTCACCCTCAGAAACAATAATATTTAATTTTTTTAATTCACTGTCTAGACGGCTTAGATTATTTCCAATATTTGATACTAGTAACTCCGTTGCAATCGGAGAAATTTCTAATCCAATTTTATTAGCGCGGTCCCTTAGCCAATTTATTAGCTGATAATCATTTATATTTCTAAAGTTTCCAAACTCACCATAAATTTTGACATTTTTGTATAGCTTTTTTCTTTTATCAAATTCTCTGTTTTTGTAACAAAAAATTATAATCGAATGCTTAGAAGGTTGGGATACGTATTTTGCTAAATAATCATATTCAGAGATGCGCATATTTTGAGCCTCTTTTACTATTATCAGATTATATTTTGATAACATTGGAAAACGCCTTGCAGATTCAATGATTTCAGATGCACTTGTGTCTTGCCCATAAAATTTTGTGAAGTCAAACTCTTTTGAAGATTTTTGAACAATTTTGTTTATTAGAATAGATGAAATGGAATCTATGAAATAATTTTCTTTTCCTGATAAAAGATAAAAAGGTGAATAGTGTTCCTTTTTAATATTTGAGAGTATTTTTATATAATCTTGCATCTAAAAATTTTATTGCAATTTTATGCCATGGAAAAATTAAACTTCCCGAAATATAATTTACAAATCAAAAATATAGAAAATAAAAAATATATTTTTGAACCCATACGTAAAAAATGGCTTTTGTGTACACCTGAAGAATGGGTAAGGGTCAATTGTATTAATTATATTATTCATACTAAAGGGTATCCACCTTCATTAATACGTGTTGAACATCAAATAGATGTTTATGGATTAAAAAAGAGGTTTGATTTATTAGTCTACAATTTTAATCTATTACCATTTATTTTAATAGAATGTAAATCACCATTTGTAAAAATTAATCAAAAAGTATTTGATCAGATAGTTCAATATAATCTAAAACTCAAATGTCCTTATCTTATGATTACAAATGGCCTAAATCATTATGTTTGCAGTGTAAATCAAAATGAAAAAAAAATTGAGTTTGTGGATTCTGTTCCTATTTATTCGAAAGAAAAATGAAACAAGTTGCAGTTGTTCTTTTAAATTTTAACGGTTTAGAATTATTAAAAAAATTTTTAGAGGACACCATTTTATACAGTACTGAGGCAGATTTTGTTTTGATTGATAATTGTTCAACCGACAATTCAGTCACCTGGTTTAAATCAAAATACCCAAATTTACTTTGTATTCAATTAGATAAAAACTATGGATATGCAGGGGGTTATAATAAAGGGCTGAAACACGTAAAAAATAAATATTATGCCCTTTTAAATACTGATTTGATTGTTACAAAAAATTGGCTTAATCCACTTATCAAAAAATTAGAGACTAATAGTAATATAGGCGTTATTCAACCCCACATATTAGATTTCAACAATAAAAAATATTTTGAATACGCAGGAGCTGCAGGTGGTTATATTGATAAATATGGTTTCCCTTATTGCAGAGGCAGAATATTTAAAACTGCTGAGATTGACAAAGGTCAATATAATTTACCTAAAGAAATTTTTTGGGCTAGTGGAGCTTGTTTTGTAATGAAAAGTAAAATATTTTGGGAGTTAAATGGGTTTGATTCTGACTTTTTCGCACATCAAGAGGAAATTGATTTATGTTGGAGAATTTTTAATAAGAATTATAAAATATATGCAATAGGTGATTCTAAAGTTTATCATATAGGGGGGGCTACTTTACCAAAATCCCCAAACAAAACATATTTAAACCACAGAAATTCACTTTTCATGTTGATGAAAAACCTTCCTAATAAAAATAAATTTATTATTTTGATTACACGACTAATGATAGATTATGTTATTATTCTTTATTATCTATTTTCATTAAAATTATTGAATGTAGTTTCAATAATTCGTGCACATATAGCATTTTATGCTTGTTTTAGAAGATTTGCTGCTAAAGAGATTAAAGTGAACAAAAAATCAGATTATTTTGAATGTAAGAGCATTTTATATGCATATTTTGTAAGAGGACACACATATTTCGGAGATTTAAAGCACAAAAATTAAATAAATTCGTTTAATTTGTATAACTAAAATATTTAAACAAATTTATTATGAAAAGAGCTACAACTTTATTAATATCTGTAGTTTTACTTGCGTCATGTGTATCGCAGAAAAAATTCACAGAATTAGAAGATTTACAGCAAAATACAAAAGATCTATTAGATTCTACAACAGTAAAATTAAATGTTACTAGCGAAGAAAAAGAGGCTGCACTTGCACAACTTGCTACCCTTACTGAACAGAATAAGTTTTTAAAAGAAAATAATCAAGATTTAATTGACAATATTGGAAATCTTACAACTCTTTCCAAAAAGGGTGCTGAAAATCTAGAAATGTCTCTAGAAAGTATGAAGGAAAAAGATGTTCGAATTCAAAGAATGCAAGACGCTGTTACAAAAAAAGATTCAGTCACTCTAGCGCTAGTTACAAGTCTTAAAGGTGTACTTGGTAATCTTAGTGATGATGACATAGAGATAAACGTTGAAAAGGGTGTTGTTTATGTTTCAATTTCAGACAAATTATTATTTAGAAGTGGTAGTTATACTGTGACATCCAGAGCAAAAGAAGTTTTGGGAAAAGTTGCTAAGGTAGTAAATGAAAAACCTGATATAGAGTTTATGGTCGAAGGGCATACAGATAACGTTCCTATTAAAATTGATGGAATTCAAGACAACTGGGAACTTTCAGTCAAGCGTGCCACAGCTGTTGTTAGAATTTTAGAAAAAGATTTTGGTGTAGCACCATCAAGAATGACTGCTGCGGGACGAAGTTATTACTTACCAGTTGCAGACAATGATACTGCGTCTAACCGCGCGAAAAACAGAAGAACTAGAATTGTTGTACTACCAAAATTAGATCAATTCTATGATCTCATAGATCAAGGCATGCAGTCTGCTCAATAAAAAAATTTACATCAAAAAAATAAAGAAGGGCTACA
This sequence comes from uncultured Bacteroidota bacterium, assembly GCA_902561795.1. Taxonomy (GTDB): domain Bacteria; phylum Bacteroidota; class Bacteroidia; order Flavobacteriales; family Flavobacteriaceae; genus MS024-2A. Next base: position 14,187 of record CACERG010000017.1, on the reverse strand, counting down.
CTCAAAGTAGCTCTTTTTTTTTAATAAATTTCCTTCATTTGATTAAGTAAATATTAATATTGTCAAACTCTTAAAATTCATGAATATAGAAAAAAACATTATTAATTTAAAAAATAGTATTCCGGATTATGTTGATATTGTTGCAGTTTCAAAAACAAAACCCATTAGTGACATAATAAAAGCTTATCACGCTGGTCAAAAAATATTTGGTGAAAATAAAATTCAAGAAATGGTTGCGAAATTTGAGAAATTACCAAAAGATATAGAGTGGCACATGATTGGACATGTACAAACAAATAAAGTAAAATATATGGCATCTTTTGTAAATACTATACATTCGGTCGATAGTCATAAACTATTAAAAGAAATTCAAAAACAAGCATTTAAAAACGATCGAAAAATAAAATGCCTCATACAAATTAGAATTGCTAATGAAGATACCAAATTTGGTATAGAGCCTTCAGAGTTGAATGATTTTTTAAATTTTTCTAAAACACTGCCAAATATTAAAATCACTGGACTAATGGGAATGGCAAGTTTAACATATGATCAAAATCAGATTAGAAATGAATTTAGAATGCTTTCAAACCTTTACGATGATTTTAGTGATCTTGAGGTATTATCAATGGGTATGAGTGGAGACTATCAGATAGGAATTGAAGAGGGCTCAACAACGATAAGAATTGGAAGTAAAATTTTTGGAGAGAGAAACTTTTAAAATGTATGCCATTTTAGATATTGAAACAACTGGGGGTGATTATGATCAGGAAGGAATTACAGAAATTGCAATATATCAATATGACGGTTATAAAATTACTGACCAATTTTGTAGTTTAATTAATCCCAAAAAACAGATTCAACCATTTGTAAAAAAACTTACTGGAATAAATGAAAAGATGTTGCGAAATGCACCTCTTTTTTTTGAAGTTGCCAAACGAATTGTTGAAATTACTAAGGATTGCATAATTGTTGCACATAATGCAGCATTTGACTATAGAATATTAAAAACAGAATTTAAAAGACTCGGTTACGCCTATGAAAGGAAAACAATTTGTACAATAAATTTATCAAAGGAACTACTACCCAATCAAAAGGCGTTTAGCTTAGGAAAACTAGCTAGTAATCTTGGTATCCCCTTTTCAGAAAGACATAGAGCATTTGGAGATGCCCAAGCAACCCTTAAGCTCTTTGAATTACTTATTGAAAAAGACACAGGTAAAAATATAATTAGAGAACACACAAAGATTTTAAAGAATAATAAAACTCCAAAAAGATATCTTAAAATTATTGATAAATTACCTTCTAAAATGGGAATATATTATATTCTTGATGCTGATAATGAAATTATATACATTGGGAAAAGTAAAAATATTAAACAATCTGTTATTCAAAATTTAACCTTATCAAACAAAAAATCAATAATCATTCAAAATAAAATATCTAAGGTCTCCTTTTCTCTTTCTGGCGGAGAACTAACCACACATCTAAAACAACAAAATGAAATAAAAATTAATCGTCCTAAACTGAATGGTCCAGCTAAATATAGAATTTATCCAATTGGAATCAGAATTGATAAAACAAAACTATACCATAGCATAAATATTGAGCAAGTCAAAAAAAAATTTGAATATTTATCTGTCTTTAAAAATAAAAATTTGGCAGAAAAGGCAGTTTTAATTTTGGCAGACGAATTTAAAATACAGCTCAAAAATTCAAATAGCAAAAATTCTCATAACAACAATACAATTCAAAAAAGAGATAGTTCTAAACAGCATAATAAAAAAATTATGGAATTATGTAAATCATTTTCATATCCTTTCCCAGATTTCTTGTTGACCGAAAATGGCAGAAAGGAGGGTGAATTCGCATTCATTTTAATAAAAAATTATCAATTTAAGGGTTATGGATATTTTGAATTATATCATCAAATTAAATCAATGTCACAGATAGTTTCACGTCTTGTTTCAATGGAAGAAAATAATGATGTTAAAAAATTAATCTTTAATTTTTTATTAAAAAAGAAATATTTAAAGTTGATAAATTTATAAGTGTTTACATAATATCATAGATTAGAATTAGAAGTTTACTTTAATTTGTAATTATGAAAAGATTGCAACATCGTCTGCACACAATAATATACGAAGCTGATACTCAGGCAGGAAGACTTTTTGATGTTTTATTATTGATAACTATATTATTAAGTGTTTTTTTTGTTTCATTAGAAAGCATTGAGTCCGTAAGTAATGTTTATAGTGAATACTTGAATATAGCTGAATGGATTGTTACAATTTTATTTACAATTGAATATTTACTGAGGATAATATGCGTTCGTAGACCCCTCAGTTACATTTTCAGTTTTTATGGAATAATTGACTTTATTTCAATTGTGCCAAAATACCTTTCTTTGATTATAATTGGGACAAACAGTTTAGTAGCTTTAAAAGCACTTCGTTTATTAAGAGTATTTAGAATACTTAAACTTGCGCCTTATATAGGTGAGTCTAATAATTTATTAAAAGCTTTAAGAGCAAGTGGAAGGAAAATATTCGTATTTCTTTTTAGTGTAGTTATTTTGTGCATCATTTTTGGAAGTATTATGTATCTTGTTGAAAGTGAAAAAAGTGGTTTTACTAGCATACCAAGTAGTATTTACTGGTGTATAGTAACTTTAACAACTGTTGGTTACGGTGATATTGCACCTGTAACTCCACTTGGCCAATTTTTAGCATCAATTATAATGGTCTTAGGTTACGGTATAATAGCTGTTCCAACTGGAATTGTTACAGCTGAAATGACAAAAAACAAGAATGTAGATTTAAATACACAATCTTGTCCATATTGTATGAATTCTGATCATAAAGAAGGTGCAATTTATTGCCACAAGTGTGGTAAAACACTTAATAATGAAGAATAATAATTTAATTTATGTTGCTGGACCAACAAGTGTCGGTAAAACTAAATTCAGTATTGAGCTTGCAAAAAAATTTAAAACAGAAATACTTTCATGCGACTCAAGACAATTTTATAAAGAAATATCGATTGGCACCGGTGTTCCAAGTAAAAAAGAATTATCAGAGATTAAGCATCACTTTATTCAGCACAAGTCAATAAGAGATATATATACTGTAGGAGATTTTGAAAAAGAAATTATTTATAAGATAAATAACCTTTTTAAATATAATAAAACACTTATAATGGTTGGGGGATCAGGCATGTATGCGGATGCAGTTATGTTTGGCTTAGATAAATTTCCAGAAGTTTCAAAAGAAACAAGAAAACAAATAAACTATTACTACAAAACCCATGGTCTAAAATCATTGCAAAAATTACTTTATCAAAAAGATCCAATTTATTTCAATATAGTTGACAAAAATAACCCTGTCCGCCTGATAAGAGCGTTAGAAGTTTCTGTTAGCTCTGGCAAACCTTATTCCTCATTTTTAGGAAAGTCAAATAAAAAACGTGATTTTGTTTCTAAAATGATTCTTCTTCAGTGTTCTAGGGAAAAACTTTATAATAAAATTAATAAACGCGTCGATTTAATGATAGACAAAGGGCTAAAAGAAGAAGCATATGATTTAATAAAATATAAAAATTTAACACCCCTCAAAACGATAGGATATAAAGAACTTTTTAATCATTTTGAGGGAACACTTTCTCTAGACGATGCTATTAAAGAGATAAAAAAAAACACAAGAAGATTTGCGAAAAAACAAATGACGTGGTTCAAAAAATACGATAATGCATTTAGATTTTCTCCTACAAAACCTGCTTCCGAAGTTTTTAATCTTTTAAATGATTTGAATTAAGTTTTCAAAAACTTAAAAATTATTAAATCGATATAATTTTTCAAATAATAAAAATATATTTTAAAAGTTTTCTAAGTAATCTTTTAAATTTTTTTGCACTCTGTTTAAAATATTGCTTGAAGAGTTTTTTATGAAAGACTTACCCATAATTTTTTCATATAATTCTATATATCTCTTTGAAACAGATGAGACAAAACGGTAACTCATTTCAGGTAAGTTTTGTCCAGGAAGCCCTTGAAAATTTTTATCTATAAGCCATTCTCTAACAAATTCTTTTGATAGTTGTCTTTGACTTTCTCCTTTAGTTTGTCTTTCAGAATAACCTTTTTCGTAAAAATATCTAGACGAATCAGGTGTGTGAATTTCGTCTATCAAAACAATCTCTCCTTCAGAAGTTTTACCAAATTCGTACTTTGTATCAACCAGTATCAATCCTTGTTTTTTAGCAATAGCAGTACCACGTTCAAACAATTTTTTAGTGTATAACTCTAAAGCTTCATAATCGGACTTACTAACAATTCCCCGAATAATTATTTCTTCCTTAGAAATATCTTCATCGTGGCTACCCCTATCTGCTTTTGTTGAGGGTGTTATAATAGGTCTTTCAAATTTATCATTTTCTTTCATTCCATCAGGAAGATTAATACCACAGATTTTTCTATGGCCGGATTTATAGAGTCTTGCTGCATGACCTGTCAGATAACCCCTTATCACCATTTCAATTTTAAATGGTTTACAAATTTTTCCAACAGAAACGTTTGGATCAGGTGTTGCTAGTAGCCAATTAGGTACAATGTCCTCAGTCATAGAAAGCATATTACTAGCTATCTGGTTTAGTATTTGACCCTTAAACGGTATGCCTTTAGGTAAAACTACATCGAAAGCTGATATTCTGTCTGTAACAACAATGATTAGCAAATTATTTTTTAATTTGTAAACATCACGAACTTTTCCAGTATACTTATTATCTAGTCCCTCAATTTTAAAATCTGTATTTACTAATACATTAGACATTTTTATTTATTGTTCAATTGTTTTGTAGGCTTCAATTATTTTTTTCACAAGTACGTGCCTTATGACATCTTTTTCATCAAGCTTTATAATTCCTATACCATTTGAGTTTTTTAGTATCAAAAGAGCTTCATTTAGCCCAGAAATCATGCTCTTAGGGAGATCGATTTGTTCTGGATCACCAGTGATCATAAATTTAGAATTTTTACCCATTCTCGTTAAAAACATTTTCATTTGCGAATGAGTTGAATTTTGTGCTTCATCAAGAATTACAAAAGCATTATCTAGAGTTCTTCCTCTCATAAAGGCCAATGGAGCTATTTGAATTGTGCCTTTTACTAAATAGCTTTGTAAGGATTCGTTTGGGATCATGTCGCGTAGTGAATCATATAATGGCTGCATATAAGGATCAAGTTTTTCATTCAAATCACCGGGAAGAAAACCTAGATTTTCTCCTGCTTCGACTGCAGGTCGTGTTAAAATTATTCTTTTAACTTCTTTATTTTTTAAAGCTTTTACTGCTAGAGCAACTCCAGTATAGGTTTTCCCAGTTCCAGCAGGACCGATTGCGAATACCATATCATTTTTATTCATTGATTCTACTAACCTTTTTTGGTTAAGTGTCTTGGCTTTAATAATTTTCCCACCTACTCCATGCAAAATATTAACTTCAGTTCCACCATTCAAAACTGTTTTTTCTTTGTTGTTAGCAAAAATAATTCTTTCAATTATCTCATCATTTAAAATATTGTACTTGCCGTAATGTGCAACAAGCATTTCCGTTTTTTTAGAAAATTCTTGAAGAATATTTTCCTCACCATATGCTTTAAGAGTATTACCCCTGGCAACTATCTTAATCTTTGGAAAATAAGTGCCTATTTTAATAATATTTGCATTCTGATTGCCAAAAAATTCTTGGACACTTACTCCAGATAAGTCAATTTTAATTTCATTCAAAGGCTATAAATTTAAAATGGTTTATTTTTATATTTAGTTAATTTGTATTTTATAAAATTAGATAATTTTAACATAATTAATAATTATAAACTTACTTTATGCCAATCGTAACTTTAACTACAGATTTTGGACATAAAGACTACTCTGTTTCAGTTATTAAGGGGGCCTTGATACAGCAAATTTCTAATGTGAGAATCATAGATATATCTCATGAAATTAGTCCTTATAACCCTTCCGAAACTGCATACATTTTGAAAAATGCATTTCAATCATTTCCAAAAGGAAGTATACATATTATTGGTGTAGAATCGGAATGGACACCAGAAAATTCTCACCTGGTTATGGAATTTCAAGAACATTATTTCATATCTTCTGACAATGGAGTGTTATCATTAATAAAAGAAGATTTTATCGCAACTAAAATTGTTGAAATCAATATCCATAAAAAAATAATTTCTGCTTTTCCTGTGTTAGATGTTTTTATAAATGTGGCTGCTCATATTGCAAGAAACGGAAAACTTGAAGTGATTGGTAAATCAGTCAGCGAAATCAAAGAATTAACAGACATTAAACCTGTCATAAATAAAGATAAGAATCAGATTTTAGGTAGTGTTATTTATATTGATAATTATGGCAATTTAGTTACTAGCATTAAAGAATCTCTTTTCCATGAAGTTGGTAAATCAAGAAGTTTTACAATTTTTGCAAGAAGTGTAAAGTTTAAAAAAATATATAAAAGCTACAGTCAGGCGATTAATTTCAAATTGCCAAAAGAAAAAAGAGAAGAGGATGGAAAAAAAATTGCTTTGTTTAATACTGCTGGCCATCTTGAATTAGCTGTTTACAAAAGCAATCCTCAGACAGTTGGTGGAGCTGGATCTCTTTTTGGATTGGGTTATCGTGATCCTGTAAGTGTTCAATTTGATTAATATGTGGTATATAGCAAAGAAAGAGTTTAATTTTTATTTTAGAAACTTGACAGCTTATTTGATCATAGGATTTTACTTAACAATCAACTCTCTAATTTTATGGTTTTTTGACACACCTTACAATTTTTTAAATTACGAAATTGTAGATATAAATTTATTTTTTGAAATAAGTCCCTGGCTCTTGATAATTTTAGTTTGCTCTTTATCAATGGGGAGTTTTTCTGAAGAGGTTTCAAGTGGAACTATTGAATTATTAATCACAAAACCCCTTAATGCAAATGAAATATTTGAAGGAAAGTTTTTGGGTATTACTTTTATTTTCTGTGTATGTATTTTTATGACTTTTTTTAATATAGTAGCACTAAATTCCTTATTGAAATTTGAGTCAGAATTAGATTTGTCATTAATATTTTCATCCTACTTAGGATTATTTTTAATTGGACTTATATTTATAAGTATAAGCTTAATATGCTCAATTTTATTTAAAAATCAAGTAGCATCATTTTTAACAGCTTTTGTCTTGTGTCTTTTTCAATATTTTTTTTGGGATTTCTTAGCTAGTCTTGTAACTAATCCCTGGAGTTTCAAAATATTATCTAATATTGGCATAAAAGCCCACTATGTAGGACTATCCCATGGTATTATAAAACTTGACAACATTGTATATTTAATTGGTTTAATAATAATTATCCATATGTTTGGCATTAATCAAATTAAAAAAGAACAGCTCAAATGAAATTGAATCATAAGCTAATATTAGCAATTTTATTGATTATAATTTTAATGACTTTAAGTAACGTATTTTTTATTCAAATCGATTTTACAAATGACAAACGATATAGTCTTTCAAAAACCTCACTCAATGAAATAAAGAAAATAGATGAACCGCTAATAATTGATATTTTTTTAACGGGAAACTTGCCTAAAGCCTATTTACCATTTCGAAATGAACTAGATGCAATATTAAATCATATAAAGTATTACAATAATAAAATTATCCTTAAATATAGTGACCCTTTAGAATATGAAGATTCAGAGTCTATAAATGAAGATATGCTAAGGTTTGGATTAACACCAGAAATTGTAATTCAGAAAAAAAATGGAAATCGTGAAGAAAATATAATTTTCCCATGGTTAATTTTTAATTATAAAGGAAAATCTGAAAAAATAAGACTACTAAAAAAACAACTTGGGAATACTCAAAATGAAAATATTTATAATTCCATGCAACTTCTTGAGAACAAAATTATGGATGGAATATATAGAGTTAGTTTAAGAAGTAAGAAAAATATTGCTTTTTTAAGTTCACACGGCACTACAAAAAAAATCAAAATAGCAGACTTATTAAAAAACTTAAAACCGTATTACAATTTATCAGGATTTAACTTAAAAAATTCAAAAGTTACACCTTTACAAAAATTGAATGATTTAATGATGTTCGATTTACTTATAATTTCAAATGCCTCCAAAAAATTTTCTCCAAGTGATAAATATATTTTAGACCAATATAGTCTTAGAGGTGGTAAATTGATATGGATGATAAATGGTGTGGCAATGAATAAAGATAGTCTCTTTAATGAATCTGGGAAAAGTTATGCTTTACCTCAGGAACTTAATCTTGACGATTATTTTTTTCATAAGGGCGTTAGAATAGAAAAAACATTAATACAAGATTTATATTGCGCTCCTATTGTTCTTGCAAGTGGTTATGAAAATAATACTCAATACGTACCTTATCCATGGGTATACTATCCAATAATAAAACCTAAAGACTCAATAATAGGAAAAGATACTGGTCCAATTCTTTGCCGATATGCAAGTCCAATTAAAACTATTGACAATAAATTTTCTAAATTTTTGTTATTGAAAAGTTCAGATTTCATAAAAACATCTACTTTTCCTGCGGTGATAAATTTAAAAAAAGCTACCAGCAAAATAGAACCATCAACTTTTCTTCAAAAATCAAAGGCAATTTGTTATTTAGTTGAAGGCCAAGATTATTCTCTATTTAAAAATAGGATTAAACCATTCAAATTTAATGGTAATATAGAAAAAGGAAAATTTGAAATGGTAATAATAAGTGACGGTAATATTGCTGAAAATCAAATTGATAAAGGGATTCCGCTTTCATTAGGTTATGATAAGTGGACAAATAATTTTTATTCCAATAGAGCTTGGATAGTAAATGTTATTCATTTTTTAGCTGGTAATAAGAATTATCTCAGCACCAAAGGTAAAAAATGGAATTTTGCCTTTTTTGATATTTCAAAAATAAATAAGTTTGGGTCTTTTTGGAAATGGTCATTAATTCTTTTGCCCATTATAATAGGAATATTCAGTCTATTTATTTGGAATAGGATAAGAAATAAACAACTCAAACTGTGACTGTTGATAAGTTTCTTTTATGATTATAAGGTTTTCAAATATATTTGAAAAATATCTTAGCTTTTACTAATTGCCAACCATTTAATATTCTGGATAATATAAATAATTTAAAAAGATGAAATTTATTGCCTCAAGTAACTTACTTCTTAAAGAACTTCAAATGATAGGAGGTATTATAAATAATACAACTACCCTACCTATTTTAGAAAACTTCATGTTTGATATAAACAACAATAAGTTGACCCTAACAGCATCTGATCTTGAGACAACTTTTTCCACACAAATAAATATAGAATCTGAAGATATTGGTAGAATTGCACTACCTGCTAAATTGTTGTTGGATACGTTAAAAACATTTCCAGACCAACCTCTTACCTTTTTAAAAACTGAAAAAAATACAGTTGAAATTAGTGCTAATAGTGGTAAATATTCTGTGGCATACATTGATGGAGGTGAATTTCCATTAGCTGCTCAAATTACAGATTCAAAAACAACAGTTATTCCAAGTGCTGTTTTACATAAGGCAATTAATTCTACACTTTTCGCAACTGGTAATGATGATTTAAGACCAGTTATGAGTGGTGTATTTTTCCAATTTGATTCAGAATCCCTCAAATTTATTGCAACCGATGCACACAAGCTTGTGAAATACACAAGAAAAGACCTAAGAACTGATCAGACTTCTGAATTCATAATGCCTAAAAAACCACTACAACTTCTTAGAGGAATACTCCAAGGTTTAGATATTGATATAACAATTGAATATAATGATACTAATGCTCAATTTATATTTGGTAATTCAATCTTAACGTGTAGACTTATTGATGGAAAATACCCTAACTACGAGGCTGTGATTCCTAAAGAGAATCCCAATGAAATGGTTGTAAACCGAATGCAATTTCTAGATTCTGTTCGACGAGTTAGTATTTTTTCAAGCAAAACAACTTATCAAATTAGTCTCAGTATTGCTGGAGCTCAAATTATAATATCGGCAGAAGACATTGATTACAGTAATAGTGCTGAGGAACGTTTAAATTGTGATTATCAAGGAGATGATATAAAAATTGGATTTAACTCAAGGTTTTTAATTGAAATGTTAAACGGTCTTGTTTGTGATGAAATCAAATTATCAATGTCGCTCCCTAACAGGGCAGGTTTAATAACTCCCTTGGACAGCTTTGATAATGGCGAAAAAATTACAATGTTAGTAATGCCTGTTATGCTTAATTCCTGATAATAAAGCTTAAGCATCCAAAATATCATTACATTTTATAAGAAATTAAAAAATATGATAGTTCAGTTATATGGTTGATTTAACAAGTTCTGATAAACGCTTGTATGTGCCATTTTCTAATTTCTCCCTGATACCCGCAAATGCTCTCAAGGTTATTTCAACGTCTTCAAGTGAATGAGTTGCAGTTGGAATTAAACGCAATAAAATTAGTCCTTTAGGAATAACAGGATATACAACAATAGAACAAAAAATACCATAGTTTTCTCTCAAGTCTTGAACGAGTGCCATTGCTTCAGGTATACTTCCCTTTAAATAAACAGGTGTAACACAACTTTGAGTTGTTCCAATATCAAATCCTCTCTTAATAAGTCCGTTTTGTAATGCATTTACATTTTTCCAAAGTTTTTCTTTTAGCTCCGGTCTAGAGCGTAACAAATCAAGCCTTTTAAGTGCACCTTTAACAAGCTGCATTTGCAAAGATTTTGCAAACATTTGAGAGCGCATATTATATTTTAGATAATCAATTATTTCTTTATCAGCTGCTACAAATGCCCCAGTTGACGCCATAGATTTCGCAAAGGTTGCAAAATAAACATCTATTTCTTCTTGCACATCCTGCTCATTACCAGCACCTTTTCCATTTTCCCCTAAAGTACCAAAACCATGAGCGTCGTCTACTAAAAATCTGAACTTATATTTTGATTTTAATTTTACTATTTCTCTGAGTTTACCTTGCTCACCTCGCATCCCAAAGACTCCTTCTGAAATGACCAAGATACCTCCACCGGTTTGCTCAGCAACTTTTGTAGCCCTTTGCAAATTTTTTTCTAAACTTTCTACATCATTATGTTTATATGTAAAACGTTTTCCTATATGAAGCCTAACTCCGTCAACAATACATGCATGAGCGTCTACATCATATACAATTACGTCGTCTTTACCAACTAGGGTATCAACAGTAGAAAGAATTCCCTGGTATCCAAAATTCAGAAGATATGCAGATTCTTTATCTACAAACTCAGCCAACTCTCTTTCGAGCTGTTCGTGGAGTTCAGTGTGGCCTGACATCATTCTAGCTCCCATTGGATAGGCTGATCCAAACTCAGCTGCAGCTTCAGCATCCGCTTTTCTTATCTCAGGTAAGTTAGCTAATCCAAGGTAGTCATTTACGCTCCATGTTATAACTTCTTTACCTTTGAATTTCATTCTATTTGAAATTGGTCCTTCTAGCTTTGGAAATACAAAATACCCCTCTGCTTGAAAAGCCCACTTACCCAAGGGGCCTTTATTTTCATGTATTCTATCAAATAAATCTTTCATTTTTTTTCATTTAGCTCATTTACATATTCTATCTGTTGATGTGATTCATGGTCAGAATCAAAAAAACCTTGCTTCTCCATCCAATCCTCACTATAAATTTTACTCATATATCTAGAACCATGATCAGGAAACATTATAACAACTTTACTGTCTTGGTTAAAGTAATCTTCGTTTACTAACTGAATTGTAGCCTGCATTGCTGCTCCGGAGGTATAGCCTACGAACATGCCTTCATTTCTAGTAACACTTCTTGCAGCATGTGCACTGTCTTGATCTGTAACTTTAACAAAATGATCAATATAATTAAAATACGTTGTTTCTGGAATTAAATTTTTCCCTAATCCTTCTATTCTGTATGGGTAAATTTCATTTGGATCTAATTCGTTTGTTTCGTGATATTTTTTTAATACGGAACCGTAAGCATCGACACCAATAATTTTTATGTCTGATTTTTTCTCTTTAAGAAATTTAGCAACTCCCGAAATAGTACCACCAGTTCCGCTAGATGCAATTAAATGAGTGATTTTACCTTTTGTTTGTTTCCATATTTCAGGACCAGTAGAATTATAGTGTGCTTCAACATTAAGTTGATTAAAGTATTGATTTATATAGAGTGAGTCTTTTATTTCATTGTTTAATCTTTTGGCTACCTCATAATAAGAACGAGGATCATCAGCTGGAACATTCGCAGGGCAAACGTGTACTTCAGCACCCATTGCACTGAGCATGTTAATTTTATCTTGAGATGATTTTGAAGTTACTGCTAAAACACAATTATAACCTTTAATCATAGAAACCATAGCAAGGCTAAATCCTGTATTCCCTGATGTAGTTTCAATAATAGTTGAACCTTTTTTCAATAGGGCATTACGTTCAGCTTCTTTTACAATATGATAAGCGATTCTATCTTTATTAGAATGACCTGGGTTAAAGGCTTCAAACTTGGCAAAGTATTGACCAGGAAAATCCTTGACTGTTCGGTTAAGCTTGATAAGTGGTGTGTCTCCTATCAATTCTAAAATATTTTGATAGGCATTCACGGAATGATTCATAGTTAAATCAAATACAAAATTGTGCAAATTTAATGAAAAAAAATTAGTCCACCTTCCCTTCTAATTGTAACACAAAAGCATACTCGTTTGCAACTTCTTTTAGGGAATTAAATCTTCCAGAAGGTCCACTATGGCCTGCTTCCATATTGGTAGTTAAAAACAATACGTTAGAGTCTGTTTTATGGTCCCTTAATTTTGCTACCCATTTTGTAGGTTCCCAATACTGTACCTGAGAATCATGATAACCTGATGTAACCATAATATTGGGGTAATCCTGTTTTTTTATGTTATCGTAGGGTGAATAAGACTTTATATAATTGTAATATTTTTCATTATTTGGATTTCCCCATTCATCATATTCACCAGTAGTAAGTGGAATACTTTCGTCAAGCATTGTGGTAATAACATCTACAAATGGTACAGACGCTATCACACTTTTATATAAAAAAGGTGCTTCATTTAATATTACACCCATTAATAATCCTCCTGCAGATCCGCCCATTGCATGCATATGATCAGAACTAGAAACTCCACTATTAATCAAAAATTTAGTAGAATCAATAAAATCATTAAATGTATTTTTCTTATTTAATAACTTACCCTTTTCATACCAGGCACGTCCCAGATATTGTCCACCCCGAACATGAACAATAGCATATATAAAACCTCGGTTGAGAAGACTTAAACGATTCGAAGAAAAATAAGGATCAATCGAATAACCGTAGGAGCCATAAGCGTAAAGAAGTAATGGAGTGTTAGAATCTAGCTCTGTATCTTTATGATAAACTAAAGAAATAGGGATTTTTTCTCCATCTCTACTATCTGCCCATAGTCGTTTTTCAATATAATTAACAGATTTAAAATTTGAATTAGGAACTGATCTTTGCTTTAACATTTTTTTTGTTTTTGAATTCATTTCGTATTCAAAAATTGTTGTTGGGGTTGATAATGATGTATAAACAAAGCGAAAATTTGAAGTTTCAAAGTTTGGATTTAAGCCTCCTGATAATGAATAAGTTTCGCCTGATACTGGTATAAAGTAGTCTTCTGTTTCATCCCATCGTTTTACTTTTATTCTCGTAAGACCATTCTCACGTTCAGTTACCACCCAGTGATCACTAAAAATCTCAAAATCTTCTAACAAAACCTGGTCTCGATGTTCCAAAATATCAATCCAATTTTCACTTGAAGGATCATCAATCGAGGTTTCGGAAATCTTATAGTTATATGCTCCATCTTTATTATTCATTATGTAAAATTTATCTTTAAAATGTGAAACAGAATATTCAAGATTTCTTGTTCTTTTTTGAATTAATTTGAAATCAGAAAATGGTTCAGATGATTTAATAAATTGATATTCTGAGGTTAATGTACTATAAGATGATAAAAAAATATACTCTTTAGATTTCGACTCATTTATATATACGGAAAATGTTTCATCTTTTTCTTCATAGATAAGTGTATCCAAATTATCAGGCTTTGAAATGTCG
>CACERG010000016.1 GCA_902561795.1 uncultured Bacteroidota bacterium | reverse complement strand
GTATTATTAGGATTTTATGAAGAAAATAACAAAACAAACTTATTTAGATTGGTATGAGAACATGCTTTTTTGGAGGAAGTTTGAGGATAAACTTGCTGGAGTTTACATCCAACAAAAGGTAAGAGGTTTTCTTCACCTGTACAATGGGCAGGAAGCTGTTCTAGCAGGCTCGTTACACGCAATGGAAATAGGCAAAGACCGAATGATAACTGCGTATCGAAATCATGTCCAACCTATTGGCATGGGGGTTGATCCAAAGCATGTAATGGCAGAACTATATGGTAAGGCTACAGGCACATCTCAAGGGCTTGGTGGGTCAATGCATATTTTTTCTAAAGAACACAAGTTTCATGGAGGACATGGAATCGTTGGAGGTCAGATTCCTCTAGGTGCTGGAATGGCTTTTGGTGATAAATATTTCAATCGTGATAATGTGACTCTCTGTTTTATGGGTGACGGAGCTGTTAGGCAAGGATCTCTTCATGAGACTTTAAACCTGGCAACACTTTGGCAACTTCCAGTTGTTTTTGTTGTGGAAAATAATGGATACGCCATGGGAACGTCTGTAGCACGCACAGCTTCGCATGTAGAAATCTGGAAGCTAGGCTTGGGATATGATATGCCTTGTGAACCGTGCGATGGAATGGATCCTGTTGCTGTAGCTAAAACAATGGACAAGGCAATTAATCTCGCTCGAAAAGGTGGAGGGCCTTCATTTTTAGAAATGAAAACTTATAGATATCGAGGACACTCAATGTCTGATGCCCAACATTATAGAACTAAAGATGAGGTAGAAGAGTATAGAAAAATTGATCCAATAACTCAAGTAAAAGAGATTATTCTAACAAAAAAATATGCGACTCAAAAACAGTTAGAATCTATCGATGCTAGTGTTAAAGAACATGTCAGCGAGTGTGAAAAATTTGCTGAATCTTCTCCTTATCCAGAAAAGAGTTTAATGTATGAAGCTGTTTATGAAGATAACGATTATCCATTTATAAAACATAAATTATAGTTTATGGCTGAAATTATAAATATGCCAAGGTTGAGTGATACTATGGAAGAAGGTACTGTTGCAAAATGGTTCAAAAAAGTTGGTGATCATATAAATGAGGGAGATATATTAGCTGAAATTGAAACTGATAAAGCAACAATGGAGTTTGAATCTTTCAATGAGGGAGAATTACTTCATATTGGAATTCAAGAGGGTGGAACGGCACCAGTGGATACTCTTTTAGCAATAATTGGAGAAAAAGGAGAAAATATTTCTAATATAATTAATGGAGATTTTAGTGAAAAAAAAGAAAACGATAATATTTCTGAAATAACAAAAACTGTTTCAGAAGAGGATTCCGAAACTGTTATACCCGACGAAGTAGAAATTATAAATATGCCAAGGTTGAGTGATACTATGGAAGAGGGAACTGTTGCGAAATGGTTTAAAAAAGTTGGTGATAAGGTTAACGAGGGAGACATTTTAGCTGAAATAGAAACTGATAAGGCAACAATGGAATTTGAATCATTTTATCAAGGCGAACTTCTCCACATTGGACTTGAAGAAGGACAGTCAGCTGCAGTTGACAGTCTGTTAGCAATTGTTGGAAAAAAAGGGACTGACATAAAAAAGATAATTTCTTCATTGAATAAGAATCAAAATTCATTAAGTGAAGCGACACAACCAATATCTAGTGAAATTGAAGATAAGCCAGAAGAGAGTTTACCTGTAGAGCAAGAATCTAAATCTCAATTGATTGAAACCAAAATAAATTCAAATGAAAGAATTATCGCCTCTCCTCTGGCAAAAAAGTTAGCTGAGGAAAAGGGAATTAATTTAAACTCTGTGAAAGGTTCGGGAGAGTTTGGAAGGATTATTAAACGCGATATAGACAACTTTAAATTAGAAACTTATGGAAGTAAAGTATTTAATCCTAACGAACCAAAAGGTAAGGAATCTATAACAGAGATTGCAAATTCCCAAATGAGGAAGACAATCGCAAAGCGATTATCTAGCTCTAAGTTTTCTGCACCACACTATTATCTTGGTGTGGAATTTGATATGGATAATACTATTTCTTTTAGAAATCAATTTAATTCTTTGCCTGATACTAAAATATCTTTTAATGATATTATAATTAAAGCCTGTGCACTTTCATTAAAACATCATCCTGAAGTAAATGCTAAATGGGAAGACGATAAAATAACTCAACACCATCACGTCCATATAGGTGTTGCAGTAGCTGTTGAAGAAGGATTATTAGTTCCAGTTGTTAAGTTTGCTGATGAGCAAAATCTTCCTCAAATAGGAGCCATTGTAAAGGACTTTGCTTTACGTGCCAAGGGGAAAAAATTGAAACCAGAAGAAATGGACGCTAGTACATTTACAATTTCCAATCTTGGAATGTTTGGAATACAAGAATTTACATCTATCATCAATCAACCTAATGGAGCAATTTTATCAGTTGGTGCAATAGTTAAAAAACCTTTAGTTAAAGATGATAAAATAGTTGTAGGAAATACATTAAAACTAACTTTAGCATGCGATCATAGAGTTGTTGATGGAGCTATGGGAGCTCAATTTTTACAAACACTAAAAGATTACATTGAAAATCCATTAAAAATGATTTTATAATGTAGTATTCTTGTTTATCATTATATAAATTAAAATGTCAAAAACTATTATTGTAACAGGTGCTAGTAGAGGAATCGGTAATGAAGTTGTAAAAATTGCAGAAAAAAAAGGTCACAGGGTTTATTCTATTTCAAGAAATATAAAAGCACTCAAAGATTACTCCTTTAAATATCCAAGACAAGTTGATTTAGCTAATGAAGATTCAATTGATAAATTTTCTTCGGAAATTAAAAGTGATGGTGTGAAGGTAGATGCACTTATAAATAATGCTGGTGCTTTTTTAAACAAACCCTTTGAAAAAATTTCGAAAAAAGAGTTTGAATATATTTTTCAAGTAAATGTTATTGGCTTGTCTTTGATTACAAGGAAAGTTTTACCGATGATTGACCGCAAAGGACATATTGTTAATATAACCAGTATGGGTGGAATAAATGGATCTACAAAATTTACTGGGTTAACTGCCTACAGTAGTAGCAAGGGAGCTGTTAATATTTTAACTGAATTATTAGCTGAAGAATACAAAGAAAAAGGGCCATCATTTAATGCTCTTGCTTTTGGAGCTGTTCAAAACTGAAATGTTGGAAGAAGCTTTTCCTGGTCTAAAAGCACCAATATCAGCAAAAGAAATTGCTGATTTTGTATTTGATTTTTCTTTAAAGGGGCAGAAATATTTTAATGGCAAAATCATACCTGTATCTTCAACTACACCATAAGAGTTTAATGGAACACTTTTTGCAACTTATTCCAGAAAAATCAAAAAAAAAGGTACTTAATCTTTTACAATTAGAACCTGTAATTGTTAGAGTTACAAAAAAAAGGATTTCCAAACATGGAGACTTTAGAAAAAAAGCAAATGGCGACTTTTTTATTACAATAAATGAGTCAAAAAACCCATATCGCTTTTTGATCACCTTACTTCATGAAATAGCACATTATATTGTTTACAAGAAGTACCCAAATATATCAAAACCTCATGGCCAAGAATGGAAGTTAGCATACAGAAAAATATTACTTCCATTTTTAAATAACCAAATTTTCCCAGACCAAATATGCAGATCTTTAGCACATTATATAAAAAACCCAAAAGCAAGTACAGATAGAGATTTAAATCTTTTTATGGCATTAAGAAAATACGATAAAAATGAAATTGGCTCACTCATTCTTGAAATTGAAAAAGGTCAGAGCTTTAGAATAAAAGGTGGTAGAAAATTCATTAAACTGAATAAGCGACGAAAACTTTATGAATGCAGAGAAGTGAGTTCTAATAGAATTTATCTTTTTAGTCCTCAAGCAGAGGTAATACCAAGTTTATGACTTATTTTTTTTCAGATACATTTTTCTCACTTTTTTAAACAAATCTGAAGAGTAAACAAAATTGGAAACAGCTTCATTATCTGTGTTGAAAATATCTTTATTAGATCCCTCCCAAGCTTTTTTTCCATTAAGTAAAAAAAACTATTTTTTCTCCAATTTCCATTACGGAATTCATGTCATGAGTATTAATTACAGTCGTTATGTTGTACTCTTCTGTAATTTCTTGAATTAAATTGTCTATAAGAATTGCTGTTTTAGGATCCAAGCCTGAGTTGGGCTCATCACAAAAAAGATATTTTGGATTCATAACGATTGACCTTGCTATAGCAACTCTTTTTTTCATTCCGCCAGATATTTCATCAGGAAACTTTTCATTAGCATTAATTAAATTAACTCTTTTAATTACTTGATTTGCCCTCTCACGTACTTCATCATCATCTTTTTTTGTAAACATTTGCATGGGAAACATTATATTTTCCTCGACTGTCATTGAATCAAACAGCGCACTACCCTGAAAAACCATTCCTATCTCTTGTCTAAGCACAGTACGTTCTTTTGTACTCATTAGATTTATTGGACTGTTTTCAAAAAAGATTTGACCTGAGTTAGTTTCAAAAAGACCCAACAAACATTTTAAGAAAACTGTTTTTCCAGATCCACTTTGCCCAATTATTAAATTGGTCTTACCTTTTTCAAAGATTGTTGATATCCCTGAAAGAACAGGTGATTTATCAAATTCTTTGGATATGTTTTTTACCTTTATCATTTATGTTAATAAAAGCTGAGTTATAAGGTAATTAAGTAAAATAATTACTACGCTAGTCCAAACAAATGAGACTGTACTAGCCTTTCCAACTTCTAAGGCTCCTCCAGTCATAAAATATCCGTGAAATGAAGGAATTGTTGCTAAAATGAATGAAAAAAAAGCAGTTTTTATGAATGCATAGGTAACATGGAAAGGAGTAAAATCTAATTGTATGCCTTGAATAAATTCACCACTGCTTGAAAATCCTCCATAAACACAAGCTATGTAGCCACCAAAAATTCCTAAGAACATAGATATGCATATCACCAAAGGATAAAGTAAAAGTGCGATAATTTTTGGAAAGATAAGGTAGTTATATGTATTGATTCCCATTACTTCAAGTGCATCAATTTGTTCTGTTACTCTCATTGTTCCAATACTTGAGGTGATATAAGAACCAACTTTTCCAGCCATTATAATTGAAATAAAAGTTGGAGCAAATTCTAAAATTATCGATTGCCGGGTAGCAAAGCCGATTAAGTTTTTTGGCAAAAACGGATTTTCAAGATTTAAAGCTGTTTGGATTGAAACAACACCTCCAACAAAAAACGATATAAATGAAACAATACCTAGTGATCCGATTATTAAAGATTCTATATCCTTAAATATAAGTTGTCTGAGTACTTTCCATTTAGTGAATTTTCCAAACACATTTTGTAGCATCAAGAAATATTTCCCTATGTTTGAAATGACCCTCATACCCTATCAAAGTTAGTAATTTTAAGCAAAAACTTAAATTTAAAAAATTGAATTTAAACACTTAACTACATTTGATAGGTAATTGCGTTTATGTTCATTCCTGCACCAACAGAAGCAAAAATTATTAGATCATTTTTCCTTAAACTATGTCCGCAATAGTTTTTATTTATTACTAGATCGAATAAAGTAGGAACTGTAGCTACGGAACTATTTCCAAACTCTTGAATATTCATTGGCAATATCATTTCTGGCATTTCTTTGTTATAAAGACCATAAAATCTTTTAATTATAGCTTCGTCCATTTTTAAGTTTGCCTGGTGTAAAAATATTTTTTTAAGTTCACTTAATGGTCTTCCTGATGATTCCAAACAACTTTTTAAAGCTATTGGGACTTTACTTAGGGCAAATTCATAAACTTTTCTACCTTGCATTTTTATATATTTTGAATTCCCAACTTTATCATTTGCAGTACCGTAAAATATAAAATCTACTTCACCTTCACTTGTATATGTTACTGTTTTATGAGATAATATTCCTCCCTGCTCATTTGATTTTTCAATTATTGTTGCTCCAGCTCCATCAGCATATATCATAGAGTCTCTGTCTGTGTGATCCAATACCCTTGATAAAGTGTCTGCCCCTATTACAAGACATTTTTTAGCCATTCCGGCTTTAATAAAAGCTGTTGCTTGTATAACACCTTCAACCCATCCAGGACAACCAAATAAAATATCATAAGCAACACAGTTTGGATTTTTAATTTCTAATCCAGCTTTTACCTTAGATGCAAGACATGGGAGAGTATCTATTTGATTTGATTCAAAAGTTATGTCACCTACATTATGCGCAACTATTATATAATCAATTGATTCACGATTAATTTTAGCATTATCAATTGATTTGTTGGCTGCTTCAATGGCAATGTCAGTCACAGTTTGGTTATCTTCAATATATCTCCTTTGTTCTATACCTGTAATTGACTTAAACTTCTCAATAATGACCTCGTTTGGATTTTTTATTGATTCACCATTACTGTCGAAAAATAGGTGATTAGAAAAACTATTATTTTGCTCTACTTTTGAAGGGATTACACTGCCAGTACCTGTAATTTTTATGTTCATGATTGTGACACGAAAGTAATTTAATAAAGAGCCAAAATATATAAAGTCTTAAAAGTGCTACGAAGTCTAAGCCTTTTAAAGTTCCAAATTAAATTTTTATATAAAAATTTAAATATCTGATAATGAGACGCCTATATATGACTCTATAGGGTCGCACGTACAAACTAGATTACGATCGCCATAAGCTTCATCAACGCGTCTAACAGAGGGCCAAAATTTATTTTTAGAAACAAACTCTAGAGGAAATGCAGCTTTTTGCCTTGAATATGGAAATTCCCAAACATCTGAAGTAAGCATTTCAAGGGTGTGAGGTGCATTTTTTAATATAGCAATATCATTTTCATTACCTGAAGCAATTTCCATCCTAATAGAAATCATCGCGTCACAAAAGCGATCTATTTCTTCTAGATTTTCACTTTCTGTTGGTTCTATCATCATAGTTCCCGCCACAGGAAAAGAGACTGTTGGTGCATGAAAGCCATAATCCATTAAACGTTTTGCAATATCAACCACTTCAATTCCTTTATTTTTAAATGGCCTACAGTCGATAATTAGCTCGTGTGCAGAGCGGCCTTTTTCACCTGAATAAAGAATATCATATGCTCCATCTAAGCGTTTTTGAATATAGTTTGCATTTAAAATTGCTACTTCTGTAGCTTTTCGAAGTCCGACACCACCCAGCATTTTAATGTACCCATAGGAAATGAGACATGCTAAAGCAGATCCATATGGAGCTCCAGATATCGATGTTATTGCATTTGAACCTCCGGTCTTTACCATAGGATTTCCAGGTAAAAAGGGTTTCAGATGAGATGCAACTGATATAGGGCCTACTCCTGGTCCACCACCACCATGTGGGATTGCAAAAGTCTTATGTAAATTTAAGTGACAAACGTCAGCTCCAATTTGAGCAGGGCTTGTCAAACCGACTTGTGCATTCATATTAGCTCCATCCATATATACTTGACCACCGCAATCGTGAATAAGCCGCGTTATATCTTTGATTCTGGTTTCAAAAACTCCGTGGGTACTTGGATAGGTTATCATCAAAGCTGCCAATCTGTCTTTGTGAATTTGTGCTTTTTCGTTAATATCATTCCAATCAATATTTCCTTTTGAATCTGTATTTACTACCACCACTTCCATACCAGCCATAACTGCAGAAGCTGGATTTGTTCCGTGAGCAGAAGCTGGTATCAAACAAATATTTCGTTTTTTTTGGTTTTGGTTTTCATGATAAGCGCGAATAACCATTAATCCTGCATATTCTCCTTGTGCTCCTGAGTTTGGTTGTAGAGATGTGTCCGCAAAACCGGTGATCTCGGTTAATTGTAATTTTAATTCATTGAGCATTTTCTCATACCCGATAACTTGATCTAAGGGTACAAATGGATGAATGTTACCCCAATTTGAATCACTTAGTGGTAGCATTTCTGCAGCAGCATTCAATTTCATTGTACATGAACCTAGCGAAATCATAGAATGATTTAGAGCTAAATCTTTTCTTTCTAAATATTTAATATATCTCATCAATGCAGTTTCGGAGTGATAACTGTTGAAAATTTTATGTGTTAAAATTTCCCCTGACTTAATTAGTGATTTTGGAATGTAATCCTCTTTAGATTTTAATCCACTATTCTTTTTAATTGAGTTAGATGAACTTTTAAAGATTGATACTATTTTATCAATATCTTTATCTGTGACAGCTTCATTTAATGAAATACAAATTGTATTTCCGTCTGGATAATAAAAGTTGATCTTGTTTAGCTCAGCTTGCTTTTTAATCTTTAGAACGTTTGTATTAATTTGTAGTGTGTCAAAAAAATGTTTATTTATTTGCTTAAACCCTAGCTCGGAAAGTTTTAAGTTTAGATCAACAGCCTTTTGATGTATTGAGTTAGAAATGTTGTATAAACCTTTGGGACCATGATAAACGGCGTACATTCCTGCCATAACAGCTAGAAGGACTTGCGCAGTGCATATATTTGAGGTAGCACGATCTCTTTTTATGTGTTGTTCTCTAGTTTGCAATGCCATGCGTAAAGCTGGATTTTCATTAAGGTCTTTTGTTTTGCCTATAATTCTTCCAGGTATATTGCGCTTGTATTTATCATGAGTTGCAAAAAAAGCTGCATGGGGACCACCATAACCCATCGGGATCCCAAACCTTTGTGTTGTACCTACCACAACATCTGCACCAAGCTTGCCAGGGCTTTCTAACAGTATAAGACTCATAATATCAGCAGCAACAACTGAGCAAACATGGCTATTTTTCGCATTGTTAATCCAACTCTTTAGATTTGGGATTTCGCCTTTTGCTCCAGGGTATTGAAATATTGAGCCAAAAAAAAGTAGAGTCATATTCAAATTTATTAGCATCACCAACTACAAGGTTTATTCCTAATGGAGCACTCCTTGTTTTTAAAACTGAAAGTGTCTGGGGTAGTACGTTTTCATCTACAAAAAATTTAAAAGCCTCGTGTTTTTTTTTGTTCTTTAGTTTGTGCCCCGAAAAGCATTGTCATGGCTTCTGCTGCAGCAGTACTCTCATCTAAAAGCGATGCGTTAGCAAGTTCCATTCCGGTTAATTCACAAATAATAGTTTGAAAATTAAACAGAGCCTCTAATCTACCTTGAGCAATTTCTGCCTGATATGGAGTATAAGCACTATACCAGCTTGGATTTTCAAGTATGTTTCTCTGAATAACTGCAGGAGTCTCTGTATCATGGTACCCCAAGCCAATATATGTCTTAAATACCTTATTATCTCTTCCTAAAGAATTAATGTGTTTTGTAAATTCCGCTTCACTTATTCCCTCTGGTAAATCTAATGGTTTTTTTAAGCGTATTGAATAAGGTATTGTCTCATCGAGTAAATTCTCAATTGATTTTACTCCAATTTTAGATAGAATTTTTTTTATTTGATTTTCATCTGGACCCAAATGTCTATTTACAAACATTTCTCTTTTCATATATCTTCTTTTTCAATAGTAAATTTACATTTTCCACGCAACATTTTAAAGATGGATTTTTTCATATTTTAAAAATTTTATGAAAAATTATTTGACTTTTTCGAAAGTTTCGATATTTGCATGTGAAAAATTTTCTAAAAAAGCTTTTTGATTTTTATATAAACTCCAGTATTCACGTAGCTTTATCAGTAGTTTCATTATCCTACTTATCAATTGCTCTAAGTTATAAGAATGCAACTCCTCTATTGTTAATATTTATTTTTTGTTGTGCCTGTTTTTCGTACAATTTCATAAAGTTTTTCCCTGTCTTTTTAAATAAAAAAAAAATTTTCGCTTAAAACTTATTTTATTTATATCGATAGGATGCATTTTGTTAGCTGCTCAACAATTTTTTAACTTAAAATTTGCAACAAAAATTTTTGTTTTTTTTGGAGCTATTATAGTACTATTATATACGATCCCTTTGAAGAACAATAAAAATTTAAGAGATGTTAAGGGGTTTAAAATTTTTCTTGTAGTTGTTGGCTGGTTATCACTTGTTGTTGGAGTTCCAATTTCAATGGCACAAAAATTTGATATCGAATTATTTTTTCAGCTTTTAATGATTCAAGGAATTTATATTTTCGTTGCTACGATACCATTTGAAATTAGGGATTTAGAGCAGGATCAACCTAATGCTTTAACTGTAGCTCAAATTTTAGGAATATATAATGTAAAATTATTGGGCTATATTCTTTTGATAATAAATCTAATTTTTATATTTATTTCATTTGGAATTTTTTCTGCTTTTAGTTTAAGTTCAGTTATTAGTTTTTTATTATTAATCTTTTTAATTTGCTTGGTCACTCCTAAGCATTCAAAATACTTAACAAGTTTTTGGGTTGAATCAATACCGATTTTTTGGAGTATTATTTACTATTTACTTAACTTTAATATGACTATATAAAATCTGAAAATAATTGTTTTTTAAGCTTTCTTTTAATCAAAAACTTTGTTACCTATTAATTATAATCTTCATTTTTATTTCGTGTAAATCTGCAGGAGATAAATTCTTTTCTAAAAGGCATATCAGAAAAAGTCAATCCTTAATAGGTGTTAACTTCAACAAAAAGGAGTTGGATACTTTATATCCATATTTGCAGCGTAACAGAGCTGGATATGACAGTATGAGAAATTTTTCATTAAGCTACGATCAGATACCTAGCCTTTTGTTTAATCCGCATCCAATTAAATTTAATATACCAAAAAACAAAGAAATAAAATCGAACTTTGGTAATATTCAAAAACTAAGACTTCCAAAAAATTTAGATGAGATAGCGTTTTATACATTACCACAACTTCATGCTCTAATTAAGTCTAAAAAGATTACGTCCTTAGAACTAACTAAACTATACATAAAGCGACTTAAGCAGCATAACTCCTCTCTTTTTTGTGTAATAAATTTAACGGAAGACTTAGCTCTTAAGCAAGCAAAAAGGGCTGACAGTTTGCTTAAAAATGGAATTATATTGGGGCCATTACACGGAATACCTTATGGCTTGAAGGATCTTATTTCAGTTGAGGGTTATCCTACAACCTGGGGCGCTTATCCGTATAAAAATCAAAGAATTAATAAAACTGCAACAATTGCTAGGGAGCTAGAGAGATCAGGTGCTGTACTTGTAGCTAAATTAGTTTCTGGTTCATTGGCAAGAGGAGATGTTTGGTTTGGAGGGATGACACGAAATCCTTGGGATCCTAAACAAGGTGCGAGTGGTTCCTCTGCTGGTTCGGGATCAGCAACTGCAGCTGGATTGGTAGGATTTTCAATTGGAACAGAGACCCTTGGGTCTATAGTTTCACCAAGCACTCGTAATGGTATAACTGGATTAAGACCCACTTATGGGAGAGTAAGCAGAAATGGAATAATGAGCCTTTCTTGGTCTATGGATAAGGTTGGGCCAATGTGTCGCTCAGCCATAGGGTGTGCTATCGTTTTTGAAGCTATCTATGGCAAAGATCCTTTGGACCCAACTTCTGTTGATGCTTCTTATTTTTTTAATATTAAATCAAAGCCTGAGAAATATAAAATTGGATATTTGAAGGATTTAATTGAAAAAGATACAACTGATAGTGGAGACAACATTCGCGATGTAATTAAATTATTAAAACAAAAGGGGATAAGTCTCTTGCCAATAAATCTGCCAAAAGATTACCCTTTTAAGGTTTTTGATATAATCTTAAGATCTGAATCAGGAGCATATTTTGATGAATTGGTGCGAAGTGGTAAAGTAGACAATATGGTTCAACAAAATCAGAAATCTAGAGCTAATAGTCTAAGACAATCGCGATTTATCCCCGCTGTTGAATATATTCAAGCAAATAGATTTAGATCTAAATTAATTGAAGAGATGCATTCGATAATGAAAGAAATTGACGTCTTAATTAGTCCAACTTCAGGTGGAAACCAATTAATGATTACAAACTTAACAGGCCATCCAGTTGTATGTGTACCAACAGGTTTTGATTCTGAAAATCATCCTACTAGTATAAGTTTTTTAGGCAACTTGTATCAGGAAGAAAAAATTCTTGAATTTGCTAACTTTTTTCAAAAAATTACTAATCATCATCTAAAATATCCTCCATTGTATTATAGAATTGGAGAAAGTGTAAACTAAATAATTTAATAAACTAGAAAATGAAAAAAATCTTAATAATATTTATCTTTTTATCTTGCTCACAAAAAAAATCTAACATTCATATTGTAGAAAAAAAAGATTTTCAAATATTGTTAAATAAAGAGGTACAATTAATAGACGTAAGAACTCCAAATGAATATAGCAACGGTTTTATTGCTAATGCACAAAATATAAATTTTAAATCAAAGAATTTTCTATCACAAATCTCAAAGCTTGATAAAAGTAAACCTGTACTTCTCTACTGTTCCGCAGGAGGAAGAAGTGCTAAGGCTTCCATAATATTTGATTCACTTGGTTTTAAAGAAATATATGATCTTAAAGGAGGATACCTTTCTTGGTAGAAAAAAGTATATTTAATAATAATTAACTTTTAATATTTTTTATCAAATAAGAATAAAATCCTAATATATTAAATCAATCCAGCTCTTTTCAAAAGTGCTGATGAATTAGGCACTTTACCTCTAAAGTTTTTATATAAAACCATAGGGTGTTCAGTTCCTCCTTTTGAAAGTATATTATCGTGAAACTTAGCTGAGGTTTTTTTGTCAAAAATTCCATTTTCCAAAAAAAGTTCAAATGCATCTGCTTCTATAACTTCTGCCCATTTGTAGCTATAATATCCTGCTGCATATCCTCCTTGGAAGATATGCGAAAAGGAAGTACTTAAACAATTTTCATCAATATCTTTTGTAAATTGAAATCTTTCAATAACACTTTTTTCATGTTTTTTTACATTTTTTATCTTGTTAGAAATTTTTGTGTGGTAGGACATATCAAGATATCCCAAACTTAGCTGGCGTAGCGTATGTAGGCCTTGTTGAAAATTTTTAATTTTTTTTATCTTTTCAATAAATTTTCGAGGCAGTGCTTTTCCGGTCTTGTAATGTTTTGCATAAATTAAAAGTGCTTCTTTTTCATAACACCAGTTTTCCATTATTTGGCTTGGAAGTTCTACAAAATCCCAGTAAACATTTGTACCACTTAAACTACCATAGCTTGTATTCGCTAAAATTCCATGAAGTGCATGTCCGAATTCATGAAATAAAGTAGTAACCTCTTGAAATGTTAGTAGTGAAGGATTGGTTTTTGTAGGTCTCGAAAAATTACAAACAATTGAAACATGAGGTCTTTGGTTTCTTTTCTGAGAGCGAAAACTCGTCATCCACGCTCCACTCCTTTTTCCTGGTCTTGGGAAAAAGTCTGCATAAAGAAGGGCATAGAATTTACCATTTTTAAAAACTTCAAAAACTCGAACCTCATTGTTATATCTTTGAATGTCATAATTTTCATTAAAATCGAGCTCATAAAGTTTTTTTACAATTTTAAAAAGTCCGTTTAAAACATTATCGAGAGAAAAAAAGGGTTTTAATTCCAGTTCATCTAAGTCAAGTAGAGCTTTTTTCATTTTTTCACTTACAAAAGCACTATCCCATTTCTCAAGTTTTTTTAAGTTTAATTTGCTTTTAGCAAAAGTATTCATAGCCTTCCATTCTTTTTCAGCGGCAGGGAACGCTTTTATTGCTAAGTCATCTAAAAATTTTTTTACTTCTGAAACAGAGCTAGCCATTCTTTCCTCTAAAATAAACTCAGCATGTGAAATGTATCCCAAGAGTTTTGCCCTTTCTTTTCTGAGTGAAATGATTTCGATAATTATCTCAGTATTATTGTTTTTATTTTTTTGATAACCTCTTTTCCCAAAAGCGAGAGTAATTTCTTTTCTAAGTTCTCTTTCCTCTGAATATGTTATAAAAGGAATATATATAGGATAATCAAGAGTAATAATCCATCCTTTTTTACCTTTTTTTTCGGCTATTGATTTTGTCATTTCAACTAGTGACTCTGGTAAACCTCTAAGTTTTTTTTCATCTTTAATATGGAGCTCATATGCTTGAGTTTCTGCTAAAATATTTTGGCCAAAAGACAAAGATAATTTAGCCAATTTAGCATCGATTATCCGTAGTTTTTTCTTCTCACTCTTGCCAAGTAATGCTCCATTTCTAACAAAACTCTTGTATTGTTTTTCCAGAAGAGTTTTCTGTTCAGAATTTAAATTTTTTTGGTCGTTATTTTCATACACATAGCGAATCTTATCAAATAAAACTTCATTAAGATTAATATCATTTTGAAATTTAGTTAACAACGGAGCAGCTTGACTGGTAATAAGTTGAATTTCGTCTGTTGTTTCTGCACTGTTCAAGTTGAATAATATAGAGCTATTTCTGCCCAAAATACTTCCGCATGACTCTAATGCTAGATTTGTATTTTCAAAAGTTGGTTTGTCAGCATTGTTACAAATTACGCTAATATTATCTAGAGCTAGGTTTATACCTTTTTTGATAGCTGGAATAAAATGTTTCGATTTTATTTTATCGAAAGGGATTGACTCAAAATCAGTTTTGAAGTGGGATAGTAAAGGATTACTCAAGGTTATTGTTTTTAATTTCTCTTCCACTTTGAATAACCTTTTCTTTCAAACTGTTTTTATACTTTAAGATTTTCTTTTGAATTTCCTTATTTTCAATTCCTAGTATTTGTGCGGCAAGAATGCCAGCATTTTTAGCTCCATTTAAAGCAACTGTTGCTACAGGTACACCTCCAGGCATTTGCAATATTGATAGAATTGAGTCCCAACCTTCTAATGAATTTTTTGATTTAATTGGTACTCCAATAACAGGAACTGGTGATAGGGATGCTATCATACCAGGTAAATGTGCTGCACCTCCAGCTCCAGCTATAATAACTTTAATACCCCTTTTGTGTGCCTCACTTCCAAATAATGACATTTTTTCAGGCGTCCGATGGGCTGAGACTATATCTACTTCAACTTTTATTTTGAATTCATTAAGAATTTCTATTGCTT
Organism: uncultured Bacteroidota bacterium; assembly: GCA_902561795.1. GTDB lineage: Bacteria > Bacteroidota > Bacteroidia > Flavobacteriales > Flavobacteriaceae > MS024-2A. The sequence goes on along the minus strand of CACERG010000016.1, from coordinate 27,196 downwards.
CATTCATCACAGGTAGGTCTGATTGACTTCCCATAATTATACTAACTTTTGTCATATCATTTTGTAATTACTTCAATTGTCTGTTTTACTTCTTCCGCAATCTTACGTGCTGTATTTAAATCTTTATTTATAACCGTTATATGTCCCATTTTTCTGTAGGGACGTGTTTTTTTCTTACCATAAATGTGCGGATTTACACCTTCAATAGCTAAAATGTGTTCAATATTTTTGAATTTCACTAATCCAGAATAACCCTCTTTTCCAACCAAATTAACCATTACACCAGCTACTTTGTTCGAAGTTTCTCCAAGTGGTAAGTCAAGAATTGCTCTTATGTGTTGTTCAAACTGAGATGTGTATGCTGCTTCAATAGTATAGTGACCACTGTTGTGGGGTCTTGGAGCCACTTCATTTACTAATATGTCTCCATCTGAAGTTAGAAATAACTCAACAGCTAGTAAACCTACATGATTAAATGACTTGGAAACAGCAAGTGCGATTTTTTCAGCTTTTTTAGATATGCTTTTTGATATTCGAGCTGGGCTCAAAACATATTCTACTTGATTTGCTTGAGGATGAAATTCCATTTCAACAGATGGATAAAATTTAGTTTCACCCTTGGGACTTCTACATACAATAATTCCTAACTCTTTGTCAATATTTACTAACTCTTCAGCAAGACAGGCTCCTGGGCTTACTTCCTCAAGGTCTTGATTTGACCTAACAATTTTTACTCCAAATCCATCATATCCCATTGATTCAGATTTCCAAACAAATGGAAAAGAAACAAGACCACGAGCAACTTCATCTTTTAATTTTTCTTTTGAATCAAATAATTTAAACTGAGCAGTTGGAATTTTATTTTTTTTGTAAAATTTCTTTTGGCTACACTTATTCTGTATAGTTTTAATTATGTTTGGTTGAGGATATACTTTTATTCCCTCTTTTTCTAAATCACTTAGTGCATGAGTATTTACATTTTCTATTTCGATTGTAAGAATATCAACACTTTTACCGAATCTGAATACATCCTGATAGTCCATTAAATCTCCTTTAACAAACTCGTTGCATGATGTTTTAGAAGGTGCTTCCATATTCAAGTCCATTACTTTTGTATATATATCCCATTTCGTTGTGGTATTAAGTAGCATTTTACCCAACTGTCCACCTCCCAAAATTCCAATTTTTTGCTTTCCTGAAAAGAAACTCATCATCTACTTTTGTCAAAAATACGGATAAGTTTTTTGGATAGGAAAAAAGCCATGCAAAATAGGTATATTTAAACAAAATTGTCTTTATGATCAATATAGTTTTATTTGGTAAGCCTGGAGCCGGAAAAGGGACTCAAGCTAATTTTCTAAAAAAAAAATACAGTCTAATCCACATTTCTACTGGAGATTTATTTCGTTATAATATTAAAAATAAAACTGAATTAGGGAAACTGGCAAAATCATTTATGGATAAAGGGGATTTGGTTCCCGATAAGGTAACAATTAAAATGTTAGAAGAAGAAGTAAAGAGAAATACAAATGCAAAAGGATTTCTATTCGATGGATTTCCTAGGACTAAATCCCAAGCTGAAGCATTAGATAATTTTTTAGACAAAAACAAAATGGAAATTAGTGCAACAATTTCATTGGAAGCCAAAGATAATGTTTTAATAAAAAGACTATTAGAGCGTGGCAAATCAAGTGGAAGAATTGATGATCAAAATGAATCAAAAATTATAAATCGTTTCAAAGAATACAATGAGAAAACAGCTCCATTAAAGGCATATTATAATGACCAAAACAAATTTTATACTGTAAGTGGTATTGGCAGTATAGATATTATAACCAATCGTTTAGTTGAGGTTATAGACAGTTTATAAATCTAAAAATGACTGAGGGTAATTTTGTTGATTATGTAAAGCTATTTGTTTGCTCAGGAAATGGAGGCAAAGGTTCAATTCATCTTCATAGAGAAAAATATATCGATAAAGGAGGGCCAGATGGAGGAGATGGTGGCCGTGGAGGTCACATTATAATTCGTGCTAACCATCAAATGTGGACTCTCTATAAATATAAATTTAAAAAAACATTTTTCAGCAGGTAATGGAGAACATGGTAGCAAAAATCGAAAAAGTGGGTCACAAGGAGATGATTGCATTATTGAAGTTCCACTAGGAACTGTTGTGAGAGATACAAAAACAAATAAAATCATTTTCGAAATAACTGATAATAACCAAGAAAAGATTCTTCTTGAAGGTGGTCTGGGAGGACAAGGAAATTGGCATTATAAGTCTTCTGTAAGACAAACACCACGATATGCACAACCTGGTATGGGAGGCAAGAGTTTGCAGATTACTTTAGAATTAAAATTACTTGCTGATGTAGGTTTGGTGGGTTTACCAAATGCAGGGAAATCTACACTTCTTGCATCTTTAACTTCTGCCAAACCAAAAATTGCAGACTATGAATTTACTACGCTGAAACCAAATCTGGGTATTGTTCAAAATTATGATTTTCAATCTTTCGTAATTGCTGATATTCCAGGAATTATAAAAGGGGCTTCTAGCGGGAGAGGTTTGGGGCATTATTTCCTAAGGCATATTGAGAGAAATTCTATTTTACTTTTTGTCATCCCCTCAGATACAAAAAATCTTAAAGAAGAATATAATATTCTTTTAAATGAGCTTAAGACTTATAATCTAGAATTGCTAGACAAAGATTATGTCGTTATTCTTTCAAAGTCCGACCTTCTCGATTTAGAATTAGAAAAGGAGTATACTGAGGAAATGAAATCAATATTTAAAGATATTCCTTATCTAATTGTTTCAAGTATTACACGACATAATTTGAATGAATTGAAAGACCTCCTTTGGAAAGTGTTAAATAAGTAATATGGATATTAATATTAAAGTTTTTTTATTTCTTTTTTTTGTGAGTTTTGCGCGATCCCAAGACTCAACACCCAAAGTGTTTTATTCATTTAAATCAGATCTTAATTATCAGAAAACACTAAATAATTTAAAAACGTCTTATAACAAAACAAAAGATAAAAAGCTAATAGATTCTATTGCACAACTATCTTTTACTCACAAAGATTGGGAAAATTCAATAAAATTTTTGCAAATGAGTTTAAAGATCAAACCAAACTCAAAATACTTTTTTTTACTTGGTGCTGCTTCAGGATTTAGATCGCTAGAGGTATCAATATTTTCATCTACAAAGTATCTCAAAATCATGAAGAGAGCATTTCAGCAAGCCGTTAATCTCGAACCAAAAAATATACTTTTTTTAATCGCTCAAGTTGATGTTCTCGTTTCAATACCATCAATTTTTGGCGGAAGCATTGATGAAGCAAAAAGTTACATTAACAGAATCAAAGAATTAAATCCAATAGAAGGTCTAGTCGCTGAGGGGCTTTTTTATGAAAAAACGAATGATATTGAAGAAGCAGCTAAAACTTACAATAAATTATTTCATAATTTGTTATCAACCTTTAACAGTTGTTCGGATTCTTTTTTAGGTTATTTAAAAAGGAACAGAAGAAATTTAGCCTATGATATAGGTAGAATTGCATCTGACTATCAATTAGAACCAGAGTGGGGTATTTGTGCACTTTCATTTTATGAAGAAAGACATATTCTTCGGGATTCAATTCCCTTACCTTGGGTTTATTACCATATTGCTAAATTAGAAAAAATGAAAGGTGATATATCACGAATGAAAATTTTTATTTCCAAAGTCAAACCATATGAAAATGACTATCCTTCAATTTCCAATTTAATTAATGGATTGATCCAACAATGAATTTACATTTTATAGCAATAGGTGGAAGTGCAATGCATAGTTTGGCTATAGCAATGGATCGTCTTGGACATAAAGTTAGTGGAAGTGATGATTCAATTTTTGAGCCATCGAAAAGTAATTTAAAAAATGCTGGATTACTACCATCACGTTTGGGTTGGTTTCCTAAGAAAATAAATTTAGAAATCGACATTGTGATTTTAGGAATGCATTCTAAAAAAGATAATCCTGAATTATTAAAAGCTCAAAATATAGGATTAAATATTCAATCTTATCCCGAGTTTTTATCAGAAATTTCAAAGAATAAAACAAAAGTAGTTATAGCAGGTAGTCATGGAAAGACAACTATTACATCAATGATTATACATGTTCTAAAATATCATGGTGTTGATATAGATTTCATGGTTGGTGCACCTCAAATAAATACTAATGAAACATTTGAAATTTCAGAAAAAAATAATTTCATTTTGATTGAAGGAGACGAATATTTGTCTTCACCTATTGACACTAAGCCAAAATTTTTGTGGTATAAACCTGAAATAGCATTAATAAGTGGGATTGCCTGGGACCACGTTAATGTGTACCCAGTATTTGATGAATATATAGAACAATTTAATAGCTTCATTTCATCGATTCGACCAGGTGGTGTTTTAATTTTTAATGAGCAAGATAAATTACTTAAAGAACTGGTTGAAAAAAATTCAAGTCTCATTAAAAAAATTCCATACAGAATTTCTAATTTTTTAATCGATAAGGGTATAACTTATCTCGAGACATCAGAAGGAAAAATACCTTTATCTATTTTCGGGAATCATAACCTATCAAATCTATCTGGAGCTATGTGGGTTGCACAAATGATGGGTGTAAATTCTTCTGATTTTTATGAAGCTATTCCTACTTTTAGGGGAGCCTCAAAGCGTTTAGAATGCCTAGTAAAAGGTAAAACTTCACTTCTTTTTAAAGACTTTGCTCATGCTCCGAGTAAAGTAAAAGCGACAGTGGACGCAGTTGATATACAGTTTTTTGATTTTGAAATTACATTTTGCCTTGAGCTGCACACATTTAGTAGTTTAGATTTGGAGTTCCTAAATCAATACGCTGATACGTTAAAAAAAACAAGTAATTCAATTATTTTTTATGATCCGGTTGTTTTAAAAAATAAAAGCAGAATACCAATTTCGGAGGATTATATCAAAAAGGCTTTCGAGCACTCAACTCTAAAATTATTCACCGATAAAAATGCTCTAATGAATTATTTAATTGAAAAAAATTATGTTAAACATGTTCTAGTTTTTATGAGCTCTGGGAATTTTGGTGGCATAGATTGGGAAATAATTAAATCACATATTAAGAAATTTTAATTTTTTTAAAAATTACTTTTACCGTTTTATTTTTTAAGATTATTTAAAGGTTTTAAATGTTTCTAGTTTACACTCATAAAATTACTCCTCGGATAAGATATATTTTCAAACACATATTTGAAAACATGCTCATGATCAATTTAGATATAACTAATGATGTTGAAATTTTTGTTGAGTATTCTGGACCAAAACTTAGTTATTCACATAAACCCTTAGGGGATGAATTTTTTATAAAATCACATTCGTTACTTTTTGAGCAGGGAATAATAGCACAAAAATTAAAACTTGATTTTTGGGATGAACTTCCAATCTTTTTTTTTACAAATGCAAAATATAATTGTCCTTTTGACATATTTGCTGCTAGTTTTTTTCTTCTGAGCCGTTACGAAGAGTTTATGCCATATTTAAAAACAAATTCGGGGAATTTTGATTCATCTCAAAGTATTTCAACGAAATTTGATTTTTTAGAATTACCAATTATTGATTTATGGGTATCTAAGTTTCAAAAACAATTAGTTTCAAATTTCCATCAAATAGTGAAGAGAAAAGACCACAAGGCATCTAGAAAGATTTTATTAGAAGTCCCTCTGGCATTTAGATACTCTAATCGTTCATTTCTAGAAAATTTAGAGGACTTTATTTTTTCTACATGGAAGCTAAATTTTAAACAATTAATTATCCAAATTTTAGTATTGATCCGATTAAAAAATGATCCATTTGACACTTTTGACTTTTGGAAAGAGTGGTTTAATAAGAGTTCAATTAAACCCCAAGTATTCTTTCTTTTTTCTCAAAGCTCATCCTATCAAGTTACGACTTCAATTTTTAATCATAGATTTAGAAAAATTATTAAAAAAACAGGTGATTTTTTTTCTTTAGGTCTACTTACTTCAGTTAAAGCTCAAATTGATTCAAAAAAACAAATCCTAAGAGAAAAAAATGATTTCCAAAAATTGACCAACAGAACAATATTTGATGTCCGACTAAGTAACGGTATTGTCAACTTAAGAAAGGATTATGAAATGCTCTATGAAAATGAATTTAAAAATGACTACAGCATGGGCTATTTGGATCGAGTTGGTTTTCGTGCTGGTACTGCGACCCCATATTATTTTTATGATGTTTCGAGAGAATTTCAACTTTCATTAAAATTAACACCTATTTTTGCTACAGAAGAGTCCTTAAAAAAAATGAACAATCCTTTTCCTTTTGAAAAATTGAGAGCAGCTTATGAAATGCTTCCATTGAAATCCTCAATTCTCACTATAGTTTTAACAAATGGTTTTTTGGATCCCAATTTGAAAAATAATAACTTACAAAAATGTATATTAGATTTTATTAGTGATTAATGTAAATCGAATTACAGATATTTTTTTTGATTTAGATCATACTCTGTGGGATTTTGAAAAAAATTCAGCACTCACATTTGAATTAATTTTCAGTAAATTAAATTGTAAAGTAGAAGTTGAAGATTTTCTAGCTTATTATAATCCGATTAATCAAAGCTGTTGGAAGTTATATAGAGAAAATAAAATAAGTGAAAAAGAATTGCGATTACAAAGATTAGTTCAAACTTTCAATTCTATGAATATTCATATTAAAGAGAAAAAGTTAAACCAGATATCAAACCTGTACATTGAAAACCTATCCAAGTTTACTAATTTATTTGACGGGGCAAATGATTTGTTAAAACATCTTAAGAAAAATTACGGATTACATATAATAACTAATGGATTTCATAAAGTCCAGAATTTTAAAATAAAAAATTCTGGACTTAAGCCTTACTTCAATTTCATATTTACAGCAGAAAAAGTTGGTTTCAAAAAACCGCATCCCAAAATTTTTGAAACAGCAATGAATACTGTTGGCTCCACTCCTTATTCTTCACTAATGATAGGTGATAGTTTTGAAGCTGATGTTAAAGGAGCATTGAAACTGGGAATGCAAGCATTACATTTTAATTCACACAATGAACCTGAACATAAGAGTTGTGCTATCAAATATTCTTTAAAAGACATTAAACAAATATTTGAATGAAATATATTATTTGTAGAATGCCAACTATAATGCTTATTTTTGATAATGGATTTAACTGGTGCTCAAAAACAAGTTGATGATTGGATCAAATCCCATGGGGTAAGATATTTTTCTGAATTAACAAATATGGCTCAACTTACTGAGGAGGTTGGTGAAGTTGCACGAATAATTTCAAGACAATATGGGGAACAATCTCATAAAAAATCAGATAAAAATAAAGATCTTGGTGAGGAATTAGCAGATGTAATTTTTGTTGCAATTTGTCTTGCTAACCAAACTGGAATAAATCTTAGTGAGGCATTTGAAAAAAAACTAAACATAAAGAAAATACGCGACCACCAACGCCATCATAACAACCCAAAGTTAAAATCATAGGTCATCAATGCATCTTGATATTAAGCATATCACCAAAGAATGTAGAGGCAAACTAAATATTACCGGCTCAAAAAGCGAAACAAACAGATTATTGCTATTACAAGCATTTATACCAGGATTTAAAATAAAAAATAAATCCAACTCTGAAGATAGCAAGTTAATGAGTGCCGCCCTCAGGTCAAAGGATGAAATTATTAATGTAAATCATGCCGGGACTGCAATGCGTTTTCTTACTGCCTATTTTTCTCAAATTGATGGGCGAGAAGTTTTAATTACCGGCTCAAAAAGAATGCAAGAAAGACCAATTAAAATACTTGTTGACGCTTTAAATTCGATCGGTGCTGATATTAGATATGACAAAAAGAATGGTTATCCTCCATTGCGAATTAGAGGAAAAAAGCTAGAGGGTGGCTTAATAACTCTTCCAGCGAATATAAGCAGTCAATTTATTTCAGCTTTGATTATGCTTGGCCCATTTGTGGAAAAGGGTATTGAGCTGAAATTGACTGGAGAAATTACTTCAAAGTCATATATAAAAATGACTCTATTATTGTTAGAAAGATTTGGAATACAAGCAAAATTTGAAGGGCAAACGATAAAGGTTGAATTTAATAATAGCCCAAAAAAAATAGATCAAACAGTCGAGTCAGACTGGAGTTCAGCATCATACATTTTTAGTATTGTTGCACTTTCTAAAGAGTCTGAAATTTTTTTAAAAACTTTTAAGCCAAAAAGTTTACAGGGAGACTCTGTTATATTAAAAATTTACAAAAAACTTGGTGTGTCATCTTTTTTCAACGGTAATGAACTTTTATTAAAAAAGGAGAATTCAAAACTACCCAAAAAAATATATTACGATTTATCAAATTCACCAGACATAGCTCAGACTATTACCGTAACCTGTTTTGGTTTGGGTATAGAATGTGAATTAGTTGGGTTGCATACTTTAAAATTAAAAGAAACAGATAGACTTTTTGCACTTTACACTGAATTAAAAAAATTGGGTGCTAATATTATAGTTACTGATAAAAGTCTTTATTTGTCATCCAACAGCTCATTTATTAATAATTGTTCTATTGCAACTTATGATGACCACAGAATGGCAATGGCTTTTGCTCCATTATCACTCAAAGTTCCATTATCCATTCAAGACGCATCAGTTGTTTCAAAATCTTATCCTGATTTTTGGAACGATCTTATTCAATTAAATTTTGATGTTAAAAATAGATAATTGCAATTTTACTTGACAACGTCTTAATCAAGGTGGTATATTTGCAGACAAAAAAACCAATGAAGCTTTCCGATTTTCAATTTGAACTCCCCAATAAACTTTTGGCACAGAGGCCTTCTCAAGACAGAGAAGAATGCAGATTAATGGTCCTTAATAGAAAAGAAGAAAAAATTGAGCACCATATATTTAAAGATATCATTAACTTTTTTGATGAAGATGATGTAATGGTTTTAAATAACACCAAAGTCTTTCCTGCTCGTCTTTTTGGAAATAAAGAAAAAACAGGAGCACGAATTGAAGTCTTTTTACTTAGAGAATTGAATAAGGAACAAAGACTTTGGGATGTATTAGTTGACCCAGCGAGAAAAATTAGAATTGGTAATAAGCTTTATTTTGGAGATGACGACAGTTTAGTTGCTGAGGTTATTGATAATACTACTTCAAGAGGAAGAACTCTTCGTTTTCTTTTTGATGGAAGTTATGAACAATTTAGAATAAAATTAAAGGAGCTAGGTCAGACACCTCTACCAAAATATATAAAAAGACCCTTAGAAGAGGATGACAAAGAACGCTATCAAACAATTTATGCAAAGCATGAAGGTGCGGTTGCGGCACCAACTGCTGGACTTCATTTTTCAAAACATTTACTCAAACGTTTAGAGATAAAAGGTATTAACATTGCGGAACTCACTTTGCATGTTGGATTAGGAACTTTTAGCCCAGTGGAAGTAGAAGATTTATCTAAACATAAAATGGATTCAGAAGAGTTGATTATCGATAATTTAGCTGTTGAAAAAGTTAATAAAGCAAAACTAAAACGAAAAAAAATATGTGCAGTTGGAACAACAGTCATGAGAGGCCTTGAAAGTTCAGTGTCTTCTTCAGGAATGTTAAATCAATTTGAAGGATGGACTCATAAATTTATTTTTCCACCCTATGATTTTTCTATTGCAAATAGCATGATTACAAACTTCCATACACCTAAATCTACACTAATGATGATGGTATCTGCATTTGGCGGGGCAGACTTTATAAAGTATGCATATAAAACTGCTATTAAAGAAAAATATAATTTCTATTCATATGGAGATGCAATGTTTATAATGTAAACTTATAATATCAGATTTTCGTATTTTATTTTTATTTGTGAAAAATTTCAAAAAAGACATTAGGAGTCTTAGCAAACTTGAATTACAGAACTTTTTTCTTTCAAATCAAATTTCACCATATAAAGGAACACAGGTTTATAAATGGCTTTGGGAAAAAGGAATTCATGATTTTGATGAAATGACAAATCTGTCTTTATCCCATAGATTATTATTGAGAAAAAACTTTCAAATAAGGTATGTAAGAATAAATAATAAACAATACAGCAACGATAAAACTATAAAATATTCTATCGCTCTTCATGATAATTTAGCAGTTGAATCGGTCTTAATTCCTACCTCAAAGAGAATAACAGCATGTATTTCTTCCCAAGTTGGATGCAGTTTAGATTGCGTTTTCTGTGCAACTTCAATTTTAAAACGGATGCGTAATTTAAATATAGATGAAATTTTTGATCAAGTTTTTTTGATGAATCAAGAAAGCTTATTGAACTTTAAAAGACCTATATCCAATATTGTATTTATGGGGATGGGTGAACCTCTTATGAATTATAATAATGTTTTAAAAGCAATTCAAAAATTGACAAGTAATGATGGATTACGAATGTCACCAAGAAGAATTACACTCTCAACCTCAGGTATTCCCAAGATCATCAGGAAGATTGCTGATGAAAAGGTAAAATTTAAACTTGCTGTTTCATTGCACAGTGCGATACAGAATGCAAGAGAGAAGATTATGCCTTTTGCGAATAAATTTAAATTGGACGAATTGCTAGATTCCCTTCTATATTGGTATACTAAGACAAAAAGTGTTGTAACTATTGAGTATATTGTATGGGAAGGAATTAATGACAAAGTTACTGACATAAAGGCTTTAGTTGAATTTTGCAAAAAAATTCCTTCTAAAGTAAATTTAATTCAATATAACCCTGTAGATAATTTTAAAATAAGTGAGGCTAGCCAAGACATCATAAATGCTTATATTAAAGCTCTTACCTTTTCTAATATAAAAGTTACATACAGAAAATCTAGAGGTAAAGATATAGATGCAGCATGCGGTCAATTAGCAAATAAATTAATCTCAAACTGACACCTTTTTTTGAATTTTATGATTCTCAGTGAATAATATATCAATATAAATGAAAGTTGTTGAAAAAATCAAAAAACCAATTTATGATGAGATGGAAGTCTTTGAAAAGAAATTCAGAGATTCCATGTCATCAAATGTTTCGTTACTCAATAGAATAACTCATTTTATTGTAAATAGGAAGGGTAAACAAATGCGACCTATGTTTGTTTTTCTAGTATCTAAAATGTTCGGAAATGGTAAGGTTAATGAGAGAACTTACAGGGGAGCAGCTGTAATTGAATTGATTCACACTGCAACTCTGGTCCATGACGATGTGGTTGATGAAAGTTACAAACGAAGAGGTTTTTTTTCAATAAATGCATTATGGAAAAATAAGATTGCGGTACTAGTTGGTGACTATCTTTTGTCAAAAGGGTTATTGTTGTCTATCGAGAACGAAGATTTTGACATATTAAAAATTATATCAGTAGCCGTGAGAGAAATGAGTCAAGGCGAATTATTGCAAATTGAAAAATCAAGATCACTAGATATTACATTAGACACCTATTTTGAAATTATACGTCAAAAAAACTGCAACTTTGTTAGCTTCATGTTTTGCGATTGGTGCAAAGGCCGTAAACTGTAATAAAAAAGAAGTCCAGAAAATGTACAAATTAGGTGAATTAATTGGTATGGCATTTCAAATTAAAGATGATCTATTTGACTATGGGAAAAAGAAAATTGGGAAACCCATTGGTATTGATATAAAAGAAAAGAAAATGACTCTCCCACTAATTCATGTTTTAAATCAATCTAGTAAATCAGAAAAAAGATTTATAATTAATACTATAAAAAATAGTAATAAAAATAAAATTAAAGTTAATAAGCTAATTCATTTAGTCAAGGAAAAAGGGGGGTATAGAATTTGCTGAAAAAAAAATGAATTTTTACCGTCAAAATGCAATTAAAATTCTGCATGAATTTCCAAAGAATGATTATCGTGATTCACTTGAACTAATGCTAAACTACGTTATCGAGAGAAACGTTTAACAAATTTTTTCTTCTTTAAGTTTGGTAATAAATTGATAAATTTATAAAAAGATCAATTTGATATCAAAAAAAACAATAGATCAAGTATTTCAAACAGCTAGAGTAGAAGAGGTTGTAGGAGACTTTATTGCATTAAAAAAGTCAGGTGCAAATTTCAAAGGACTAAGTCCTTTCACACAGGAACGCACCCCAAGTTTTATGGTATCACCAGTCAAACAAATTTGGAAGGATTTTAGTAGCGGAAAAGGTGGAAATATCGTTGCATTTTTAATGGAGCATGAACATTTTAGCTATCCTGAGGCAATAAAATATTTGGCAAATAAGTATAATATTGAAATTGAGGAAACATCAACTAATGAAGAGGAAAAAGAAAAACGGAATCATTTAGAAAGTCTCTATTTGGTTAATCAATTTGCCCAAGAAAACTTTTCAAAAAATTTGTGGGAATCATCTGAAGGCAAGTCAATTGGTCTAAGTTATTTTAAGGAAAGAGGATTTGAAGAAAATACAATACGTTTTTTTGGATTGGGATATTCACTAAAAAAATTTGACAATTTGTACAGTGAGTCATTGGGTTATGGCTATGATAATAAATACCTATTGGAAACAGGCTTAGTTATTAAAAATGATAAAGAATATATTGACCGCTTCAGAGGTAGAGTTGTTTTTCCAATTAAGAGCATGGCAGGAAGAATTCTTGGATTTGGAGGAAGAACACTTATTTCTGACACTAAAGTAGCCAAATACATTAATTCACCAGAAAGTGATGCATACAGCAAAGGAGAAGTTTTATATGGTTTACATGAGGCAAAAAAAGCAATAGCAAGGGAAGATTCATGCTATCTAGTTGAAGGATACACTGATGTTATTCAAATGTATCAAAAGGGAATTGAAAATGTGGTCTCTTCATCTGGAACCTCACTTACCCTTGAGCAAATTAGATTGATAAGAAGATTAACTTCTAATATAATTATTTTATTTGATGGTGATTTAGCAGGGCAAAGGGCAGCATTAAGAGGAATAAATTTAGTTTTACAGGAAGGCATGAATGTAAGAGTTTGTTTTTTCCCTAGTGGAGAAGACCCAGATAGCTTTGTTAAAAGCAACGAACTTGAAAAAGTAAAAACATACCTTTCAGAACAAGCAAATGACTTTATTCAATTTAAAATAGAACTTCTTCTTAAAGATTCTGACGGTGATCCAATTAAAAAAGCGCAGACTGTTCGAGATATTGTTTCTAGTATATCTAAAATACCTGATGCGATTAAACAAGAGATTTACATAAAAGAATGTGCTCTTGCAATGGAAGTTTCAGAACAAGTTTTGTTTGATGCACTTGCCCAAGAAAAAAGCAAAAAAAATAAGCTGGGCAAAAATAAAATGATGATTCCCGAGACCAAAAACAATACATTTGCAACTGAAAAAAAAAGAAAATCAAATTTATATAATCCTATTTTAAATCTTGAGAAACAGATTTTAAGTATACTTGTTCATTATGGAAGTTACGAGGCTTTTTTTGATGAAGTTCTTATTTTCTCTGACTCAGACGGAAATTTAGTTGAAGAATCTAAAGTAGTGCAATCAAAAGTTTATGAGAAAGTATTTTTAGATTTACAGCAGGATGAGATAGAAATGATTCAACCTGAATATCAATCTTTGTATACACAGATAATAGACTCTTATCAAAGAGAGGGTAAAATTAGAACTGAAAAAATAGTTCAACAAAAAGATATTAATACAGTAAAATTACTCACAGACATATTATTATCTGACGAAGAACATCAGCTTCACGCTTGGGAAAAGAAAAATATATTTGTAAAAGATCGAAAAAGTGTTGTAGGTCAGCTTGTGAGTGAAACCATTTTAACTTTTAGGAGACATCTCGTTGACCAAAAAATTCAAAATATTGTAAAAATGGCGGAAAATCAAGGGGGCAATTACAATGAAGTGGAATTTTTGGAAGAAGTAATTCAGTATCAAAACTTAAAAAAATTACTTTCGCGAAAATTAAATAGAGTACTATAAAATGTTGTTTCTAAATTATCGTTAATTTTTCCCTTAGAAAGATCGTATTAATTTGATGAATTTATTTTTATAGCAATAAGTTTTAAATACCCTCAAAACCACTTAATAAGGGTCAACTTGAACAACTTTTAAAAATTTTATTTAATTATTACTCAAATTTCAAATAAAGTTTTTTGGTATAAAACATACCGGAATTGGATTCATTTTGTGTTGATTTTTCTTATTGAAATTTAGATATATATCGAATACTTCTGTTTCTCGTGCTGTAAAATTAGATTTGGATAACTTATTCTTATGAGCTTCCATAGCCCACTCAAGTTCAGCATAACTGGCTCCTATTTGTTCTTCATCAGTTCGATTATCTTCCCATAGACCGTCGGTCGGTGCAGCTTTTTGTATTGAATCTAGTATTTTTAAATGTTCTGCCAATGAAAAAACCTGAGTTTTATTTAAATCAGCTATAGGGCTAATGTCAACACCTCCATCCCCATATTTTGTATAAAATCCAACTCCAAAGTCCTCAACTTTGTTTCCTGTCCCTGTAACTAAATAATTATTTAGTGCAGCAAAATAATATAAACTTGTCATCCTTAGCCTAGCACGGGTATTGGCCAAGCTATGAAATTGCGCATCATGATTTTCTGTCTTAGGAATTATTTTTATAAAAGAGGAGAAGACTTTATCAAGAGATATTCTTGATGACGATACATTTTTGAAATTCTTTTTTAACCAGTTTATATGATCAGAAGCTCTAGAATCTTGTGATGATTGTTGCTTAATTGGCATTTCTAAACAAAGTAATTTAAAACCTGTTTTTGCACAAAGTGTAGAGGTTACTGCAGAGTCAATTCCTCCAGAAACACCTACAACGAAGCCTTGCATTTTAGATTTATTTAAATAATCCTTTAACCATTTTATAATATGTCTTTCTACTTTTTCTCCTGATTTCATTTTTTTATTGTTAAAAAATTAAATTTGCACAAAATTACATTTTTGTAAATATGATAGCAAATCTTAAAACGGTACTTAAAGTTTTTTTTTCTTTTTCTCACTTCTACCATATTATTTTTGTTTTATTTATTTTTTTTTATTCATGTAATAATCGAAATAATAATGAAAAAAGAAAACCAATTTCATTGAGTTTTGAACGCTTTGATTTAAAGTTTTATAATCAACCACCAAGTGTGATTCCAAAATTAAAAAAAGATTATTCTTTTTTATTTCCAAAACAATTTTCGGATAGTATCTGGGAAAATAGACAAAAAGATAGTTTACAATTAATTCTCCAAAATGCTGTTCAAAATGAGTTTCCAGATTTATTGGATGTTGAAAGTGATATAACAGATTTATTTGAAAGAATAAAATTTCAATTTCCTGAAATTAATCTATCAAGAGTTATATTTTTAACTAATAATGTTGACTATCAATTAAAGACTGTGTTTGCTGACAGTATACTTTTGATTTCTCTAGATACTTTCTTGGGTCCCAATCATATTCTTTATGAAGGCATTCCAAGTTATATTAAGAAAGAATTAGATAGAAAATATATTACATCCCAAATTTTAGATAAATTTGCAATGTATAGTTTCCCTCCTCCAAATGAAAGAACTTTTCTTGCAAAAATATTGTATGAGGGTAAAAAAATGTATTTGAAAGATATATTTCTACCGCATTTAAAGGATAATATAAAAATTGCTTACACTGAAGAAGAAATAAAATGGGCACAAGAAAATGAACGTTTAATTTGGCAGTATTTTGTAGAAAAACAAATTTTATTTAAAACGGATTCTGATTTAGTGGGACGTTTCTTAGAGCCGGCACCATTTTCTAAATTTTATTTGCAAATTGATAATGAATCTCCAGGGAAAATAGGTGTTTGGCTAGGTTGGCAAATAGTCAGAAGCTATTGCAAGCAAAACCCAGAGACAAAAATAATAGAACTTCTAAATCTTTCTTCACAAGAACTTTTTAATCTTTCAAAATACAAACCAAAACAATAATGACAACAAACAAAAAAACTCAAATTACAATTGATGTTAATTTAGATGAAAATAAAGTACCAGAAAAAATAAGTTGGTCAGCTAAAGATGGTGGTATTTCAAAAATGGAATCTAAGGCTATATTACTTTCATTTTGGGATTCAGAAAATCAAGAAACGCTTAAAATGGATTTATGGGTTAAAGATATGCCATTGGATCAGATGAAATTATTTTTTCATCAGACTTTTGTGTCAATGAGTGATACATTTTATAAAGCGACTAATGACGAGAAGATGACCCAAACAATTAGAGACTTCTGCGATTATTATGCAGAAGCTTTTAAGTTAAAAAAAAATTAATTTTTCTTATACTTATAAAATTCAGAGTTAAGGATTTTAATATAGCCTAAAACTTTTTCTTTCCCTGTGTTTTTTTTTGAAGATGACACAAAAATGGGAGGGATAGATTCCCAATTATTCTGGCACATTGTGTTTTTGTATTCAAGAATATTTTTTTCAATTACATTAATTTTCAGTTTATCAGACTTCGTAAAAATTATTGAAAAAGAAATCAAATTTTTATTTAGCCATAACATAAATTCAAGATCAAAGTTTTGTGGCTGATGACGAATGTCAATCAATAAAAAAGCATTTATTAATTGTTTTCTTTTTTTAAAATAGTTTTTTATGAGTGCTTCAATTTTATTTTTTTGAATTTTAGATAATCTAGAAAATCCATAACCAGGCAGATCAACTAAGTACCAACTTTCATTGATAAGATAATGATTAATTAAGATTGTTTTTCCAGGAGTGGAAGATGTTTTGGCTAATTTTTTTTTATTACAAATCGAATTTATTAACGATGATTTACCAACATTAGATCTTCCAATGAAAGCGTATTCTGGCAAATCATTTTTTGGGCACATTTCTACATCTGTGTTACTAATAATAAAGCGACTTGATTTGACTTGCATGTTTTTTCAGAAATTTCTAGCCTCAAGCCAATTCTCTAAAATTGTATTAAATTTTTGTGGATGTTCCATCATAGGGGCGTGTCCACATTTATCAATCCAATACAAATTTGAATTAGGAAGCAGTTCATGAAATTCTTTAGCTACATTAGGAGGTGTTACTGTATCCTGTTTACCCCAGATTATTGCAGTAGGAGTTTTTATTTTTGGTAATTCATTTGCCATATTATGTCTAATTGCGCTTTTCGCGAGTGCTAAAGTTCGTAACAACTTATTTCTATCATTGACTGATTCAAATACTCTATCGACAATTTCTTTGCTTGCTATTTTAGGATCAAAAAATACAGCCTCACTTTTCTTCTTAATATACTCATAATCTCCTCGTTTAGGGTATCCATCACCCATATTGTTTTCATACAAACCTGAACTACCAGTTAAAACAAGACCTTTTACTAACTTAGGATAGCTTTTTATAAAAAGAAGACCTACATGGCCTCCTAAGGAATTACCGAGCAAAATAATATCACTAAGCTTTCTAAATGATATAAACTTGTAAAGGTAATTTGAAAGTGATTTTACGGAAGTATCAAGAATTGGCAGTGAATAAACTGGAAGTTCTGGTATAATTACATGATATTTTTTACCTGGGAAGTGATTCATCACACCCGAAAAATTACTCAATCCACCCATTAAGCCGTGAAGAATAATGATCGGTTGTCCAGCACCAGATTCCACGTAACGGAATTTATGTTTTTGAATTATGTTATTCATTATCCCTTAATCCTACAAAATTTAAATTCAAATATAGACATTTACAACATAGCTAATACTTTTTATTTCAAGCCAAAAAGTATGATGGATATGATTGAAAAGTGTCAAAACTTATTAACAATGTGGTGAAATGTGGTAAAATGTGGTAAATTAAATTTATATTTGATATAAATCATAATGTTGAGTGGAACATCTTATCGGTACATACGAATGTAAAGTTGATACTAAAGGTCGGGTAATGATGCCGATTGCTTTAAAAAAGCAACTTTCAAAATTAATTAATGAAGGTTTTGTTTTGAAACGATCAGTATTTAACCATTGCATTGAAATGTATCCTTTGAGTGAGTGGGCTAAACTTATGGACAAGTTAAATAGCTTAAATAGGTTCAACAAGAAAAATAACGACTTTATACGTCGGTTTACTGCTGGTGTTAAATCAGTTGAAATGGATAATTCTGGACGATTCCTAATCTCTAAAGATTTAATAAAATATGCTTCCATAGATAAAGAAATTGTAGTATCGTCATCAGTCAATATTCTAGAAATTTGGAATAAATCTACATACGAAAAAGTAATTAATGAGGCTACTTTGAATTTTGGAGCATTAGCCGAAGAAGTAATGGGTGACAAAAATTATGGAAGTATATCATAAATCAGTTTTAACTGAAGAGGTATTAAGAGGACTAAAAATTTATCCAAGTGGTGTATATGTTGATGCTACATATGGGGGTGGAGGGCATTCAAGAGAAATTTTAAAAAAGTTAAATAAAGATGGAAAATTATTTGGCTTTGATCAAGATCCAGACTCTGCTATAAACAAAATAGACGATAGTCGTTTTGAATTAATAGTCGCAAATTTTTCTTTCTTAACACAATATTTAAAATATTATCAAATTGATTCTGTAGACGGGATACTTGCTGATTTGGGTGTTTCATCACATCAATTCGATCAACAATTAAGGGGGTTTTCAATTCGAAAATCTGGCAGATTAGATATGCGGATGAATAAAAGTCAAAGTTTAGATGCTCATAAGGTAATTAATTCTTATGATGAGAAATCATTAAATCAAATATTCAGAAGATATGGTGAATTAAGAAGTGCAAAAAAAATTACACAGAATATTCTTGACTCTAGAAAAAAAAATGATATATGTACAACTTTTGATTTGATTGATGTATTGAAACCACTGACTCCAAAGAGACTGAAAAATAAGTTTTTAGCACAAATTTTTCAAGCAATTCGAATTGAAGTGAATAATGAACTTGGGGTTTTAAAATCACTGTTAAAACAATCTTCCAGTCTACTAAAACCAGGGGGGCGTTTGGTTTGTATATCCTACCATTCATTAGAAGATCGCTGTGTAAAACATTTTTTTCAAAATGGAAATTTCGATAAGAAAGAGGACAAAGATTTTTTTGGAAACCCACTAAAACTTCTTAATAGAGTCGGAAGATTAATTATCCCCTCTAGTGAGGAGATAAAATCAAATCCAAGGTCTAGAAGTGCTAAACTTAGAATTGCTCAAAAAAAATGAAAAAATTAAAATCTTTTTTAAACATTGACTTTTTGGTTAGAGACAATTCTTCAAAAAATTGGAAAATGATTCTTTTTATTTCAATGCTTGCCGTTATTATGATTTCAAGTGGTCACAGTGCAGACAAAAAGATTTTTAAAATTTCGTCACTGAACACTAGTATAAAATCTTTAAAAAGTGATTTCATACAAGTCAAACAAGAACTTTTGATTTTAAAAAAAGAATCATCTGTGAGCCAAAAATTATTATCTAAAGGTATTGTTCCAGCACCCATACCACCTATCAAAATTATTGTATCGGATGAATGATAAACAAAATTTTTTTAAAAGATTAATGTTGAGGTTTTACTTTTTCACATCATTACTTTTATTTTTCTCTTTTCTATTAATAGGAAAGTTAGTATATATTCAATTTTATCAAAATAATGAAGGCCTTGACATTCAACCTGATACTCTTGTGAAGAATGTAGTCCTGGAACCAAGTAGAGGAGATATTTTTTCAGCAGACGGAAATATTCTAGCAACTTCTATTCCTCGTTTTGATTTATATTGGGATGCAATAATTCCCTCACAATATTTATTCAACACACAAAAAAATGATTTGGCAGATTCTATATCAGCTTTTAAAGAGGTACCAAGTGAAATAATTATAAATAAACTCGAAAGCGCCAGAAAAGAAAAAAATAGATATTTACTAATTGCAAAAGGATTAAGTTTTTCTGAGTACAAAAGGTTCAAATCCTTTCCCATTTTTAATCAAAGTCTATACCGTGGAGGATTAATTGTTGAACAAGATATTAGAAGAGAAAACCCACTTGGTAAATTAGCTGAGCGAACCATAGGCTATGAAATAAAAGGTAAAAATGGTTCTTTTTTTAGAGTTGGTCTAGAAGGAGCTTTTTCAGAATTTTTAAGAGGTAACCCCGGGCTAAGATTGAAACAAAAAATTGCGAATGGACAATGGAAACCAATTAGTGATTCCAACGAAAAAGAACCGACAGAAGGCTATGACATACACACAACCATAGATATAAAATTTCAGGATATTGTTCATAATGCACTCCTTTTCCAACTTGAGAAGTACAAGGCTGAACATGGAACTGCTATTCTGATGGAAGTTAAAAGTGGTGCAATAAAAGCTATCGCAAATCTTGGAAGAACTCACGAAGGAAAATACTTTGAAAAATTAAACTATGCAGTGGGAGAAACAAATGAACCAGGATCAACGTTTAAACTAATGGCTATTATTGCGGCTCTAGAAGATAATGTAATTGACGAAAAATCAATCGTAGATACTGGTAAAGGAGAATTGATTTTTTTCAAAAAATATAAAGTTAAAGACTCTAAAAAAGGAGGTTATGGTCTTATAACTGCTGCAAAAGCTTTCGAGGTTTCTTCAAATGTAGGATTAGTTAAAATTATTTATGATAATTACAAAAAATATCCTGAAAAATTTGTAGATAGACTTTATAATATGGGCTTGAACAAAAGTCTCAAACTCCCTATACTTGGTGAGGGAATACCTAAAATTCCACACCCTTCAGATTCTGATTGGGATGGTCTAGACTTACCCTGGATGGCATATGGCTATGGTGTTAGCTTAACTCCATTACAGCTTTTAGCATTCTATAATGCAATTGCAAATAATGGTGAGTTAGTAAAACCTCGTTTTTTAAGTAAAATTAGTAACAAAGGAAATTCACCTGCAAAAATATTTAAAAAACAAATTTTAAACCCATCAATTTGTTCAAAAAAAACTTTGAAAAAGGTAAAAAAAATGATGTTAAATGTGGTTGAAAAAAAGTGGGGAACTGCACATAAAATCAAAGATTCGTTACTTAAAATGGCTGGTAAAACAGGAACTTGTCAGATAGACTATCATAAAAATGATGTTCAATACATCTCTAGTTTTGTTGGATATTATCCAGCAGACAAGCCAAAATATTCTTGTATAGTTGTAATCCATAGACCTGATAAATCAATGGGTTACTATGGTGCTACAGTCGCTGCACCAGTATTTAAATCGATTGCAAAAAAAATATACAATAATATTCCGTTTGAAGTTAAAATAAGTTCAGAATCGGTTTCTAATCTTGATAAAATTGATAGCAGATTAAAAATAAATAATGGTGTACCTGATGTTGCTGGTCTTTCAGATAAAGATGCAATAAAAGTTCTAAAAAAAATTGGTTTAAGAGTAGAAGTTAGAGGAAAAGGAAAAGTAAAATCACAATCAATAAAACCAGGGTCTAAGATACAAATCAATCAAAAAATTTTACTTGAGTTAACTTGAAACAACTACAAGACATACTATATAAAGTGCCTATTGAAGGAATTTTTGGAAATCCAAAAGTCAAAATATCTTCCATAAGCTTTGATAGTAGAAACATTAAAAAAAATTGTTTGTTTATTGCTCAAAAGGGCAATCAATTTGACGGCAATCAATTTATTTCTAAAGCGATTGAAAATGGTGCGACAGCAGTTGTATGTGAATCAATACCTGATATACTAGATTTTGATGTGACGTTTATATTAGTTAAGAATGCGTCTTTGGCTTTAGGGATAATTTCATCAAATTTTTATTCTAACCCATCTAAAGAACTATGTTTAGTTGGTATTACTGGTACAAATGGTAAAACATCGGTAGTATGGTTATTATATGAATTATTTTCTAGCTTGGGTTTAATGAGTGGTTTGATTTCTACAGTTAAAGTTAAATTTTCTAATAATGAGTTCGAAAACAAGTACACAACACCTGATTCAATATCTATTAATCATTATTTAAGGCAAATGGTTGATTTTGGTATAAAATATTGTTTTATGGAAGTTTCTTCACATGGTATTTCACAAAATCGAATAGAAGGTCTAAACTTTTCAGGTGGAGTGTTTACAAATATCACTCACGACCATCTTGACTACCATGGTACTTTCAAAAATTACAGAGATGTAAAAAAACATTTTTTTGATATTCTTCCCAACAATGCTTTTGCATTAACAAATCTTGATGATAAAAATGGACCATTTATGATCCAAAACACCAAAGCAAAAAAATATACATATTCAACAAATCAAAATTCAGACTTTAAATTAAAAATTCTAGAGTGTCAATTTTCGGGTATGTTGTTGAAAATTGAAAACCAGGAGGTATGGACTAATTTGGTTGGAAATTATAATAGCCAAAATCTTTTAGCTGCTTTTGCAGTAGCGGATATATTTGAGATTCCTAAACTAAAGATTTTGAAAAATATTAGTCTATTAAAATCTGCTGATGGTCGTTTTCAAACATTTACCTCAGAAGATGATATTACTGTTATAATTGATTATGCCCATACACCAAAGGCTCTAGAAAATATTTTAGAAACAATTAATAAAATTAGAACACGAAATGAAACATTTCTAGTTCTAATTGGTTGTGGCGGTAATCGTGATCGTGAAAAAAGACCAATGATGGGTAAAATTGCCTCCGAATTATGTGACAAGGTAATATTCACTTCAGATAATCCTAGAGATGAAGATCCTTCTAAAATAATATCTGAAATGATGGAAGGTGTCGCAGCTGAAAACTATAAAAAAACACTCAAAATTTCACTAAGAGAAGAAGCAATTATGATGTCAAAACAATTAGTCAAAAAGGGTGATATTGTCCTTATAGCTGGAAAGGGGCACGAATCCTATCAAGAAATTGATGGAAACCTTTATCCTTTTAATGATTTTAACATTGCAAAAAAATATTTTAAAACGGGATAGTATGTTTTATTACTTATTTGAATTTTTTGAAAAACAATATAATCTTACAGGAGCTAGTTTATTTCAATATATTTCCTTCAGAGCATCAATAGCGGTAATATTTTCAACAAGTTTCTCGATGCTTTTTGGTAAAAAATTCATAAAATTTTTAAAGAAAAAACAAATAGGTGAAAACATAAGAGATCTGGGATTAAAGGGGCAAATTGAAAAACAGGGAACTCCTTCAATGGGAGGTTTAATTATTATTTTTGGAACTCTTATACCAGTGTTTTTATTAGCAAAACTCGATAATATTTATATTGTTTTATTGATTTCAACAGTTTTGTGGATTGGTTTTATCGGATGGCTTGATGATTACATAAAGATTTTCAAAAAAAATAAAAAAGGATTAAAAGGGAAATTTAAAGTTTTTGGTCAAATACTATTAGGTGCTTTTGTAGGGACGATTCTATTTTTTCATCCAGAGGTGACCTTGAGGACTAAGGCAAAATCAAGTATTAATAAAATTGTAACCAGTAGTACTAGTACTGTTGAGAAAAATGTCAAAGCTAGCTTAACTACCATTCCTTTGTTTAAAAATAATCAATTTGATTATTACAACTTAATTAAATGGTCAGGTATTAATAGAAAATATACTTGGATAATCTTTATTCCAATTGTAATATTTATAATTACGGCTGTTTCTAATGGCGCAAATCTGACTGACGGCATTGATGGATTGGCAGCTGGAAGCTCTGCTATAATTGTATTTGTATTGGCAATATTTTCATTTGTATCAGGTAATATAAATTTTGCCTCTTATTTAAATATCATGTACATACCGAACATAGGTGAGATAGTTGTTTTTATATCTGCATTTTTAGGAGCTCTAATTGGCTTTTTATGGTTTAATGCCTATCCAGCAGAAATTTTTATGGGTGATACCGGTAGTCTTACAATTGGAGCTGTTATTTCAGTCATTTCAATTATTATTAGAAAAGAATTACTTATTCCAATTCTTTGTGGTGTATTTTTTATAGAAACATTATCTGTAATTTTTCAAGTAACCTATTTCAAATATTCGAGATCAAAGACAGGAGTTGGAAAACGAATTTTTAAAATGGCCCCATTACATCACCATTACCAAAAGCTAGGTTTTCATGAGAGTAAAATAGTTGCGAGGTTCTGGATTATAGGTATCGTACTTGCAGTTCTAACAATTGTAACCTTAAAAATTAGGTGATGTATAAAAAGTTAGCAGTTTTGGGTGCAGGTGAAAGTGGAGTTGGTGCAGCTATTTTAGGAAAGAAAAATGGTTACGAAGTTTTTGTTTCCGAGAAGAAAAAAATTGACACTAAATTAAAAAATATACTATCTACAGAGGGAATTAAATGGGAATCAGGCAAACATTCAATAGAAAATTTAATTTCGGCTGATTATGTAGTAAAAAGCCCTGGGATCTCATCTAATACTCAAGTAATTAAATCCTTAAAAGAAAAAGGCAAAAATGTAATTTCTGAAATTGAATTTGCTGCATTACATACATCTGCAATTTTGATTGGGATTACAGGTACAAATGGGAAAACTACAACTACGCTTTTAACTTATCAAATATTGAAGGATGCTGGGCTTAATGTTGGAATTGCAGGAAATATAGGAAATAGTTTTTCATTACAAGTAGCCAAAATGGATTTTGATATATATGTACTTGAAATAAGCAGTTTTCAGCTAGATGATATTCATAGATTTTCACCTCATATAGCAGTAATTACAAACATAACTGATGACCACTTGGACCGCTACAATTTTAATTTTGAAAATTATGTAAAAGCCAAATTGAAAATCATAAAGAATCAATCTAGAAAAGATTTTTTTCTTTTTAACTCCAATGATAAGACAATAATGAAAGCATTAGAACATACAAATGTTAAAGCAAGAAAGATTCCAATTTCAGAAATACCTATAAATGAGGGTGTGTACACAAAAAATAAAAATTTTATTGTTAAACTAAAAAACAAAACAACTATGATAAACTATACAAATTTTACTTTATCTGGCCGACATAACTTACTAAACGCAATGGCAGCATCTACAATAGCCAGTATATTAGACATTAGCAAAGACTCTGTTAGAGAAAGCTTAACCCATTTTAAGGGTGCTCCTCACAGGATGGAAAAAGTACTAACAATACAAAGAGTTAAGTATATAGATGATTCTAAAGCAACAAATACTAATGCCACATTTTTCGCTCTTGATAGCATCGATACGCCTATAGTTTGGATAGCTGGAGGAGTAGACAAAGGAAACAATTATAAGTCTCTTTTGCCTCTAGTTAGAAAAAAAGTTAAAGCTATTATATGCCTAGGAATAAATAATGAAAAACTTTGTAATACTTTTCAAAATGTGGTTAACATTTTGGTTGAAACTCAATCAATGAGTGAAGCAGTGAAAATTTCAAATAAGATAGCATTAGCTAAAGAAACAGTTCTTCTTTCACCAGCTTGTGCAAGTTTTGATTTATTTAAGAATTATGAAGACAGAGGTAATCAATTCAAAGAAGCGGTAAGAAATTTATAATTAATGTTAGATTCATTAAAGGGTGATAAAGTTTTATGGGGTATTATAGCATTATTAGCCATATTTTCATTTTTACCAATCTTTAGTTCGAGTACAAATTTAGTATATGTAGTTGGTAAAGGAACTCCCTGGGGATATTTCTTTAAACATTTTATTATTCTAAGTATAGGGTTCCTTTTGATGTTTTCAACCCATAAAATTCCATTTAAATACTTTAAGGGAATTTCAATTCTTATGCTTCCAATTGTAATTCTTTTGCTTATATATACTCTCTCCCAGGGTACAATAATTTCTGGAGCTAATGCGAGTAGATGGATTAAAATTCCTATTGTAGGGATAAGTTTTCAAACTTCTACACTTGCATCTATAGTTTTAATGGTTTACTCCGCGAAATATTTATCAAAATTGCAAACTTTAAATTTTAACCTTAAAAATTCATTATTACATTTTTGGCTTCCTGTATTTGTAATTGTGCTTTTGATTTTGGAAAAAATTTTTCCATATTATCGAACGCTACACAAATACGGTCTACCTTTTTACTTAAAATACGGTTAGTTACACCTGGATAAGAGTTTTGTTCTTGAATAAGAGTTGGATAATTAAGCCATGTAGCGACTTGTAAAAGAGGTCCGCTTGCAAATCCGCCTGTCCCAATAACTATATGTGGTTTAAATCTTAAAATAATAAGCAAAGAATGTAACAAGCTGACTATTAATTTTAAAGGAAATAATAAATTAGATAATGATAGCGATCTTTTAAATCCACTTATCCAAAGACCTTTTATTGGAAATCCTTCTTTAGGTATTCTATCCATTTCCATTTTCCCTCTGGCACCAACAAATAATATTTCAGGATTTTTGTAATTATCTTTTATCCCAGAAGCAATAGCTAATGCTGGATAGATATGGCCACCTGTACCCCCTCCAGATATTATAAATTTAATGGATCTCACTTAAAATATTTAAAGGATTATTATTTTCTATACTTAAATCATTATCTGATTCAATTTTGGAACTTACACTCAAAATAATTCCCATAGCTATGCAGGTTACCCACGCAGATGTTCCACCACTACTTATCATCGGTAGGTTTTGTCCGGTGACTGGTATTACTTGAAGAGCCACACCAATATTAGCAAATGCTTGCGTTACAACAGGTACTCCTAATCCTATTACAGTTAATTTACCAAATGAACTTTTAGTTCTATAAGAAATAACTACTATCCTGTATAACAATAAAACATAGAGTAAAATTAGTGCTACGCCTCCAATAAGTCCAAATTCTTCAACTATAATTGCATAAATAAAATCAGAAGAACTCTGAGGTAAAAAATTTTTCATTCTACTTTTACCGGCTCCTAATCCAAGAAGTTTACCACTTACTATTGCCGTTTTTGCTCTAGACAATTGATAATTACCATCAGTGCTTTCGCCTGTTTTAAAATTTTCAATTCTATTAATCCAAGTATCAATTCTGTTTGGAAAAATTTCGGGGAAAGTTCTAGCAAGGCTTATGAAAATTAAAAGTGATATTAAACCTAAAATTATTATACTAATTAGATATTTTAATGGATAGCTAGCTAAAAAAGCTAACA
>CACERG010000015.1 GCA_902561795.1 uncultured Bacteroidota bacterium | reverse complement strand
GATCTATACTATTTTGTTTTAAAATTTTTTTATAAAGACTAATCGAAGGGCCTTTTAACATTCCATCCTTGCTAACATCGGTACATATAGTTGTTCTAACCCCATTATCAATGTAAAATGATAAAAATTTATTTATTGTTTGATTAGATGTCTCAATCCAACCATTTATTGCTATTTTTTCCCCATTTACATCTGAGCCCAATATAATTTTATCAGGCCCATATATATCTATCCATTCCAAAAATAAAGATGAATTCCTTACAGCTACACTACCTCCTGTAATTTTTTTTGCTCCACATTCAAAAGCAATAGCAAGATCTTTATTTGATTTTAGACCCCCACCAAAATCTATATTTAGATTTGTTTTTGTTGCTATTACTTCTAAAACTTTATGATTTACAATATGGTTTGATTTTGCACCATCTAAATCAACTAGGTGTAAAAACTTAAATCCATGATCTTCGAAAGCTTTAGCGACTTCAATAGGATTTTCATTATAAACTTTTTTCTTACTATAATCACCATTTGTAAGGCGTACACATTTTCCATCTATTATATCTATTGCAGGTATAACTCTCATAATTCTAAAAAATTCTTTAATAGTTGAGAGCCTGCAGAACTACTCTTTTCAGGATGAAATTGAACACCAAAAAAGTTTTCTTTCTGAACAGCAACACTATAAGTTAAACCATATTCACTTTGACCTATTGTTTCATTAATTGTGGGAACAAAGTATGAATGCACTAAGTACATATAATCACCCTCATTAATCTTATTAAAAAGCCTTGTCCTAAGTTTTTTAACTTTATTCCAACCCATCTGTGGTACTTTTAATTTATCAGAAAATTTGATGACATTACATTTTATAATTCCTAGCCCATCAACATCTCCTTCTTCAGTATTTTCACATAATAATTGCATGCCAAGACAAATTCCTAAAACGGGTTGTTTTAAATTTGGAATTAATTTATCTAAACCAACTTCTTTTAACTTATCCATTGCAGTAGATGCAGCTCCTTGACCAGGGAAAATTACTTTTTCTGATTTTTTTATGAGTCCATAATCGTTTGTTAAGATACTTTTTACTCCTAATCGTTCAAGAGCAAATTGTAAGCTTTTTACATTTCCAACATTATAGTCTATTATAGCAATCATTATAAATTCCCTTTAGTAGAAGGTAATATCATTTTTTCAGGGTCACGTTTTATAGCTTGTTTAATGGTTCTTGCAAAGGCTTTAAAGATGGCCTCTATTTTATGGTGTTCATTTTTACCCTCTGCTTTGATATTTAGATTGGCCTTAGCTCCATCACAAAAAGACTTAAAAAAATGCATAAACATTTCAGTAGGCATTTTACCAATCATTTCACGTTTAAATTCAGCTTCCCAAACAAGCCAGCTACGACCACCGAAATCAATACTTACCTGTGCAAGACAGTCATCCATTGGCAAGCAAAAACCATAACGTTCAATGCCAATTTTTTCTCCTAAAGCGTCATGAAAAGCCTCCCCTAGAGTTATTCCAGCATCTTCAATTGTGTGATGTTCATCAACATCTAAATCACCATTAATTTTAAGATCTAAATCTATACCGCCATGGCGGGCTAGTTGATCTAGCATGTGATCAAAAAAACTAATTCCTGTATCAATTGTGCTTTTGCCTTTTCCATCAAGATTAAGGTTTATAATAATATCAGTTTCGTTTGTTTTCCTTTTCTTTTTTACCACCCTATCTTTTAACTTTAAATGTGAATAAATCTCAGACCAAGAATTAGTTTTTAGAGATATAATCTCGTCAAAATCATTTTTTGTTTCCTCTTTAAGTTTTATGTTATCTATGTTTATTAATATACCTTTTGAATTCAAATTTTTGGCTAATTCCATGTCTGATATTCGGTCGCCAATAACATAAGATTCAGATAAATTATACTCGCTGTTATCTAAATAATTGATTAACATACCGGTTCTAGGTTTTCTAGTTGAAGCATTATCGTTTGGAAAGCTTCTATCAATGAAAATTTCAGAGAATGTAACTCCCTCATTTTTAAAACTATTTAAAAGTTTATTATGAGCTGGCCAAAAAAATTCCTCCGGAAAACTTTTCGTACCTAATCCATCTTGATTAGTCACCATAACTAACTCATAATCTAATTCTTTTGAGATTTTTCCTAGATAAGTAAAAACCTCAGGATAAAAT
Organism: uncultured Bacteroidota bacterium; assembly: GCA_902561795.1. GTDB lineage: Bacteria > Bacteroidota > Bacteroidia > Flavobacteriales > Flavobacteriaceae > MS024-2A. The sequence goes on along the minus strand of CACERG010000015.1, from coordinate 47,008 downwards.
TCAAGTTTTTCTAACGAATCTATTTGTTCATCATCAGGTTCAAGTACAAGAGTTCCATCACGGTCGATAAATAAAATCTTTTTCATTTTCTATCAATATTATTCAAAACATCAATTAACCTCGTATTTTCCTCACTCAGACCAACTGTGATTCTTAACGTATTTTCACAATTCAAATTTTTGGATGAATTTCTAACAACAATACCATTATCAATGAGTTGCTGGTATCTTAAATTACTATCGTCTACTTTAATAAGTAGAAAATTCGCATCTGATTTATATACAGTAATAATAAAACTAATTTTTCTTAGAGCTTTTTCTATTCTTTTTCTTTCTTTAAGTATAATTTTCGCTTGTTTTTTAATCAAATTTTGTTCCTCTAATCTTAATAGGGCAGCAGACTGTGTAAGTGAATTTAAATTATAAGGTGCTTTAATTTTATTCATATAGGCGATAAGTTCGGAATTTGCAAAGGTCATTCCTAATCTTGCACCTGCCATACCTTGCCCTTTAGAAAAGGTTTGACAAACAATTAGATTTGAGTTTTTTTTAATTGAATCTATAAAAGATGGAGAATTTGAAAACTCAACATAGGCTTCATCAATAACTACAAGTCCACTAAAATTTTTAATAATTTTTATTATTGATTTTAAATTAAAGCTATTACCTGTAGGGTTATTAGGTGTCGGGATAAAGATAATTTTTGAATTTTTATTAGATTTTTCTAAAACTAATTGAGCATCAATTTGAAATGAGCTGTCTAAGGGTACTTCTTTAACTTTAATACCGTGGACATGAGCTGAAACTTTATACATTCCAAAAGTTGGAGGAAGAGTTATTATATTGTCTATTCCAGGTTCACAAAAAGCCATTATCAATTGTGATATTGATTCGTCACTTCCGTTGCTGAGATAAATTTGATTTTCATTTATATTTTTCCAATTTGCAATACGATTTTTCAATATTGTTTGCATAGGATCTGGGTATCTATTTGAACTTGATGTAAAAGGATTTTCATTTGCGTCCAAAAGAATCATTTTAACACCCTGATTTGCATATTCTTCTCTAGCAGATCGATAAGGTATCAGATCAATTAGATTTTTTCGAAAAAACCTATCAATTTTATTTTTCATTTTCTAATTTTTTTAATCTAATACTAACAGCATTTTTATGTGCCTGTAAGCCTTCTGCATTTGCCATTAGTTCAATTGTTTCGCCTAAAAGTTGGATCCCTTTTTTACTTATTTTTTGAAATGTTACAGATTTGGTAAAGCTATCCAAATTTACTCCACTGTATTGTTTTGAATAACCATTTGTAGGCAATGTGTGGTTAGTTCCTGATGCATAATCACCAGCACTTTCAGGTGTATAATTACCAATAAAAACAGATCCTGCATTTTTTACATTTTTTATATAGTAATCCTCATTCTTAACACATATAATGTAGTGTTCAGGACTATATTCATTAATAAAATCAACAGCGCTTTTATCATTATCGAATATTATTGCCTTAGAATTTAAAAGAGCTTTTTTCACTATATCATTTCGCTGTAATTCATCTATTTGATAACTAATTGATTTATTTACTTTCTCTACAAAATCTTTTTTTGTACTTACCAAAACTACCTGACTATCAGGTCCGTGTTCTGCTTGAGATAAAAGGTCTGAAGCCACAAAATCAGGGTCTGCAGTCTCATCAGCGGCAACTAATAATTCACTAGGACCTGCTGGCATATCTATTGAAACACTATAGCGAGTTGCAAATTGCTTTGCAGAGGTGACATATTGATTACCAGGGCCGAAAATTTTATAAACTTTAGGTATACTTTCAGTTCCAAATGTCATAGCAGCAATAGCTTGAATTCCTCCAATTTTAAAAATTTTATCAATTCCACAAAGTGAAGCCGTAAAAAGAACTTCATCAGGTATTTTACCGTACGAGTTAGGTGGAGAGCATAATATGATTTCCTCACAACCAGCAATCGTTGCGGGAGTAGCTAACATTAATATCGTCGAAAATAAAGGTGCAGATCCACTAGGAATATATAACCCTATTTTTTCTATTGGTAATTTTTCCTGCCAGCAAACTACGCCCTCTTGGGTTTCAACCTTAATCCTATTTGTTTTCTGGGCTTTATGAAAAGCATGAATGTTATCCTTTGCATTTTTAATTGCTTTCCTAAGATTCTTAGGAATATTTCTAATTGCTTTTGAAATTTCACTATCATTTACAGCAAATTCTTTAAGCTCGAATTTATCAAATTGTTTCGCGTAATTTAATAAAGCTTCGTCTCCATGATTTTTAACATTTTCAAAAACTTCATTAACTAGTACCTGGTAATCATCCAAAGTAAATGTAGGTCTCTGTATGAGGTTTTTCCAAGTAAGTTTTGAGGGATTATAAAATTGATTCATTACAAAACCATCTTTTCTATTGGACATACTAATATATCTTCTGCACCAGCTTCTTTCAATTGATCTATAACTTCCCAAAAATCCTGATCATTTATAACTGAATGTAATGAGCTCCAACCCTCTTGAGCTAAGGGTAAAACAGTAGGACTTTTCAACACTGGAAGTATAGAGCTGATAGATTTAATTTTATTATTGGGAGCATTAAGTAAAATATATTTTGATTTTTTAGCTCTTAAAACGGCTTGAACTCTGAATTGAAGCTTCTCTATATAACTTAATTTTTCATTTTTCAAATTATTACCCTTTACAAGTACAGCTTGAGATTCATCAATTTTAATAACTTCTTTAAGGTTATTTTTAAATAATGTACTACCGGTTGATACGATGTCGCATATTGCGTCAGCTAAACCAATATTAGGTGCTATTTCCACTGATCCATTAATGATATGTAAATCAGCCTTAATTTTATTTTTCTTTAAAAAAGAATTTACTGTGTTTGGATAAGATGTAGCAATACGCTTTCCATCCAAATCTTGAATCCCATTGAATTGCACATTATTAGGGACGGCGATAGATGTTCTACAGGACGAAAAACCAAGTTTTTCAATAACTTTTAATTTAAGTTCTTTCTCTTTGAGAAGGTTTTCACCTACTATGGCAAGGTCTACCACACCATCTTTAAGATATTGAGGAATATCACTATTACGTAAAAAGAAAATTTCGATTGGAAAGTTACGTGCCGAAACCTTTAATTGATCTTCACCATTTTCAATTGAAATTCCACAGTCTGTTAACAAATTCAGTGACCCCTTATTTAGTCTTCCTGATTTTTGTATAGCAAGTCTTATCATAATATTTAAATTAAAAAACCCGTTTGATTTCTCAAACGGGTTTAAATTATTTCATAAACAATTTATCTACATCTCGTTTGAGTAGTTTTTAAATTGATGTGCATGATGTAATAATATTTTCATAAAGTGCAAATATATTTATTTTTTTTAAATCAAAACATATTTATTGATTCCCCAAAATTATTGGGAGACCATCTTTCCCACTTCCAATAATAATGACCTTTGAATTTGCTGACTCTGACAACTTTGTTGTTGCTTCAATTCCTTTTTCTTGGAGGATCTTTTGTGTCAATGAGGCACTTAAAATTCTGTTAGCCGTAGCTTTTCCTTCAGCATCAATTCTTTGACGTTCAGCTTCTTGCTTTGCCTTTTCAATTCTAAACTCATATTCTAAAGCCTCTTGCTCTTGACGTAATTTTCTTTCGATGGCTTCCTTTATGGCAACTGGAAGGGTAACATCTCTAACAAGAACTGCATTTAATTGAATATGTTGAGATTCAACATTTTTTTGAGTCTCTTCAAATATTTCATTTTGAATAGCATCGCGTTTAGTCGAATAAAGCTGTTCGGGTGTGTAGCGACCAACTACAGATCTTGCAACAGCTCTGATTTGAGGAATTAAAACAATATTAACATAGTTTTCACCCTTAGTTTTATGGAGTAATCCTAGCTCACTGTACTTAGGTTGGTACAAAACAGAAACATCAAGTGATATTTCTAATCCATTTGAAGAAAGCACTTGCATATTTCCCTCAAAAAATTCTTGCTGTTTCACATTGTATATAAACACCTTATTCCAAGGCGCTATAATATGAAATCCCTCACCAAGTGGTGCTTGATCAGTTACTACTCCACCTCCAAAAGTCTTAAAAAGAACTCCCGCTTCTCCGTAACCAATATTAATTGATGATTTTGAAATAAATATAAGTAGGACCACAACCAATAAAATTACTGGTAATCCAATTTTAGGTAATTTTTGCATAATTATTTTTTTTTAAGTTAACATACCTCCATCTACATGAAGAACTTGACCTGTAATATAATTTGATAAATCAGATGCCAAAAATACACATGCATTTGCAACATCGTATGGTTTTCCACCTCTTTTTAGTGGAATTCCTTCTCTCCATCCTTGGACAACGTCCTCGGGAAGTTTTTCCGTCATTTCAGTTTCTATAAAACCAGGTGCAACAACATTTGATCTAATGTTTCTAGATCCAAGTTCTAGTGCTATAGACTTTGAGAAACCTATTATACCTGCTTTTGAAGCAGCATAGTTTGCTTGGCCAGCATTTCCTTTAACCCCAACAATAGAGCTCATATGAATTAAAGAACCTTTTCTTTGTTTTAGAAATGGTCTCTGAATAGCTTTTGTTAGATTAAATACAGACTTTAAATTTACTTCTAAAACCTGATCAAAGTCTTCTTCACCCATTCTCATAAGTAAATTGTCTTTTGTTATTCCTGCATTATTTACTAAAATGTCAATGTTGCCGAAATCATTTAATACATCATTTATCAAATTTTGAGCTTCATTAAAATCAGCAGCATTACTTTGATATGCTTTAATATTACATTCTTTATTTTCTAATTTATTCACTAATTTTTCTGCTTCAGCTTTACTGGAGTTGTATGTAATAGCCACAGAGCATCCATTTTCAACAAAAATTTCAGCAATACCCTTTCCAATACCTCTACTTCCTCCTGTGATAATCGCAACTTTTTTTTCTAGTAATTTCATTTTTATTATTTAGAGAGTATTTCAGCAACTTTTGATCCTATTAGGGCAGGAGAATCAACAACATGAATTCCACACTCACTCATAATTCGCTTTTTTGCTTCAGCAGTATCATTAGATCCACCAACAATAGCCCCAGCGTGACCCATTGTTCTTCCCTTAGGAGCCGTTTCCCCTGCTATAAAGCCTACTACCGGTTTTTTATTACCAGAGGATTTAATCCAATAAGCAGCGTCAGCTTCAAGTTGACCTCCTATTTCGCCTATCATAACAATACAGTCTGTCTCATCATCATTCATAAATAATTCTACAGCATCTTTAGTAGTAGTTCCAATTATTGGGTCACCTCCTATCCCAATGGCAGTGGAAACTCCTAAACCCTGACTTACCACCTGATCAGATGCCTCATATGTGAGTGTTCCTGATTTAGAAACAATGCCTACTTTACCTCTTTTAAATACAAAACCAGGCATAATACCAACTTTTGCCTCGCCAGGTGTTATTACACCAGGACAATTTGGACCTACTAGTGTTGATCCTTTTGACTTAACATATTGAAAAGCTTTTGTCATGTCGTTAACCGGTATTCCCTCTGTAATTGCAATAATCACCTTAATTCCAGCCTCTGCAGCCTCCATAATTGCGTCTGCAGCAAATGCTGGTGGAACAAAAATTATTGAAGTATCAGCACCAATTTTATCTACAGCTTCTGCAACTGAATTAAATACAGGTTTATCAAGATGTGTTTGCCCACCTTTTCCTGGTGTTACACCACCCACTATATTTGTACCATATTCAATCATTTGAGTTGAATGAAATGTTCCTTCACTTCCAGTAAAACCTTGCACAATAATTTTCGAATTCTTATCTACGAGTACACTCATCTTTAGTTGTTATTAAATCAGTTTAATTGATCTTAATTCTTTCAATGTAATGTCCTTTTTCAGTGTCAACTTTAATTTTATCACCTTCATTAATAAACAATGGTACATTTACAATTGCTCCTGTTTCTAATGTAGCAGGTTTTGTAGCATTAGTAGCAGTATTACCCTTTAAACCAGGCTCTGTATGTTTTATCTCTAATATTACACTTGCTGGCATTTCTGCAGATAATGGGGTGTTATCTTCAGTATTAATTGATATTGAAACCATTTCTCCCTCCTTCATTAATTCCGCATTATCTATTATAGTTTTATTTAAACTTATTTGATTGTAATCATCAACATTCATAAAGTGATATTCATCATTATCATTATACAAAAACTGATACTTATGTGTTTCAACTCTTATATCTTCAATCTTATGTCCCGCAGAAAAAGTATTTTCTAAAACTTTACCGTTGGTGACGCTTTTGAGCTTGGTCCTCACAAAGGCAGGTCCTTTTCCAGGTTTTACGTGCAAAAAGTCTATGATTTTGTAAATATCATTATTGTATCTTATACAAAGACCTTTTCTAATATCTGATGTGGTAGCCATGAATGGGTAAAATTAATCTATTTAGATGTACTTTTTAAAATTCCTAGCCTAGATTTATCCATAAAAGTAATAATTACATTTTTTTCAAAACTTGCATCAAAATTTTTCTCTATTGCTTCTATGGCTTGAGTTGTATTTTTATTGCTATCGTAAATGAAACGATAAATCATTTCAATAGTTTTGATTTGATCTGATGAGAAATTATTTCGTTTCAGCCCAATAGAATTGATACCAAGAAAAACTAGTGGATCTTTTCCACATTTCACATATGGAGGAATATCCTTTCTAACCCTTGAACCTCCAGCAACAAATGAAAACTCACCAACGGAGCAGAATTGTTGAATAGCAGTAAGACCTGACAATACCGATCCTCTACCTATTTCAACATGACCTGCAAGAGTAGTGTTATTGGACAATATAGAATGATCTCCAACTGAACAATCGTGTGCTATATGAGAATATGCCATTATTAGGCAATTTGATCCAACTTTTGTAATTCCCCGAGCAGCTGTCCCACGATTTATTGTAACACATTCTCTTATTGTAGTATAATTTCCAATTTCGACTATTGATAACTCATTATTAAATTTCAAATCTTGTGGAATTGCACTTATTACAGCACCAGGAAATATTTTGCAGAAACTACCTATTCTTGCTCCATCCATTATGGTTACATTAGGACCTATCCATGTACCTTCACCAATTTCGACGTCTTTATAGATTGTAGTAAAAGGTTCGATTGTTACATTATTTCCAATTTTTGCCTCAGGATGAATGGACGTTAAATTTTGATATGTAATCATAATATTATCACGTTCGCCTTGATATTTGTGCCATTAAATCACCTTCACTAACTATTTGTCCATTTACAAAGGCATAACCTCTCATGTTACATATTCCCCTTCTTATAGGTGTAATTAAATCCAATTTAAAAATTAATGTATCACCTGGATGGACAGGGCGTTTGAATTTAAAATTATCAATTTTCATAAAGAAAGTTAGGTAATTTTCAGGATCTGGTACGGTACTTAAAACTAGAACTCCACCAGCTTGAGCCATAGACTCAATCTGAAGCACACCTGGCATTACAGGTGCACCGGGAAAATGTCCTTCAAAAAATGTTTCATTCATAGTAACATTTTTTAATCCAATAACATAATCTTCAGTAAGTTCTAGGATTTTGTCAACTAATAGAAAAGGTGGTCTATGAGGAAGCATTTCCATTATCTTTGTTGTATCCATCAAAGGCGGCTTACTTAAATCTATGGACGGCGCATTGTTCTTCATATTATTTTTAATCAATGTACTAATTTGCTTTGCAAAATCTGTGTTTATTTTGTGCCCTGGTTTTGTTGCTATTATTCTCCCTTGTATTGGCATTCCAATTAATGCTAGATCTCCTAAAAGATCAAGTAACTTATGACGAGCAGCTTCGTTCGAAAAATTAAGTGGAAGGTCATTTAAAATACCTTCTTCAGATACAGATATTTCCTTTTTCCCATTAATCCTTTCTAATAAATCCTTATCACTTTTAGTCAAAGGGTGATCAACATAAATTACAGAATTATTTATGTCGCCGCCTTTTATTAAACCTAAATCATGCAAATCCTTAAGCTCATGTAAAAAACCAAATGTTCTTGATGGAGCTATTTGACTATTAAAATTATGTATTGAATTAAGTACAGCATTTTGAGAACCTAGTGCTTTTGATTTATAATCAATCATAACTGAAATTGAAAACGTTTCGTCAGGTACGATAATAATTTCACTTCCCGAAGAATCATCCTTTATTTTTAAGTTTTCTTCAACCACAAAAACACCTTGTAATGATTCCTGTTTTTTTATACCAGCACTAATAATTGCATCAGTAAAAACCTTAGAAGATCCGTCCATGATTGGAATCTCAGGTCCATCTACAACAATTAAACAATTATTTATTTCACAACCAACTAAAGCTGCTAAAAGGTGCTCTATTGTTTTTACTTCACTCTCACCTTTAGCTATGGTTGTACATCTTTCCGTTTGCGTCACAAAATTTACTAGTGCGGGTATTTTTTCATCTGGATCGATATCAATTCGGACAAAATTAAAACCACTGTTTTCTTCAGATGGCTTTAATGTAAGGCTAATTTCAGAACCGGTATGCAATCCAATCCCATTTAATTTTATCTCTTTTTTTATTGTATTCTGTTTTTTATTCTTTTGAATCATTTCTTTATTTTTTTTTCAAGCTCTCTAATTCGAGATTCAAAATTTGGCAGATTTTTAAATATTGAATAGGATTTGTAAAAAGACCTAAAGTCAATTGCTGGAGTACCTTGAATAATATCTTTATTTGCAACATCACTTATAACACCAGTTTGACCTTGTATTTGAACATCATCTCCTATTGTTAAATGACCAATAATTCCCACCTGTCCACCGATTTTACACCTAGCTCCAATTTTTGACGAACCAGCTATACCAGTTTGAGCAGCAATGACTGTATCAGAACCAATCTCGACATTATGAGCTATTTGAATAAGATTATCCAATTTAACCCCGTGGCCAATAATTGTTGATCCCAATGTAGCACGATCAATTGTTGTATTTGCCCCAATCTCAACATTATCTTTAATGACTACGTTACCTATTTGAGGTGTTTTTGAGTATTTTCCATCCTCATTCTTATTGAAACCAAAACCTTCAGAACCAATAATTGCTCCAGCTTGAATTATACAGCACTTTCCAATCTGAGTTTTGTCAAGAATTATAACTCCAGAAAAAATTTTTGTGTTTTGACCAATAACCACATTAGAGCCAATAGCTGAATTTGAATTAATAACTACTCCCTTTTTAATTATGGCTGATTCTCCTATTGTAACATTTGGGCCTACATATACATCTTCGTGAATATTGGTATTGGGGTGAATTGATGCAGTTGGGTGAATACCATAGTTTCTTTTTTCTTTGTCTTGAGAAAAATCAGTAAGAAGTTTTGAAAAAGCCACATATGGGTCTTTAACTCTAATGAATGTTATATCTGAATTATTTATTGCTTTAAATTCATTAGAAATAAGTATAGCACTTGCTCTAGTGTTTTCTAAAAAAGATATATACTTTGGATTTGCTAAAAAAGAAATAGATCCTTTTCGAGCCTCTTCTATTTTAGAAAGTTTATTTAGTTGGACCTGTCCATCACCCTCTACTCTACCGTTAAGTTTTTTTGCAATCTCTAAAGCTGTAGAATTCATCGAATAAAAATAATGATTTATAAAGAATATATATCCTTTGGATAACACAAATAATACCGAAAAATAGGTTCTGAAAACTCTTTAAAATCTAAATAATCAATTAATTTATTGATTGGTTTTACCAATCCCACTTTATCTTTTAAGAAAATTTGTGAATTATCAGACCTGTATGTTTGATTTGAAATACTTCCTGTAAAGACATAAAAATTTTGATTTTCAACATTACTATTTTTTTTGAGACTTTGAAGTTGAGTATCAATTTGATTTTTGGTAAAAGGGTGGTCTTGTATTTTAATTTTTGGCAGCCTTCTTTTAATTAACTGATTTGAAAGATTTCTTAGAACATCGTCATCATTTTTTTGCCAATTTTTAATTAAAAAAAATACTTCATAATCTTCGATTTCTAAATAATAATTTAAAATTTCATTTGGTATTTTTTGATTTGATAAATTCAATGATATAAGAGTTTTTATTTTAGGGGTACTTTCATCATTATATCCTTTTTTAATTAAATCACGATAACGCTGAAATAATTTTTCTAATATTAACTCTGCAGCTAAACTCGTCTTGTGCAAATAAACTTGCCAATACATTAAACGTCGAGCGAGTAAAAACTTTTCTAATGAATGTAATGCCTTGCTTTCAAAAACGAGCTTTTCACTTTCAACATTCATCATTGTTATTATTCGTTCTACATTTATGTTTCCCTCCGCTACACCAGTATAAAAACTATCACGCTTAAGATAATCCAATCGATCCACATCGATTTGGCCTGACACAAGTTGATACATAAATTTTCTTTTATACTTGTTCGTAAAAATCTCAATGGCTAGACTTAACTTACCTTTCATCTCCTCGTTTAATAGTTTAATTATATTGAGTGAAATAATTTCATGATTTATCTCTTTCAAAAGAATATTTTCAGTTGCATGCGAAAAAGGTCCATGACCTATGTCATGTAATAAAATGGCAATTTGCATTGCTTCATTTTCATCTTTTGAAATCAAAACACCCTTGTGTTTTAATGTGTAAATAACTTTTTGCATAAGATGAAGAGATCCTAATGCATGTTCAAAACGTGTATGGTGTGCTCCAGGATATACTAAGTTTGACAAGCCCATCTGAGAAATTCTTCGTAATCTCTGAAAAAATTTATGATTAATTAGTTCTAAGATTAACTTACTTTCTATAGAAATAAATCCATAAATTGGATCATTAAATAATGTTTTATTGAAGTGCAAAAAATAAAAAATTTCTTTTATCAAATATAGTATAATGAATAAGATTAGAGTTTTATGGATAGATGATGAAGTTGAAAATTTAAAACCGCATTTTCTTTTTTTAAATAGCCGTGGTTATGAAACAACTGGAGCGACAAACGGGCAAGATGCATTGGATCTTATTAAAACGATTGAATTTGATGTAATTTTATTAGATGAAAATATGCCTGGACTCAGTGGCATAGAAACATTGCAATCAATAAAAACTATAAAACCCCAACTTCCTGTAATAATGATTACAAAAAATGAGGAAGAAAAAATAATGGAAGATGCAATAGGTGAAAAAATATCTGATTATTTAATCAAGCCTGTTAATCCAAATCAAATTCTTCTTTCTTTGAAAAAATTATTGAGACATAAGGATTTAATTGCTGAAAAAACAATTGAAAACTACCAAAAAGAATTTGGAAGATTAACACAAGAACTCCATTCACTAGAAAGCTATCAAGATTGGATAAATCATTTTGAAAAATTAGTTTATTGGGAATTAGAATTAGAATCACTCGAAGATCCAAGTATGCTTGAGATATTTGAATCACAAAAAATAGAGTCTAATTCACTTTTTGGAAAATTTATAGAACGTAATTATTTAGATTGGATCAATAGCAACAATGGGCCGATTTTGTCACATGATTTATTTAAAAAATTAGTTATTCCTAAGCTAAAAGAATATAAACCAACTATTTTGTTGGTAATTGATAACCTTAGACTAGACCAGTGGCATATCATTCGTGAAGAATTAATTACCTCTTACTCAATAGAAAGCGAAATAAAATATTTCAGTATTTTACCTACAGCAACGCAATATTCTAGAAATGCTATTTTTTCTGGCTTAAAACCAATTGAGATTCAAAATAAATTCCCTAAGTGGTGGAAATTTGATCATGAAGAAGGTGGGAAAAATCTTTTTGAGGAAGATCTACTAAGAGAACAAATCAAACGACTAAATACTAACACTATTTTTAGTTTTCACAAAATAACCCAGTTAGTTCAAAGTCATCAACTCTTAAAAAATTTACAAAATTATTTACGAGATAATCTGACAGTTATTGTTTACAACTTTGTAGATATGATTTCACATGCCAAAACAGAAATGGAAATTATAAAAGAATTAGCACCTGATAATAAGGCATATAGATCACTAACCTTAAGCTGGTTTAGAAATAGTCAACTAAAAAAAATACTAAATAAATCAGCTGAATTGGGTTTTCAATTACTTCTTACAACTGATCACGGAACTATTAATGTAAAAAAACCAAGTCCTGTAATAGGTGATAGAGAAACAAGTTTAAACCTTCGCTATAAAACAGGAAGAAGTATAACATATGATTCTAAGGATGTTTTAAGCCTAAAAGATCCCAATCTTTTAGGTTTACCAAGTGCTTCTATCAATAGTGAATACATTTTTGCTAACCAAAATAATTATTTTGTATATAAGAACAATTTTAATCATTATGCGAATTTTTTTAAAAATACTTTCCAGCATGGAGGTGTTTCACTTGAAGAAATGATTATTCCATTTGTCCAATTAAATCCTAAGATTAAATAAATTTTAATATGGAATATGTTTATAATTTGGCTAATATTAACAAAGCATGTAAGTTGGTTATTGATAATATAAAAACAACTGTAGTTAGAATTGATGGAAAAATGGGTGCGGGTAAAACAAAAATAATTTCAAATATTTGTATGCAATTAGGGGTGAAAGAAGCCATCACTAGCCCAACATTCTCTCTTATAAACACCTACCAATCTAATAATGGTCCAATATATCATTTTGATTTTTATAGACTTCAAAATTCAAATGAAGCATTAGATATTGGTATTGAGGAATATTTAGAATCAGGTAATGTGTGTTTTCTAGAATGGGCAGAAAAAATTGAAAATCATCTTCCATTAAATTATGATCATTATATTCTTAAAGTTTTAAATGATAATACTAGAAGAATATTTTCATTAAAACGGTAAATAATATTATAAATGAGAGTTATTGATCGTTTTGGTTATTATTTAGGAGGTTTTTCAGTTGGCCTAATTTTTTTAGGATTTGTATTTAGCGGAAAAAAAACAAGCTGTAACTATGGTCCTTCAGCAAGAGTAAAAAATAATTTACTTCAAAAGAAAATTGCTTTTTCTCCGAATGATAATAATAAAATATTTTTAAGTGATAGTCTTATTAGATCATTAATAAATGTTGGTGTTATAAACTTTTCTAAGAGTAATACAAAAAAAGATTCGTGTCGAACATATTTTGTAGATTTAGATTCAGAAAATAATTTTTATTTGGAAATCGCAAATTGTCCTAATACAATAAAAATAATTGACTTCAAATTGTATTAAATTTTCGCCTTTTTATTTCCCTTTTTATAAGATTTATTTCTTTAGGTAGTTGACTATTAATCGATGTATTTTCCTCTGCCCTTCTTATTAAATAGGGAACTACTTTTTTTATTGGACCATAAGGGACATATTTTACTACTTGATACCCGCGAGATGCAAGGTTAAATGATATATGATCAGACATCCCAAATAACTGCGAAAACCATATTTTTTTATAACCATTTGATATTTTATTTTCTTTCATCCATTTCAGAATTTTTATGATACTTTTTTCACAGTGAGTTCCAACAAAAAGATCACATTTTTCTTTGTTTATGAGTATTTTATCTAAAGCATTATTAAAACTTAAATCGGTTAGATTTTTGTTTTCAAATATCGGCGAGGGGAGACCCATTTTGTAAGCCCTTTCATTTTCTTTTTCCATATAAGCACCCCTAACTAATTTGAATCCAAGATTATATTTGTTTTTAATTGAATTTTGAATTAATTTATTTAAATATTTAAGACGATCTTTTCTATACATTTGAAGAGTTGTGTAAATAATAGTCTTTTCTTTATTGAATTTTTCCATTAAACTTTCTGCAATTTCATCAATTATAGGTTGGATCCAAGATTCTTCAGCATCAATAAAAATTCTAACATTTTGACTGGCAGCGTGTTTACAACATGAATTGATTCTATTAATAGTTTTATTCCAATATTGTTCTTCTAATTGCGATAAAGCAGAGCCTGAACTTTTTTTTTCAAAAAGATTAAACTTTCCTAGGCTCGATGCCTTAAATACAGTAAATGGTAATGCAGCATCTTTATTAGTTATGTTAATAGTGTTAATAATAATATTTAAATTATTATCAAAATCATTTTCTGATTTATTCCCTTCCGAAGCATAATGCATATAAGACTTTACATTCAATTTTTTTAATTTTTTCACAACTTGAATTGAATCTTTTTCATCAATTCCAGCACAAAACTGTTTAAATACTGTTTTATTTAAAATACCTGATATCGGTAAATTAAGTTTTAATGACAATGAAATAATTTTTGTAAAAACTGATACAAGGGTTCTACTTGAAATAAGTCTAAAAATTAATAGAGTATTAAGAAGTTGTTTGTTTGACTTCAGTTTATATGCTATTTCGGTATTTTGAAAGTTCATTTAGTAAAAAACTATATCATAAATGTTTAATTTAATTTTTATCATTCAAAAGTGGTACAAAACGAAATTTACCAAAAGATTCTTTGTTAAACTCTTTTTCTGCAATACGAGTAAATCTCAGCATTTCTTGTTCCTTCAATCCAACAGGAATAACTAATTTACCTCCTATTTTTAATTGATCAAGAAGATTTTTAGGTACTTGAGATGCACCTGCGGTGACTAAAATCCGATCAAAAGGTGCATCATCGGCTAAGCCAAGAATACCGTCACCAAAAATTATTTTTTTTGGCCTTAAACCAAGGCTCTTAAATAATCTTTGTGTTTTTTTAAATAGCTTTTGCTGACGCTCAATTGTATAAATTTGTGAACTTAATTCTAAAAGTATTGCAGTTTGATAGCCTGAACCTGTACCTATTTCGAGAATTTTGTTATCGGTTTCTATTTCTAGTAATTGGGTTTGGAAAGCAACTGTAAAAGGCTGAGAAATTGTTTGATTTGAACTAATAGGATATGCCTGGTCTTCGTATGAAAAATTTATAAGACTATGGTCCATAAAATGTTGCCTTGGAACACTTCCAACTGCTTTGAGTACACTTTTCGAATCTATACCTTTACTTTTAAGAAGCTCAACTAGATGTCTTCTTAAACCTTGATGTTTTATGGAGTCTTCCATTATCACAGAAATGTTTTTTTATTTGTTCTAGCACATTTTAAAATGAAGGATTGTTCATGAACGTCGATTATAAATTAATTAAAAGATTTTTTGGAATATCACCTGCTCCTTTTCGAATAATTTCATAAGGAACTTTAGTTAAATCAATTACAGTTGACGGAATATTTTTTCCATAACCATCAGAAAGCATAAGATCAATTTCTGAATTCCATTTTTCAAATAATATTTCAGGATCTGTAGTGTAATCCAAAATTTTATCGGGATCATGAATTGAGGTAGACACGATTGGTGAACTTAAAATTGGCAACAATGATTTTAGTATTGAATGGTTTGGTATTCTGACACCAACAGTTTTCCTTTTTTCAAAAGGCCTAGGAAGCTTTTTTGCTGCTTCCATAATGAAAGCATATGGGCCAGGTAACATGCTTTTAATAAATCTGAATGTTTTTGAATCCATAGGTGATACAAACGATGACAATGAGCGAATATCACTAAATAAAAAACTTAAGGGTGCATGCTCTAATTTTTTTCCTTTAATTCTAGCAATATCCTTCAATCTTTCCTTTTGATTTGAAAGGCAGCCTAGTGCATATACAGTGTCTGTTGGAAAAATTATAATGCCGCCATTTTCTAAGACTTCTTTTGCTTCGATTATATATTTTGAATTTGGTATTTTTGAATAAAAATTTCTCAGTTTATTTGATGACATCATTTGATTTTTAACTTTGCAAATCTCAAAAGAAGATTTTTAACTCCTGAGGATTGGAAATTAATAATTGCCTTTTTGTCACTTCCCTTGCCTTCAACATTGATTACAGTTCCATGTCCAAAACGGGCATGTTCTACACTCATTCCCTCTTTAATTTTTATTGAAATATCATTATCTGTTTTCAAATTTTCCTGCCTGATTTTACGTAATCTGCTTAACTGTTGAATACTTGGATTAGATATTTTGTTTTCACTAGTGTCTCTAGAAATTTTTTTAGACTCCTGTTTTTGAAAAATTGATGTATCAATTATAGGTTTAAAACTATAACTATTACTAATTTTATTATGATTCACATAATCTTTATCAATCTCATCAATAAACCTACTGGGTTCAGCATCAACTAATTTGCCCCAACGATAACGAGAAAGGGTATATGACAAAAAAGCCCTTTTTTTAGCTCGAGTTAATGCAACATAAAATAATCTACGCTCTTCCTCTAATTCTGCTCTTGTATTTAGGCTTAAAGCTGAAGGAAATAAATCTTCTTCTAAACCAACAACAAATACATACGGAAACTCAAGTCCTTTGGCAAGGTGAATAGTCATAAGTGAAACTTTATCTGAGTTTGTATCATCTTTATTGTCAAAGTCTGTTATCAATGCTACATCCTCTAAAAATTCTTCAAGATTTCCTGATGCATCTGAAAGTTCTTTCTGACCTTCGGTAAAATCACGAATACCATTTAGCAATTCTTCTATGTTTTCTATTCTAGAAATATTTTCAGGAGTAGCATCATTTTTTAATTCCGTTAAAATTCCAATCTTTTTAATTATTAAATCTGTAATTTCAAATGCATCTAATAACTCATTTTCAATTTGAAAACGTTCAATTAGAGTAATAAAGTTTTCTAACTTATTGGTAGTTCCATGATTAATATTTAAGTTTATTTCTTTAGCTTTTTTAATGGCATCAAATAGAGTAATATTGTATTTTTTCGATGCAACTATAAGTTTATTAATAGTAGTTTGGCCTATACCTCGGGCAGGATAATTAATTATACGTTTAAGGCTTTCTTCATCTTTGTTATTAATAACTAATCTTAAATAAGCCATGACATCTTTTATTTCCTTACGCTGATAAAATGATAATCCCCCATATATTTTGTATGCAATTTCTCGTTTTCTAAGGGCGTCTTCTATAGCTCTAGACTGTGCATTGGTTCTATATAATACAACAAAATCTCTGTTTTTTAATTGTTCCCGCATTTTAAATTCAAATATATTGGAGGCTACGTGACGGCCTTCGTCAGAATCTGTAGGTAATTGATTAATATCAATTAATGATCCCATTTCATTTGATGTCCATACGATCTTTTCAATTTTATTTTTGTTATGGCTTATAATTGAATTTGCTGCATTAACAATATTTTTTGTCGACCTATAATTTTGTTCTAAACGATAAAGTGTTACATCAGGATAGTCATTTTGAAAATTTAATATATTACTAATGTTAGCACCTCTAAAGGCGTAGATGCTTTGTGCATCATCACCAACAACACAAATATTTTGATAACGATCAGCTAAAGCCCTAACAATTAAATATTGAGAATGATTTGTGTCTTGATATTCATCTACCAAAATATATCTAAACCGTTCTTGATATTTAGCGAGAACATCAGGATAAAGGTTAAGTAACTCATTTGTCTTTAAAAGTAGATCATCGAAATCCATGGCTCCAGCTTTAAAGCATCTTGTAACATACTCTTTATATATTGCTCCTGTTTCAGGTCTTCGCATCATTTTGTCTGCTTCTTGTATTTCAGGATTATCATTGTAGGCGTTAACTGTAATAAGACTATTTTTAAATGAAGATATTCTAGTCCTTATTTGTTTATACTTGTATAGATCTTTGTCAAGACCCATCTCCTTGATTATAGATGCAATTAATCTATCCGAGTCTTGAGTGTCGTAGATTGTAAAATTAGAGGGAAATCCAAGCTTTTCTGCTTCAGATCTTAACAACCGTGCAAAAACTGAATGAAAAGTACCCATCCAGAGATTTTTTGCTTCACTTTCACCCACAAGCTCCCCAATGCGGGATTTCATTTCTCTTGCAGCTTTATTAGTAAATGTTAAAGCTAAAATTGAGAACGAATCGACTCCTTGGGACAACAAGTAAGCAATTCTATATGTAAGTACTCTTGTTTTACCTGAACCAGCACCTGCTATTACAATAAGAGGGCCATCTTTATGTAAAGTGGGTTTCCTTTGGGCATCATTTAATGTATCTAGATTTATTTTAAGTTCGTTTTTCATCAACATTTAAAAATAACTATTTCGTTTATCTAGTTGATCAGTTTTACTTATTTATTATAAACATTGTATCTTCATATTTATACTGATTATAATCAAAAAACACTTTCGAATGAGTGAAAAACAAACATCCATTGAATATTTGAAAGGTGTTGGTCCTGAACGTGCTCGTCTTCTTAAAGAGGAACTTAAAATAACAACCATTGATGATTTGTTACATTTTTTTCCAAATCGTTATATAGATAGGAGTCAGTTCCATCTAATAAATGAACTTCCAAAAAATAATTCTGAGGTTCAAATTAAGGGAAAAATTACTCAGATAGAGATTTTACAACAAAAAAGAGGTAAGAGAATGGTAGCACATTTTGAAGATACATCTGGCAAAATGGACTTGGTTTGGTTTAGGGGCTACAAATGGATAAGAGAAAATTTAAAACTTAATCAATCATATATAATCTTTGGAAGACTTAATTGGTTTAAAGGTTATGTTAGTATGCCACATCCTGAAATGGAATTAGAAGTAAATTTTAATAAATCAATTAAAAAATTATTTTATCCAATATATCCATCAACAGAAAAATTAATCAGAAGCGGTATATCGCAGAGAGTTATTCAAAAGTTGGTCTTAAATTTGATTGAAATGGGTGGGAATTTTTTTTCGGAAACTTTACCAAAATATGTCCTAGATTATTACAAACTAATTGATAAAAATGTTGCTTTAAAAGAAATACATTTTCCTACCTCTCAAAAAAAATTGAGCCAAGCACAAATTAGACTCAAATTTGAAGAATTAACTTATATCCAATTGCAATTAATTCAAAAAAATCAACAAAGGAAGAGGAAAATAAAGGGTTTTTTATTTTCAGAAATTGGAAGCACACTGAAAAACTTTTATAATCACCAATTACCATATCAATTAACCAGTGCTCAAAAAAGAGTCATAAGGGAAATACGCGAGGATATGGGATCAGGGAGGCAAATGAATAGATTACTTCAGGGTGATGTTGGATCAGGAAAAACAATTGTTGCATTATTTGCAATTCTAATTGCAATCGAAAATAACTTTCAAGCTTGTTTTGTTGCACCTACAGAAATTTTGGCTCAACAACATTTTAATTCTCTTCAAGAGTTGTTATCAGATAGCAACATAAAACTTAATCTTCTTACAGGGAGTACTAAAGCAAAAGAACGAAAAATAATAAATCTGGGGCTTGAAAATGGAACTCTTCCGATACTTATTGGAACGCATGCTGTATTTGAGGAAAATGTTAGATTTAAAAATTTAGGGCTTGCTATTATAGATGAACAACATCGTTTTGGAGTTGCACAAAGAGCAAAATTATGGTCAAAAAATACAACTCCTCCTCATATACTTGTAATGACTGCTACACCTATACCAAGAACACTTGCAATGAGTTTATATGGTGATTTAGATATTTCATTGATTGATGAAATGCCACCAGGAAGAAAACCAGTAAATACAATGCATAAATATGATAATAATCGACTTAAAGTTTTTCAGTTTATCAAAGAGAAAATTAAAGAAGGACAACAAATTTATGTTGTATATCCTTTAATAGAAGAATCTGAAAAATTAGATTTTAAAGATTTAATGGATGGTTATGAAAGTCTTTCTCGAAGTTTTCCTATACCAAAATATCAAATAAGTATAGTTCATGGTAAGATGAAAGCTGATGATAAAGCATACGAAATGAAACGTTTTGCAGAAGGAAAAACACAAATAATGGTGGCTACTACAGTAATTGAAGTTGGTGTAAATATTCCAAATGCATCTGTTATGATAATAGAAAGTGCAGAAAGATTTGGATTATCACAACTTCATCAACTCAGAGGTCGTGTTGGTAGGGGAAATGAACAGAGCTTTTGTATTTTAATGACTGGAAGTAAGTTATCAGATGAAAGTAAGATAAGGGTTCAAACAATGGTAAAAACAAATAATGGTTTTGAAATATCCGAAGTCGATCTTAAACTTAGAGGACCTGGAAATATTCTTGGAACCCAGCAAAGTGGAATTTTACGACTTAAGATTGCAGATATTGTAAAGGATAACAAACTTCTTAAAATGGCACGAGAACTAGCTAAGAAAATATTAAAAAATGATCCAAAACTTGAAAACAGTGATAATCAAATTATAAAAAAAAATCTTTCTAATCTACAATATGAATCAAATATTTGGAATTTAATAAGTTAAATATGGGTAAAGAGATTCTTATATTTGTAGTCAATTAAAAACTAATTAATTGAAAATATCCTATAATTGGTTAAAACAATTCATTGAAATAGACCTTCCGATTGAAGATATTTCTGATTTACTTACAAACATTGGCTTGGAAGTTGAACAAGTTGAAAAATATGAAAGTATAAAGGGTGGATTAGAGGGTATCTTAGTTGGTGAAATTGTAAAATGTGAAAAACATCCCAATGCTGACAGACTAAAACTTACAAAAGTAGACGTAGGCGGTGAGAATTTACTTTCTGTTGTTTGTGGTGCACCTAATGTTTCAAAGGGGCAAACCGTTCTTGTTGCAACAATTGGTTCTACACTCCACATGTATGATGGCTCAGTTTTAAAAATAAAAAAAGGAAAAATTCGTGGAGAAATTAGTGAGGGCATGATTTGTGCTGAAGATGAACTTGGACTAAGTGATAATCATGAAGGTATTTTAGTTTTAGATAGAAAATCCTCTCCTGGTACTTTAGCATCATCAATTTTTGACTTGGAACAAGATTACGTTTTTGATATTGGTCTTACACCTAATAGAGCAGACGCAATGAGTCATATGGGCGTTGCTCGTGATTTAAAAGCGGTCTGTACTATTAAGAATATTCCATATAAGTGGTCAATGCCAGATATCTCTACATTTAAAATTGATAACACAAAAAAAACAATAAAAGTAAAAGTAAATGACACTGATCGCTGCTCACAATATTATGGGCTCACCTTGACTAATGTTAAAGTTAAACCCTCTCCAAGTTGGTTAAAAGACCGTTTAAAAGCAATAGGAATATCTCCAAAAAATAATGTTGTAGACGTTACAAATTATGTACTTCACGAGTTAGGACAACCCTTACATGCATTTGATGCTGATAAATTAGATAATAAAATAATTGTAAAAACATGTAAAGAGAATACCAAATTTATGACTTTAGACGGAATAAAACGTACTCTAAATAAAGAGGATCTTATGATTTGTGACAATAGTCAGCCACATTGCATCGCAGGAATTTTTGGTGGGAAAGATTCTGGTGTAGAAAATAAAACAACAAATATATTTTTAGAAAGTGCATTCTTTGACCCTGTAAGTATTCGTAAAACTGCAAAAAGACATGGCTTAAACACTGATGCTTCATTTCGTTTTGAAAGAGGTATAGATCCTGAGATTGGCATTACTGCTTTAAAGCGAGCTGCAATTCTAATATCTGATCTGACAGGCGCAAAAATTTCAAGTGAAATTCAAAAGGTTGACCAAAAATTAAATGATGAATCAAAAATTTTCTTTTCATTCGAAAAATTGAATAAAATTATTGGTCAAAACTTTAATAAAAAAACAATACGGATAATTCTAGAGTCTTTAGAAATAAAAATTGAAAATGAATCTAAATCTGGGATGAATATTTCTATACCGAGATATAGAGTTGACGTAAAACGAACATATGACGTTATTGAAGAAATTCTAAGGATTTATGGGTTTAATAACATAGAAGAGAAACCATTAAATTTTCAATCAGATGATTATTATAAATGGGACGAATCATATAAATTAGAAAGAGCAATTTCAGAAAAATTAACTGGATTAGGTTTTACTGAAATTATTAACAATTCTATTTCGAGCCTAGATGAAACATCTGATTTTCATGATCCAGTAAAAATAATTAATCCACTTGGCAAAGATTTTTCTAATATGCGTCAATCTCTAATCTACAATTCAATAGAGGTTATTGCATATAATTTGAATAGACAAAACAATAGTTTAAAACTTTTTGAACTTGGCAAAATATACGGGAAACATAATAACAAGTATTTGGAGGAAAGACGCTTATGTATTTCGATTGTAGGTGAGGTTTTTCAAATGAATTGGAACATTCAACAATCACCTGATACTTTTTTTTACGGTAAAGGTTTAATAATCGATCTTTTTCAGACTTTCGGTTATAACAATGTCAAGTTCAGTAATGTAGATCATCCTGACTTTGACCTTGCGTGTGAACTTTCTTCACAAAATATAATACTTGGTTATTATGGTTTAATTTCAATGAAAAAAAGAGAAAAATACAACATTGAAAAAGAGATTTATCTAGCTGACATTAATTGGTCAAGGTTCATAGAAAACTGCTTCACAAAACCTACGTATTTTAAAGATTTATCAAAGTTTCCATCAATAAAGAGGGACTTTGCATTATTATTAAATAAAGAAATCACATTCGCCGAAATCGAAGAAATTTCTTTAAAAACAGATCGAAAAATATTAAAGTCTGTTGAACTATTCGATGTTTATGAAGGTAAAAACCTACCTGCTGGAAAAAAATCATATGGGGTTAGTTTTAATTTTCAAGATAAAAACAGAACCTTAACCGACAAACAGGTTGATAAAATAATGAAAAAATTAGAAAAAAACTTTGTTGAAAATTTTAATGCAGAATTGCGTTGATATTTTAAATTTGATATAAATATTGCTATTTTTGTTGTAAATGAAATTGAGTTATGAAGATGAAGCTTATCCAACGAACTAACATTGAATCTGCATTAAAGCTTAACCGAGAGAGCACCTACGAGGAACATAAAGCAAATCTTTCAAATTTTATTGATAGATTGAGTATTAATACTATCAATAATTTTGATCTTAATAAACTTTCTAAAGATAGAATATATCATATTGATCATATAAAAAAAGTAAGTATTGATTATAGATTAAGATTTCTAGATATAAAATATTTTAAAAATAAACTTCCAATCGAAGCACTTAAACATATAAAAAAGTTAGAAAAAGAGCACAAAACAAAACTTTCAGAATTTAAAATTATGGCTCCTTCTGTTCTTTTTAGACTAGAAAAAAAAGATGACCCTCTTCTATTTGTGCCTTTAGGAAATGAGTATTATTATTTAATTCATAAATGGGGAAACGACTTACATCCATTCCGCAAAGCGTTAATGTGGCCATTTAAAAATATTTGGAACTTACTTTTGGCTGTTCTTGCATTAAGTTGGGTTTTTACAGAATTGACACCTCTATCATTATTTACAAAGAATCAGAACGATTCATCTTACTGGATGCTTTTATTTTTTATGTTTAAAGCTATCGCATCAATTGTTTTATATTTTGGATTTGCACTGGGTAAAAATTTTAATCCTGCTATCTGGGATAATCGCTATAATAAGGCTTAGAAGTAGTGCCTGACTCAGATTATTTACATTTTTTCACTGGATCAATCGTTGAGGTTTTGGCCTTGGAGCAAGCATTGTCTGAGAAAAAAATTTTCCCTATAATTAAAGATGAATCAGAATCAGCTAGATTAGCTGGCTTTGGAATTTCTAACCCAATAGTTCAACAAGTATTTCTTCACAAAGATGAAATTGAAATAGGTGAAAAAATATTGCAACACCTTTTTTAAGCACCTTTAATTTTTTATTTTGCATCCTTAAGTTGATATTTTTGTGCGTTAAAAGTATTAACCATAATAAATAATTAAACCTTAAAATAATTAAGTGATGAATACCAATTTTGAAACATTAGATTATATTGTTTTTGCTCTGTATGCAATTGTAATTTTAAGTGTTGGACTATGGGTATCAAGGTCAAAAAAGGGTAAAACTAAAAGTACAGAAGATTATTTTCTTGCTAGCAAATCACTTCCCTGGTGGGCAATTGGGGCATCTCTAATAGCAGCAAACATCTCAGCAGAACAATTTATCGGAATGTCAGGCTCAGGCTTCGCAGGTGGACTAGCAATAGCAACATACGAATGGATGGCTGCATTGACATTGATAGTTGTTGGGAAGTTTTTTTTACCAATTTTTATAAAGAAGAAAATTTATACAATTCCTGAATTCGTCGAGCAAAGATATTCAAGTGAATTAAAGACAATTTTAGCCGTATTTTGGATTGCCCTATACATTTTTGTAAATCTAGCTTCAGTCCTCTATCTTGGTGGACTGGCTCTTCAGACAATATTGGGGGTTAATATGATCTATGCAATAGTTGGTTTAGCTTTATTTGCTGTTGCATATTCTCTTTATGGAGGACTTTCAGCAGTTGCATGGACTGACATTATTCAAGTGGTAGTTTTAATTTTAGGAGGATTAGTCACCACATATCTTGCGTTGGATACTGCATCTGGTGGGCAAGGTTTTATTAAAGGTCTAAATTCAATTTATGCTGCAGTTCCTGAACGTTTCGATATGATACTTGAAAAAAATAATCCTGAATATATGAACTTACCCGGTATTGGTGTTTTGATTGGAGGAATGTGGATTGCAAATTTATACTATTGGGGATTTAATCAATACATCATTCAAAGAACACTTGCTGCAAAATCCTTAGAAGAATCTCAAAAAGGAATTTTATTTGCTGCTGGTTTAAAAATGATAATACCACTTATTGTTGTAATTCCAGGGATTGCAGCATATGTAATTATAAATGATCCTTTGCTAATGGAAAAATTAGGAGAATCAGGAATGACTAATCTTCCCTCATTAGATCAAGCAGACAAAGCCTATCCTTGGTTGATGCAATTTCTGCCTACTGGATTAAAAGGAGTCGCAGTGGCTGCGCTTGCCGCCGCAATAGTGTCATCTTTGGCATCAATGTTAAATTCAACAGCAACTATTTTCACTATGGATATTTATAAGCAATTGATTAATAAAAATGCAAGTGAATCAAAAACTGTAAATGTAGGCCGCCTTTCTGCATTTATTGCTCTAATAATTGCAACAATTATGGCACCATTACTTGGTGGTATTGACCAGGCTTTTCAATTTATTCAAGAGTACACAGGAATAGTAAGTCCAGGTATTCTTTCTGTATTCGTGTTAGGGCTGTTTTGGAAAAAAACCTCAAATAAAGGTGCAGTTTTTGGAGCTCTAGCTTCAATTCCAATAGCACTATTTTTTAAAGTCGGTCCAAAAGGTTGGTTAGTGAATTCTCCAGTAGAAGAATTTTTTCCAACGCTACCATTTTTGGATCAAATGGGATTAACTGCAATTCTTTCAATGATTGTTATTGCAATTGTAAGTATTAAAGAGAATAAAATAAGTGACGATAAAAAAGCTATAAAACTTGATAAGGGGGTTTTTGATACATCCTCAATATATAACGTAGGATCCTTTATTTTGATGATAATACTTGCATTATTGTATTCATTTTTCTGGTAAATTAAGGAAATAAGGAATATTATTCGATTGAAATTTTATAGATTAATACTATTTAATTCTCATTTTTAATTGAAGTTCTTTAATCTTTTGGTCTGTCATGTATTCATCAAAACTCATATATCTATCTATAACTCCATTTGGAGTTAACTCAATAATTCTATTACCAAGTGTTTGAGAAAAGGTATTGTCAGATGTACTACATAAAAGCGTTCCTTTGAAATTTTTGAGAGAATTATTTAATGCAGTTATTGATTCTAGATCTAAATGATTTGTAGGTTCATTTAGTAAAAGGACATTTGCACGTTGCATCATCATTTTTGAAAGCATACAACGAACTTTTTCACCACCTGATAATACGTTTGATTTTTTTAATGCTTCGTCACCACTAAAGAGCATCTTTCCTAAAAAGCCACGTAGAAAAACTTCTTCCTTCTCTTCTTTTATTTTCGCGTATTGGCGCAACCAATCAACTAATGAGATAGAGTCGTGAAAGAAAAATTCATGATCTGCAGGCAAGTATGCCTGAGTAGTAGTAATACCCCAGTTAAATTTACCGGTATAAGATTTGGATGCTCCAGATATTATATCATAAAACAAAGAAACAGCACGAGTATCTTTTGAATAAATAATTACTTTATCTTTTTTTGCAAGATTAAAATAAATCTCATTAAAAAGAACTTCTCCACTTACTGAGCCTGAAAGATTATCAACACTTAAAATTTGGTCTCCAGCGTCTCTCTCTTGATCAAAAATAATAGCAGGATATCTTCTGCTAGAAGGCTTTATTTCCTCAATATCTAGTCTTTCAATCATTTTTTTTCTTGAAGTAGCTTGTTTTGATTTTGCGACATTAGCAGAAAATCTAGCTATAAATTCTTCTAATTCTTTTTTCTTCTCCTCAGCTTTTTTATTCTGTTGAGTGCGCTGTCTCAGCGCCAACTGGCTCGACTCATACCAGAAGGTATAATTGCCAGAATAATGATTAATTTTTCCAAAATCTATATCTGAAATATGAGTGCAAACAGAATCAAGAAAATGTCGATCATGCGATACTACAATAACAGTGTTTTCATAATTAGCTAAAAAATCTTCCAGCCACATAATTGTGTCGTAATCTAAATCATTCGTTGGTTCATCCATTATTAAAACATCAGGATTTCCGAATAGTGCTTGAGCTAGCAAAACACGCACTTTTTGTTTACCATCCAAGTCGCTCATTAGTGTACCATGTAATTGCTCTGGAATTTCTAAATTGGAGAGAAGTGACGCTGCCTCACTATCAGCATTCCAGCCACCCATCTCCTCATAACTTACTTGAAGTGCTCCTACTCTGTCACCGTCCTCATCAGTAAAATTTTCTTTTGCATATAAATTATCCATTTCAGTTTTTACATCAAACAAGACTTTATTTCCTTTCAGGACAGCATCTAAAACAATATCCCCATCATAAGCATTATGATTTTGTTCTAGAACCGAAAGTCGCTTACCATGTTCTAAAGAAACATTTCCAGAATTTGCTTCTTGTTTACCTGAAATAATTTTTAAAAATGTTGACTTTCCTGCACCATTAGCCCCGATAATTCCATAACAATTTCCAGGAGTAAAACTTATATTTACATCATCAAATAATACCCGTTTACCAAATTGAACCGATAGATTTGAAACAGTTAGCATAATTATTTTTTTGCAAACATACACAATAAGTGATTTGAATCTAAAATGACTTTAAATATTTTACAAATTGAAAAATCTGTATTTTTAAGATACGTATGAAAAAATTAAAATTCATTTTTATTTTTTTAATTCTACTTGGATGTAATTCAAATACAAAAACGCGTAATGGAATTTTCTTGGGCGGACAAATAATTAATCCATCCTCACGTGATGTAACCTTGTATCAAGGATCTAATGTTATTGATATGCTTGATTTAGATGATAACTTTAAATTTCAAAGGAAATATGACTCACTCACAAGTGGCATATATAAACTTGAACATTTACCAGAATATCAGACTGTTCTTTTGGAAGAAGCTGATAGTCTCTGGATAAGGATTAATGCTACTACTTTCAATGAGTCTATCGTATTTTCTGGTATCGGAGCAACAAAAAATAATTTTCTTATTGATATATACCTTAGGCAAGAAGAAGAAGTAAATTTTCTATCATCAAAATACTCAAGTAATCAAATAGTATTTAAAAAAATAATAGATTCGTTATTACTTGAAAAAAAAGCTTCTTGGATTAAAATGGATTCAATAAATGATTTAAGTCCAATTGCTCAAAAGGTTACTCAGGCAGCCTACATTTATCCTTATGCAAGTATTAGAGAAAGATATGCATTATTACGCAGTTCAAAATGGACAGAAGCAAAAGATAGTCTGTTTTTTAGTTATCGTAAATTTCTAAACTATGGTGATAATGATTTAGCATTTTTTGATCCCTATGTTAATTATATTTTAAACTATATAAGTCAAAAAGCACTAAAGGTGGGAGAACCATATTTTAGTGCGAAAGAAACAACATCTTTTAACATTAGAAGATTGGAAATCTTGGATAAAATGGTTTCTGGCAAATTACTTAGAAACAATCTCGCTAGAGCGATTGCATTTGAGGAAATGTTAAAATTTAAAAATCAAACAGAACATGATCTATTTCTGCAATATTATGCTACTGTAAATAACTCCAAACAGTATTTAAGTGAGGTTTTAGAATTACATCAAGATATAAGTAAAATGAATAATGGGAAACCTTTACCTAAAGTCTTACTTCAAAATTTTGAAAGAAAAACTGTAAATAGCGCCTCATTAGCTTATGGCAAATCTACAGTAATTTACTTTTGGTCACAAACACAAATGAATCAGTACCGTAACACATTGAATCGTTTAAATAGACTAAAAAGTACTTATCCTAATATAAGATTTATAGGAATTTGTATTCAACCTTTTAATGCCTTAACCGATCAAGTTCAAAAAATGATGGGTTTAGATTCTAATGATCAATTTGCATTAACAGATTTTGATAAAGCAAGCAAAGCTTGGGTTTTAACGCTTTTAAACAAAAGTATAGCACTAAATAAAAGCGGGTTTATAGTGGAAGGATTTGGAAATTTCTACGATCTTGATTTTGAGAAAGTTTTAAAAGGTCTCTAGTTTCCTTTTTTATAATCCTCTAAAAACTTTTTTAATCCTATATCAGTAAGTGGATGATTTAAAAGACCTTTGATTGATGAAAGAGGACCTGTTATAACATCTGCTCCAATTTTAGCACAATTTACAATATGCATTGTATGTCGGATAGATGCTGCTAGAATTTGTGTTTTAAAAGCAAAATTATCATAGATTTGACGAATTTCTTTTATTAATTCTAAACCATCTGTTGAATTGTCATCTAAACGACCAATAAATGGAGAAACATAATTAGCTCCAGCCTTTGCAGCTATAAGTGCCTGTCCTGAAGAGAAAACAAGAGTGCAATTAGTCTTTATTCCTACATCAGAAAAGTATTTTAAAGCTTTGACTCCTTCTTCTATCATAGGAACTTTGACAACAATTTGAGTGTTCAGGTTCGCTAGCATCTCTCCTTCTCGTTTCATACCCTCAAAGTCAACAGAGATTACTTCAGCAGAGACATCTCCATTAACTATCTCACAAATATCCTTGTAATGCTTTATTATGTTACTATTTCCTGTTATACCTTCTTTAGCCATTAAAGATGGATTTGTAGTAACTCCATCTAAAACCCCTAAATCTTGTGCTTCTCTAATTTGATTTAGGTTTGCTGTATCAATAAAAAATTTCATATGATTTTATAATTTATAATGATTCATGATTAGTCTTTCAAATATTTGGCTTGGTAGTATTTTTTTTAAAAATATTGATAACTTTTGTAAAATAGCTCCAACTCGATAATGTACTTTAAGATTGCTATTATTTAGAATATTATAGATTGCTTTTGCAATTTCTATCGGGGGATTACCTTTATCAACGTGTTCATCCATTGTTTTAATTCCTTTAGCATATTTTTTGTATGGAGAGTTTTTTAAAACGGGGGAATGATATCTTCTAGATGCTACATCAGTAGCATAATCACCGGGTGCGAGTGTACATACTTTAATTCCAAATTCTTTGACTTCCATTCGTAAACTCTCTGTCATAGTCATGAATGCACTTTTAGAAGCTGAAAATACTCCACGAAAAGGAAGCCCCATGTATCCACCAATTGATGTCACATTAATAATAGTACCCGACTGTTGCTTTCGCATGTGAGGAAGTACTGCTTGAATTAAATTCAAAGGTCCAAAGCAATTTGTAGAAAAATTTTCAACTACTTTCTCAGAGTTTAATTCTTCTAAAGGTCCAGTAATCCCAACTCCGGCATTATTAATTAAAACATCTATTTTACCACTCAAAGACAATATTTTTGATACACAAGTCTTTATTGAAGTGAGATCTGTAATTTCTAATTTAATTAATCTGAATGGTACAGATTTTTTGAAATTATCTGGATTTCGACTCGTCCCGAAAACTACGTAGCCCTTTTTTGTTAGATAAAGTGCTGATTCAAGACCTAAGCCTGAAGATGCTCCTGTAACTAAAACTACTTTTCCCATATTTTTAAATAAAATGGGCAAGCTGCCTACATCACACCGCTACGACCGCCTACCCTTGCTGCGTTCCCGCCCTGGGGGATTCAACAGGAGCTGGTTGTGTAGAACTTGCCCATTAGCAAATATAAACTGTTAGTCTGATTTCAACAATGATTTTAAATTCTTAATTTGTGAAACAGTTTAAAGTAACAAGCAAAAAAATAAAATGAAGTTTTTTTTAAATATTATTATTTCAATACTTATTCTTAATTGTAGTAGTAGTGCTGAACCAAAAATTCAAATTTTAACAGGCATAAAAGGTAACAAAGGAAGTTTTGAAAAAGTTTTAAACTTAGTTGTTAAAACATCACTTGAAGATTTTGATACTTCATACTACTTAAATAATAAGCAGATCGAGAAAACCCATAAATTTCTGGAAACAGATCCCTTAGGTGAATATAATATAAGAGTAGAATTGAAAAAGGGAGATAAAATATTTAAAAAAAATATAATCTACACTCTTTTATCACACAAACCGCCAAAGCTTTATAAATACGAAATAGTAAATATTTTCCCCCATGATATAGAAGCATACACCCAGGGATTAGAATTCGATGGAGACACCCTGTATGAAAGTACAGGGCTGAATGGAAAATCAACTTTGAGAAAGGTTAATTATAAAACTGGTGAAATCATAGAAATCAAAAAATTGGATGATGCATTTTTTGGAGAGGGTATTACTTTGATACATGACAAAATAATCCAACTAACTTGGAAATCTTTAAAAGGCTTTATATACAACAAAACAAATTTAGAAATGATCAAATCGTTCTCATATTTTGAAAGCAAAGAGGGATGGGGATTATGTAATGATGGAAATAAGCTATACAAATCTGATGGAAGTGAAAATATATGGATTCTTAATCCAAATGATTTTAAGGAAGAAAACAGAATTCAAGTTGTTACAAATAAATCAGCTCTCAGAAAAATCAATGAATTAGAATGGGTTTCTGGGAAAATATATGCCAATACTTATCAATTTCAAAAGGACGTTGTGGTTATAATAAATCCTATTACTGGCGGTGTTGATGGTGTTGTAGACTTTTCAGGACTTAAGGAAAAAGTAAAACAACATAATAAGTTAAATGTTCTAAATGGAATTGCTTATCATAAGAAGCATGATACTTTTTTTATAACCGGTAAAAATTGGAATAAGATGTTTGAGGTTAAAATTTTGTCGAAGTTTTAGTTTTTTAAGAATTAAATAAAGGTCTGCCACGCATTAAAGCATTTACTTGATTAGCAACTTCACTTATAATTAAATCGTCATTATAATTTAAAATTACCCGATCAATCATATTTACAATTTCTCCCATTTGGTCTTCCTTCAAACCTCGTGTAGTTATGGCTGCTGTACCTACTCTTATTCCAGAAGTGACAAATGGAGATTTATCATCAAAAGGAACCATATTTTTGTTTGCAGTAATATCGGCCTTTACCAAAGCAAGTTCAGCATCTTTACCAGAAATATGTTTATTCCTAAGATCAATTAGCATCATATGATTATCAGTACCACCAGATATTAAATTATAATCTAACTTTAAAAAAGAATTAGCCATAGCCTTAGCGTTATTTCGAACCTGAGCCATGTATTTTTTAAAGCTTGGCTGCTGTGCCTCTTCAAATGCAATTGCCTTACCAGCAATAACATGCATTAATGGACCACCCTGATTTCCAGGGAAAACAGCCATATTTAAAATATGCGACATTTTTTGCAGTTTTCCATTTTTAAGAGTAAGGCCAAATGGATTTTCAAAATCTTTTCCCATAAGTATTAGTCCACCACGAGGCCCTCTTAATGTTTTATGAGTTGTTGTTGTTACAACATGACAGTGAGGAATCGGATCAGTTAAAAGACCCGTAGCAATCATACCTGAAGGATGTGAAATATCAGCTAAAAGAAAAGCACCTACTGAGTCAGCTATTTCACGAAATTTGGCAAAATCGATATCTCTTGAATATGCTGAGGCTCCAGCAATGATCATTTGTGGTTTAACTTCACCTGCTATTTTTAGTATGTTTTCGTAGTCAAGACGTCCTGAATCTTTATCTACTCCATAAAAATGAGACCTATACAAACGCCCAGAAAAGTTAACTGGTGATCCATGTGTAAGATGACCACCATGAGATAAGTCAAAGCCTAGTATTTTATCGCCTGGCTTCAAAAATGCATGAAAAACCGCAGTGTTTGCTTGAGAACCAGAGTGAGGCTGAACATTAGCATAAGCTGCACCAAAAAGCACTTTTGCTCTTTCAATTGCAATTAGCTCTACTTTATCAACAACCTCACACCCTCCGTAATATCTTTTCCCTGGGTAGCCCTCGGCATATTTGTTAGTCAAAATTGATCCGCAAGCCTCCATTACTTCAGGACTTGTAAAGTTTTCAGAAGCTATTAATTCTATACCATTTGATTGGCGATACTTCTCTGCTTCTAATAAATCAAATATTGCCCTATCGCTCCTCATAACCTAATTTTAATTTCAAAATTAAACAATTCGATATCCTTTTTAACATCAATTTTTCTAAATATTAATGATTTATTCAAGATTAATTAACAAGTAACAGACAATTTTACCAATTATATGTTCATTTAATCTGTCATAATGACTTAATAAACAACAGTTTATATGTCAAAAGGACATAGAATTGTAATTGGAATAGACTTTGCATATTCGAAATAAAAAATTGTTATGAATTTGAATAAACTAACTTTAAAAGCACAAGAGTCTTTGCAAGCTGCTCAACAAAACGCTTATGAAAATAAACATCCACAAGTTGAAAACGAGCATTTATTTTCTGGAATACTTGAGGTTGATGAGAATGTTTTACCTTTTGTATTTAATAGACTAAAAGTCGATATATCTAGAGTAAAGAGTTTAAATGAAAACATTTTAAATACCTTTTCAAAAGTTGAAGGAAATACTCAAAATTTATCTAAAAGTGCATCCCAAACTTTAATGAATTCGATTAACATTGCAAAAAATACTGGAGATGAATATGTTACAGTTGAACATCTTTTGATTTCGATTTTTGAGTCAAAAAGTAAAATCTCAAATATTTTAAAAGACGAAAGGATAACCAAAGTAAAATTAGAATTGGCAATAGAAGAACTTCGTAAAGGAGAAAAAGTAACTTCGGTTTCTGCTGAAAGTAACTATAATTCTTTAAATAAATATGCCATCAATCTGAATCAAATGGCTGTTGAGGGCAAGCTTGATCCTGTTATTGGAAGAGACGAAGAAATAAGAAGACTTTTACAAATACTAAGTAGGCGTACAAAAAATAATCCAGTGTTGGTTGGTGAACCTGGAACTGGTAAAACTGCAATTGCAGAAGGACTTGCTCATAGAATAATTGAAGGTGATGTTCCTGAAAATTTAAAAAACAAGTTGATTTATTCTTTAGATATGGGAACACTTATTGCAGGTGCAAAATATAAAGGTGAATTCGAAGAAAGACTTAAAAGCGTAATAAAAGAAGTAATAAAAAGTGATGGTGATTTAGTTCTTTTCATTGATGAAATCCATACACTAGTAGGTGCAGGGGGAAGTGAAGGTTCTATTGATGCCGCTAACATACTTAAACCAGCACTTGCAAGGGGTGATTTGCGTGCAATTGGGGCTACTACTTTAGATGAATATCAAAAATACATCGAAAAAGATAAAGCATTAGAAAGGAGATTTCAAAAAGTTAGTGTCAATGAACCCGATACGGAAAGTACTATTTCAATTCTAAGAGGGATAAAAGAAAAATATGAAATGCATCACAAAGTTAGGATAAAAGACGATGCGATAATCGGCGCTGTTTCCCTTTCTAATCGTTATATCAGAAATCGATTTTTACCAGACAAAGCGATAGATTTAATTGATGAAGCAGCATCAAAATTAAAAATGGAAATGAATTCAAAGCCTGAAGAACTAGATATACTAGATCGTAGGATTCGACAAATTGAAATTGAAATAGTTGCTTTAAAGCGAGAAAAAGACGAAAAGAAGGTTATACTATTAAATAAAGAGGTTTTTGAATTAAAAGAAAACAGAAAATCTCTTTATGCTAAATGGCAAAAAGAGAAACAAATTGTTGATGACCTTCAGCAAACAAAATCAAATATTGAAGACTTGAAGATTCAAGCTGACCGTTCAGAAAGAGAGGGGGATTATGGTATAGTTGCAGAAATTAGATATGGAAAACTTCAAGATGAGGAATTAAAGATGTCTGAACTTAAAAATAAACTTGCAAAATTTAAGTCAGAAAATTCATTAATTAGAGAAGAGATAACTTATGATGATATTGCTGAAATTGTTTCAAAATGGACAGGTGTACCAGTTGCGAAAATGATTCAATCTGAACGGGAAAAACTTTTAAGCCTCGAAAAGAATTTACATAAAAGGCTTGTAGGACAGGAGAAAGCTGTAATAGCGGTAAGTGATGCTATCAGAAGAAGCAGGGCAGATCTACAAGATGAAAACAGGCCTATAGGGAGCTTTATGTTTTTAGGGACAACAGGTGTTGGGAAAACAGAACTTGCCAAAGCCTTAGCTGAGCTTCTTTTTGATAATGAAAATAATATTACAAGAATTGATATGAGCGAATATCAAGAGAGACACTCGGTTAGCAGACTTATAGGTTCTCCTCCGGGATACGTAGGTTATGATGAAAGCGGACAACTAACTGAGGCAATAAGAAGAAAACCGTATTCGGTTGTACTCTTAGACGAGATAGAAAAGGCTCATCCCGACACCTTTAATATTCTTTTACAAGTTCTTGATGAAGGTAGGTTGACCGATAACAAAGGGCGCGTTGCAGATTTTAAAAATTGTATAATAATTATGACAAGTAATTTAGGGAGTGATGAAATTCAAAAAGCATTTAAAAATAATCAATCTTTTGAAAAAGCAGAAGAACTGGCGACTTTGAATGTAATGGAACTTTTGAAAAAAAATATTCGCCCTGAGTTTTTAAATAGAATAGATGAAACTATACTTTTTACTCCGCTTACTCGGAATGAAATTGAAAAAATTGTAAAGCTACAGTTAACAATAACCCAAAATAAGCTAAAAGAAAAATCAATAAATTTATTTGTAACTGATAAAGCCATTTTAAATTTAGCAAAGAAAGGATTTGATCCTCAATACGGTGGACGTCCAGTTAAAAGAGTAATACAACAAAAATTAATTAATCCATTAAGTAAGGAATTATTATCTAATAACATACAACGTAAAAAACAAATTATTTTTGATTACATAGATTCAACATTTATTTTTAGAAATGGTGAACTTATATCAAGCAAGGATTAATATTATCTTTGTAATGTGATTAAAAAGATTAACATACAAAATAAACGTGCGCGGTTTGAATACGATCTTATTGATGAATATACTGCTGGAATTGTACTTGCAGGAACTGAAATAAAGTCAATACGAAATGGTAAAGCATCAATTTCAGAAAGCTTTTGTGAATTCAATGAAAAGGGTGAATTATTCACAATAAATATGAACATAGAGGAATATGGGTTTGCAAATAAATTTAACCATAAACCAAAAGCTCAAAGAAAACTTCTATTAAAAAAAAAAGAACTAAAGAAGCTTTATAAAGATGTTAAAAACAGTGGATTAACAATTGTACCTTTGCGTGTTTTTATTAATGAAAATGGTTTTGCTAAAATAAAAATTGCTCTAGCTAAAGGTAAAAAACTTTATGATAAAAGGGAGAGCATAAAAGACAGAGAAAATAAGAGAAATCTTGACCGCATAAAAAAAACTTTTAAAAAAAGATAAAAATTTATAACTGGGCACTAATTATTTGCTCAAAATAATTAATGATTATTTTATTAAACATATAATGTCATGAAGAATAAAGTAAAAATATCATTTGGGTCAACTGCTCTATTTGACCTTTCGAAAAAACTTTTAAAAAGTAAAACCTCTAGTATTTTTATTTTAGTTGATAGTAATACCAAAAAGTTGTGTTTATCAGATTTCATTTCACAAACTAAATTTACTAATTATGAGTTGATCGAAATGCATGCAGGTGAGGAGTTTAAAAACATAAAAACTTGTGAAATGATTTGGCATAAACTAACTGAAAAAGGTGCTGATCGCAACTCTATTTTAATAAACCTTGGTGGAGGTGTTGTTTGTGATTTAGGAGGCTTTGTGGCATGTACGTTTAAGCGTGGTATTGATTTTTATAATATTCCCACTACCCTTCTATCAATGGTAGATGCCTCAGTGGGAGGTAAGACCGGGATTGATCTGGGATCATTAAAAAATCAAATAGGAATTTTTAAAGAACCAAAAGAAGTAATTATTGATTCCAATTGGTTAAAAACGTTACAAAAAGAAGAAATTAGAAGTGGTTTTGCAGAAATGTTAAAGCATGGTTTAATTGCTAGCGCCTCTTATTGGGATAAATTAAAAAAAATCAATTTGTTAATTATATCTAATCTTTCTAAACATATATTGCCTTCTATTAATATCAAAAAGAGAATTGTTTTAAAAGATTATAAGGAAAAAAATTTACGAAAAATATTAAATTTTGGACACACTTTTGGACATGCAATTGAATCTTATTTCCTTGAGCATAATGATAAAAAACGATTACTTCACGGCGAAGCAATATCCATAGGTATGATATTGGAAGCTTATATTTCAACTCAACTCTGCGGATTCCCTTACGACAAGGCGTTGGATATTAAAAATACGTTTAATAAATACTTCCCAAAAGTGATTTTTAAATCTAAAGAAAAACATTCTATCATATCACTCTTAAGCCATGATAAAAAAAATGATCGTGGGAAAATAAATTTTGTATTGTTGGAAGATATAAGTAAACCTGTTATTGATGTAAATGTTGGCAAAAAGTTATTGGATAACGCTTTTGACTTCTATGAAAGCTAAATTCAAGCTGAATTTCTGCTCGCATTTATGTTTCCAAAAAGAGATCTAGTTACCATTGCCTCTAGATCTTTTATTTTTTTTGTGTTAGAACTAGTTTGTTTTCTTAAAATCTGTAGCTCCATTAAAGCATATTGCTGAATTGTTAAAAGAGGTTGAACAATTTCCTCTCTTGCTTTAATGGATGCCCTCCCAGCAGCCTCATTTTCCATTAAAGATTCGAATCCACTTATTTTTAAAAGAACTTCTTTTGTAAGTTTATATTCTTTAAAAATTAGACTCCAAAATTCACCGAATACTTTATCATCTTTCATGTATGTTGTTAATTTAAAAAATGACTTTGAGAGGCTCATCATACTATTGAAGATGAGAGTTCGAAAAAACTTAGAACTTTTAAATAGTTTTTTTAATTCATCTAATTTCCCTTCGTCAATGATGGTCTTCAATGAAATTCCTAGACCAAAAAAACCTGGAACATTTTGTTTTAGTTGGCTCCAACTTCCTACAAACGGTATTGCTCTTAAGTCTTCAAATTTAAAAGTATCTGACTTACCTCGTTTTGAAGGTCTACTACCTATATTTGCTTTGGCATAATAAGGTAATGTGGACATGTGCTGAAGATAAGGCACAAATGAAGGGTGAGCCTTAAAATCTTTATAAGCTTTGTAGCTTATTTTTGCTATACTATCCATTAATTTACGGTCATCATCTGTCAAATTATTTTTTCCTGGATTCAGAATTTGATTCTCAATCCCAGAACTCAAAAGCTGCTCAAAATTAAATTGTGAAGAATCCAAAGTACCAAAATTTGAACTTATTGTTTGCCCTTGTATTGTTATCTGAATATCATCACTTTGAATTGTATCTCCCATTGAGGCATAAAATTCGTGAGTGTTTCCACCTCCTCTGGCTGGTGGCCCTCCCCTACCATCGAAAAAAGCAACTCTAACACCAAATTCGTTGGAAAGTTTACTAAGTGATTCTTTTGCAAGATAGATGCTCCAATTCGCCATAAAATATCCCCCATCTTTGGTACCATCAGAAAAACCCAACATAATGGTTTGTTTCATGCCTCTAGTCTTCAAATGATTTAAATAAATTGGATTATTAAATAAAGATCTCATCACTTTGCTTGCATTTTCTAAATCTGGAATAGTTTCGAATAATGGAATAAAATCTACTTTTGGTGTACTCCAGTTACTTAAGCGGCACATAGCAAATAATTCAAGTATATTTTCTAAAGTTTGACAATTGCTAATTATGTATCTATTGCATCCTCTTTCACCATTTTTAGTTTGTATTTTCTGCATGCTTCGGATACTCTCCAAAGTTTGGTATGTTAATTCATCTTTAAATATTTTTGGTGGTACATCGCCACTCATTTCGATAAGACATTTACAACGGTCCTCTGTGCTTAAACTCAAATAATTTTTAGGTAAATTTTTAGTATATTTTAAAATATTGGGGTGTGAAACAATTTTATTAAAAACTTTGTGATGAATTCGTGAGTCTTGTCGAATATCTAAACTGGCAAAGTGAAGACCGAAAAGGCGCACTTTGTGAATTAAATCTAAAACATCATTTTTGTAGAGGCCATCATGATTATTTACCAAAGAATCAAAAACTATTTTTAACTCAGAATTAATAAATTCAATAGAAAAATTTTTATTCCGCTCTGGGTAAAAAAGTTGATTAAACATTAAACTTTCAAGAGATTCAATACGATTTTCAAGACCTGGAAATGTTATTTTCCTTTTTAGCTTTCTTAAATCACGATAATAGTTTCTTAAAATTGAAAATTGAAGGCGCTCAGAGGTTTTAAGAGTTATTTCTGGGGTAACAAAAGGGTTACCGTCTCTATCTCCACCTGGCCAGAAACCAAAGTCAAAGATTGAATTATCAAGATCTTCTGAATTAATTATATGTTCATCAATATAATTGTAGATTGTACTTGCAGAATGATAGAAAATATTTTCAAGAAACCATATTAAGCTTACAGCTTCCTCATATGGACTGGGCTTTTCCTTTTTATAAAAAGGTGTTTTCCCAAGTTGAACAAGAAGCTTTTTGATATTATCCAAATCATCGGATGCAATAGATTTTGATAACTCATTAATAATAACTAAAACATTATCTGGATAAAACTGTGTAGGATGAGCAGTTAGAACAATGCGAACTTTAAAACGCTTAATATAATCTATTAACTCTGTTTCTAACTGTTTATTAGAAGCCTCTTCCTTTATGCTTCGAATTGTTCCCCTACCATGCATATTATTTACATATGAAAACCCTGCATCTTCAATGGCATCAAAAAGTACAACCTGGCGTTCAATGTATTGAATAAAATTAAATAGTAAGTCTTGCTCTTCTTGAGGCTTTAAATCAGGTGCATACTGACTAAAAAAGGATTTTAGAATTTCAGTTGGATTTGAATTTTTTTCATATTCGATACGGCAATGTTCAGCAAAAAGCGGCATTAATAGCGACGTTTGCTTAATAGTTTTAAATGGAAGAGTTAAGAATAAGCTATTGTAAATTTGAAATCGAGAGAGAACTTTTTCGTTAAATCTTTCAATTTTAGTTTTACGTGCCATCAATTTAATTCATTAAAAATATGATGCATTAACCTTTTTTTATCATTTATACTTTCTTCAAGGGAAATCATTGTTTCAGTTCTTGAAACACCCTCAACATCATCGATCATAAATATTATGTCTTTTGCATGGTGAGTATCACGTGCTCGAACCTTACAAAAAACATTGAATTTTCCTGTAGTTATATGAGCCACAGTTATAAAGGGAATTTGCTTTAAGGAATTAAGAACTTGTTCGGTTGCAGCGGTTTTTTCCAAGAATATACCAACGTATGCTATAAAGGAATAACCTAGTTTAACGTAATCAAGATTTAAAGATGATCCTTTAATTATTCCTGCTTCTTCCATTTTTTTTACCCGAACATGTACAGTTCCTGCTGAGATTAAAAGACGCTTTGAAATATCAGTGAAAGGGATCCGAGTATTATCAATAAGTATATCGAGAATTTGGTGATCTATTTCGTCTAAGGTTACTTTACTCATTTTTATGTATTTGAAATGACTGCAAATTTAATGATAATATTTGTTTTTTATTGAGAATAATTCTTTAAATAAACGTGTTTAATGAAAATAATTTATTAAATGGGTCGGTATTTATAATTGCACCTTTTTTGAAAATAATGCAATTGTCTTTTTTAACATCAGTAAAATCAAGAAAATTATGTGCTTTTAATTTCAAATTTTTTCCATAAGTCACAAGGGAAGGTAAAAAAATTATCTTTTGATTTTTCAATTTCTCAATGTATTGAATTGCTAACTGTTGATTTTTAGATAGATTTTTATCCTCTTTTATTGTGATATTACTTACAATTAAATCAACATAATTACTTGTGTTTTGGGGAATTGAAAGGTAAGATTTAACTGAACCTCCGTTTGATTTCAGCATAAGATGCTTAAATAAGATTTTGTATGCTTCTAGAACAAAACGCCTTACTTTGACCCTGAAATAATCTTTCATATAATGCCCCGCTTCAAATAAAATAGTTGGAGTCCCACATTTTGAGAAATAATCTCCAACACAGTTAGGATTAAATTGGTCATCATAACGGCTTATCCCTCCCGAAAGCTGTTTTTCTAATTCATTTCTAATTGAAGCGATAGCAATCATAGCTTTCGCTCTTGAGGAGGTAATTGACTTTTTCGAGTCAGCGCTTGGAGAGAGAAACGAAATTGTTGCTGGGGGACCGTCAGGTCCAGAACCATAAATGGTTCTTTGCCCATGAAGATTAATAGCATACTGTGGTAAAATTTTCTCATATGCATTGCGAAGTATTATACTTTCAGGTTGACTTAAATGGATTGCGTCACGATTTAAATCAACACCGTTAAAATTTTCACGGGTATATAATTTAGATCCATCAGGATTTAGTTGGGGAATAATAAAAAAACTAAAAAACTTTAAAAATTCAGACTGCTCACGCTTTAATAACCAAGAAATAAAATCTAACAAGGCTATTGTAGTAGTCGTTTCATTTCCATGCATCTGAGACCACATCAAAATATTTTGATCACCATTACCAATTTGCAATTGATAGACTGGGAGACCATTCACAGATCTGCCAAGAACAGTTCTTTTAACATTAGGATTAAAATTTTTTAATTGTTCTTCTAAATAAGATGGAGGGAAATATCTTTTATAATTCATCTACATAGTTTACATACAAATGTAAACAACGATTTGTAAACATATGTAAACATAGATTATATTGAACTTTATTTATTTTTATTCTATGGAAGTGCTAAATTTACAAATGTATACGAAGTGAAAATTTAATGATTTATAATATTGTTTTTCAAGTATTTACAAAAAATATATAAAGTATATATTCAATAAAATAAGACTTGTTTTATTAAAATTAATTTAATACATTGAAGAATTAACTCATAAAAATTTACAATGTTAAACATAGATTTTTTCATTTCACGTCTAAATGAGATAATGGTAAGTAACAATTTAAATTCTGCCTCATTTGCTGAACAAATTGGGGTTCAGCGTTCATCTGTTTCACATGTCATGTCAAAAAGGAATAAACCTAGCTTAGATTTTATTTTAAAAATCGTGAATAGCTTTGAAGAAGTGACCCTAGACTGGTTGTTATTTGATAATAGCCTCAAGCCCTCCCCTTCTTTAAAATCTGATAATAAATTTGTTAAAAGTAAAATAGACTCAGATTTAAAAAAATCATTAAATGTTTTAACCAATAAACAGAGTCCAGTGGAGATTAAAACTAATTCGGATGTAGTTCAAATTATACAAATATACAAGGACGGTAGCTTTTTAACATTTTCACCAAAATCTTGATATTTTTGTTTTGATGAATTACAAGGTATATTATTTTCTCATAATTATATTTTTTTCTTGCTACTCTTTAGAAAGGAATTGCTTGCCTTTTCATGAAGGAAAATTTAAATTTAGTCATGTAATTAACAATGAAATAAAAACATCATATTTCGTAAGAGATTCATTATATGAAATAGAATTTTTTGACGGTATAATTGATACTGCAAAAATTCGATGGGTTAATGATTGTGAGTGTATTTTGACCAAATTAAATGCAAAGAACTATAATGAAAAAAGACCTATTCAAATTAGAATCTTAAGCACTAACCAAAACAGCTATAATTTTGAATATTCACTAGTCGGTGACAGAAAAAATAAAAAAAAGGGAAAGATTGAAAAAATAAATTGATTTAACTACCGACTATAAAATATCAATCTAGTTAACATTAATAATTCTATATATCTAAAGTGATTTGACTAGTGTCGTCGCTTGCATTGACTGTTTCATCATTTGATACCTCTATTTCAAGGGGATTTGTTTGTTCTATTTCCTCATATTTTGAGGAGTTAATAAGCTCTACTCTTTTGATTTTTTTCTTGGTTAACAGATTTCCTTGAGCTTTGAACCCCTTAACAGAAATAAAGTTTTCAACATCAACTTCTAAATTTGGAATTGGATCTTTTCCTCTAGGTTTTTCAAAAATAATTCTAAGAATTGGTTTCCAATCAGAGCAAAAGTATATAAGTTCGCCTTTATTAACAACAAAACTATCCTCACGATTAGTGTTTTCAATAACAAATCTCTTCAGAAAATATCTTTGCTTTTCAGGGTCAAAATAAATTGCAGTAAGAGGTTTTTTAGGATACCACTTTTCAATTTTATCGACTGACTCCTCAAAATGTAGAGACATATCAGGGGTAAATGCTTTAATTGTTCCTTTCGCGGTTGAGACGATTAATTTGTCATCACCTTTGAATTCCCCTAAAAGATCACCTCTTTCTTCTAAATTTAACCTAAAAACTGTTCTGTCAAACCAAATTTTTCTGGGTTTAAGTGTTGATATGCCTTTCTCTTTTAATTCTACCTTTTTAATAAAATATTTGGTAACTGTATTACCTCTAACTGCACGATTTTTTATTTGGAGATCAGCGAAATCTAAATCCCATTTTAGTTTCTTTATACTTCCTGTATTTTTTAGCAAGATTGAAACTATTTCGGCTTC
Organism: uncultured Bacteroidota bacterium; assembly: GCA_902561795.1. Taxonomy (GTDB): domain Bacteria; phylum Bacteroidota; class Bacteroidia; order Flavobacteriales; family Flavobacteriaceae; genus MS024-2A. The sequence goes on along the minus strand of CACERG010000015.1, from coordinate 3,795 downwards.
TCCATTAGGATTTGCTGAAAAATAAAGTACTTCAGACTGAGGCTTCCCTTGAGTTAAATCATATATTTTATCGCGAGTAACTCCAGTAACAGCAAAACGTTTTATAAATGAAGTCCCTTTCTTCCCATCTCTATAAATCATATTGTATATAGTGCGTTGGTCTTTCTTTTTAAAAACGGCAGCATATTCGATATTTTTGCCAACAAAAACCTTAGTATCTACCTTAACAACTTGCATTTTTCCGTCTTTAGTAAATACTATAATGTCGTCAATATCTGAACATTCGCATACTAGTAGATCTTTTCTTAGGGAGGTTCCTATAAAACCCTCTTCCTTATTCATATAGAGTTTTTGGTTCCTAGTGACTACCTTTCTAGCATCGACATCATCAAAAATTCTTATTTCAGACTTTCTTTCTCTATTTGTTCCATAAGATTTTTTTAAATGATTGAAATATCTTACTGTGTAATCAATTATATGGTTAAGATTATTTTTAACCTCTTCTATATCTGTTTCAAGTATTTTGATTTTGTGTTGCGCCTTATCTAAATCAAATTTTGAAATTCTCTTAATTTTAATTTCAGTAAGCTTAATTATATCATCCTCAACAACATTTCGTTTTAGATTCATCGTATAGGGCTTTAAACCAATTTGTATCTTGGAAATTACCTCTTCCCATGTTTCAGCAGCTTCAATATCTCGATAGATTTTATTTTCAATAAAAATTCTCTCTAAAGAGGCATTATGCCATTGATCTTCTAAATCTGATAATTGAACTTCTAATTCCATCTTTAGAAGCTGGACGGTGTGATCGGTAGATATTTTAAGCATATCCAAAACACCCATAAAATTGGGTTTATTATCAATAATTAGGCAGCCCAATGGTGAAACTGAATTTTCACAAGAAGTAAAGGCATAAAGTGCATCTATTGTTTTGTCTGGGGAAATGTCATTAGGTAGATGTACTAAAATTTCAACTTTGGAGGATGTATTATCTTCAATCCTCTTAATTTTAATTTTCCCATTATCATTTGCCTTTAGTATACTATCTATTAATGATGAAGTATTTGTACCATAAGGAATCTCATTAATAACTAAGGTATTTTTATCCATTTTACTGATACGTGCACGAACTCTAACTTTACCACCTCGATTTCCATCGTTATAATTTTGAACATCTATAATACCACCTGTTTGGAAATCAGGATATAAAGTAATTTTTTTTCCTTTTAGATAATTAACACTTGCATTTAAAAGTTCATTAAAATTATGGGGCAAAATTTTTGTTGAAAGCCCAACTGCTATCCCTTCAGCTCCCTGTGCAAGTAATAATGGGAACTTTACTGGTAAATGAATTGGTTCTTTTTTCCTCCCGTCATAAGAAAGCTGCCACTGAGTAACTTTTGGACTAAAAACTACTTCTAAAGCAAATTTAGACAGTCTAGCCTCAATATATCTGGATGCTGCAGCTCCGTCTCCAGTCAAAATATTCCCCCAATTTCCCTGCATATCGATTAATAACTCTTTTTGAGCAATTTGGACCATTGCATCTCCAATACTTGCATCACCGTGTGGATGGTATTGCATTGAGTGACCAACAATATTTGCAACTTTATTGTATCGGCCATCATCAAGGTCTTTCATTGAATGTAAGATTCTTCTTTGGACAGGCTTAAGCCCATCTTCAATTGCAGGAACAGCCCTCTCTAAAATTACATATGAGGCATAATCCAAAAACCAATCCTTATACATTCCAGTCACTCTTTTCAGGGCAACCGATTCTTCTGAGCTTATAAAGTTTCCATCTTCATTCATATCTTCACTGAGCTAATTCAATTGTTTCTTCAGCGTAATCAAGTTCTACCTTAAGATTATTAATTATAAATTTTTGACGATCAGGAGTATTTTTCCCCATATAAAAAAGAAGTAATTCTTCTACAGTTGTCTGTTTGTCTAGCATTACAGGATCTAATCTTATGTCATCACCAATAAAATATTTAAACTCATCAGGAGATATCTCACCAAGACCCTTAAATCTTGTGATTTCTGGTTTGCCTTTCAGCTTTACTAATGCTTCTTTTCTTTCATCCTCATTATAACAATATATTGTCTCTTTTTTATTACGAACACGAAATAATGGTGTTTGTAAAATATACAGGTGCCCCTCTTTTATGAGCTCAGGAAAAAATTGTAAAAAAAATGTAATTAAAAGTAATCGGATATGCATTCCGTCTACATCAGCATCTGTAGCAATAACAATATTATTATAACGCAAGTTTTCTAAACTTTCCTCAATATTAAGAGCTGCTTGCAGCAGGTTAAATTCCTCATTTTCATAAACAATTTTTTTACTCATACCAAAACTATTCAAAGGTTTACCCCTTAGACTAAAAACAGCTTGTGTATTTACATCTCTTGACTTAGTAATTGAGCCGCTCGCTGAGTCTCCTTCTGTTATGAATAAAGTAGAGTCAAGCCTATGATCTTTTTTTAAATCTGAAAGATGAACACGACAGTCTCTTAATTTTTTATTATGCAAATTTGCTTTTTTAGCCCTTTCTCTTGCGAGTTTTCTTATTCCTGAAAGCTCTTTTCGTTCTTTTTCTGCCTGTTGAATTTTTTTCAAAATTAACTCTGCTATATCCTGATTTTTGTGTAAAAAATTATCTAATTCATTGTTTAAAAAATCAATTATATAACTTCTAACCGATGGTAATCCACTACCCATTTCAGTTGATCCTAACTTTGTCTTAGTCTGCGATTCAAAAACAGGCTCCATTACTTTAATACTTAACGCAGCAATTATGGATTTCCTAATATCAGCTGCCTCAAAGTTTTTGCCAAAATGTTCTCTGATTGTTTTTACCAAACCTTCTCTAAATGCTGCTTGGTGTGTTCCACCTTGGGTAGTATGCTGGCCATTTACAAAAGAGTGGTATTCTTCGCTGTATTGAGTTTTACTGTGGGTAATTGCAATTTCTATATCTGCGCCTTTAAGGTGAATGATTGAGTATAATAAGTCTTTTTCGTTTGACTGATCTTCTAATAGGTCCTTTAAACCGTTTTGAGAGAAAAACTTCTTACCATTAAAGTCAACTGTCAAACCAGGATTAAGAAAAACATAATTTTTAATCATGCGCTCAACATATTCTGGCAAGTATTTGAAGTTTTTAAATATTTTCCTATCTGGCGAAAAAATTACTTTGGTGCCTCTTCGCTTGTTAGATTTTTCCAATGGAGAATCTTCTGTAACTATTCCAAACTCAAATTTTACTTTCTTTGTCTGATTCTCCCTTATTGACTCAACAATGAAAGTTTCAGATAGGGCGTTAACTGCCTTTGTACCAACGCCATTAAGACCTACTGATTTTTTAAATGCTCGAGAATCATACTTACCACCAGTATTCATCTTTGAGACAACGTCAATTACTTTACCTAAAGGAATTCCTCTTCCATAATCACGGACACTTACATTGTTTTCATTGATAATTATTTCTATAGTTTTGCCTGCACCCATAACAAACTCGTCGATACAGTTGTCCAAAATTTCTTTCAATAGTATATAGATTCCATCATCAGGGGAGGAACCGTCACCAAGCTTTCCAATATACATTCCAGGACGTAACCTAATGTGCTCTTTCCAATCAAGAGATCGAATATTATCTTCTGTGTAGGTGCTTGTATTTTTCATGGAATTAATTGCTAATATAATTATTGCTTTATTAAAGAAAACCTGTTTAGCCCCCAAGAAATCAACAATCGACTTGACAATATTGTTAAAAAGTTAATAGTTGG
>CACERG010000014.1 GCA_902561795.1 uncultured Bacteroidota bacterium | reverse complement strand
TAATATTATCTATTTCTGCTAAAAGTAAATTTTCAACTTCTTTTAGACTTTGTCCTTCCTTTGGTGTTCCACTTAAAATATGAATTGAATAATCATTCATTTCTTCAATAGTGGCAAATGCCCCTAAAACTTTTTGTTTCTGAACTAAATTTAAATCGATTAGTCCTGCAGAACTGTTTGAGAGTAACATGTCTATTAATTCAACATGCATTAATCCCTCTTTATCTTCGCCATTAAATCTGAAACCCAAAAGAACAGATTCTTTTTCTGGACCTGTAACTTCTCTTCTAATTGGACTTTCAATTTCTTTCAAGGGATCATATTTTGTTTTTTTAAGTTCTAAGTTTGGTTTCCAATCCCCAAAATGCTTATCGATTAATGATATAGTTTTATCAAAATTTAATTCACCACTCATACATATCGCAACGTTGTTAGGCTTATAATACTTATTGAAATATTTACGAATTTCAGTTATAGAAGGATTTTTTAAATGGTCAACAGTGCCTAAAACTGATTGTTTGCCATATGGATGAGAGGGGAAAAGGCTTTCGAATAGAGCCCTATACTGTTTTCTTAAGTCATTATCTAAAGCCCTATTTTTTTCCTCATAAACTGCTTCAAGTTCAGTATGAAAAAGACGATTAACAATTTGCTTAAATCTCAAACCCTCTATTGTTAAAAAGCGCTCTAATTCGTTCGAGGGTATATCAACAGTATAAACTGTTCTGTCCTCTGTTGTATATGCATTTAATGACTTACCACCAATTAATGATATCATTTTGTCATATTCATTTGGAATGGCGTATGAAGCTGCTTTATTTGATATAGCATCAATTTTTTTATAAAATCTTTTACGCTCCTCATTGTTTGAAATTTCAGCATACTTATTAAATAAATTTTCTATAGAATCTAGAAGTGGCTTTTCTTTTTCGTAGTCTTTTGTGCCGAAAAATTTATTGCCCTTAAACATTATATGTTCTAGATAATGAGCCAAACCTGTATTATTTTCTGGGTCATCTTTTCCTCCCGCTTTTACTGCAGTAAAAACATGTATTCTTGGGGCATTTTCAAATTTGCTTAAATAAACCTTCAAACCGTTATCTAAGGTATATATTCTTGTTTTTGTTGGGTCAGAGTTAACATATTCATAGCTATATTTTCCCGAAGAATCGGTTAGAGTTTGAAATGGTTTTGTTGAGCAACCTTTAGATAAGAATATAAAAGTAACAACAAAGAAAAATTTTCTATAATGCATAAGTTTTTTTTAAGTTCGCAAATTAATTATTTTAAAGGTGATATAGCAACAAATTAAGCTTTTCATTTAATTTTGTTAAAGTAATGCAACCTCTTAATAAACAAGAAATTCATCAGCTTGCAATGCAAGAAGTAGGAAACTTTTTGGAAGAAAATGGATATGAATTTTTAGCAGTTAATTCTAAAAGAAATCGATCACCACAATTTGTATGTGTTAAAGACAAATTGCTCTTCTTTATAGTTGTAAAGGGATCTTTATACCCACAATCTCCAAAACACTATGATATTGAATCAATGGAAAAAGTAAAAATACATGCAAAGAAAAATAATGCTAAACTTTATTATGGTGGTGTAGGATTTGCAAATGCAAAAGATTATGATATGCCTTTAAAAAAAAATAACCCTTATGTTGTCAATTTTAATGGTCTTGAGAAAATTTTATAGTGTTTTTATTTTTTTACTACTCGTCAATTGTAAAAACAATCAAAAAGATGATTTCAATCAATTAAAAGGTTATGCATTAGGTACAACTTACTCAATATCTTATTCAAGCTCCAAGCTAAGAAAGAATTTATTGTCACACAAAGTTGATTCAATTATTAATGTCATAAATGTTTCAATGTCTACTTATGACAAAGATTCAGATATTTCAAAAATTAATAAAGGTGATAGTTTACTTGAAGTTGATACTCATTTTATAAAAGTCTATAATAAAGCAACTGAAGTTTGGAAAAAAACTAAAGGTTATTTTGATCCCACAGTTGGAGCTCTTGTAAATGCATATGGATTTGGTCCAAATAGAACTCATAAAAGTGTTTCTCCATATCAGCTAGAACAAATTTTAAAATATACAGGATGGGAAAAAACAAAATTAACATCAAAGAACACTATTCAAAAAAAACATCCAAATCTTTTTTTTGATTTTAATGCAATAGCAAAAGGCTACGCAGTTGATTTAATATCTGAATATTTAAGGTCAAATCAAGTTTCTTCTTTTTTAGTAGAAATAGGAGGTGAGATAGTAGCTCAAGGAGTTAGTCCAAAATCAAATTTGCCTTGGAAAATTGCTATTGATAATCCAAAACAAGATGAAGAAAAAAAGTTTATTCAAACTATTTTTTTGAATAATCAGGCATTAGCAACATCAGGAAATTACAGAAAATACAAATTAGATAAAAAAACAGGAAAACGTCATGTACATTCTATAAACCCCAAAACTGGCAATTCCTTTCCTAGTGAAGTTTTAAGCGCATCAGTTATTGCACCAAGTTGTATGGTTGCAGATGCATTTGCAACAGCACTTATGGTTATGCCGTTTGAAAAAAGTAAACTTCTAATTGAGAAAGAACTGACACTAGAAGCTCTTTGGATTATTGAAAATAAAAAAGGTGTAGTTGAACAACACTTTTCTAAAGGGTTCTATAAAAATTTATCAGAAAATTAGTTTTTGTAAGCTAAAGGGATATGGTCATTTCGAAGACTAAATTTTTTAACCTCGTGTTTTGAAAGCTTCTCTGTGAAACTGATAAAATGTGACTTAAAACCAACGCTATCTAATAAGTCTAGGTAATCTTTTCCATAAATACGGACATGATCGTATTGACCAAAAACTTTTTTACGTTCTTTTTTATCAATTATAGAAGGGTCCTCAAATGTCGCCTTACGATTAAGATCCAAGGGGACTTGTGCAATTAATACCCCACCTTTTTTAAGAACTCTAAATAATTCCCTAACAGCTAACTTATCATTTAAAACATGCTCCAGTACATGATTACAAAGGACAAGATCATACGAGTTATTTTCAAATGGTAAATTACATATATCTGCTTTGATTTCCGCCAAAGGAGAGTTAAGATCACAAGTTTTATATTCCCAATGTTTAAATTGTTTAAATTTTTGATAAAGTGGTTGTTCAGGAGCTATGTGTAAAACTTTTAATGCCTTTTCAAAGAATTTGGTTTCTCTTTCAAGAAAAAGCCAAAGTAGACGGTGTCTTTCTAGAGATAGAGTTCCAGGACAAAGTGCATTTTCTCTTATTTTTTGATAACCGTATGGAAGAAATTTTCGGTATGAACTACCGTCAATTGGATCTGTCAAAATATTCCCTTTATATATTTGTTTTAATATTGGCCTAAACCATATACTAATCTTTATTAACCATACTCTTGGAAAATTATTTAAAAGCCATTTCATAAAGCTAAATATTCTTTTCTAAAAGGCCTCTCCTCAGAATTACTTAAACCAAGAGCTTTATAGATATAATCAAAAGTAGATAATAATTCAGGCTTGCCATTTATGAGAGCGACATTATGCTCAAAATGTGCACTTGCTTTTCCATCTGCAGTGAGGATTGTCCATCCGTCATCAAGTTGGTTAATTTTACGAGTTCCTAGGTTTATCATTGGTTCAATTGCTAATACCATACCATCTAATAATTTTTTACCTCTTCCTCTACGTCCATAATTAGGAATTTCAGGACCCTCATGCATTGTCTTGCCCAATCCATGTCCTACAAGTTCTCGCACAACGCCAAAACCTTCTTTTTCACAATAATTTTGAATTGCATACCCTATATCACCAACTCTATTTCCTTTCTTAAAATTTTTTATTCCCTCGAAAAGTGAAGCCTTTGTTACTTTGAGCAATTTTTCAATTTTAGGATCAATTTCACCAACTGCAAATGTATATGCATGGTCACCATAAAACCCATTTTTAATAGCACCACAATCTATAGAAATAATATCACCTTCTTTTAGAGGTTCATTGTTAGGAATACCGTGTACAACTTGAGCATTAGGACTCATACAAAGTGTATTTGGGAATTCATAAAGGCCAAGAAAACCGGGTTCGGCTCCTAAATCACGAATATGGGTTTCTGCAATTGTATCTAGTCTAAGGGTAGAAATACCAGGTTTTATTTCTGACGCCAAGATGCCTAATGTTTTTGAAACTATTAATGCACTTTCGCGTATCAACTCAATTTCTTCCTCAGTTTTTAAAATTATCTCTGCCATCTAAAAATTTATTAATATTGATTTATATTGACTATTTTAAAATGATGTAAAGAAAAATACTAAAATGAAAATTGATATAGAAAAGTTTACTTTTAATCATTCTAGATTGAGATTAGGGAATTTTGAGTCATTTTTTCTGGTATTTCGATTTCAAGCAAATCCAATATAGTTGGTGCAATATCACTCAAAATTCCTGACTTGATCTTTCTTTTTTTTGCATCAACTAAAATAACAGGCACAGGGTTTTTGGTATGAGCAGTATTTGGGCTACCGTCAGGATTGATCATAGTTTCACAATTTCCATGATCTGCAATAATAAGTGTAACGTAATTTTTTTCTAAAGCTTTTTTTACCACTGCAGCGGTACACTCGTCGACTACTTCACAAGCACGTATTGCAGCTTTAAAGTTTCCAGTATGCCCAACCATATCTGGGTTGGCAAAATTTAAACATAAAAAATCAGGGGTGTCCGATTCAATTTTTGCTATAGTTGAATCACGAATTTCATATGCGCTCATTTCAGGTTTGAGATCATAAGTAGCTACTTTTGGAGATGGGCACAGGATTCTTTCTTCTCCTTGAAAAGGATTCTCTCTTCCTCCATTAAAGAAGAATGTCACATGAGGGTACTTTTCTGTCTCTGCAATTCGAACCTGTGTTTTTCCTGCATTAGATATCACTTCTCCAAGAGTTTTATCTAAATTATCTTTATCAAATATAACTTCGATATTTTTAAAGGAATCGTCATAATTTGTTAAGGTTAAGTATTTTAATTTTTTTGGATACATATTATATTCAGGGAACGAACTCTGTGAAAGAACCTGAGTTAGTTCTCTACCTCTATCTGTACGAAAGTTTAAAAAAAGTACAATATCTTCAGTTTCGATTTTTGTTATCGCTTTTCCTAAATTGTCTTTTTTGTAAAGCGGTTTGATAAATTCATCTGTCACTCCTTCATCGTAACTGGATTTAAGAGATGATACAAAGTTATCGCTGGCTTCACCTTTCCCATGAATCAGAAGGTCATAGGCTTCTTTAATTCTTTCCCATCTTTGATCTCGATCCATAGCATAGTAACGACCTATTAAACTTGCAAGCTTTCCATTTGTATTTAACATTTTTTTTTCAATACTTTCTACAAAATGGATTCCAGATTGAGGATCAACATCTCTTCCATCAGTAAAAGCATGAAGGTAAAATTCTTTTAATTTATATTCTTCTAAAATATCAATAAATCCCTCAATATGTTTTATGTGTGAATGAACTCCACCATCTGAAAGTAATCCTAAAAGATGGATCTTTTTATTTCTTTTTTTAGCGTATTCGAGACAATCTCTCAAGACAGTTTTTTTTCTCAGCGTATTTTTTTCTAAAGCTTGATTTATTTTTGCCAAATCTTGGTAAACAATTCGACCTGCACCCAAATTCATATGTCCTACTTCGCTGTTACCCATTTGACCTTCAGGTAATCCTACATGTTTTCCGTCAGTTCTAAGAGAACTATGTTCGTACTCATCATACAAAAAGTCAATATATGGAGTATTTGCTTGATCAACAGCAGATACCTTTCGATTTTTTGACTTACCCCAGCCGTCTAAAATAATTAGGAGTGTTTTTTGAGCCATTATTTTATTTATATAAAGATATGAATAACTCTGCTCTACTGATAAACATAAAGGCTTAAAAAAAAACTGTTTCTTTGTAAATAAAATTTTTGAAAAAAGGACTTATTTATCGCTCAACTGGAAGCTGGCACATAGTAGAGTCCGGTGGGATTTTTTATTCATGTAGAATTAAGGGAAATTTGAGACTTAAAGGAATAAAAAGCACTAACCCTGTTGCTGTTGGTGATCGGGTCATTTTTGAGGTTGAAAACAACTCAATTAAATCAGAGGGAAGGATAATTGAGGTAGAAGAGAGAAAAAATTATATTATTAGGAAGTCAGTTAATCTATCGAGACAAACTCATATTATTGCATCGAATATAGATCTGGCTTTTTTAATGATTACGATTAATAATCCCCCAACTTTTACAGTCTTTATTGACCGATTTTTAGTTACCGCAGAGGCTTATAAAATTCCAGTAATTTTATTATTTAATAAAATTGATACTTACATAAAGAAAGATCTAAATACTATTAGCTCACTTAAAAAAATATATGAGGATATTGGTTATAAAGCTTATGAAATATCAGCTAAAAAGAGTCAAAATTTGGAAAATGTAAAAACACTAATGCAAAATAAAATAATTATGATATCGGGGCATAGTGGTGTTGGAAAATCAACATTTATTAATGCAATAGACCCAGATGTTGATATAAAAACTTCTGCTATTTCAGACCAACATATGCAAGGAAAACACACTACTACATTTGCAGAAATGCATAAATTAAAAGGAGGTATTAAAATTATCGATACACCTGGGATTAAGGGTTTTGGGATTGTAGAAATGCGACCTCAGGAAATCGGAAATTATTTCCCTGAATTTTTTCAAAGAAAAGATAAGTGTAAGTTCAACAATTGTCTTCATCAATATGAACCTAATTGCGCGATAAAAAGCGCTGTTAACGATGGGTTAATAGCTCAGAGCAGATTCAATAGTTATACTCAAATACTATCTGAAGACAGTAATTATAGAAATTAATATGAGAGCTGTAATACAAAGAGTTAAATATGCTCATGTGATTATTGAAAGAGAAGAAAAAAGAACATCTGGTCCTGGTTTGATGATATTGTTAGGAATAGGACATTCTGATAATCAAGATGATGTAAAATGGTTAGCAAATAAGATTTTGAATTTGCGGATATTTAATGATGCAAAAGGTATTATGAACCAGTCTATTAAAGAAATAAAAGGTGAGATTATGGTAATTAGCCAGTTCACTCTCATGGCACAAACAAAAAAAGGAAACCGCCCTTCATATGGGAATGCTGCTAAACACGAACATGCGATTCCATTATATAATCTATTTAAAACCGTTACCCAAAATGGCCTTTCAAAACCAGTAATATCAGGAAAATTTGGATCAAATATGGAAGTAGAAATTGTTAACGATGGCCCAGTAACGATTTGTATTGATACAAAAAATCGGGATTAAATTATAGTCATAATAGATTTACTTCAAAGTCTAATCTAAGGCCATAAAAGTTAAATATCTTTTCCTTGACTTCTTCTGCTAGAGCCAAAATATCTAAACCTTTTGCACTTCCATAGTTCACTAATACTAAAGCCTGTTTTTTGTGAATTCCCGCATCACCTTTTCTTTTTCCTTTGTATCCAATTTTTTCTATAAGCCAGCCTGCAGGTAACTTAAAATGATTTTTGCTTTCTTCATAATAGGGTATTTCAGGAAATTCTTTCTTAAGTGCTAAAAGTTGTTTTTGAGTCACAATAGGGTTTTTAAAAAAACTTCCACTGTTTCCAATTTTTTCAGGATCAGGTAGTTTTGATTTTCTAATTGCTATAACTTCAGCTGCCACATTTTGTATGGTGTTTTCTTTTCCAATCATTAATCTTTGAAGTTCACCATAGCTAATATTTATTTTGTGAGGTTTTTTTCTCAACAAAAAATAAACACTAGTTATTATAACTTTTCCTTTTAGCTCTTCTTTGAAAATTGAGGACCGATACTCAAATTTACAAGATTCCTTTTCGTAATTTTTAAATTTTAATGAACTTATTTCAAGAGCTCGACAGCTTTTAAATACTGAATTTAACTCTACTCCATATGCACCAATATTTTGAATAGGTGCAGCACCTACGCTGCCTGGGATCAACGCCAAGTTTTCAATTCCAGAGTAGTCATTTTTTAAAGCCCATAAAACTAGATCATGCCAAACCTCACCGGCTCCAACTTTAATCAAAACTTCAGTTTTTGTTTGCTCTTGAACCACTATACCTTTATTTTTCATGATTATAGTATAGCCATCATAATTTTTAGTTAATAAAATATTACTCCCTGATCCTAAAACTCTGAAAGGCCCTTTTATTTTTGACTTTAATGTTTTTAGAAGTTCATCTTCGGAGAAAATCTCTACGAGGAATTTTGTTTTAACGTCAATACCAAATGTATTGTGGTTTTTTAGAGAAACATTTTCTTTAATCATACAACTGGTGATGCGAAGATTTTGTTGTATTCTTTAATCCCTTTTCTAATAATTTTTGTTGCTCTTAGAAGTTTTTTCTTATTTAAAACAAATGCAACACGTACTTCATTTTTACCATAACCTGGAGTGGAATAAAAACCTGTAGCGGGAGCCAACATTACTGTCTGACCTTCATCTTCAAATGAGGTTAACAAAAATTTAGAAAAATTCTCAGCATCATCAATGGGAAGTTTAACCATGCAATAAAATGCTCCCATTGGATGAGAAACTTTAACGTCAGGAATTTCCTCTAATGCTTTAATTAGTACATTTCTTCTTTTGCTATATTCACTTATCACCTTTTTAAGATAACTGTCTGGCGCATCAAGTGCAGCTTCACTTGCTATTAGAGCATACGTGGGAGGAGAAAGACGAAGTTGAGCAAATTTTAATAAATTTTGAATTAACAATTTATTTTTAGAAACGATACATCCAACCCTAGCACCACACAAGCTATAACGTTTGGATACTGAATCTATCATTATGGTATGTTGATGACCTTCAGGGTGACGTAAAACTGAATAATGTTCTATATCTCCATGCATAAATTCTCTATAAACTTCGTCGACTATAAGGAATATATTTTTTCTGATTGATAATTCACAAAGGGTGTTAATTTCAAGTTTACTGTAAACATAGCCTGTTGGATTACTAGGATTACATAGTAATATGGCTTTGGTTTTGGGAGTAATTTTACTGTCAATATTTTCCAAAGAAGGTAATTGGAATCGATTATTAAATTCAGAGGCAACGGGAACTACTTTGACACCAGATGCACTAGCAAAACCATTATAATTTGCGTAGAAAGGTTCAGGAATAATTATTTCATCTTCAGTATCACAAATTGAGTTTAAAACAAAGGTCAGTGCTTCACTAGCTCCTGTGGTTATTAAAATATCCTCAGCGTTTATATCAATTTTATGTTTAGAGTAATATTTAGATAGTTTTTTACGATATGAGAAATTACCTTGAGATGGGCCATATGGTAATAATTTAAGATTAGAGTTTTTAACTGCGTCTATCGCTACCCTTGGAGCTTCAATATCTGGCTGTCCAATGTTAAGATGTAAAACTTTAACACCTCTTGCTTTAGCTTGTTCAGAAAAAGCGACTAATTTTCTAATTGGTGAAACTGGAATATCAATTCCTTTTTTTGATAATTTGGGCATTTTTGAATTAAAATGTAAAAATGCTAAAAAATACTTTGAAACGCAATCATTGTAAAGCTTATGATAAAACTTTAAATTTATGTTTGAGAATTTTTACAAATCTTTTTTCAAATTTAAAGCTCAATTTTTATTATAGAGTAAGTGTCCCTACTTTTATAGGATAAAATAACCAAAAGGTTTTTATGAATATTCCTTCCAAATTCAAATCTCAAAGTATTGAGAGTAAATGGTACAAATACTGGCAAAAAAACGGTTATTTCAGATCTAAACCTGATAAAAGGAAACCATATACCATAGTAATTCCACCACCTAATGTTACAGGTGTTTTGCATATGGGACACATGTTAAATAATTCATTACAGGATATAATCATACGGAGGGCACGTATGAGAGGTTTCAATGCATGTTGGGTGCCAGGTACAGATCATGCGTCGATAGCAACTGAAGCTAAGGTTGTAGCAATGCTCAAAGAAAAGGGAATTGAAAAAAATAATATAAGTAGAGAAGAATTTTTGAAGCATGCATGGGAATGGACTCATGAATATGGAGGTGTAATTTTAGAACAACTTAAAAAATTAGGTTGTAGTTGTGACTGGCACAGAACTAAATTTACAATGGATAAAGATTTATCAGAATCGGTTATAAGAGTTTTTGTTGATCTTTATGAAAAGGGACTTATTTATCGAGGTTATAGAATGGTAAACTGGGATCCTGAGGCTGAAACGACACTTTCAGATGAGGAAGTAATTTATAAAGAAGCAAATGGAAAGCTCTACCACATAGCTTATAAAATTGATCAATCTGATGAAAAAGTAATCATTGCTACTACACGCCCCGAAACACTCCTAGGCGACACTGCGATTTGTATTAATCCTAATGACAAAAGATACTCGCATTTAAAAGGGAGAAAAGTCCGTGTTCCTTTTACCAAAAGAAAAATTCCGATAATTCAAGATGAGTATGTGAGTATGGATTTCGGAACAGGCTGTTTGAAAGTAACCCCTGCCCATGATATTAATGATAAAATACTTGCAGAAAAACACAATTTAGATTTTATAGATATCTTTAATTCTAATGGGACTTTAAATAAAAATGGTTTAAAATATGAAAATTTAGATCGTTTTATTGCTAGAAAAAAAATTGTGAAAGACTTAGAGAAACAGGGATTTCTCATAAAAACAGAACCTTACCAGCATAAAGTTGGAACATCTGAGCGAACTAATGCAGTTATTGAACCAAGACTTTCTGATCAATGGTTTTTATTAACAAAAAAAATTGCTAATCCCGCTATTCATGGTGTTTTAAATTCTAAAGAAATTGAAATTATTCCTAATAAATTTAAAAACGTATATCGACATTGGATGGAAAACATACAGGATTGGAACATTTCAAGGCAACTATGGTGGGGTCACCGCATTCCAGCATATTATTATGGCGATGGCAAGAAAGATTTTGTTGTAGCAATCAATCCCCAACAAGCGATTGAAAAAATAAGAAAATTAACTAAAAATAATAATCTAAATATAGCAGATATTTCTCAAGAAGAAGATGTTTTAGATACTTGGTTTTCTTCATGGCTTTGGCCAATCACTGTTTTTGATGGAATACGTAAACCCAACAATAAAGATATCAAATACTACTATCCAACTCAAGATTTAATAACAGGACCTGACATTTTATTTTTTTGGGTAGCAAGAATGATAATGTCAGGTTATGAATATCGAAAATCACCACCTTTTTCAAGGGTATATTTAACAGGTCTAGTAAGAGATAAAAAAGGGAGAAAAATGTCGAAACAACTTGGCAATTCTCCAGATGCTTTAAAACTAATTGATAATTATGGAGCAGATGCAGTAAGGGTTGGTTTGATGTTAAGCTCCTCTGCAGGGAATGATTTACTTTTCGACGAAAGTCTTTGTCAGCAGGGGAAAAACTTTGCAAATAAGATTTGGAATTCTTATCGCTTAATTGAGGGTTGGGAAATAGATGACCTCAAACCAACCTCAAAAGTATCAAATGAGGCAGTATTATGGTATGATAATCAGTTTCAAAAAACACTAAAATTTGTAAATGAAAATTTTGAAAAATACAGAATTTCAGATGTTTTGATGTCAATCTATAAATTAATTTGGGATGATTTTTGTTCTTGGTTTTTAGAGTTGGTCAAGCCATCTTACAAAGAGAGTATAGATAAACACACTTATGATAAAATAAAAACCATGTTTGAGAATAACTTAAAAATTTTGCATCCTTTTATGCCATTTTTAAGTGAAGAAATATGGCACTTTATTGCTCCTAGAAATAAAAAACAAGCATTAACAATAACATCATGGCCAAAAAACAAAAAATTTGATCAAAGACAGATTGAATTATTTTCTTTAGCGAAAAATGTAGTTGCAGGAATTAGAAATTTTAGAAAACAATACAATATACCTTTTAAACAAACTTTAGATATTTACGTTACAAAAAACAAAAAATCCTTACCCTATACAGAAGCTATTAAAAAGCTAGGAGGAGTTGATTCAATTATTTATGATACACCTAATGAAATATCTGGTGGCACTTTCCGTATTGACAACTTTGAGTTTTTAATTCCCTCTAAAAATATTAATGATATCAATTCAGAAAAAAAGAGACTAGCAGACGAATTAACATATATCAAAGGTTTTCTAGCTTCCGTAGAAAAAAAGCTATCTAACAAAAACTTTGTTGAAAATGCTCCAAAGCAAATAGTATTAAATGAAAGGAAAAAAGTATCAGATGCAAAAGAAAAAATTATGATACTTGAAAGAAGTCTTGCAGCTCTCTAGTTTTTATGAGCTATGATTTGAATCCCACCTTTGACCGAATCATTAAGTTTAATATCAAGTGGAGTGTTCAAGGGCAAAAACATATCTAATCTAGAACCAAATTTTATAAATCCTGCATCTTCTCCTTGAATAACACTACTACCTTCTTTTGCATAATTAATTATTCTGCGTGCTACGGCTCCAGCTATCTGCCTGTAAAGAATTTCACCGAAAACATTATTACTTATTACAATGGTTGTTCTCTCATTAAGCTCGGATGACTTTGGATGCCAGGCTACCAAATATTTACCTGGATGGTAATTGCTAAACTTTATTTTACCACTGACACAATATCTAGTAACATGAACATTAATGGGTGACATAAAAATGGATACTTGTAGCCTCTTGTCTTTAAAATATTCTTTTTCATAAACCTCTTCTACAATAACAATTTTTCCATCTACAGGGGCAATTACATGATTTTCATTTCTTATTGTGTTTCTTTTTGGATTTCTAAAAAATTGCAGGACAATGATTAATTGGAATAGAGCTAATAGTTGAATTATAATTTTGAAAACAAAAACATTACTTAATCCAAACTCTGCTAAAAGACAAGTTATAGTTGCTAAAAAAAATGAAATGATTATTATGTTGTGCCCCTCTTTATGAAACATAATTTAAAAACATAAAAAATAAATAAACGAATGGTGCTGAAAATAAAATGCTATCCATCCTGTCATAAAAACCACCGTGTCCAGGAATAAGTATTCCACTATCTTTTTTTAAAGCTAGGCGTTTGAATTTTGATTGAATCAAATCACCAGATGTAGAAGTTCCAACGATAATTAGAGATAATAATGGGAATGTCCATTTTGGATATCCAGGATGAAACTGTATTAATAAAAAACTACTTAAAAAACATAGAACACCACCTCCCAACATTCCTTCCCAGGTTTTTTTCGGTGAAATTGAAGGGAACAGATTTTTTTTGCCTATTAGTTTGCCAACTATATAGGCAAAAGTGTTATTTACCCATACCATGATAAATAAACTTATCGAAACTCCATTCTCAATATTTGATTTTAAGGAAGATGTTGCAATTATGAAATAACATGAAGAAACTGGATAAAATAATGTAAGAGCAGTTTTTTGTAAGGGTTTAATTTTAATTTTTTTATTATAAAACAAAAAGAAAATTAGCAAAATGGATATTGAGGTGCTAAAAGCTAATAAAGATAAATGTAGGTAAGGGTTTAGTTTTTGGTTATAAAATTGATAGATTATAACACTAAATAAAATAAACGGTACGGGACTTTTATATTCAATAAGTTTTTGAAATTCATACAATGTGAAGGAAGAGAAAATAAAAATCAAAATAATGTAGCTCAAATCAGAATATAAAGCAGCACTAATAATCAAAGCAGAATATATAATACCAGAAATAGAACGTATGACTAAATTTTTCAATAATTTATATTTTAATTAATTCATCGAGTAAAAGTAAAAATCAAAAAAGGGTACAAATAACACGATTTTAAAAATCTTCAAGTAACAAATATATGTTTTTTGAATCGTTCGTTTGATTGGTTATTTTTTCATTCTTTTCATTTTTTGAAATTGCTTTTAAAGTGGTAATGTTTATTGGAAAATTATTTTTGTATTTATTTTTAAGATTAGTCATAGCCTCACTGACATCTTTTGAAAATTGACTGATTTTGGCAGAAATTAAAATTGTTTCAGGAAGGTCAATCAACTTCAGATGTTTTATTTGTTGGTCACTTAGTAAAATTTTACCGGAATTTGATATCAAGTATTCACACTTAATTAATAGGGCTTTGAATTTATCTAGTTTTGCAAAAGTTTCATCTAAATAGTGTATACCTAATGTTTCTGAAATTTGTTTATCAAGACAGACTATTTCCTCTAATGTCAAACTATTTTCAAGACAAATTTTATCAAGATTAGAGGAAACAAGTTCTTTAGAGTCGTTGTATAAGAAATATCCTCCATTTGATGTGAAATTCTTTACAAATCTGATATCTAATGGGTCTTCTATTTCAGGAAGATATGGACTTTTTTTGGGTTTAATTGAATGTTTTTTTCCGAAAAAAAAATCCCAAAGTCCCATACTTGAATTTATTTCTTTTCTTTTGAAGCCTTAAATTCTTCTATTTTTTCATCATTTGTCTTGTAGGGTCTTTTACCCAAGATTGTTTCTAAATCATCTTTGAAAATCACCTCTTTTTCCAACAGACGATCTGCAAGTTTTTTCAATTTATCTTTCGATTTTTTTAAAAGCGTGATTGCTCTATCATACTGTTTTTCAATAATTTTTGAAATCTCTTTATCAATAACTTGAGCAGTTTGCTCTGAATAAGGCTTTGAAAAATTAAAATCAGTTTGGCCTGAAGAATCATAATAAGTTATGTTACCTAATGTATCATTCAATCCATAGATTGAGACCATTGCCTTTGCTTGTCTTGTTACTTTTTCAAGGTCACTTAAAGCACCAGTAGAAATCTTGTTAAAAATTATTTTTTCTGCTGCTCGACCACCGAGTGCAGCACACATTTCATCAAGCATTTGTTCTGTTCTAACTATTTGTCGCTCTTCAGGTAAATACCATGCTGCGCCTAGAGATTGGCCTCTTGGAACAATAGTCACTTTAACAAGTGGAGCGGCATATTCTAAAAGCCAACTTACAATTGCATGACCGGCTTCATGATATGCAATCGTTTCTTTCTCTTCAGGTGTAATAATTTTATTCTTCTTTTCTAATCCGCCAACAATTCGGTCTACAGCATCAAGAAAGTCTTGCCTACCAACTGATTTTCTATTTTTTCTCGCAGCAATTAAAGCTGACTCATTGCAAACATTTGCGATGTCAGCTCCAGAGAATCCGGGGGTCTGTTTTGCGAGAAAATCAATATCCAAACTTTTTACTACTTTAAGAGGTTTGAGATGTACTTTGAAAATCTCCTTCCTTTCATTTAAATCTGGTAGGTCAACATAGATTTGTCTGTCAAAACGTCCAGCTCTCATTAAAGCCTTGTCAAGAACATCAGCTCGATTTGTGGCTGCAATTACAATCACATTTGTATTAGTGCCAAATCCATCCATTTCTGTAAGTAATTGATTGAGTGTGTTTTCACGCTCATCATTAGATCCAGTAATATTACTTTTCCCTCTTGCTCTTCCTATAGCGTCAATCTCATCAATAAAAATTATAGAAGGAGATTTATCTTTTGCTTGCTTAAATAAATCTCTAACTCGTGAAGCACCAACACCAACAAACATTTCAACAAAATCTGATCCTGAAAGAGAAAAAAATGGAACTTTTGCTTCTCCAGCAACTGCTTTTGCTAAAAGTGTTTTTCCAGTTCCTGGCGATCCAACAAGCAATGCACCTTTTGGTATCTTACCACCAAGTATTGTATATTTTTTTGGGTTTTTAAGAAAATCAACTATTTCTTGAATTTCTTCTTTAGCACCCTCAAGGCCTGCTACATCTTTAAAAGTTACTTTAACATCTGTGTTTTTGTCGAATAGTTTAGCTTTAGATTTACCGATACTGAAAATTTGACCTCCGGGTCCTCCTGCCCCACCACCAGACATTCTTCTCATTAAAAAAATCCATACCCCAATTATAATAATAATGGGTAAAAAACCAATAATGGTGTCAAGCCATCTATTTTCAATTGTTATAAACTCTAATCGAAAATTAATACCGTTGCTTCTCGCTTTCTCCAATTTTTCTTCAAACAATTCTAAACTTCCTACTTCGAACTGATAATGAGGACCTTTTGTATTTTCCTGACCTAAAATATTTTTACCAACTACAGCTTGATGTTCACTGCTTCTTAAAGCATCAGGAGTGAGTGTTACCCTAACACTGCTTTTGTTTCGAATTACAATTACTTCACTTACATCTCCAGAATTGAGATATTTTTCAAAGTTAGAAATGTTTGTTTTACTCATTGTTTGCCAATCATTTCCACCAAAAAGGCTAAGCCCTAGTAATACAAAAATGACTGCGCCATATATCCAGTAGATATTAAATTTAGGGGGGGTTGTTTTCTTCTCTTTCATAGTTTTTAATAATTCGAAGCAATTGGGGTATTTATTGCATCACCCCAAAGTTCTTCGATGTTATAAAATTTTCTTGTTTTTTTTTGAAATATGTGAACAACAATATTTACATAATCAATTAGTACCCATTCAGCAATCCTTAATCCTTCAATATGTGAAGGTTTTTCTTTTAGGATTTTACTTACAGATTTACTTACTGAGTTTACAATTGAAGAAACTTGAGTGTTTGAATTGCCGCTACATATAACAAAAAACTCACACGGACTGTTATCTATTTCTCTTAGATCAATTTTATTTATATCTTCTCCTTTCATTTCTTCAATACCCTTAATAATTTCGTTTAAAAGGGCCATTGTGTTTTCATTTTTATTTGTCATTAATCTATGCTCTTATCTACAAATTTATTACATTTTATTCCGATCAACTATCATATATGAGCAATTTTAGAATAATCAAACTTAATGCCATAACATCGACTAATGATTATTTAAAAAAAAGGTATAAATCTGGTAAAGTTCTTGACGGTGATTTAGTCTGGACTGAAAACCAAACTTCAGGAAGAGGGCAGCATAATAAAAAATGGATCTCAGAACCATTTAAAAGTCTCACTTTTAGTATTTATAGGCAATTCAATGGTCTTTTAATTAAACCTTTCAAATTAAACGCTGTAGTTTGTTTGGGAATTATTTATGCTTTAAAAAAACTAAGTATACCCCGATTGTCAATAAAATGGCCTAACGACATTTTGTCAGAAAATAAAAAAATTGGAGGTATATTAATCGAAAACTTTTTTAATAAAAGCAAAATAAAAGCTTCCGTAATTGGTGTTGGATTAAATTTAAATCAAGAAAAATTTGAAAAATTACCCAAAGCAACCTCTTTGAAAATAATTACAGGTGAAGAATGGGCTTCTAAAATTATTTTAGATGCTCTAATCCCTCTACTCGAAGAGTACCTTTTCATGTTTGATTTTCAAGATTCATCAATTTTAGACCAATATCAGAAAATACTTTGGAGAAGAAACAAAACTGTATTATTTGATATGGACGGAAAATTGCATGAAGGAAAATTGAAAGGTGTTGACGAATCGGGAATGATAATTTTGCAAGATCAGGAAAAAATGATTAGCAAGTTTAACAATTCACAAATATCAATTCAATACGGTGACTAGTCAAATCAATTATTCCACGCCGAAGGATCTTTTCTCCAAGTTTTTAATCTTTCTTTTTGAAATGCTGAAATTTCACCTTCACTTTCAGCTACACTCAATAAATGTTCATAATCGCACAAGGTTTGCACATTTACATTTGCTTTTATAAACTCTTTTTCTGCCATTTCGAATCCATAAGTAAAAAGGGCAATCATACCAATAACGTTTGCTCCAGCATTTTTGATTGAGTTAACTGCATTTAGACTACTTTTACCTGTACTAATTAGATCTTCAATTACCAGGACAGGTAGCTTTGAGTTTAAATGGCCTTCTATTTGGTTTTTTTGACCGTGTTTTTTTGGCTCGGGGCGAACATAGATGAAAGGTAATTTTAATTTATCTGCTACAAGCATTGAGATACCAATTGCACCTGTAGCTACCCCAGCAATAATTAGTGGATAACTATGCTCCTGAGCAATTTTTTTTGATATAATATCACTTAAATGAGATCTAATCTTAGGATATGAAAGTATAATTCGATTATCACAATATATAGGAGATTTCCAACCACTAGCCCATGTGAAAGGATTTTCAAGATTCAATTTTATTGCATTAATTTGCAGAAGATGTTTAGCTGTTTGTAGAGCTAAGTTTTTATTGAAAATCATACACAAATGTATAAAGTTTTTTATAATCAGAAACCCATTAATTTTACTTCAGACTTAAGTAAAAACTCCTCTGCCACCCCACTTTTTTTTTTAAAATACACTGATTCGAAGTCAATTATAAAAGCACTAAGAAACAGTGCTGTAGAGAGAGTCTATTTATATCATCACAATGAAAGGAAAATAGAGAAACATTTTTTTAAGATTTTCAAAACTGTTGAGGCTGCAGGAGGACTAGTTAAAAATTCAAATGGTGCTTATTTATTTATTTTTAGAAATAAGAGATGGGATTTACCCAAAGGGAAGGTTCAAAAAAATGAAATTATTAATGAAGCTGCAATTCGAGAGGTTATTGAAGAAACTGGAGTTAAAAATCTGAGAATTAGAAAACCTTTACCTACAACATATCATGTATATAAAGCAAATAAAAAGTTTAAGTTAAAAAAAACGTACTGGTTTCTTATGGAAACTTCTTACACCGGTAATTTAGTTCCACAAATTGAAGAAAATATAGATCTAGCTATTTGGAAGTTCCCAGAAGAAATTCCAAAACTAATGGAAAATGCATATGAGAATATTAAACTTTTAATCAATAAACTTGTTTAATTCATCTACTATTTTTTACTGCCTCAGGGACAAGTGACGAATAATCTCCTTTATGAAAAATGATTTCCCGTACAATGCTACTACTTATATACGAATAGTCAGCAGCAGTTAAAAGAAAAAGAGTCTCAATACCAGAGAGTCTACGATTAGTTTGTGCAACACTTTTCTCAAACTCAAAGTCAGCAGGATTTCTGAGCCCTCTTACAATTGCAGTCGCATCTACATTTTTACAAAAATTTATTGTTAAACCTTGAAATGACAAAACTTTAATCTTTGGTTCTTTATTATGGGTTTCTAAAATAAAATTCATCCTTTCGTCTAGACTGAACAAATAATTTTTTTCTGAATTTTGACCTACTCCAATTATTAATTCATCGCACATAGGTAAGACCCTTTCTATTATATCTTTATGTCCCAATGTCATAGGATCGAAGGATCCAGGAAATACAAATCGTTTCATTTATAATTTTTTATTCTAGTGCTTGGATTAAAATTTCAGATAAGAAATCAGATAAATCCATTTTCATTGCTTTAATTTGTTGAGGAATTATACTTTTTTCAGTCATTCCAGGTACTGAATTAACCTCAAGTATATGTGGGATTTTATCAACAATTATAAATTCTGTTCGCACAAAACCTTTAAGTCCTAACTTTAAGTAAATTTTTTTTGATAAATCAACTAACTTTTTTTCTAAACTTTTTTCGATTCGAGCAGGTGTTATTTCCTCAGATTGACCCTCATATTTTGCAGCATAATCAAAAAAATCGTTATTAGGTATTATTTCAGTAATTGGAAATACTTGAATTTCGTTACCATATCTTGCGCTTCCAACTGATACCTCTAGACCATTCAAGTTGCTTTCTATAATGAGTTGGGTGTCATATTTAAATGCTTTTTTAATTGAAGGGAGTAAATTTTTCTTATCGTATACTTTAAAAATACCAAAACTACTTCCAGATCTGTTTGCTTTAACAAAACAGGGTAGGCCTAATTTTTTTATTATTAAGTCTATATCAATGTGGTCATCTTTATCGATTGTAAAATATTTTGCTGTTGGAATTTTCCATTCTCTGAGAACCGAAAGACAATCTCTCTTATTGAATGTTAAAGCTGCACTATAGCTATCACAACTAGATAATGGAATATCAAGAATTTCACAAAGTGCAGCTAACTGACCATTTTCGCCTAACGACCCATGTATTAGATTTAATATTAAATCAATTTTTATAGTCTTTCCATTAGATGTAAGCTTAAGATCACCCTTTGAGACTTGGTAAATATTTCCAGTATCGTCTTTTCCTGTCCATTTACTTTTTTCAATAATAATTAAAAAAGCTTCCCATTTATTTCTATCTAGATTTGAAAAAACCGTCTCTGCACTTTGAAGTGATATTTTATGTTCGGATGAATAACCCCCACAAACTACTCCTACTTTTTTCCTAATCATTTAAATAGAATATAATGCAAATGTATGTGATTTCAAATCAACCCAAAAGCATCGGTTTTATTATCTTAGTATTTCAAATCACTCTATGAATTTATTAAGATTTTTAATTAGTAAATCTTTTTTTAAACAATTGTTTTTTGCAGCATTATGTTCAGTATTTCTTTTTTTGGTTATTTACTTTGGTCTAAATATTATTACCAAACACAATAATTATCAAAAGGTACCTGAATTGCGAGGTACATCTCTTATAAAATTGTCTGATATTCTAGAAAAAGAAGGATTACGTTTTGAAATAATTGATTCTTCAAGATACATGCCTTTAATGAAGCCTTTGACAGTAATATCTCACATACCCTTTGCTGGAAGAGAGGTTAAAAAAAATCGTAAAATATACTTAACTGTGAACCCATCAGGTTATAAGAAAGTTTCACTTCCTAACATAATACAAATAACTAAAAGAAATGCTATCTCTCTGTTAAAATCAGTTGGTTTTGAAGTTGGTGAATACACCTACAGAGATAATATAGGAAAAGATATGGTATTAGAAGTTATGCATGATGGTAAGATCATTGAGCCAGGAGTACTTTTACCAAAAACTACTAAAATTGATTTGGTATTAGGAAATGGAAAACGATAAAACCATTATAAATGAAATTGAAAATATTTCAGGTGCAATATTTGAGCACTTTTCATTTGTTATTGACAAGGGGCAATCTCCATTGAGAATTGATAAATTCTTGATGACAAGAATCGAAAACGCTACTCGTAATAAAATTCAACAAGCTGCTAAAGCGGGATATATATTTGTTGGAGAAAAACCTGTTAAA
Organism: uncultured Bacteroidota bacterium; assembly: GCA_902561795.1. Taxonomy (GTDB): domain Bacteria; phylum Bacteroidota; class Bacteroidia; order Flavobacteriales; family Flavobacteriaceae; genus MS024-2A. The sequence goes on along the minus strand of CACERG010000014.1, from coordinate 29,822 downwards.
TCTAACTATAAAGTAAAAAAAGGAGATCAAATTAAAGTTCTTTTTGACCACCCTCCCTATCAAAATTTACTAAAACCAGAACCTATAAGTCTCGAAATTATTTATGAAGATGATGCTTTAATAGTTCTCAACAAACCTCCTGGAATTGTAGTTCATCCGGGACATGGAAATTATTCAGGTACTTTATTAAACGGATTACTTTACCATTTTAATCAATTGCCAAAAAATCAAAATGGACGTCCTGGTATAGTACATCGAATTGATAAGGACACTAGTGGACTTTTAGTAATAGCAAAAACTGAATTTGCAATGACTAATCTTGCAAAGCAATTCTTTGATAAAACTACTGAAAGAATTTACAACGCACTTATTTGGGGAGATATCAAAGAAGATAAGGGCACTTTTACAGGAGCAATTGGTAGACACCCGAAAAATCGTTTACAAATGAGTGTTTATGAAGATAATTCAAAAGGAAAAGAAGCGATTACTCATTTCAAAGTATTAGAGCGTTTTAGATATGTTACACTTGTAGAATGTCAACTGGAAACTGGCCGTACGCACCAGATTAGGGCTCACATGAAACATTTTGGCCACACCCTTTTTAATGATTCTCGTTATGGAGGAGACTCAATTTTGAAAGGAACAAGCTTTTCAAAATATCGACATTTCATAGAAAATTGTTTTAAAATTTTACCGCGTCAAGCATTACATGCCAAAACACTTGGCTTCAAACATCCGGTTACGGGAGAGGATTTAATCTTTGATTCGCAGTTACCAAAAGATCTCATGGGTGTTCTTAAAAAATGGCGAAGTTATATTGCTAGTAAGGGTATATAAAATTTTAGATAGCATTAATTATTCACTTCTTGTTTAGACAATTAAAACCTTGTAAATTTATTCTAAAATTAGTCGCTCAATGAAAATAGTAATATCTCCTGCAAAATCTCTTGACTTTCAAAACCCATTACCTACTCAACAACACTCAATACCTGTATTTGCAAATGATGCAGAAAAAATTAACAATTTACTCAAAAAAAAGTCACCAGAATCGTTACAAAAATTAATGAATATTTCTGAAAAATTGGCTAATCTAAATTGGAATCGGAATCAAGCTTTTCTTAACTCTACTAATAAGAATAATCACAGAGCAGCAATTTATACTTTTAATGGAGACGTTTATGAGGGTATAGACGCACACACGCTAGAAGATAATAAAATAGATATTATGCAAAAAAAACTTCGCATTTTGTCTGGACTTTATGGCATTTTGAAACCTCTTGACCTTATACAGCCATATCGACTTGAAATGGGAACCAAGCTTTCGGTTGGTAACTCAATAGACCTATATCAATTTTGGAAAAAAAAGGTTACTGATAAATTGGTAAATGAACTAGAAAGAAATGAATTATTGGTAAATCTTGCCAGCAAAGAATACTTCAGTGTTGTTGACACTAAGGTTATCAAGTCTCCAATTGTTAGTCCAGAATTTAAAGACTTTAAAGATGGAAAACTTAAGATAATTTCATTTTATGCTAAAAAAGCAAGAGGTATGATGGCGCGATATCTAATTGAAAAAAATGCAAAATCTTTAGATGATATTAATTCATTTGAAATTTCTGGTTATAGACTCAGTAATGAAGAGACGATAAATAAATTCAATCCTGTTTTTATTCGTTGACTCCAAAAAAGTTATCCATCTAAAGTCATTTTTATAATTACTTAAAACTCAGTTGAGTTTTTTAAAAATCTTTTAGTTTTGGATTTATACCTAATACATTTTCATTGATATAAGATTCAAGAAATTTTTTGTCTATACAACTTTTGCCACTTAGATCATCTGGAGTAAGAAGATTAATTAAATCCAATTTCAAATACTCTTCTAGCATTGGTATTGAAAGCGGAGCAAAACTATAATGCCATGGTTCATAATTAAATCCTTCTCTTTTTGGACTGTCTGTGTAAGGAAGGTAAAAACCAAATCGGTTTGCATTTTTTTCCATCCATTCTCTGAGTCTTACGTAAGGTCCATTTTCATGAAATTTTTCCTCAAGAAGCAGATCACCTTCCTTTGGTTTTTTTCCATCAATTATATCAATATCAGTCCCCCAATGATGTCTTGAAGTTCCTGGAAGTGTTGAGTATTCGATTATTTTATTTATGTTTTCCTTTGGGCTAATTCCTTTTTTAGCATTTGAGTAAAACTTTCTGTTCCAAATAAATTTTTGTCTTTCATATGATCGATATGCTGAAACAATCTCAATTTCAATACCTTCCTCAAGTGCAGCCTCTCTCATTGCTACGAATGCTTTTCCAGCCTCAGGGAGAAGTCTTATAGATTCGTCATAAAAATTTAGTTTGTCCTGGCCTAACAAATCTTCTTTTTTAAACCTTGTCTGATTCAAAAAAGTTAGTGACGTTAGAGCTATAAATAAATAAGTAAATCTAGTTATCATCCAGATATCATTTTTATAAAGCGTTGGTGAATGCCAATGGTATTAATCTCAAACGGATTACCGATAGGTTTAAAACCTCTATCTAAGTAAAGATTATTAGCAGAAATACGACCATTAAGCCATATGTATTTTGGATTTATCATTTTTATTGTTTCTTTTTGAGCATAATTAATAAGTTTTGATGCAACTCCCTTACGTTGATATTTAGAAGCCACAGCAATACCTCTAAATTGAGCACCTTTTGAATTTTTAAATTGAGATAAGTCCTTTTCATAGATACTTATTATACCAATTATTTCTTTATCAACAATTGCGCCTAGATGAAATGTTCCTTTCGAATTATCCCCATCAAAATGACAAGTTTCTAATGGTTTACCTTTCCGAAGCATTTTATGTCTTAGAGGGTAACACTTTGAAACTTTTATACTCAAGATCTCAACTTTCATTATATACAATTATTACTCAAGCGGTAGTTGTCAAATATAAATTATCTTTAATGCAAGAATTACTAAAATTAACATCTGAACAAATAAAGCGAAAATATTAATTTTGTTTTTGTGCATATAACTTCAATACTATATTAAGTAATTTATAATGAAACAACTTTTTATTTTAGTTTTTTTTATTCATTCATTTTTTTCTGTTGTTTGTCAAGAGCGAAGACCTATTAAAGGACAACTACTTTACAAAAACACAAAAGTTGTAGCTGCGAATGTGGTAAATAATACTGCTCAAACTAACACCATCACAGACAGTGATGGTGCTTTTGAAATTGACGTTCTGTTAGGTGATGAAATCATTTTTTCATCCGTTCAATATAGAATACGATCTGTAAAAATAACTGAAGAGATTTTGTCTAAAAACAGACTTGTAGTCTCAGTAAATGAAAATATTAATGAATTGAAGGAAGTAGTAGTAACAACTGATGATGTTGAAAAGTTCTTAGATTTAAAAGAAGAGGAGTTCAAGGGGTTTGATTACGAAAAAGATAAATCATCACAACTTGTTAATAGGGCATTTAACGATCGACAACTTTCCGATGGTATTGATTTTGTAAATATTGCAAAGCTTTTAACAAGAGCATTTGGAAATAAATCATCTGATGAGCAAATGCGTATGAAACCAAGTGAGGTTTTACCACTTGTTTTCGAAGATAGTTTTTTTGAAGTTGATTTGGGATTAGATAAAAGTGACATAATTACTTTTTTAGAGTTCATAGACAATAGAATGAAGACTGGAGAACTTCTAAAAAAAGATAAAGAATTTCAATTGATTGATTTCCTAATAAATGAAAGTAAGGAATTTAAAAACGACTTAAAGGATTAGTATTCATGAATCTATTATCAATTTTTTTATTTTTTGTATATAGTATTTTTATTCCAAAAAAAATAGAACATAAATTTTATGTTAGTACAACAACTATTGAATTTAAAGAAGAGAAAAACGTAATTCAAATCACATGTCAACTATTTATAGATGACGTTGAAAAGTCTCTAAATAGATATCAAGAGGATATTAAATTAGCTCCTGACTCAAACAAGCTGGAAATAGATAAACTTTTAAAAAAAAGCTTAAAAAAAAGTATACTTATTTTAATTGATGGGAAAACCATTGATTTAATTTATATAGGGAGAGAGTATAAAAATGATATTTTGCAGTGTTATTTTGAAGCAAATGCACCAGCATCTTCGCTTAACTTATCAATTGAAAACAGAACTTTTTTTGATTTGTTTGAAAATCAACAGAACATAATTCACTACAAAAATAAATCTATTAGAAAAAGTTTTTTGCTTCATAGTGAAAATGATAGAGCTGCTTTTTCATTATTTTAACTCTGAAATTACTTCGTATATTTACTCAACTTAAAAAAATGGTATGAAAAAACTTAGCAATCTTCTAATTTACCTCATTGTTCTTAATTTGATCTTACTTAAAAGCCTATTTGCTCAAGTTCAACAGGGACATACGAATCAAAATAAGTTCAGACAGTTATATGATGAGTTTGCTGAACCAAACAAATATCATAATGCTTCTGGTGCACCAGGGGTAGAGTACTTTCAACAAAAGGTAGACTATGTTATGGATATTGAATTAGATGATAAAAATTCCAAATTGTATGGGGAAGAAATAATAACATACACTAATAATTCTCCTGACAATTTAACTTATTTGTGGCTACAGCTTGATCAAAATATCAGAAAAAAAGATGCACCATCCTTATACAAAAATAGCTCGGGAAACTCTGTTACTCAAAGGCCCTCTTCTTTTTTGAAAAATTATATAAATGGATCTTTTGATGGTGGTTTTAATATCGAGTGGGTTCTGGATACTCAAGGTAATCCTTTAAAGTATACTATCAACCAGACCATGATGAGAGTTGATTTACCAGAATCTCTTTCTCCGAATGAAACATTTAAATTTAAAATTAAATGGTGGTATAATATTAATAATCGATTGGAATATGGTGGTCGTTCAGGTTACGAGTATTTTGAAGGTGATGGAAATAAAGTTTACACTATAGCTCAGTTTTTTCCAAGACTTTGTGTTTATAATGATGTTGAGGGTTGGCAAAATTATCAATTTTGGGGTAACGGAGAATTTGCATTAGAGTTTGGAGATTATCAGGTTAATATAACAGTTCCATCAGATCATATTATGGAGGCAACGGGTACATTACAAAATCCTAAAGAAGTCCTTACCAAAGAGGAATACAAAAGGTTTATTGCTTCCAAATCAAGTTTTGAAAAACCCATTATAATTGTCAATCAAGATGAAGCAAAACTAAAAGAGTCAACTTTCTCAAAAAAGAAAAGTACTTGGCAATTTAATGCAAAAAATGTAAGAGATTTTGGATTTGCTACATCTAGAAAATTTATTTGGGAAAGACAAGCATTAAAAATAGGGAATCAAAAAGTGATGGCAGTTTCAATATATCCAAAAGAGGGGAATCCACTATGGGAAGAATATTCAACCAAAGCCGTTATACAAACGTTAAAAACATATTCAAAGTTTACTTTTGATTATCCATATCCAAAAGCAGTTTCAGTACATGCAAGGAATATAGGAATGGAATACCCTATGATATGCTTTAATTTCGGGAGACCAGACGAAGATGGTACATACTCAGATAGAACTAAATTTGGAATGATAAGTGTAATTATACATGAAGTAGGACATAACTATTTTCCGATGATTGTTAATTCTGACGAACGTCAATGGGGCTGGATGGATGAAGGGCTTGATACTTTTGTTCAGTACTTGACTGAACAAGATTTTGGTATTTCATATCCAGATGCTATTGGTAATTTAGAAAAATATCCTTCTAGAAGGGGTGATCCCAAAAAGATTGTTCCTTACATGGCTGGAAATCAAAATTTTATCGCCCCAATTATGTCTAACCCTGAAAACGTTTATCAATTAGGCCCCAATGCATATGCTAAACCAGCCACTGCTCTAAATATTTTGAGAGAAACTGTTATGGGCAATGAAGTTTTTGATCATGCATTTAAAACCTATGCACAGAGATGGATGTTTAAGCATCCTACACCGGAAGATTTTTTTAGAACTATGGAAGATGCATCAGCAACTGATTTAGATTGGTTTTGGAGAGGCTGGTTTTATTCAACAGATGTAGTTGATATAGGTGTTAAAAATGTCAAAAGATTTTATTTCTCAGACACTCCAGATGAAAAAGCTTCTAATAGGCTTAAGGAATTTGGTTATGATTTAAATAATCTTCCAGATATGGTTTTTAAAATTGATCAAGAAAGTGATATGTTTAATTCAGAATTAGCTAATGAGAATGCAATAATGGGTTCACAAATACTTAGGGATTATTTAACTGAAGAGGGCATTGATCCTAACACCAAATCGCCAAAATATTTTTATGAAATTGAATTTGAAAAACCAGGTGGTTTAGTTATGCCTTTAATTGTTGAGTATAATTATGCTGATGGAACCTCTGAACGTATTTCATATCCGGTTCAGATTTGGAGAAAAAATGATTCAAGCGTAAAAAAAGTTGTTGCATCAGACAAAGAGTTGGTTGGAGTTACCGTTGATCCAGACCTTGAAACAGCAGATGTAAATTTAGATAATAATAATTGGCCAAAGCGTGAGACACCATCAGATTTTGAAAAATTTAAAGAGAGAATAAAGGGATAGTAACTATGGTAATCTATGAGCTTTAAGTAATTTTTTAGATGTTATATTTGTTTGAAATCAATCATATTTTTTTGTTTATCAGTGGGGCAGAAATTGTTTTTGTCTTTTTTATAGTATTATTAGTTTTTGGTGCTGATAAGATTCCTTCAATTGCAAAAACCCTAGCAAAAGGGATGACTCAAGTAAGAAGAGCAACTAATGACATTAAGAATGAAATACAAAACAGTGTAGATGTAGAAAGTCCAACAAAAAAAATTACTCAAGATTTTAAAGAAGAAGTAGATAAAGTAAAAAAGGATTTCGATGATCTTGGGGATTCTATTAAAAGAGAACTTTAAATTACCCAGCATAATGATAATCCATCTCTAAAGGGAAGCAATAAGGTTTTAATTCTAGAGTCTTTTTTTAGTTTGTCATTGTATTTCTGAAGTGCTATTGTACTCTCATCTTTGGAGTCAGCTTTATTAATTACTTTTCCGTCCCACATAACATTATCGGAAATGATTAAACTACCAGGTTGAGTTTTATTAAAAACTTGTTCGAAATAATTGATGTAATTGATTTTATCAGCATCAATAAAAACTAAATCGAAAGGGCCATCAATTTTTGGTATTATTTCTGAAGCATTCCCAAGATGAGAATGAATTTTATTCTTAAATATACTTTTATTAAAATATTTTTTTTGAATTAAAACCAGTTCCTCATTATGATCTATTGTATGAAGTTCTCCATTTTCACCAAGACCCTCAGCTAAACATAATGAAGAATATCCTGTGTAAGTTCCTATTTCTAGTATTTTTTCAGGTCTTAAAATATTTGAAATAAAACTTAGAAGCCTACCTTGCAAAGGGCTACTCATCATTCTAGGGTGCAAAATTTTTTGATGCGTTTCTTTTTCTAGTTCTAACAATAGATCAGGAATTTCGTCACTTTTATCTAGTGCATAATTTGTCCATCGCTCATTGAAAAAAAGGTCTATATAATCATTCTGATCTTTTAGGTCTTGCATATTTGAATCTACTAAGAAGTTTAGTTTCGGAATAGCCATCCAAACCATTAATTGTCACTATACCTGCTTTGTCAAGTTGAACCCAACCATCATCTAAAAGTAAAGTTTGAGAAACAAAAATATGTTCAATACTAGCAACAATTAAAATGGTATCATTTTCCTTAATGTGGTATTCGTTTTTGAAGCTGCAACCCATTTGCAAAGGAGATTCTTTAACAAAAGGAGCCTGCCAGTTTTCTTTTTTTTCTACCTCAAAATTTGTCTTATCAAATTCTGATATAAAATCTGGATATTTGGCAGAAGTATGATGAGCGTCAGAAATGACTTTTTTTGTTACTGCATTTAATGTGAATATGCCTGTTGACTTAATGTTACTGTAAGTGTGTCTTGGAACTGTGGTTGGTCTTAAGATAAAACCAATTAAAGCAGGGTTGCTTCCAAGATGTATAACTGAACTGAAAATTGCTAAATTTTCTTTACCATCTAATGATTGTGAACCAATAAGATTTGCTGATTTATATCCAGTTACACTATTTATAAGATTAAGGCGATAAACTTTGGAAAAATTTTTAAAGTCAATTGAATTGAAATGATGCATTAATCAGAAATAAATTTGATTGAACTTTAATGTCAGATTAAGAATTTATTTTTTTATCGAATTTTAAAACAATAAATATTATTATGCTTATAGCAATGACTAATGAACCTATAAATAGATAATGATCTGAAATTTGATTTGTAGAAAGGAAACCAGAAATAACCTTTTTATCTAGGAAAGAAATAAATAAACCAACTGGAATAAGAATCAAAATAATTATTAATGGTTTTGAAAAGTATTTCATTGTTTATTTTTTAGGTCCTAAATACTAGAGATTTCATAAATTTAATAAAAATATCAAAAGATAAACTTGATGAATGCAATTAACATTTTTGTATACGTCTTGACTATATTTTTCTACCAAAACCAAGATGTTCAGGGCTTGTGGATTACAGAAGACGATGAAACAGGAAAGAAAAAATCTGAGGTTTTAATTTATAAAGAGGGAAATACAGTTTATGGAAAAATAATTAATCTCTTATTACCAGAAGATAAAGGCAAACTTTGCCTTAAGTGTAAAGGTGAAAATAAAAACAAACCCATAGAAGGACTTTTAATTTTAAAAGACCTAATTCTAGAAGAAGATACATGGGAAGGTGGTACTATTTTAGATCCAAAATCTGGAAAAATTTACGACTGTTATATTACACTTGAAGATGACAATACACTTAAAGTAAGAGGCTTTTTAGGATTTTCTCTTTTAGGTAGAACTCAGATTTGGAAGCGTAAACTTGATTAGTCTATTCAATAGTTATTAAGATAATTAGCAAAAATTTTTGTTATTCTTATTTGTATATTGTTAACTATTAATAATCAAAAAAACCAAATATTATGAATGAATTTCAAGTCTTTCAAAATGCAAGTTTAAACTTTATAAATAATGCCATTTATCTTTTATGTGTTATTATAATGACTGCTTTAGCATTTTATTTAATTAGAAGAACTAGAGAATTAAATTTACCAACTTATGCAAAAGGTGTAATGACTTTGTTTTGTGTTTGTGTAATCTTTTTTGGCTTACAAGTATCGTCTTACCTCGTTTTAGCTCAGAAGGGAATGTCATTACAATTGTCTGAGTTGCAAAATTCTGGTGTAGAATTGTCGTCAAGTGCAATAGCTACTATTGAACGTTACGGGCATACTGCTGACATGGGTCCTGTAAGTTTAGCACCAGACTTACCCTCAATTGTTATTTGGGCAACAATTGGCTTCATGTTTATAGGTGGGATTTGGTTTAAATATCCTGACCAAAAATAGTTTTTAAAAACCTTTCATATATGAAGGGTTTTTTGTTTACATCTTATATTTATTAATATTTTAATTTTTAGATGACTTCTCAATTAAGTAAATTTTCTACATGCTCTCAAATATTAATTAACTCTAAGGTAGACAAAGTATGGACTCTATTATCAAAAACTTCGCATTTAGAATTAGTTCACCCATTTTGTAAATCACACAAAAAATTAGTTTGGGATGATAAAAGTAAGATTGATCAACTTACTTATATTAATGGATTGACGTATGAACGTAATTTTTACAATTTTGAAAAAAATAAGGGTTTTAAATTAATGATCGGAAAAAAAAAAGGTAAAAAGTCTAGAGTGGAGTGGAGTTTAAAACCTATAAATGATAAAACTCATTTATCAATTAAAGTCACCCCTTATATCTCTGAAAAATATCATTTAATTATTTATAATTTTTTATTGATATTTTATGTTCTCCCTTCGCTAAAAAAGTATTTAAATTGTGTTACCAAAGGGATTAAATTTTATTTAGAAGAAGGACTTTCAGTAAAACAAAATCAGTTTGGAAAACACAGATGGTTTTCTAGTTAGATTTTATTTTTTTAAGTGTATGATTTTTCAATACCCACATGTTAGGGTCAACAATAATATCTAATGGCTCTTTATCAGTTTTAATCTTGTATAATTTACTTAACTCTTTTAGGTTAATTTTTTCAATTTTATATTCATCCTTACCATATTCAATACCAATTTCAATTGGCATTTCAATTATAACATTGCCTTTTTGAACTTGTTTAAGTTCTAGAGTAATTTCTTGTAGATTTTTGTCATATTTCCATACCCCATCTAAAACTAAGTTGCCAGGTTTATAGAGCCACTGATCAAAAAACTTAGTCAAATCTTTTCCTGAAACCTCCTCCATAATAGTTTTGAAATCTTTTGTTGAAGCATTTAAATCTTTATATTTTAAGTAATATGCTCTGATGCCTTTCCAAAATATTTTTGTCCCTAGGAGTCCCCTTAACATATGTAATGTCCAACTCCCTTTTTGGTATGTTTGAACACTAGTAACATCTTTCATGTCCTTTAAATCATTGTGTATAACAGAATAATTAGGATATTTTTGGTGAAAATTATCAACTGTTTTTTTACTAGATTTTAACCCTTTAATAAATTCATCTCTACCATATTCATGTTCGATAAATAATAATGTAAAATAAGTAGCAAAACCTTCACTAAGCCAAATATCGTCCCAACTAAATTCTGTAACAGAATTACCAAACCACTGATGTGCTATCTCATGAATAATTACATTTCTCCATCTTTCATTTCTGTCTCCTACAACGGATTTATCACTATACAAGATAGCTGATGCTGCCTCCATTCCTCCACTTACACTATTGGACTGAATATTTGCTAGTTTTTCATAAGAGAATGGACCTATATTGGTTTCATAAAACTCAAGTGCATTTTTAGTTGGGTACGAATAATCGTAAAAACCAGCATCTCTATCTTGTTTAAAAACCCAGGTTTGAAGTGATTTACCTTTAAATTCGTCAAAATATTGAATAGCAAATTCTGCAACACCTAGAACATAAAGCCACGGAGCAATTGGGACTGATTGTTTCCAATGAGTTAGTAATTTATCACCTTCTAAATGAGTCTCTTCAATTTTTAAACCATTTGAAATCACTTGATAATGGTCTGGAGCAGTTACAACGAATTCACATTTAGCTTTATCAGAGGGATGATCAATTAATGCAAGCCAATGTCTTGCTCTGTTTGGCCAATTATCACTAAAAAAAGTTCTATCACCATATTTATTATTTCCTATATAGAGTCCCTCTTGTGGTATTCCTCTATAAGTTATTTTAAATTGAACTCTATCGTTTTTTTTTGAAATAGTATTTAGAAAAATAAATAAATTATTATTCTCATGAATAAATTTTAGTTCTTCGTTATTAGAATATAAATTAATAATCTTCATTCCTTTACCATCACTTTCATTTGAAGCATTAACCAAGTCCAGTCTTATTTTCTTTATACCATTTTCTTTAAATCGAAGATCAATAATTTCTTCGCATAAAATTTCATCTTTTTCATCAGATAAGGTGATGTTAAAGATGTAATTCAAAACATCTATTTTCTGATTCTTTGGATATGGATCAGAATTCGCATAACAAATTCTGTAAGGAGTTGAAATAATCAAAAACAAAAACAGAAGTATAATTTTATTGAAGATTGGAATAATATTTACTTGTTTATTTTTCATTTAAAAGTTAAAATATCTTGGTTTTAGCAGAATTTCAATAAAGTTAGAATGAATAAAAAAAATAATTTTTATTCACTATTTTTTGTCAATTATTTTAAAAGTAGTTTTTCTATTTAGACTATGAAAATGCTCTGGTCTTTTTGAACATTTAATCTCTTTAATTTTAGCATTTGAAATTGATTTTTTTACTTCATTTAATTTTTCAGCTGCCTCATTATAAGTATCGAAAATTCCAAGGTTAACTTGGTAATATATATTAACTTTTATTATTTCGACTGATCTAGGATCTAATGATTTATTTCTTACAAAATTTTCAGCGCTAATTTTATTGCTGAAAAGTGCAACTGCTAAAGTAAATTTATTTAAAGAACTTCCCTCTACTTTACTTTCACCGAAAGCTTTTTCTTCAATTACTGTTTTAACATTTAGTCTTGTTTTTATATAATTACTTACAGTTTTTGTTCTTCGCTCACTCAACTTTTGATTATATGTTCTTTTACCTTGACAGTCAGTAAATGAAGAAATTTCAATTTTTAAATTTGGATTATTATTTAAAATTTCAGCTATTGAATCTAGTCTAGGCATAAATTTCTCTTTCAATTCGTATTTATCAAAATCGAAATATATAGGTTTTAATAGATTCTCGTAGTTTATTGATTTTTGAAAATTCTTATTTTCTAAAGTAACTTTTATTTCGTCAGACTTCCCGAAATCACTAATAATCCTGTAAGAAAATGAATCTTTTTTAAATTCACTAGAATTTGCTCTATACCAAAAAGTACCATTTGGATTTAAATTTAATTTTCCATTATTAACATCACTAACCATTCCGATTTTTAATGGGATAAGTTGAGTTAAAGGATCATTTTTTTTCATTTTTACCCTATCATTTTTCAAAATGATATTAGATCCAACTACAAGAGTATCGGTTCCGAAAAAATTGTATGAATCTTCTTCCCCTTCAATTTTAGGTATAAACTTAAAGGCATAAATATCATCATCCCCTTTGCCGCCTTTTCTATTAGAACTTATAAATCCAGTTTTCGTTTTTATATCGATTGAAAACGATGTATCGTCATATTCTGAATTAAATGGCTCACTCAAAATACTGTTCTCCCAGCGATTATAAATTTTATTTGTTGCTAAATAAATATTAAACTTTTGATTAGAACCTTTGTTGGAGGAATAAAAAAGATACTTATCTGAAAAAATGAAGGGAAAAACTTCATCGTTTTTAGTATTGATATCTGGTCCCATATTTATTATTTCACCTGCAATCTTATCATCTTCTATGTTGACGTAGTAAAGATCCATACCACCATATCCTCCAGGACGATCACTTGAGAAATACAATACCTTACCATCCTCTGAAATTGTTGGATGAATTGAAGAGTAGCCATCAAAATTTAATTCCAAAAGTTTTGGCATTTCTTTTCCGAATTTATCAAGTGGGATTTGAAAAATTGCTAGTTGAATATTTTTAGTTTTTCTAACTTTATTAGTAGTCCTTGTCAGATATAACATTTTAGTTACAGGGTTTAATGAAATAGGACCGTCTTGATAAATAGAATTAAATCTTATATTAAGTTCGTTAGCTGATTTAGTTTCGAATGTTGAGGTATCAATTTCGGTTTTATATAAATTGTAAATCTGATTTATTGATTTAAATTTTTTTCGAGTGGATTTTTGATTACCTAAATAGAAGATTGATCTCTTATCTGGATCAATCATAAATGCACCAAACTCAGATTTTTGAGTATTTAGGTTTAAATTTAAAATTTCATAATTTTTTGAATTTATATTTATTTTTAGGTCAGTATTATTAGTAATAGGTATTCTTTTAGCCTTTTCAATGTATTCTTTAACCAACTGTTTATTTTCTGGAATTAAAGATATATATTCATAATAATCAGCGACATTAGCATAATCCGACTGAACCAAGGGGTCTAAAACCTCAGCTGCTTCTTTAATCCTTTTTATATTTTTTAATGACTTAGAGTAAATTCTTACAATATTTGGAAAAAGTGAGTCCTCAATATTAGATAACCTCTCTACAACTTTTTCGAAATCTTTATTTTCAAAAAAATATTCAGCCCATTGGATATTATAATTTAAATCATTGTCAATTTTGTCTGATTTTTTTTGACCCAGACTATAAAAACTTATTAAAATTGAGATTATAAAAGCTGCTTTTTTCATAATTAGAAAATTCTAGGGGATCTAAGCACACCAAATGCTCTTGGATTGAATTCATAACGGAGTAGAAACTCGTGAGAATAAGTATCTGTAAAATTCCTTATCCCGATTGAATTTGAAAACACATAACCAACACTAAAACTATTGCTAATGTGAATTCCTGCGATTAGACCAATTCCAGCTCCTGATTGAATGACATCGTTTGATATGCTCACAAGGTTTTTTAACTGAGGACCAAACCAAATAGATTTGTTAAAGTAGAGTAAAGTGCTGAAATCATAAGATATTGGGCTTCTACTTGTAAATTTTAGCAAAAGACTTGGCTTTAATTCAATGGAATTAGATAATGATATTAAACCACCGGTAATAAAGTAGTTGTGTCGGATTAAAAAATATTTTTCGTCTTGAATCATTCTAGGTATAGAATATCCAAAATAAAACCTTGGTGTGTGATAGTAAAACCCAAAACCAATATTTGGTTCTAATGATTCAGGGATATCATTTGTATATAGAGTATAATCTTGCTGTTGTTGTGGGGAGAGAATATCACTGTTAAAATCAAAAAGTGAGGCTGATAATTTTAAACCGAGACCTAAATAATGTTTTCTATCGTTCAATTTTAGTTGATAAGCTAAATCTGCTGCAAACTGTGAGCTTTCTAATGGTCCAATCCGATCGACAAGACCAGTTATGGAAAAGCCAAGGTTTTTATTATTTCTAGAGCCATTATAAGCGAAACTGTGGGTTACAGGGGCTCCCTCAAAACCAACCCATTGGGATCTCGATAAAAATGTAAATGAAGAATAGTTTTTTGAGCCAGCGTAACCTGAATTAAAGCTCTGGTGATTAAACATATACATATTAAAACTTGATTCTTGCTGACTAAAAATAACAATAGGAAGCATCAAAAAAATTGAGCTAAAAAATTTTAATATATTTTTTCTCTTAATCATCTTTTAATATAAATAAACCCTTTATGTAATTTTCCTCCTTCACTTTCCTCAAAGAAATAAAAGTAAACACCTTCTGGAAGTAATTTCGAATTATCCCCATAGCTCATATTAGGTGCACCGTCCCAATCATTTTGATAGTTTTTTGTTTCATATACTTTTTGTTCCCATCTATTATAAACTATTAATCGGTGGTCTGGAAAAGCATCTATGCCTGAAATAACAAATAGATCATTTATTCCGTCACCATTTGGACTAAATGAATTTGGAATAAAAAGTTCCTGAAAAACAAGTTCTATTGATTCTGTTAATACTGGGACTGGACATGAGCTCAACAATTGCTCAACTTTCAGTCTAAATTTGTATCCAACATAATTTTTGTTTGGATTAGTAAGTTCTAATTTTGGAGTATAAACTCCTCTGAAATCAATATCCTCATTTAAATCAGTCCAATCTTCAAAATCTCTTTTTATCTGCCACCTAAAATAGTAGGAAGAAGAAGAATAAGGATAGCTTAGCGTTGCAGACTTTCCTGGCTCTATTTCAATAAAACTTTGATCCGGTGATAAAATTTCAGGTAAATCTAAGACCTCTAAAAAGTCATAAATCCCATTATTATTTAAATCTTGAGGTATTTCGTTATATGAATCTTGGTTCAACACGAGTCCATTACTATCTACAAATAAAATAGAATCACCAATAATCCCATCATTATTTTGATCAATAAAACCAGCTTCAACAACATCATAACATCCGTCATTATCGCTATCTGGGTCAATACTATTTGGTATACCGTCTCCATCAGTATCTTCATCAGTTTCTATTTCATCTTTTATACCATCGTTATCGTCATCTTGATCTATACTATTTTCAACACCATCTGAGTCACAATCAGGAGAACTTGTAACAGGCTCTGTAACGCTTTCGGATTTGAAACTACAATTATTCTCAGGGTCTGTGGAATCTTCACTCTCTTTCGAATTTAACACTCCATCTCCGTCGATATCATCATCACAAACATCTCCTATACTGTCTCTATCTATATCAGATTGATCTGTATTGCTTGTCAAAGGACAATTATCTATACTATTTTCAACACCATCTCCATCTAAGTCATCATTATCTTCATTAATAACAATAACTGACGTTGGTAAAACAGTTCTATAAGTTATGTCTGAGAGAACATCATCAACAGAAATCATAATCTCTGATCCTATATCTCCATCTATAATGTAGTCATCTTTACCAGTAACTATGATCTCTTGATTAATATTCCAATTATCTTTTGTAAAAATTAATTGAATTAGGTCGATTTTTAATTCTGTATCATCAACTACCGTAAAGTTTAAAATTACATCTGTATTAATAGCTGAAGTTAAACTTACACTTAGTATAGAAGATGTTCTATTCTCAGAAACATTATCAGATAAGTTAAAAACAATTTGGGCAACGTCATTATCTTCATTTGTTAGAGTTGGATTTGAAACATCATCTGCTCCTATGGCATCGTAAAATGGACTAGCAGATGTAGGGTCACCTGTTATTAAAATTAACTCTTGGTTGCCATCTGCAAAAAGTTCATCTATTCCAGTAATTGTAACTACATTTGAACTAGGGTTATCCCAATTATCAGCAAGTATAGTAATACTATCTGCAGACAAGTCCATCTCATTTGCTGGGCCATCAAGACTCAGAGGTATTGTAACACTTTCTCCACCATCAGGCTTTGATAAAAGACTAAATTGAACAACTACATAATCTCCGGATTCACTGGTTGAGAAATCATCATTTAAAACTGTTAGAGTTATTCCAGGAGAATCATTATCCTGATTTGACATGTTAACATCATCTACTGTTGACCCATCCAGTAGACCGTAATTGTCATCAGTTGATGATACATTACCTGTAATAATAATATAATCAGCAGCACCATCACTCACAGGTGGATCATCATCCACACCAGTGACAGTAACTACTTGAGGAATATTCCAGTTTGTTGCATTGAAGGAAATAACCGAAGTAGATAAAACTCCCTCCAATTCATTAGTCGAAGTTAATTCTATAAATACATCACTTAAGGGCTCAGTAGTTAAATTGATTTCAAATGAACCTGTATCTCCAGATTCACTAGTCAAATTATCTAAAACATTTACTATTATATCTACTACCTCGTTATCTTCAGTAATCACATCTACAGATTTGTCTGCAGCTCCAGTAAAAGAGGTATCAGAACTTGAGCTTACTGAACCAGTAATTGTAGAAGTTTGATTTTCATCGAAAATAAAGTCATCTACAACTTGTAGATTTATAGTTTGTGGAATATTCCAATTAGTAGAATTAAAAGTAACAGTAGGATTAACAATTGTTGCTTCTGTGGAATCATTCCCAGAAAAATCAATAATAACATCAGAAGAAGGAATAGCAGTTAAAGAAACTGTAAACGTAACAAGGTCACTAAGTGCTTCTTCTTTTAGATTCCCACTAACATCACTTATGGTGAAGTCGCCTATATCATCGTCAATTGTTAAAACTTGTCTGTCTTCTGGAGGTAGTGACAAAAATGCAGGATCAGAAGCGGCATTTATTCTGGCTGTAATTGATGTGTTTTGATCGCCATCAATTAAAAAATCATCTGCACTATTTATAATTATTGTTTGTGATACATTCCAATTGGAATTTGTAAATGTTAAACTAGTGTCACTTAAAGTTTTTTCGGTTGAATCATTATTTATTATATCTACAAAAACATCATTTACAGGCTGCGCTGTTAAAACTATTGAGAATTCTGCTGTAGCAGGATCATTTTCAGTCACAAAGGCGGGATCTACTATACCCCTTTTTCCAGTTGAAATTGTTGTAGACTCTGAATCTGATGGTATTTCTTCAACTACCTCTTCTCCAGTAGAAACGAAATCCTCTTCAACTGTTTTTATAACCTCTGAAACATCCCATCCAGGAATATCATTGTTAAAAATTGTCACACTATAAGTAGAGGTTCCAAGAGGAATAAAACAATCATCGCTAGAAGGATCAAAATCTAGAATTAAAGTTGCAGTAACTGTTCCATCGACCAGAGGTTCGTCTATAGCATCAAGATTTATTGATTGCGGAGTATTCCAGTTAGAATTATTAAAAATGACAAAATCTTGGCTTAAAACGTAATGTCCTGTTGGGCTAACAGTAAAATTAATTTGAACTGTGTCACTTGGAGTATCTGATAAAACGATTGTGAAGGTATCATTTGAAACACCCTCATCTAAGACCAATGGCATCCCACTAGGTGTAATACCAGGGTCAGACAAATCAAGTGTAACTGATGTGGAAAATGTAGCACATACATATTCATCCTTTGTAATAACAGCTCTAAATAAAGAATTATCCATCGCAAAAGGAGGGGAGGTTAGATTTAAAATATTTGATGTGACACCAGAGTAGAGAGCATTATTTGCTAAATTCTCCCAATTACCACTTGTAGTATTTAATTTTTGCCACTGGTAATTTAAATTTGTTTGAGTACTTGAAACAGTGAACGAAGTATTATCCCCATTACAAACTAAAACATCGAGTGGTTCTAGTGAAAAAGAAGGCGCCTCAGAGAATTCTAAAAAATCTCTTACACTATTTGAATTTCCGTCTCTAGGAGTCGTATAGCCTTCACCTTGATTGTTTACTCTACCAGGTTCTGCGCTCAGTTCATTGTCCACAGTTACTGGATCTGACCCTAAATATCCATTGGAATCTCCATCAGTAAAACCCGCTTCTCTTGTATCAAAACAAGCATCTTCATCACTGTCATGATCATAAGCATTCGAAATAGTATCTGAATCAGTATCTGTATTTAAATATTCTATAGAAAAAATACCGTTAAATACCACATTACCTGAAGCTGTTGGTGCGCCCACTTGTGTTAAGGTGATTTCTCTCACTCCATCGGCTTGGAATGAAAATCGATTAGAATTATCGGCAGCTCCGTCAAAAGTGAAAAGTATTTCACTTGAGGTATATGTGACAACTCCAGAATCATACACGTTATTTTGGTTTGTGTCAACTGCTAACTCATCACCCGGGTCAAGCATTGTTAGTGTTAATGAGGTTGGAAATATGCTCACCTTATAAGTATCTCCTGTAATAAAGCTGTGAGCAAAATTAGTATCCTCGAATAATTTGATATTTACAGGTTCTGTAAACGAAAGTTTGTACGCCCCTGATTCTCCTGGTGGAACAGTCAGTTGAAAAGCACCTGAGGTTTGCCCTGTCATATTTACTGTTCCAGGGTTACTTCTTGTAAATGTAGATGAAGGAATGGAATTGTTCGTTGAAAAATCTGGAAAAACCAAAGTAGGGTCATTTATGTTAGAAAGATTAAGTGAACTTACCAGTCTTGATTCAACGGTATTATATATACCATCATTATCAATGTCAACATCTATGTTGTCATAAATACCGTCAGTGTCAGTATCTACGGGACAATTACTCACTTTTTTTGGATTTGATTCCAATCGATAAGGATCACTTCCAGAACAGGTTATTACACCTATTGCTTTATAAAAGCCTACTTGTGTAGGAGTAACAGTCTGAGTGTCCCATCCTGCAATAGTAGTGTAGTTTACTACTCCTTCACCGTTCCAATATTCCCATTCTACAGAATCAAAATCAGCAAAATTCGTAAGACTTAAGCTAACATAAGGAATACAGTCATTTAAACCCGTTGCACCTGCTTCATTAAAACTACTATCTGGTGGAGACGGAAATCCAGAGTAAAAAGCACCTGCCGTCGCATTAACAGAACTATTATAATAAGCTGCATATAATTCGGCTTTACTCCCATCAGGGTAATTTGAGAATATAGAAACGTTACCCGTTAACCCTTGAATTTTATATGTTGTATAGTTTGGATTTCCTATGACTGTTCTTCCAAAGTTTTTTTCGCTTCCTGTTGCTGCTCCGAGAATATTATTTATTCTTACACTATTATGAGTAAAATTTCCAGTCCAAGTAGGAGTTGGGGTATTTTCGTCACTAATAGTAACTGAGGCTGTGGCTGGTGCTACAATTGTTAAAAAAGAATTCCAATTTTGTCCTGCAGCATCTATTATATTTGGGATGGTTTCAACAGTTTCAATGCTTGTACAGCTGAGTGGGGGTACAAACCACAAGTCTGTATTTGCTGTATTTCCATAAGCGATAGCTTGATAAGCATAGGCTTTTTTTGAGGTTCTAACATAAAGATTTCCACCATTAGTTGTGTTAGAATATTCATTTCCTTCTATAGAATGATACTCCCCTGCTTCAAGTATTTTTGTAGGTGTGGTTTCACCTCTTAAATAAACTGCTGTATCATCTTCATGGGCAACAATAATTGCATTATCAAAATCGTCAGGCTCTCCACTATCCCTATTTCCTTCTATAAAAATAAATTCAGTCCCTGCTTTATCATAACCTACAATTTGGTCAATACCGTGATCACGACCAGTTTCTGTCTCTGTCATGCTCCCATTTGCTCCACCAGATATAACAGCAATATTCTTAGTAGACTCAATTGACATACCAATAAGAGCATCTCTATTTGTTATTGGATATACAACTCCCTCTTGTCCGAACTGTGGGGCTTTCATCGCAACCACATAAGTTTCAAATTGCTTGAGTGTTACAACAATATCATTAATATTTCCAGCATCATAAGTTTCAATAAAATTCTCAATATCTGCGTTTCCATCTTTGTCATTATTGTTTATATCGCTAAAAGTTACTGTAGTAGTTCCCGCCTCCACTGCCATAACGGAAGCAAAATTCATGTAATGGGTGTCAGTTGGTCTAGCGTTAGTAAAGCCACCAGTTCTGAATGACCTTCCTAGTGCAGCCTGTCCCTTACTTACAAGGCCACTAGCCTGAGCACTAGCTCTATATCTTATATTTACATAAATTGGAGCTGAAGCTTCTATATAAAAACCCTTATCATTTAATTCTAATGAGGTCTGCCCCTCCCTCACAAAAAGTTGTCCATAACCTGCTCCATGATTACCTCCAGTATTTGCTAAGTAACGGTTAACGTTATCGGTCTTTAAATCTCCGGGTAATAATTTACTAATAACACCAGTAAAACTAGTTGCAGGACTAATTGGAAGAGGATATATGGTGTAGGTGACAGATTCAGTACTAGCAGTTGTAATATAAAAATATTGGTTTCCCATATCATCTGCATTACCACCTGATGAAGCTGCCAAAGGGGGAATATAATGGTATCTACTAGCCTGAGAAAAAACTGCGATTGGAATCAATAGCAGAATAAAAATCCATAATATTTGTTTGTAGGTAATAGACATAAGTAATTCTACAGTACAAAAATATTAAATATATAGTAAATTCAGTTTTTAACGAGTTTATATTAAAGGCTTTGATAAGTATTTAACTTAAAAGACTTTACTGATAGGGTAAATTTTATTTATTAATAAACCAAGGGAATTTTTTATTATAACCTATGGTTTTCAGTGATTTTTTATCAAATTTTAATCTGGGTAGGTCAACTTTGTAATAATAGCCACAAACACATGTATCACAAGAACATGGCGCAGTATTTCCGATCAAATCTTCAACATTCATGGTTATTATTTTAAGCAAAAGCCTAATAATATACTGAATTTATACTGACTTACAAATTTTTGTTTAAGAAATTAAATTTCTACGAATGTAAAATATGGATATTAGGTCTTAGGGAACCAAACTTTTTGGGGGAGGGAGTTCCTTAAAAACTCCCACTTAAAATAAAAAACTAATTTATGATGAAATAACCAATTTTGTGTTAAAAGGATTGGTTATACAAATTTATGAAAAATAATTATTAAATATGTTATAGGTTAGTTAAAATGGAGAAATAACTCATTTATTCGTATACTATTTAAAAAATAACTATTATAAGTAATTCTTAATCTAGTTTTTAAATTTGTCATTATTTTTAGCCTAATTATAATATAAAATTCAACCAAATATTATCTTTGAAATTCGTTCCGTTAGCTCAGTTGGTTCAGAGCACTGCCTTGACAGGGCAGGGGTCGTTGGTTCGAATCCAACACGGAACACTAAATTGTCTACAAAATTCACTAAATTAATTTAAACCTTTTGTAAACATTTTTTAATTTAGACATAATTCGCATTTTAATTAACCATAAAAACAATTCACATGAAAAAATATATTTCATTTTTTACTTGCATACTTCTATTTTCTTGTTCCTCCGAAAGCACAAATGACGAGGACATGAATGAAGAAGCTACCGTTGAAGAGGACCCAGGAATGGGACTAATTATAAATGAATTTTTAGCTAGTAATGATACCTGTTGTGCAGATCCTTCGGGAGATTATGATGACTGGGTAGAGCTGTATAATGATTCTAATGAAGCTATAGACTTAGGTGGAATGTATTTTACCGATACCATAGGTGATGACGATCCTTATCAGATTCCAGATACAGATCCTTCTTTAACAACTGTTCAGCCTAAAGGATATATTTTAATCTGGTGTGACGACGATCAAGAGCAAGGACCTTTACATGTTAGTAATAAATTAAGTAAAGGAGGAGAATCTATAGTTTTAATTTCTCAAGACAATCAAACAATAATTGATTCTTTATCTTTCACAGAACAAACAACTGACGTATCTATGGGTAGAGATCCAAACAATGTTAATGAATTTATATTTTTTGAAAATCCTACTCCTGGATTACCTAATAATTAAAATTTATTAAAACTTTTTTACAAGTAGGCCAAACACTTTGTTTGGTCTATTTGTTATTTAGTCCTGCTATATCCTGGGTACTAAAAACTTCTAATCTATCAGAATTTTTTGATAATGCAGCATCTATCATAATTTTTGCTAGGATTTTTACTGGTAATGGCTTTTGTGATTTAAAAAGTCCAATTTTATTTAACCTATTAAAAACTCTAATACCAATTTTCTCTCCTTTTCTAGCAAGTGCAGGTTGCCTTATTAATGTTGGAGGTTGAAAAATTTGGATTTTGTTGAAAGGAAGTTTTTTAATTGATTCCTCTAGTTCGCCTTTTATTTTTGGGTAGAAAAAAAAAGAATTTTTATCTGCTCCTGTTGAGGATACTAGTGAGTAATTTTTTGTTCCATTTTCAACAGCTATTTTGGCAAATTCGTATTGATAGGTATAGTCAACTAAAAATTGCTGTTTTTTACTTCCCGCCTGTTTAAGTGTTGTACCTAGTGCTGAGAATAAAATATCACCTGATAGAAGCTTTTTAATTTTATTTAATTCTGAAAAATCAATTTTATACTTAAATAATTTTTTATTGTCAATATCTGGAACTCTTCTTCCAAAAACCGAAATTTTACAAAAATTAGGATTATTTAATAATTCGTTTACAAGCTCTTTTCCTGTTGCTCCTGTTGCACCTAAAATTAAAGCATGTAGTTCTCTATTCATTTTAATTCCAAGTGAGGGTTAATTAAATTCATTAATGCACGGTGCTTAAATATAGTTTATAAAATTTAATCAAGCTTGTTTTTTGTAAATTGAAAATCACTAATTATAAAATCAATTAAAATGAAAAAACTTTTTTATTTATTATGTATTTTAATGGTAAGTATATCTTATTCTCAGAATACATTTAGACTATGGCATTTTAATGCCAAAGACGGAACAGAGGAAGCAATTGGTAATCTTTTAGCTGAATATAATAAAGATGCAGTATATAAATCAGGAGGAGTTCAGGTTGAAAGAATTTCCTATGGAGATAATATGTGGACACATCGTGTTGTCGCATTTGGTGAAGTTGGTAAAATTGGAAGATCAGATCTTAAGGAATTTCAACAAGGTTTATTTCTAGAGAAAATAAATAATTTTGTTGAAGAGTGGGGACCTGCTTACGCAGGAAGATTTAAAAGCTTTTTTGGAGGGGTTCCAAAGGACTTTCCTTTTATCCAAATTTATGACATCAAGCCAAATGATCCGATCGCATTTCAAAAAGCGCATGAC
Organism: uncultured Bacteroidota bacterium; assembly: GCA_902561795.1. Classification (GTDB taxonomy): domain Bacteria; phylum Bacteroidota; class Bacteroidia; order Flavobacteriales; family Flavobacteriaceae; genus MS024-2A. The sequence continues at coordinate 5,943 of CACERG010000014.1, read as the reverse complement.
AAATTTGTAAGTAAGGCTTCAAAAATTCTAGGTGACAGACCAGTAGGTTTTGGAACCTATGATATTGGCTCACCTAATGGTGCTACTCATTGGGTAGTGTTAGGTTCAAATGGGTTCAGTGATCTAATTGATCAAAAGCAGCAGTTTGAAGATAAGCTAGCAAAAGAAATGATGGAATGGGGTCAAACAAATGGTGGGGTAGAAATCAAATCAAATTTCACCATTCAGGTATTAGCAGCATTTGGCGAGTTTTAGAAAATAAACTTGAAAGTGAAAGGCCCTTGAAAATTCAAGGGCTTTTTAATAATACTTCGTGAAGTTTAGCTCTTCATCATGTTAAGCCCAAACCAAATAATTCCGATTCCACCAAATATCATCGAAACTGCCAAAGCCTTTAATATGTTTTGAAATTTCATTTAATTTTTAAATATAGACATCTAATATACATTTCAAAAAAAAAAAAATTAAGAAAAGTATTACTGCATTAATACTTCAATTACAGTTTCTGAAAAAATTATTTTACTAGTTTTCCGTTTTCAACCCATAAATCGTCACCTACAATTACTGTGGCATCAGTAAAGAAATTCCACCTTACATAACCTCCTCTAACGTTACCTCCAAGTTCTGTATTATCACCAAGTGATAGTCTTATTACTCCAGCTCCATATCCATAGTAAGGAATCCAGGGATCTTTTTCTGGAATAGCTAGAAGAGGATTAAATCCTAAAGCGAATTCTCTAAAATATTGACCCGCTTCTCCAGCTGACTTCAATTCTTCTAAAACTGCATCTTCACCCTTATTAGCAGACAGATTTTCAATTTTACCGTTTATAAATTTCATTACAAGGCCTTCAACTTTTTCTCCTTGCCATACAGAATTTGGAAAAGCAATAGTCCCTTGCACTGTTTCTTCAATAGGGGCTACACGAACAGCTCCAGGTGGTAATTCGATTTCTCTGTCAATTAGGTTTTTATAAATCTCCTGTCTGTATGAGGCATCTCCGTCTTGTTTTGTAACAGGTCGATTTCCGATCCTAAATTTAATATCAGTACCTAAGGGTGTTGTAATTTTTATTAAGTTTTCTCTAAGAGCATTTTCAAAAATTTTTTGTCTTTTTGCAAGTTCAGCATAATCTGTTTTAAGTAAAACGTCCTGATAGTAATTGCTTATTTTGTTATTGGTATTTAAAAGATTACCTGCCAGATCGTAAGCACCTGCCCAGTGAAAATGAATTGTCCTTCCTTTATTTCTTTTTAAGACCTCTTGCATAGCAGAATATTCCGTGTGAGTTGGATTTGCTCCGGGTAGCATTATCCCCAAATCAACCTCCATTAAATACTCCACTAATTCGTCTTTACTTTTTCCATTACTTTTTCTTATAAAATCAGTTTGCCAATAATCAGGATTTTTTAGTGAGTCAACCGAAAAAGTACCAAGATATAAAGCTCCTGAATTATTTATTTTTTCAGAGAGAAGGGATACTATTGGGTCAAAGCCTCCAGGCTGTGATATTAGTATAACTTTTTCACCTTTTTTTAAATCGCTTCTTTCAATAAGCTTATCAGCAATTAATTCCCAATTTGGAAATGATAAAGGATCATTTGATTTTTTTTCATCTTTAGATTTGCAACTACTTACAATTAAAAAGACTATTGCATATAGCAATGTATTTTTCAAACTTATAGTTGTTAAATTGATTTTGAATAAAATAATCTAAAAGTTAAACTTTATAAAAAGTTCGTTTCCACTTCTTGTTACTGCGGCTTGGCCGCTAGGGATACCGAATTCGTAAGCATAAGCAATTGAGAGTCCAAATTTTGTTTTTACCATAAGAAGAAAATTAGTAAAGCCAATATTTTTATAGCCTGCTCCAATTTCAAGAAAGTTTTTAAAATCTAGTGTCCCTCCAATGTGAGTCTGATTTTCACCATCAGGGATTAATTTTGTACTTATAAAAGGCTTTAATTTGGAGCCAAATACACCAACATCAAAAGAGGTTCCAGCAAGCAGATAAGTATTTGGTTTTTCTGAACCAACTAAAGCGTTGTCACTTACAAAATTAACAGGGTTTAAAAAATTTGGGATTGATGCTGAAAGAAAGAATGCTTTGGTTTTAAAAAGTGCTCCAAAGCCCAAAACTGGAAAGACTGCATTTCCATCATTTGTTATAGCAGGGTTAGCTGTGTTTGTAATTCTCTCCAGACTTTCTATATCTGTAATTTTAGATGTTGCTCCAGCTTTAATCCCTAAAAAAAGTTTTGATTCTCCGCCCATACTTAATTGATAGCTAGCATCTACTGCATATAAGGTTCTTCTATCAATAAAAACTTTATTTGTAATTACAGAGGCTCCAAGAGATAAATTTTTCTTTGGATTTCCGCTGTAGAAAAAATAGCTAATAGATGGAGCCTGGGCTATTCCTTGCCAATAAGACCGTGAAGTAAAAGATACCTGTCTTCCTTCACTCCCAACAAAAGCAGGATTAAAAGCGTTCATATTGAAACGCTCCATAAGAAGGTTTTCATTTACTTGAGAAAAACCTGTAACACAAATAAATAAAAAGATGTAAAAAGGATTATTTTTCATGTTTCAAATTTAATTAAAAATATAAATCCAACCCTCTAGTACTTCATTTGAAGGTCCTCCCAGTGCTACCCTATAGTAATAAGGTCCTGTGGGTAGTGCATTCCCCTGCATCATGTCTGTGCCTGTCCAGTCGTTCTGATAATTATTTGACTTATAAACAATACTTCCATCTGGAGCATAAACTCTCACGCTAGTAAAGGGATAGTCTTCGACGTTTATCACTTTCCAAGTAGCCTCTACACCGGGCTGATTAGGAGTAAGGGCACTGGATACTATAATCTCATCATCTGGGAACCCGTCATTATTTTTATCTGTATCCTGACTATCAGGTATTCCGTCACCATCACCATCTGCACTGGCATTAGGATCCTGTGGGAATTGATCTCTGTGATCAGGAATTCCGTCATTGTCAGAGTCAAAATCAAAGCGATCGTCGATACCATCGCCATCGGTGTCTTGACAAAACTCAGGATCTAGCGGGAACTCATCTTCTGCATCTGGACAGCTGTCATTATCATCATTAGGATCGATACAGTCAGGGATTAAATCTTTATCAAAGTCATCGGGTGTACTGGTGCTGTCAAAAGGATCCGTTAGACAGTCAATCTCATCTTGGTCTAGGTACTGATCATTATCATCATCCATGTCGGCATTATCTCCAATACCATCGAGATCGTTATCTGCCCATTCTTGATTATCGAAAGGGAAGAGGTCTTCGGTGTCCAGATACCCATCATTATCATCATCAGGATCAAGACAATCTGGATCTCCGTCATTATCACTATCTATGGGTTTATCACCGCTATCTGTAGGACTAGTTCCACAGGCCAGTTCAATCGTATCTGACCAGTTATCATTATCATCATCCGTGTCCGCATTATCCCCAATACCGTCACCATCAGAATCGGCATTCTCTGATGCATCTAATGGGAAACTATCACAGGCATCACCATACCCATCGGCATCTGTATCAACCTGGAAAGGATTGTTTTGATTAACACAATTGTCACAAACATTACCCACCCCATCTTGATCATTATCAGCTTGATCAGGGTTTGCTACAGTAGGGCAGTTGTCTTGGCTGTCAATTGATCCATCACCGTCACTGTCAGTTGATGAGCCTGAATTACACGCACTAGTAGCATTAAAGGTATTTCCAGATTTTGTAGTGTTTGTTGCATTTAACAATGTAGTGTTATCATCAGCACTATCAAAAATATTATTTGAAACAGTTGTTATAGATCCATAATTATTAACATTAATTAAAGAAGTAACAGTATTACCGCAAAAGGTGTTGCCATCGAACTTACGGTGATCTGCGGCCTCCGTGTTGAGTCTGTTACCGTAATTTGCAAATCCGGTGAATAAATAAGTGGCCGTGTTGTCTTTAAACACGCTGTTTAATACCTCATATCTGTTAAGACCTCTGAAATTTCCGATAGCTTTATTTCCTTCAAAATATGAATTACTGATTCTAACTAATCTTTCAGTGTAAAAAAGATAAAAACCAGTGTTGTCAATAAAACTAGAATTTTGTATGTCTATAACATTTGAATATTGCGTTGTATTAAAAGTTGATGCATTATCACCAGTAGGTGTTGAACCTCTGTCACTGGAAAACATTGGATAAGCTGCATTGTCTACAACTGAACAATTATTAAGAGTTAAGATAGCACCAAATCTGGCATAAAATGGCTTAGCGTTGTCATTTTCTGTAATATGGACCCTATTTAATGTTGCTGTTGATTTCGGATTCCTATGAACACCGACCCATCCACCTCTTTCACTAGATCTTATTCCGCAGCAGGGTGGATCTCCAGTAGAAGCTGCTGCTTTTGTAAGTGTTAAATCGTTTAATACAAGATTACTACCATTAGCCACAAAAAAAACATCGTAAGTGGCATTACCACCACTAAGGATTGTAGTATCCGTTCCGTTACCTGTTACCGTAATATCTTTATTTAGCATCATACCAAAAGGGTTTGATCCTGCTGGTAAGGTTATAGTGCCGGATAGGCCTGCTGCAAATGTAATATTTCCACCGGTGTTGTCAGCTATACAATCAATCATAGCTTGGGTAAATGATCCTGCACCAGAACTATTATTGTTCGTGACCTCTACATTAATTTGGCTAAAAACAGGAGAAGAGAAAAATAGAAAACAGGTAACTATAAAAAGTGGCGTATATTTTTTCATCTTTATGAAGTCAGCCAACGAACCTAACATAAATTTTTAAGGTGAATTGTATGATTGTATTAAAAAACTATATAAAAATCATATCCTTTGAAAAAGACATCATTGATAATAAAAACTAAAAAATTAATAGGCTTTTTTAAGAATATCACAAATTCATTTCTCAAAATTATATTTTGATATAAATAAACTAGTTTACTTTATTAAAATCTTTATTTAATTAAAAATATAGAGCCAACCGTCTATTATTTCACCAGATGTTCCTCCGATTGCTATTCTATAATAGTAAGGTCCTGTTGGTAGTGGATTACCTGTTCGTATATTTGTCCCTCTCCAATCATTTTTATAATCACCTGATCGGAATACTCTACTTCCGTCTGGTGCAAAGACTTCAATGCTTGTAAAAGGATAGTCTTCAATGTTTATTACTTTCCAAGTTTCTTCAATCCCAGGTTGGTTTGGTGTTACTACACTGGATACGATAATCTGATCATCTGGGAACCCGTCATTATTTTTATCTGTATCCTGACTATCAGGTATCCCATCACCATCACCATCTGCACTGGCATTAGGATCCTGTGGGAATTGATCTCTGTGATCAGGGATCCCGTCATTGTCAGAGTCAAAATCAAAGCGATCGTCAATACCATCCCCATCGGTGTCTTGACAAAACTCAGGATCTAGTGGGAACTCATCTTCTGTATCCGGACAGCTGTCATTATCGTCATTAGGATCGATACAGTCAGGGATTAAATCTTTATCAAAGTCATCGGGTGTACTGGTGCTGTCAAAAGGATCCGTTAGACAGTCAATCTCATCTTGGTCTAGGTACTGATCATTATCATCATCCATGTCGGCATTATCTCCAATACCATCGAGATCGTTATCTGCCCATTCTTGATTATCGAAAGGGAAGAGGTCTTCGGTGTCTAGATACCCATCATTATCATCATCAGGATCAAGACAATCTGGATCTCCGTCATTATCACTATCTATGGGTTTATCGCCGCTATTTGTAGGACTAGTTCCACAGGCCAGTTCAATCGTATCTGACCAGTTATCATTATCATCATCCGTGTCCGCATTATCCCCAATACCGTCACCATCAGAATCGGCATTCTCTGATGCATCTAATGGGAAACTATCACAGGCATCACCATACC
>CACERG010000013.1 GCA_902561795.1 uncultured Bacteroidota bacterium | reverse complement strand
AAAAAGTTAATGATTAGTGAAGCCCATCACTATAAAATATTTTTAAAGTTAGCTCATAAATATGGTGATTCCAAAGAGGAAGTAAATCAAAAATGGAATTCATTATTAGAGCATGAAAAAAATCTCATGAGGGAATTAAAAAATAATAAATCTATTCACGGTTAGTAATTAATTTGGTGTTTTTGTACAATTCTTTTATCATACCATCTGAAAGTCCAACTCTTGGAACATAAACCACTTTTGCCCCACTCCATTCAAAGATTTTAAGAAATAATTTTGTTGCAGGAATAATTACATCTGATCTATCTTGATTAAGAGCAAATTCAATTATACGCTCTTCATATGATAAAGAATTAAGATTTTTATAAATTTTTTTTAACTCATTATAGGTAAGAGGTTGATTCTCTTTATTTTTTGAAATTTTATGAAGTTTATTAATATTTCCTCCTGTTCCTAAAAGAAAAATATTTTTATACGGTTCTGTGCAAGTTATCACCCACTGTTTCGCTTTATTCCATGTTTTACTATCAACTCCATCTTCTAATAAACGTACAGTACCAATTTTTAATGAAATTGATTTTAAAACTTTCTTATTTCTTATAATACTTAATTCAGTACTACCACCCCCTACGTCTATATACAAAATTGTTTTTTTTGAATCAATTCCTTCGAAAACATTACTATTAGAAATTATTTTAGCTTCTTTTTTACCATTAATAATTTGAATATTTATTCCAGATTTTTTCTTAACTCTATCAACTACGTCTTTACCATTTTTAGCCTCTCTTAGCGCAGCAGTGGCAAAAGCTAAATAATTTTTAACATTATGAACTTTCATAAGATTTTGAAAAGCCTTCATCGATCTGATTATTTGCTTAATATTCTTTCTGGAAATTATTCCAGTTGTAAATGCATCTTCACCCAATCTTATTGGTACCCTAACCAAACTATTTTTAAGTGTAATAGTTTCTTTCTTATATTCAATAACATTTGATATCAATAAACGTAAAGCATTAGAGCCAATATCTATTGCTGCGTATTTAGTAATCTTCATAAATTGACATTTTTTCTGTAATACTCGTAAATATCAATTTGTGAACGAACTGGAGGCTTATTATTTTTAACAAATTTATTTTGGGTCTGGCCATTGATTCTTCTTGCTTTTACATTATCATTCCAGATAATATCAAAAACATCAATAATTTGTTGTTGAAGATTATAGTCATATATTGGTGTAGCTACCTCAACTCTATTTTCAATATTTCGGGTCATGAAGTCTGCTGAAGAAATGTAGATTTTAGGTTTATCAAGATTTGTAAAATGATATACTCTAGGATGCTCCAAAAACTTATCTACTACACTAATTACCTCAATGTTTTCACTCATACCTTTTACTCCTGGTATAAGGCAACAAATTCCTCGAACAATCATTTTAATTTGAACTCCAGCATTACTTGCCTCATAGAGTTTTTCAATCATTGCGAAGTTTGTTATCGCATTTAACTTTAATTTTATGCCACTCGCCAATCCAGATGAAGCATTTTCAATCTCATTATCAATCATCTTTACAATGACACTATGGGTATAATGTGGTGAGACTATTAGGTGTTTATATTTTTTTAGTTTGTAATGTACCTGAAGAAAATTAAAAACTTTATTTACTTCTCTTAAAACTTTTTGATTTGCTGTAAAAAGAGTGTAATCTGTGTAAATCTTTGCTGTATCCTCATTAAGATTACCAGTACTAATAAAGCCATAGCGTTTGTTTTTACTATTAATCTTTTTCTCTATAATACATATTTTTGAGTGAACTTTTAGTCCAGGAATTCCAAAGATTAACTCTACACCAGCAGCTCGCATTTGCTCAGCATAAGTAATATTATTTGTCTCGTCAAAACGTGCTTGAAGTTCAATTTGAACCAAGACTTTTTTCCCATTTTTGGCAGCATTGATTAGTGACCTTGCAACATTAGAAATTTTGGATAAGCGGTATATCGTTATTTTTATAGTTAGAACTTCAGGATCTAAAGCAGCTTCACGAAGGAACTTAATAAGGAAAGAAAAACTATGATAAGGAGTATATAATAAATAATCTTTAGCTTCAATGGCTTTGAATATACTCTTTTCTAAAGAAAGACCTTTGATTGGTAAAGGTTCTTTACGCTCATACTGTAAATCTTTTCTATCTAATTTAGGAAAGTTCATGTAATCACGACGATGATGATATCGACCTCCAGGAATTAAACTATCATTCGTACCAACTCCTAAAAGATCTTTAATTACTTCTAATGTGTCAGGAGCTATTTCCTTGTCGTAAACAAGCCTAACTGGTTCTGCTAAAAAACGATCTCTAACACTTTCAATTATCTTATTAATGTAGCTTTTAGAAACATCACCTTCCATATCTAATTCGGCATCTCGTGTAACTTTTATCATATGTGACTCAATATTAATAAAATCAAAAAAATTGAAAATGAGATGAAAATGATACCGTATCAAATCATCAAGAAACATAACATATTGTTTTTTACCTATTTTGGGTAAAACAATGAATCTATCCAAATCTCTGGGTATCTCAATAAGTGCAAATTGCTTGTTTTCTATACCCTTAGATTCAAAGCCTAATTTTACAGCCAAAAAAGCTAAATTATCAGAAAAGTCTTGATCAGAATTTTCTCTTACTATAATAGTCATTAGTGCAGGGCTAACTTTTTGTATAAAATACTCTTTCAAAAAAGATTTTTGTTCATCTAAAACTTGATTTTCATTAATAAAATAGATATGCTCATTTTTTAATTTACTTTCGATTTCTGTAAGTATTTCCATACTCTCTCTCTGTTGATAAATAACTTTTTTAGTTATTGTTTTTAGGAGCTCTGATGCACTCTTACCTCCAAAAACCTTTTTTCCAGTTTTTTCGGATTGTGCAATTCTTTGGACAGTTGAAAAGCGAACTTGAAAAAATTCATCCAAATTATTTGAAAAAATTCCAATGAATCTTAATCTTTCCAAAAGCGGTACGTCTTGATCAGCAGCTTCTTGTAATACCCTTGCGTTGAAATCTAGCCAGCTTAATTCTCTATTTATATACCTTGTTTTATTAAACATATTATCTTAAAATTTCTTTTGGCATTCCAAGTTTTAATTTCCCATTTGAGATGTTTTTCCATTTTGTTTGAGAAAATATTAGTTGAGCCCACGCAGAGGTTGGTAAATGTAAAAAATCAATTTCTGATAAATATGATATAGCTTCTGTAAATGCTGGGTTATGGCCTACACAAATTACTGAGTTATAATCCTCGGAAATATTAAATATAAAATCTAGTAATTTGGACAATTCAAAAGTGTAAAGCTCTTTTTTTAAGACAATTTTATCGAAACTCAACCCTAAAGTGCTTATCATAATACAAGCAGTATGTGTGGCACGATTAGCTGGGCTCGAGAAAATTAAATCTGCTGATGATAAAATATTTGAACTACCAGCAGAAATCATTTTAATACGATTAATTCCCTTTTCAGTTAATGGCCTTTCTTTATCAGAAACATTCAAATCCCATGAGGATTTAGCGTGACGAAGTAAAATTAACTTCTTCATCTTACGGAGCTAGTCTTTTAATATCCCAAGAATTCTTAATCAAAGTACACAATACCCTGTCATGTAATCTGTTAGGTCTTCCTTGCCAAAACTCAATAGATTTTGGCCTAACAACATATCCTCCCCAGTTAGCAGGTCTCTTAATATCCTTTCTAGCATATTTTTTTCTCATCATGTCCATTTTTTTCTCAAGAATTTCTCTACTCTTTATTACTTTACTTTGCTCTGATGCTAAAGCACTAATTTGACTTCCCCTAGGACGGGATGAAAAATAATTATCAGAATCTACAGGAGAAATTTTATCTATTTCACCTTTGATTATGACTTGTCTCTCCAACGCAGGCCAAAAAAAAGATAATCCAACTTTTGAATGGTAAGCAATTGATACTCCCTTTTCACTTTTATAATTAGTATAAAAAATAAACCCTTCTTTTGTAAAGGACTTAAGTAAAACCACTCTTCCTTTTGGATAATCATCTAGACCAAGGGTTGTTAATGTCATAGCGTTTGCTTCTTCAATATTATTATTATTAAGTGCATCATCAAACCATAACTTAAAAAACTCCATAGGTTGAAAATTAATATCTGCAAGATTTAATTTACTTTTATCATATGATTTCCTTAAGTAACCTATATCCTTATTTTCCATTTAAGCGCAATTTACAATCCATTTAACTAAATTGAAAAACTTTTAAGATCTTCAGATAAAATTACGGATTTAAAAATTTTAGTCGCCTCGTGATAAAAGCCCTCTTTGTCACTATAACGATTTGAATAATGTCCAAGCATAAGTTTTTTTACACAAGCATCCTTTGCAATTTTTGCTGCTTGAAGTGCAGTACTATGTTTTGTGGTTTTTGCAAGTTCAGAGTGTTTTTCAAGAAAAGTTGATTCATGATAAAGCAAGTCTACACCCTTAATTAATTGGACCAAATTGGGATTAAACGCAGTATCACTACAATAAGCATATTTTTTTGGAGGATCAGGTTTTAAGGAAATATCCTCATTATTTAGGACTTTACCATCATTTAGTTTTATTGATTTGCCCTCTTGGATTTGACGATAATGATAATGCTCTAATTTGATTCCTTTAATTGCATTTGAATTAACTTTTCGTTTATTTGAGCTAGTTGTGAAAAGAAAACCGTTTGTATAAACTCGATGGTCGAGAGGAATTGTTTTTACAGTCAAAAAATCATCTTTGTATATAATTTCACTTTTTGATGACACTAATTCGTGGAAAAAAAGAGGATATTCAGTCCATGATTTAGCTAATTTGAGTTGAAGGGTAATAATTTCTTTAATACCTCTAGGGCCATAGATGTTTAGCTCATCCTCTCTACCAAGTAATCTGAAAGTACTTATCAGACCAATTAAGCCATAAAAATGATCTCCGTGTAAATGGGAAATAAAAATATGCTTTATTTTAGAAAATTTGACTTTTGCCTTGCGTAATTGAATTTGTGTTCCTTCACCACAATCGATAAGAAAAAGATTTTCATTAATTTTTAATAGTTGAGAACTAGTGTGATAATTCTCTCTAGGTGTTGCGGAATGACAACCTAAAATAGTTAATTGCATAATATTTAGCCTAAGTCACGTTGTATCTGCTCAAAGTAAACAAAATCAAATGCTTCTTTTTTTGTTGGTACAAAATTGAAATTGTTGATGAACTTGTTCTGTTTGCTGGATGAAATTATAACAACAAAACATTTAGTTATATTTTTTTGGTGTGCAGCCAATTTAATAAGAAATGATTCTTTTGGGATAATTTTCGAACAATCAATTATAAGATCTAATTTGGAAATTATTAATTCTTCTAACAGTTTGTTCTGTTGATTATTAAAACTACTAAAGTCTACGTAATTTATTTCTTTGTTCTGTTTTTTAAACATTGTTTTTTATATTCAATTTAGAACCCAAAAGATAGATTATAGCCATACGAATAGCTACACCATTTTGAACCTGATCTAAAATAATTGATTGATTGGAATCGGCTACATCACTTGATATTTCGACACCTCTGTTAATTGGTCCAGGATGTAGAATAATAATTTTCTTTTTTAATTGTTTTAATCGATCCAAATTCAATCCAAAATTTTGACTGTATTCTCTATTAGAAGGAAAGTAGACAGTTCCCATTCTTTCATTCTGAATTCGAAGTATATTTGCAGCATCACACCAATTTAAAACTTGATTGAAATCTGAAGATGATGTAACCCCTAAACATTCAATATATTTAGGGATCAATGATTTAGGACCACAAAGTTTCACTTCTGCACCCATCATTTTCAAAGCATAAATATTTGATAGAGCCACTCGAGAATGCTTAATATCACCTACAATTGCAATACGTTTTCCTTTTAAATTGCCAAATTTTTCAATAAGAGAATATACATCAAGTAAAGCCTGAGTTGGATGCTCATGAGTACCATCTCCCGCATTTATAATACACGAATTTAAATTTTTTGATAAAAAATGTGCTGCACCTGGATTAGGGTGTCTCAAGATGATCATATCAACTTTCATTGCTAATATGTTTTTTACTGTATCTGATAAAGTCTCTCCTTTAGAAACTGAAGATTGGCTTGCAGAAAAATTAATTATATCGGCAGAAAGCCTTTTTTCGGCAAGCTCAAAAGATAGTTTTGTTCTAGTGCTATTTTCAAAAAATAAATTTGCAATAGTAATGTCCCTAAGACTTGGAACTTTCTTTATGGGACGATTAATAACTTCTTTAAATTGTGAAGCTGTTTCAAATATTAGATTAAAGTCCTCAGTGTTTAAATATTTTATTCCTAATAGATGAGAGACGCTTAACTTTTTCATTCATTACTCTTTTCAAGATAAACAATATTTTGATCTGGCTTATTTGACCAGACTACTCTAACCCTATCACCCTGTAAAGCATCAATCTGAACACCCAAATAATCGGGTTGAATAGGTAAGTGACGACTAAAACGCCTATCAATAAGGACTAATAATTCAATTGAATTTGGTCTTCCATAAGTGTCAATTGCTGTTAGTGCTGATCTAATACTTCTCCCAGTAAAAAGAACATCATCAATGAAAACAACATTCATGCCTTCAACTGTTTCGTTCATTTCCGTTTTATTAGCACTTAGTGGTGTCTCACTTCTTCTATAATCATCCCGAAAAAAAGTTGTGTCTAGCTTTCCTAATTTTAAATTTGTAAAACCCTGTCTGTTGAGTATTTTTGATAGACGATCTAATAATAAAGTACCCCTTGGTTGAAGACCAACTAGTATGGTACTAGAAAAATCACCGTGATTTTCCTTTAATTGATGACATAGTCTATTTAGAATAATTTCTAATTTTTTTTCACTGATTAGTATTTTGGAAGTCATTCAATTTTATTTAGTAAAAATATTGTTTTCTTAAATTAAAAAAAACCCTTCTAAGTAAGGGTTTTTATCAATAAAATTAATAAGTATATATTTTTATTTGTCATCCATTTTATCTTTCAGATTTGCCAAAGCATCTAAATCCCCTAGAGTTGTTATTTCAGAATTTGTTGAAGCAAGTTTAGCTGCAGATTTTTTAGTATTTTTTAATTCTTGATCCTTAAAAGTTGCAGTATGTGATACGACAACTCTTTTAAAATCTTTATTAAATTCTATAATTTTGAGTATTACTTTTTCACCTTTTTTGAGTTTGGATCCGTCCTCTTTCTCCATATGCCTAAGAGGTATAAAAGCAGTGATATCTTCGTTAAATTGGATAGTAGCTCCTTTGTCTAAAACTTCAAAAATCTCAGCTTCATGTGTTGTGTTTAAGGCAAAATCTTTCTCATACTTATCCCATGGATTTTCTTTAGTATGTTTGTGGCCTAAACTTAGTTTACGCCCATCTACATCTAATTCAAGAACAATAACATCAATTTTTTCTCCCAATGTTAAAACTTCTGATGGATGTTTTACTTTTTTAGTCCAAGATAAATCTGAAATGTATACCAAACCATCAATTCCTTCTTCAAGTTCAATGAAAACTCCAAAATTGGTAAAGTTTCTAACTAATCCTGTATGTTTAGATCCTAGAGGATATTTTGATGTGATGTCTGTCCATGGATCTGGTGAAATCTGCTTTATCCCTAAGGACATTTTTCGTGATTCCCTGTCAAGTGATAAAATAACAGCGTCGACTTCATCTCCCACTTTAACAAAATCTTGTGCAGAGCGCAAATGAGTAGACCAGGACATTTCAGAAACATGCACAAGACCTTCAACTCCTTCTTCAATTTCGATGAAAGCACCATAATCTGCAATTATTACAACTTTCCCTTTAACTTTATCTCCCTCTTTTAGATCTTTTGAAAGTTTATCCCATGGGTGGTCGCTTAATTGTTTAAGTCCTAGTTGGATCCGAGATTTATTATCGTCAAAATCAAGTATTACTACGTTTAATTTTTGGTCCAGCTCTAAAATTTCACTCGGGTGATTAATTCTACTCCACGAAAGGTCTGTGATATGGATTAATCCATCGACACCTCCAAGATCAATGAATACACCATATGATGTTATATTTTTAACTATTCCTTCGAGTACTTGGCCTTTTTCTAATTGACCTATGATTTCTTTCTTTTGTTCTTCAATATCAGCTTCAATTAACGCCTTATGAGAAACTACAACATTTTTGAATTCGTGATTAATTTTGACCACTTTAAATTCCATTGTTTTATTCACGTATTGATCATAATCTCTGATAGGTTTGACATCAATTTGAGACCCAGGTAAAAAGGCTTCAATACCAAATACATCTACAATCATTCCCCCTTTAGTTCTGCATTTTACAAACCCACTAACAATTTCAGAATTGTCATGAGCATTATTCACTCTATCCCAAGCTTTGATTACCCTAGCCTTTCTATGGGAAAGAACCAATTGACCTGTTCGGTCTTCACGTGTGTCGACAATAACCTCTACTTTATCTCCAACCTTTAATTCAGGATTATATCTAAATTCATTAAGAGAAATTACACCCTCTGATTTAGCATTAATATCTATAATTGCCTCCCTATCAGTCATATAAACCACTTTACCTTCTATAACATCCTCATCAGATGTGTCAACAAAATTATCTTTAACTAATTTCTCAAACTCATCAAGTTGTTTATTGTCAATGACCTCGATACCTTCTGCATAACTTTTCCAATTAAAATTATCCAAAAATTCAGATTTTTTTTCTGTTCCAGATATTGAAGATTTATCACTTTCTACATTTTTGATTAATTCACTCTCAGTATTCGTTTTTGAGATTGTTAATTTGGCTGATGTCTTTTTAGCAGATGCTACTTTAGTTGTTGTTTTTTTCGCTGTAGTTGACTTTGCTGTTGTCTTCTTAGCAGATGCTGCCTTAGTAGTTGTTTTTTTCGCTGTAGTTGATTTTGTTGTTGTTTTCTTAACAGATGTTGCTTTAGTAGTTGTTTTTTTTGCTGCAGTTGACTTTGCTGTTGTATTTTTAGCAGCCTTGTCTTCAATGGATTTCTTAGCCATTTCTATTTTTTTTGTATCCTACCGTTGGGGAAACCTTAAATTACCAAGGCAGAAGAGGTTTTAAAGATTTTAACTGCTTTCGGTATTCCGAACTAATTAAAAGCCTGCAAATATAATAGTAATGGTTTGAACTTCAAATAATAATTTTATTTTTTTCATTTTAATACTATTTGATTTTTTTTATATGGGTCAATAACTTTTCGTAAACATCGTCCAATGTCATATTACTAACATCAATTTCTATAGCATCAACTGCTTTTTTGAGAGGGCTATTTACTCTTTTCGTGTCTAAGCTATCTCTCATTATTATGTTATCTAATACCATTTTATATGTCTGATTAATTCCCTGTTTTAATTGTTCTAAATATCTTCTTTTAGCTCTAACTTCAACTTTTGCACTGAGAAAAAACTTACATTCTGCATTTGGAAAAACAATAGTACCAATATCTCTTCCATCCATAATAACTCCTTTATTTTTTCCGAATTCTTTCTGTTTATTTACCAAAAATGTGCGCAACTCTGGTATTTTTGCCACGTTACTCACCTCATTTGTTATGTAAGTCTTACGAATTTCATCACTAACATCTTCATTATTTAAAAAAATTTTTTGTTCTTCATAAATTTTTTTAAAGTCGATTTTTATTTCAGATAAATTTTTCACAAAAATATTTGGTCTTAATGTTCTTTCGGGATCTAATCTTAATGCAAAAAGCGTAGCAGCTCGATACATTGAACCTGAGTCAATATGAATATATCCCAATTTATTTGACAAGCGTTTAGCAAGGGAACTTTTCCCTGTGGAGGCAGGACCATCAAGGGTAATTATAAATTTTTTAGGATTTGCCATAAAATTTATTTACAACTAAATTGCTGTGAAATTTTTTGCTCCTCTCACCTTTTGACTAGTTATTGAAATTTCAATTACTTCTTTCATCTCTTTCACAAAATGAAATTTAAGTCCTTTCAAATAACTCTTATGAATTTCTTCGATGTCCTTTTTATTTTCCTCACATATTATTATCTCTTTAATTTTAGATCTCTTAGCTGCAAGAATCTTTTCTTTTATTCCTCCAACTGGAAGGACTTTTCCTCTAAGTGTTATTTCACCTGTCATGGCTAAATTCTTTTTTACCCGTTTTTGAGTGAGTAAAGAAACCAGGGAAGTTAGCATTGTGATTCCTGCACTTGGACCATCTTTTGGGGTTGCACCTTCTGGGACATGAATATGGTAATTATAAGTGTCAAAATTAAATTTTGAAATACCCAATTCATCCGCATTAGCTTTGATATATTCCATCGCTATTGTAGCCGATTCCTTCATAATTTTACCTAAGTTACCAGTTATTGTGAGATTACCTTTACCTAAGGATATAGCAGATTCAATGAAGAGTATATCTCCGCCCACAGCTGTCCAAGCGAGGCCGGTAACAACTCCTGCTACATGATTATTTTCGTAAAAATCTCTATGAACTTTCACAGGTCCTAAAATTTTAAATAAGTCTTGGATATCAGGATTGTTATTGTAATCTTGGTTCATGGCGAGAGACTTTGCGGCAAAACGAACAGCCTTAGCAACTTGTTTCTCTAATGCCCTTACTCCAGACTCTCTTGTATAACTTTCAGTGATTTTTTCTAAAACAGATCTTTTCAATTTTAAGTGTTTTTTTTCCATACCATGCTCCTTGAGTTGTTTAGGTAGCAAGAATTTTTGAGCAATAGAAGTTTTTTCTTCAATAGTGTAACCACTCACATTAATCATTTCCATTCTATCTCTTAATGCACTACTGATTGGATCTAAGCTATTAGCAGTAGCAATAAACATAACTTTTGAAAGATCAAAACCCATTTCCAAAAAATTATCGTAAAAGTCCGTATTTTGTTCTGGATCTAGAACCTCAAGTAATGCCGAAGCAGGGTCACCCTGAAAACTAGAAGATATTTTATCAATCTCATCTAAAACAAAAACTGGATTTGATGTACCTACTTTTTTTAAACTTTGTAAAATTCTTCCTGGCAGAGCACCTATATATGTTTTTCTATGTCCCCTAATTTCAGCTTCATCTCTCATGCCCCCAAGTGAAATACGAACATATTTTCTGCCAAGTGCTTCAGAAATTGACTTCCCTAAGGAAGTTTTACCTACACCGGGTGGTCCAAACAAACAAAGAATAGGTGACTTCATATCATTTCTAAGTTTTAGAACAGCCAAATATTCTATAACTCTTTTTTTGACTTGATCTAAACCAAAGTGGTCTCTATTAAGAATTTTTTCAGCACGGTTTAAATCAAAATTGTCTTCTGAAAATTCATTCCATGGAAGGTCTAAAAATAAATCCAGATAATTTCTTTGAATTGAGTATTCAGCCACTTGAGGATTCATTCTCTGCATCTTAATTAATTCTTTATCAAAATGGTTTTTTACATCAATATTCCATTTTTTATTTTTGGCTTTATTTCTCATTTCCTCAACTTCTTCCTCATACGAAACACCACCTAATTCCTCTTGGATAGTTTTCATTTGTTGATGCAAATAATATTCACGTTGCTGAGAATCTATCTCTGAACGAACCCGAGATTGAATGTCATTTTTCAAAGCCAACTTTTGATATTCCTGATTCATGTATTTTAAGCACATGGTTGCTCTTTGAAACAAATCTAATTCTGAAAGTATTTTTTGCTTGTCAGTAACATTCACATTCATATTGGATGCAACAAAATTTATCAAGAATGAAGGGGTTTGTATATTTTTTATTGCAAAAGAAGCTTCGGAAGGAATATTCGGATTTTCGTTAATAATTTGTAAAGCTAAGTCTTTAATTGAATCAATTGTTGCAGTAAATTTTTTATCATTTTTTTTCGAGAAACTCTCCTTTATTGACTCAATATAAGCTTTCATGTAGGGCTTCTCTTCTATAATACTTTTTATTTTAAAACGTTTCTTGCCTTGTATTATAATCGTTGTATTACCATCTGGCATTTTTAAAACTCTTAAAATCTGAGCAACAGTTCCTATTTTATGAATATCTTCTAAGTTTGGATTTTCTATAGCCTCGTTTTGTTGTGCAACCACACCAATGATTTTGTTTGTAGTATTTGCATCCTTTATTAGTTTTATAGATTTATCTCGTCCAGCAGTTATTGGTATTACAACTCCAGGAAACAAAACCGTATTTCTTAAAGGTAAAATTGGAACAATTTCAGGTAAAGATTCACTTTCTAAAGCTTCTTCATCCTCTGTAGTCATTAGAGGTATTAGATCTGCTTCTGATTCAATATCACGAAGTGACAAATTGTCCAAGTTGCTAAAAAAAGATTGAGCCATCAGATTTTATAAGTCATTTTGTCATATTTTGTTTGTCATTTTTGGATAAATATCTAATAACAAATAAATATTATGATAATCATGTAATACATTTACATAACGACAATAGTTATGCCATTTAAGTTTTTTTGGTATCTAAGTTCAGTGTTTAAATTTTAACAAAGTGAACGGTATAAAAATTAAAATCTTTTGAAATATCTCTTTTTTGTTTTTATTTTTTAAAAATTAACTTTATTTTTTTGGTATTCTAGCTAACATTAAAGCTCCTAGAAAGAAAAATGCAATAAAAAATAAAATTCCATTTCTCATGCTTCCTGATATTTGGTCAATCAATCCAAAACATAGCATTCCAATTACAATTCCGATTTTTTCTGTTACGTCATAAAAACTAAAAAATGAAGTTGTATCCAAAGTTTTCGGTAATAATTTTGAATAAGTGGATCTAGATAACGATTGTAATCCACCCATTACCATACCTACTAATCCTGCGATGGAATAAAATTGAGATGGTGTTTTTACATTATATGCAAGAATACAAAGGATAATCCAAATAATGTTTATTGCGATTAAAACTCTAATATTTCCAAATTTTTCAGAAGCTCTTGCAGTTAAAATTGCTCCAAAGATTGCAACAATTTGAATTAATAAAATACTTACAATTAAACCTATTGTTTTTTGATTTGAGTCTGCCCATGATATCTCTTCTTCACCAAAATAAGCTGCTACCAATAAAACCGTCTGTAAGGCCATACTGTAAAGAAAAAAAGCTGGTAAAAATCGCCTTAATCTTGAAAGGTTTTTTAGTTGGATAAAAACAGATTTAAGTTTTCTGTAACCATTTAATAATATGTGCTTCGTTATTCTTGACTTATGATTACTTTTCGGCAAAAAATAAAACGAATATTGACTAAATAAAGCCCACCAAATTCCTACAGAAACAAAAGAAAATTTCATCGCCTGAAGCGAGGCATCTGTTTTATTTCCATCAATTCCAAATAAATTGGGCTGCATTATCATAGCTAAATTTGCAAGTAGTAAAATTACACTTCCTACATATCCGTATGAAAAACCTCTGGCACTTGCTCTATCCTGCTGCTCGGGATATGCTATGTCAGGTAGGTAAGAATTATAGAAAACTAAGCTAGACCACAAGCCTATCATCGCCAAAAAATAAAAAAATAAACCTAAATAAATTGTTTCTAGTTCAAACCAATATAATCCTATACAAGATAAGGAGCCTAAGTAAACAAAAATTTTCATGAATTTTTTTTTATTACCTATATAATCAGCAACACCAGACAAAATAGGTGATAAAGAAGCAATGATCAAAAAAGCAACAGCAGTCAAAAAACTTATAACTGCTGTATTTTTTATCTGATATCCTAAAATATTTATAGTGTTTATATCAGAAAAAATTGCACCGTAATATATTGGAAATATAGCAGATGATATCACAAGAGAATAAACTGAATTAGCCCAATCATAAAATGCCCAAGCATTAATAAGTTTACTACTCCCCTTTTTTAAAGGAGTCTTTGTAATCATCGATTTAAAATTTGATTTACCAAAGTAATAAAATACTGTTATACTAGATGAAGTATAATGATAAAGTTTATTTTGAAATTGTGATTTTTTTAACTAAAAGAAGTATTTTTGAACAAAAATTACTATGAGAATAATTCCAATTTTATTTCTCTTGATATATTTAGTATCCTGTAAAGTTAAATCTCAAAGTAATAATATACATCATAAAAAATACGATGTCAGCAAGACAGAGGACGAATGGAAATCAGAGTTATCAAAAATGTCATATTATGTTCTAAGAGAAGCAGGAACTGAGAGGGCGTTTACAGGTATTTTAAACTACAATAAAAAAAAGGGTATATATGTTTGTGCGGGATGCAAAGCACCATTATATGATTCCGAATATAAATATGAATCAGGTTCAGGTTGGCCATCTTTTGATAGAGGAATTGAAGAAAATCTTGAATATGATGTTGATTATAAAATTGGTTATCCAAGATCAGAATTAAAATGTAACAAGTGTGGAGGGCATTTGGGGCACATGTTTAATGATGGTCCAAAAAATACAACTGGACAGAGACACTGTATAAATTCTGCTGCATTAATTTTTGTTCCTGCAAATGAGTAATCCTAAAAAATTTCCTGTTTCAAAATCTAAAGCAGATTGGAAAAAATTATTAAAGCCTGATGAATTTCATATTTTAAGGGAAAAGGGAACTGAACGTCCTTTTAGTGGTAAATACAACAATCATTTTGAAAAGGGTATATATAAATGTAAAGGTTGTAGTGCACCTCTATACAGATCTGAAAATAAATTTGACAGTCACTGTGGTTGGCCAAGTTATGACATGGCTATACCTGGTGCTATTGAGTACATTAAAGATTTAAGCCACGGGATGCAGCGTATTGAAATAGTTTGTGCCCAATGTGGTGGTCACCAGGGACACATCTTTAATGACGGCCCCACCCCATCTGGAAAGAGGTATTGTGTTAATTCTGCTAGTATTAAGTTTTCTGAAGAAAATAAATTTTAAAAATTTGTTACCCATATTTTGTAAATTTATAAACGAATTTAAATGACATCTAATGACTGAATATGACATCATAATTATAGGTAGCGGTCCAGGGGGTTATGTTACCGCTATTCGATCTTCACAATTAGGATTTAAAACTGCAATAATAGAAAAAGAAAGCCTTGGTGGTATTTGCCTGAATTGGGGTTGTATTCCAACAAAAGCTTTATTAAAATCAGCTCAAGTTTTCGATTATTTAAAACATGCCGAAGATTATGGGCTTACAATTAAAGAATTTGATAAAGACTTTAAATCAGTTATTAATCGGAGTAGAGAAGTTGCAGCAGGAATGAGTAAAGGGGTTCAATTTTTAATGAAAAAAAATAAGATTGATATTATTAATGGACATGGGAAAGTTCTCCCAGGAAAAAAGGTAAGTGTTTCTAACGGAAAAAAAACTAATGAATACTCGGCAAAACATATTATTATTGCAACTGGTGCAAGATCAAAAGAATTACCATCTATACCACAGGATGGCAAAAATGTTATTGGTTATCGAAAAGCAATGACTTTAGAAAAACAACCAAAAAAACTTATTGTTGTTGGTTCCGGAGCCATTGGTGTTGAGTTTGCATATTTCTATAATGCTATGGGTACAGAAGTCGTGATTGTAGAATACCTTGATCGAATTTTACCAGTTGAAGATGAAGAAGTATCAAAACAGCTAGAACGCTCATTTAAAAAGAGTGGGATTAAAATTTACACAAATGTTGAAGTAAAAAAAGTTGAAACAAAGAATAAGTCTGTTGATGTTACAATAAAAACGAAAAGTAACGAGGAAATAGTTAATGCTGACATTGTTCTCTCTGCTGTTGGAATTAAAACAAATATTGAAAATATAGGGCTCGAAGATGTTGGTATAGCAATTGACAATGACAAAATTATGGTTAATAATTTTTATCAAACAAACTTACCAGGTTATTATGCAATAGGTGATGTAACAAGAGGACAATCTTTAGCACATGTTGCTTCTGCGGAGGGTATATTATGTGTTGAAAAAATTGCAGGACATAACCTGGAACCTTTGGATTACGGAAATATTCCAGGTTGTACTTATTGTACTCCAGAAGTCGCGTCTGTCGGGATGACAGAAGTTCAGGCAAAAGATAAGGGCTATGAAATAAAGGTTGGAAAATTTCCTTTTTCCGCATCAGGTAAAGCTCAAGCAGGGGGTAATCCGGACGGATTTGTCAAAGTTATATTTGATGCAAAATATGGGGAATGGCTCGGTTGTCACATGATTGGTTCTGGTGTTACAGATATGATTGCTGAAGCAGTGATTGGAAGAAAACTAGAAACAACGGGGCAAGAAGTCTTAAAAACTGTCCACCCACACCCTACTATGAGTGAAGCTGTTATGGAAGCTGTCGCAGACGCATACGATGAGGTAATTCATATATAAACTTAACATCTTATTTAATTTAAAATTTTATAATAGTTTTAGAATAATTAATTTGTTATTAGGTGATTTATACTTATTGAATCTTTTATTATGAGACTAATTGCATGTATTTTATGCTTTTCATGTTTATATTTCAACTTTGCTTTTACTCAAGTTAAATTTGAAAAGGAATACCGTATTAAAGAGGATAATATTCCCGAAAATATCAAATCATATCTTAATACAATTACTTTTAAAAATAGAATAAAGTGGTACAAAGACGAAGCACTTAGCAAATACACTTATGAAGCAAAAACTTTTCATAATAATTTAAATTTTAGTATTGAATTTGATTCATTAGGAATAATTGAAGATGTAGAATTTAAAATTGAATGGAAAAGTATTCCTGAGTCTACAAAAAAAAATATAGACACTTATCTCGATAGCATATATCAAAAAAAGAAAATTGTAAAAGTGCAGATTCAATACACTGGAAAACCAGAAAATTTAATTAATATCTTAAAGGATAGAAATCAGAATCAAAGACTAACAAGAAAATATGAAATAGTTTTAAAAGGGAAAGAAAATAAAAAATATCAAATGATGGAATATTTGTTTTCTAATGAAGGAAGATTTGAACATAAAGCAACTATCATGATCAAAAACACTGATAATCTTGAATACTAAGTTTAGACTATGGAGTTTAACTCTATTCTTATTATTTAATAACTTAATTTTTTCTCAAAACAAAACCCTTGGTGGTATTCCCCAGTTGAATATTAATAAAATATTATCTGAAAAATGGCGTCTTAATATAAAAATTGAATCACGAAATAAATTTTTTGAATTTGGTAAAGAATTTCAAAATTTAAACAAATTTCAACATATTAATACTGACTATAGTATAATTTTTTCAAAACGAATAGGTCTTAGTAATTCTTTTGCAGGGGGGCTATTATTCCGTTCAGGTGAAAAATATTTTAAAAGCAGATATATTCAACAGTTAACATTTGTCAATCAGTATACTTTTTTTAGAATTGCTCAACGCTTGTTACTTGATCAAACAATAAAAGTAAACACACCCTTTGAGATTAGATTTCGCTACAGAATGACATTTGAATTACCTATAAATGGAAGATCAATTGATAATGACGAATGGTATTTAAAACTAAATAATGAACTTCTAAATTGTTATAAAAACAAAAAGTATAATCTAGAATTTCGATCCTCACCACTTATAGGGTTTAAATTTTCAGATCAAAACAAACTTGAATTTGGCTTGGACTATAGAAATGAATCGTTACTCTATGAAATGTCAAAACATCAATTTTGGCTAAGCTTAAATTGGTTCATTATTTTATAAGCTTGATGTTTTCATAATTTAATTTAAAACACTTTCAACAGCCATTCGATATGAATCAAGCCCAAAACCAACAATTAAACCCTTTGCAACTGGAGTAATATAGGACACATGTCTAAAATCATCTCTAGCAAAGGTGTTTGTGATGTGAATTTCAATAACTGATGAATCAATACTCTTAATGGCATCTCCTATGGCAACAGATGTATGGGTATAACCACCTGCATTAAGTAATATTAAGTCCGAGGTGAATCCAACTTCTTGTAAGCGATTTATCAACTCACCCTCAACATTAGATTGGAAATAATCAAACAAAATATTTGAATATCTTTTTTTTAAGTTCAAATAATATTCATCAAATGTTTGATTACCATAAAAATTCGGTTCTCTTGTCCCAAGGAGATTTAAATTAGGTCCATTAATAATGCTGATTTTCATTTTTATTATTTTAGTAAATGTATATAAAATCAAATTATTGTCATAAAAATAAAAAATTATGAATTGGCAAAAAGCTCTGGATAATTTTAGAATGTATCTTAAAATAGAAAGAGGCCTTTCTCAAAATTCAATTGAAAACTATAGTTTGGATATTAGATCTTTTAAGAACTTTCTCTGCGATCAAAAAATTGATGAAACACCCTTAAACTGTAAACAAGAAACAGTTAAAAAATATATATATGAGACAGCTAAGATATTAAGTGAACATACTCAAGCTAGAAGGATTTCTGGACTGAGGAGTTTTTTTGATTATTTAATCTTTGAAAAATATAGGTCTACTAATCCTACTGATTTAGTAGAAACCCCAAAATTAGGCAAAAAATTACCCGACGTTTTATCAGTGAGTGAAATTGAATTAATCCTAAAAAATTTAGATTTGAGCCACCCTCAAGGACATAGAAATCGAGCAATTATTGAAACTCTATATGGAAGTGGACTTAGAGTATCAGAAATAGTAAATTTGAATTTATCCAATTTGTTTTTCAAAGAATCACTTATACAAGTCACAGGCAAAGGAAATAAGCAGAGATTAGTTCCTATGGGTAGTGTTTCAAAAAAACACCTTGAAATATATATCAAACGAGTTAGGAACTGTCAAAAAATAGATAATAAATATCAAGACCTTGTGTTCTTAAATAGAAATGGGAAGCGGTTAACAAGACAAATGATTTTTACATTGATTAGGACTTTGGCATCAAAATCTAAAATTGATAAAAAAATTGGTCCACACACCTTTAGGCATTCCTTTGCAACACACCTTTTAGAAAATGGTGCAGATCTTAGAACCATACAAATTTTACTTGGACATGAAAGTATAACAACTACAGAGATTTATACTCATTTAGATACACAACACTTAAAAAAAATTATGAGAAAATTTCATCCAAGGAGTGAAAACTAATTATTAATTACAAGACGAAAACCCTCACCATGAATATTTAAAATCTGAACTTTTTTGTCTCTAACAAGATACTTTCGAAGCTTTGCAATATATACATCCATACTTCTAGATGTAAAATAATTATCATCACGCCAAATTTTATTCAATGCTTTTTCTCGAGGAAGTAAGTCATTTACATGGAGAACTAGTAGGCGTAATAGCTGATTTTCTTTCGGTGAAAGTTTAATATCTTCTCCATGCTTATAAGTTAAGATGCGAAGCTTAGAATTAAAATTAAAGTCACTAAAGTCAAATTCAAAAATATCATTGTCAGGAATAAAAGATTTTTTGTTACGATTTAATGTTGCTTTGATTTTTGCTAGAAGAACCTCTGAATCAAAGGGTTTTGTCATGTAGTCATCGCCTCCTATCTTAAAACCCTTTAAAACGTCTTCTTTTAAATGTTTAGCAGTGAGAAAAAAAATTGGAACTTCATCATTTTTCTCTCTTATTTCCTTGGCTAAGGTAAAACCGTCTTTGTAAGGCATCATAATATCTAGGATGCATAAGTCAAAATCAGATTTATTAAACTTTTCAAAACCTTCAATCCCATTTTTGGCAAGAACAATATCATAATCGTTGAGAGTTAAATATTCTTTTAAAATTTTACCAAAGTTTGGATCATCTTCTACTATTAAGATTTTCTTATTCTGATTTTTCATTACAATTTATTTATCGAATTTAATTAATAGTTACTAGGTAAATAAATGGTGAATATAGTCCCAATACCGTATTTACTATTCAAATTAATTTTACCTCTGTGCAGATCTACAATTTTTTTTACATAAGCTAGACCAAGTCCGTGCCCTTTTACATTGTGTATATCTCCCGATTCGGCTCTATAAAATTTATCAAATACTTTTCGCTGAATACTAGGACTCATGCCAATACCATTATCTTTTATTTTTAAAACAAAATTTTCTTCTTGATTAAAAGTTAATATACTGACTTGAGGTTCTCTATTACTATATTTTATAGAATTGTCAAGCAAATTTACAATTATGTTAACGAGGTGATTTTTATTTCCACTAATCACATGTTTTTTGGCTTTAAAATCTGTGATCAATTTACCTGATTTATCATTTAAAATTAATTGTATATGACCGACAGCCTCTTTTATGATTTTATGAATGTCAATTTTGGTTTTTTGAATTGGTTCATTAGTTCGATCCAATTGAGATATACGTAATACATTCTCTACTTGTGACAACATTCTAATATTTTCTTCACGTATTGTTTTCACATATTTAAGAATCTTTTGAGGTGTTTTAGATACTTTTGGGTTTGATATAGCATCTAATGCCAAGTTTATTGTAGCTATTGGTGTCTTAAATTCATGTGACATATTATTTATGAAATCAGTTTTGATTTCAGATATTTTCTTTTGACGAATAATCTGATATAGTGCACTTGAAGACACTAAAACAATGAAAAGAGTTAAAAATAATGAAAGTCCGCCTACACTCAATATAGAAGAAAAAACATATTTATCTTTTTCCGGAAAAGAAACTATTAGCTCATATTTGCGTAGACTTTTATCATCTTGAAAAATTGGTATTGAATATTTATATCCTTCTTGTATTTCGATATAATTATTTGACATGATTTTAGTAGCTAATCCATTATCGTATATACCAAACTCATAGCTTGTGACAATCATTTTAGAGTCAAATTCTTTTTTCAACACATAATCTAGTTCGTTTACGTTAAGTCTTTTATGTATAGGTGTATTTGCGGTATAATCTTTAAAAGTGGATCTGATTCTCTGATTTGCAATATTCATTCTTTCAATAGTTTTAATCTTTTCAACTGAGACAGCTATATTATTTTCGCGATTAAAAACATCGTTTTTATTAATTATTGTTGTATTACGAACTTGTTTCACGTCAGTTAATTTTGTCAAAGTATCTCCAAGTTTTGGATCTAAATAAGGTGCAATTTTAAAATCTTGCTCGAGGATACCGAAGGCATAATAAGAAACTAGATTGTTGGTTTTATCTTCATCCAAAAACAAAAATATATTAGCAAAACTGGCATCGTCAGGAGTCCCAATCGAATCAATTAACTTCTCATAAGCTTTTATATAATCTGTCAACTCACGCTCTTGTATTTCTTCAGCAACTCTTATAAGAGACTGTTGTACTGCCAATGAGAACTCTTCTTCTTTATCGTTCCAAGCAGAAAAAATCCAATATCCTTGAAGTATTAAAATGCCAAGGATTGATATTATCATAAAGCTTACTAATGAAATAAAAAGGTTTTTTTTCATCAATTAATACTTTTAAATTAAGAGGGGTTTGGTCAAAAACTGTACTCTTAATTAGTAAAGTGAATAACAAAAATAAATATTAAAGTTGTCTTATTAAATATTCTCTTTATTGTTTAACTTTTTAATAAGATATTTTACTTTCTCATATGTTTCCTCCAAACTAATATTTTCAACAACATAATCTGCATATTTTTCTTTTTTTTCATCTTCCCATTGGTTGTCGATCCTAGCTATTACTTCAGATTCATTAACAGAATCTCTAGCTACTATTCTTTTTATTCTTTCATCTAGTGGTGCTTTAACTAGTACAATGATATCACATGATTTATAGCTTCCACTTTCAATTAAAATAGCCGCTTCTTTAACAATTACAGGAAAATCTTGATATTTCTTTTTAAATTTTTCAAAAGCTTCATTTACAGCTGGATGAACTATATCATTTAATGTTTCAAGTAATTTAGAGTTAGAAAATACTTTTTTTGATAAGGCTTTTCTATCTAAAATTCCTTTTGCATTGTAAACTTCCTCACCAAATAACTTTAATACAGTTTCTTTCAATTTCACCTCTAAAAGTTTTTTACCAACTTCGTCAGATTCAAAACATGGATAGCCGTGCTCTCTGAAATAACTTAAAATTGTAGATTTCCCGCTACCTATTCCTCCAGTAAGACCAATTATAATCATTTTCTTATTAGATAATTTACTTCTTTTGGTTCTAAAATTATTTGTTTTACGCCAGCAGGTTTCTTTTGAATATATAATTCTAATTTTTGAGTTTGCCCGTCCAATATTTTATTATAGTCAGCAATTAATCTAAAATCTGAAATCCCAACATTACCGATAATTTTCATGGGTATTGTAGCCCTTATTTTTGACTTAGCAGGAAAAAGTTTTACTTTGATTCCTTTTGGTTGATTTATTAACTCAATAGGTATATTTAGTTCTTTTTCAGAATAGCGGGAAACTGAAAGTTCTATATCTACCTTACCTTCTGAAAAATCTACGCCTTGAATAGGTTTAAGATTTACTTTTTTTGATATGGATTTAAAAACGTCTTCTTCGTAATATGTTTCTGTTTCGACAAAGTAAATGGAATCTAACAGTACTTTTGGACCTCTGATAATTATACTATCTGGTTTACTAATAACACCATAATCAATCAAGTATCCAGCTCTCAAATTTATTTTAGTTCGTAGGAAAACTGGAAGTTTTTTTTCATTTAAGCGACTATACCTAATTTTAAAAGAGGATGGATTAATTAGGTTAAGTGATGTGTTATTATAAAGTTGTTGCACAATGAAAAATTTTTGATTCTCAACATTTAATTCAAATATTTCTCTTCCAAAGTCAGCTTGATTTATATCAACTTTTAAAATATCATTGAATAGCCGATATAAAATAATTTCAATACCACTAGCGGTTATTGAAGTATTTAATTTTTGATTATTATTAGGAATTATGACTCCTTCTGGTATATTAATCCACTCGATATTAAAAGTTTGTTCGACTGTATATGAGTTTGAGAGTTTTGTACTCAACCAAAAGGAAAATGAAATAAAAACAAATAATAAAAAAAAACGAAGCCGATTTTTTGAAGGTAATTTTTTTTTAAATCTACCATTTCCTTCAGTCCCCTTTAACATTTTATAAAAATAGGATTTTAATCAGAGGGGGTTATAGAGTCGATAATTTCCTGGCTAACACCTACACTTGAAAATCCGCCATCGTGATATAAATTTTGAAGTGTAACTTTTCTTGTTAAATCTGAAAATAAAGTAACTGTATAATCTGCACATTCCTTTGCTGTGGCATTTCCTAATGGAGACATTTTTTCTGCATATTTAAGGAATCCGTCAAGTCCTGCAACTCCTTTTCCAGCTGTAGTTAAAGTTGGTGACTGAGAAATTGTATTAACACGTACCTTTTTATCTTTTCCAAAGAAATATCCAAAACTTCTTGCAATTGATTCTAAATATGCTTTATTATCTGCCATGTCGTTGTAGTTAGGAAAAGTCCTTTGCGCAGCAATATATGTTAATGCGACAATACTACCCCACTTATTCATAGCATCTTTTTGGTATAAACATTGCATCAATTTGTGAAATGATAAAGCCGAAATATCCCAACCTTTTGTCACCCATCCGTAATCCAAATTGGTGTAATGCCTTCCTTTTCTTACGTTTAGTGACATTCCAATTGAATGCAACACAAAGTCAAGTTTCGATCCAAGAATTTCTTGTGATTGGATAATTAACTTCTCTAGGTCTTCAGTATTTGTAGCATCGGCAGCGATTAACTTGGAACCAGTTTTTTCAGCTAGAAGATTTATGTTTCCCATCCTTAAAGCAACCGGTGCATTAGTAAGTACATAGCTACCTCCTGCTTCAGTGATTGATTCAGCTGTTTTCCATGCGATAGAATTTTCGTCTAAAGCCCCAAAAATAATTCCCTTTTTACCCTCTAATATTTTGTATGACATTTTTTTTGTTAGTTATTTAAAGATACGTTTTAATTAATTCATTAATTGTTTTGCATGCTCAATTGCTGATTTGGTTACTTTATTTCCAGATAACATTTTAGCAATTTCCTCTATTCGTGATTTCTGATTTAAAAACTCTAAAAAAGTTGTTGTTTTACCATTATCTAACTTTTTCTCAACTCTAAAGTGATGATTTCCTTTTGCAGCAACCTGGGGTAGATGTGTAATTGTAAAAACCTGCATTTTTGTTGAAATAGTCCCCATTACTTCAGCAATGCTATTTGAAATTTTACCAGATACACCCGTATCAATTTCATCAAACACTAGTGTTGGTAATTTTTTATATTGTGACAATATTGACTTTATAGCTAACATAATTCGCGATAATTCACCACCCGAAACAACTTTTTTTAATGTTTTAAAATCACTTCCTCTGTTAGCACTAAACATAAATGAAATTTCATCAGTACCATTATTATAAAACTCGCTCCCTTTATCTAATTGAATTTTGAATGTAGCTTGATCCATACCCATCTTAGTAACTAACAATTTAAGTTCTTTTTCTAAAATTGATATGGTCTTCTTTCGATTGAATGATAGTTCACTGCTATATTTTCTTAAAGTATTTTCTAGATTTTTCTGTTTTTTTTCAAGATAAAGTAAATTTTCTTCAAATTTCGAATTGTGATAAATGGTTTTTTCAAGCTTTTGTTTTATGAAAATTAAATCTTCTACATTTTTGACTTTATGTTTTTGATAAAGTGAATTTAAATGATCAATCCTTGAATTTAATTCATCTAATTTTTCTGGATTGGTTTCTAACATGTCAAATTGCGATTTAAGACTCTCTAAAATATCTTCTAATTCAATTGATAAAATACCAACGCGATTATTTAAATCCTCATATTTCTTTGATTTTTCGTAAATCCCATTAATATTTTTAACAAGCTCCTTAAATTTATCTAAAAGTCCAAAGGACTCTAATTCGACCATTTGTATTGAATTTGCTATAGTTTTTTGCAAATACTCAACACTACTCAATTCGTTTATATTTTCCTCAAGTTCTTCTTGCATTCCAATTTCTAATTTGGAAGAGTTTAACTCTTCTAGTAAAAATTTATCAAGCTCAAATGTTTTTTGAACTTGAGATTGAGAAAAATGTAGTTCCTTATACTCTTTGACACAGTTTTTTAAACAATATCAATGTATTTTGATATTTCTTTAGTAATTCTTCGTTACCAGCTAAAGCATCTAAAACTTCAATTTGATATTCATTTTCCAATAATGTTTGTGTATCATTTTGGGAATGAATATCAATTAAATTTAGACTTATCTTTTCTAACAAATTTAAATTAACGGGCGTATCATTAACAAAAGCTCTTGATTTACCATGAGGTAAAATTTCACGTCTTAAAACTGTTTCATCATAATAATCTAGGTCATATTTATCAAATAATGGCTTAAGAGTGTATTGATTAATTTGAAATACTGCTTCAACTATACATTTTCTTGATGAATCAAACATGTTTGATAGGTCAGCACGTTTTCCTAAAACAAGAGATAAGCCTCCTAATAGGATTGATTTGCCAGCACCTGTCTCACCTGTAATACATGTCATACCTCCAGAAAAATTAACCTCTAAATCTTCAATTATAGCGAAGTTTTTTATTTTTAATTTAGTAAGCAAATCTGATTTTTTTTAAAAATAAAATATACAAAATTATGCTTTGATTTGCTTCCATCTACCTCCAAAAAACGGAGCGATTTTCTTTAAAACGTCTTCTGTTTCTTTAAAATCTATCTTTGGTCCTTCTTGGAATAAATTTACTATTTCCTCAACCTTAGCATCAAAAAATAATTGTAATAAAAATGCATTTGGCCTTCTCTGAAATAATGGTTCTAAGTTTTGAATTGAAAGCATTAAAGCTTTTTTTCCAGCAATAGGGTCATTAGTCATTTGGTCTAATCCAGAACGATGATAATTATACATGGTCTGACGGTATTCTTTAAAAGTATTTGACCTTAAAGAATCAATTAACCAAAATCTATTCCTAAGACCATCTCCAGGTTTCCATCCTTTTCCAACAGAACTCTGTGCAAGATTTACAACTTGCCTAGCTTTTTCAAAATATCTGTTACCTCCATTCTGCAAAAAAGTATCCGCATCAAGACCAATTATTACATATGCATAAAAGCTAATCAAAGAAATTAAATTGGATTCAAAACTAGATTCATTAAAAAAAAGGGGTTGAAACTCTTGATAAGAAAAAGTAATATCCTTGTCTAAAAAATTTAAAACAGGACTATCATAACTTGTTTGATATACTGGTCTTTCAGATTGGACTTGAAGTGTAGCTTCAAATTGATCGTTACTGTAGGCAGAAAGATTAAATACAAACGAGCAGTTAATTTTTTCTTGATTTAAAAAAACTTTTTCTGTCCAAACTTGAGTATTAATAAATTCTTTAAGGGCGCGTTCTAAGGTCTTAAATATCTGTTGATTTGTTTGATTTACTAGATCTGAATTTACTATGACTTGAGCATTTAACTCTTGGGAAGTAACTTGAAAGCTAAGAACACAAGCAAATAATACACATAAATTTTTTTTCATTAAGATAATATTTGTTCAAATATACTTTTGGCGCACTCTAATTTTGATTGAAGTGGAAATTTTTTTACTAAATCATTCTTTTTAATGTAAGAAATCTTATTAGTATTAGAGGAAAAACCTGCTCCTTTGTCATTTAAAGAATTTAAAACAATTGCATTTAAATTTTTTTCCTTTAACTTAATTTTTGCATTTTCGAGTTCGTTGTCTGTCTCTAATGCGAAACCAACTAGAAACTGATTTTTTTTATTTCGCCCCATGTAAGCCAAAACGTCTTTTGTAGGTACTAGTTCAAGACTTCTTTTACCTTGAAATTTTTTAATTTTTTTCTTTTCTGGAGACTTAACTCTAAAATCTGAGACTGCCGCTGATGCAATGGCAATGTCACAATCAGCATAGTGTTTTTTAACCGCTTCATACATGTTATCAGCACTAAGCACTGGATGAACTTTGATCAAAGAATTATGAATTTTTTCATTCGTAGGTCCTGTAATAAGAATAACATTAGCTCCTTGGCTTGCAGCTACTTCAGCAAGTGCAAAGCCCATTTTTCCTGATGAGTTATTACCAATAAAGCGAACAGGATCAATTTGCTCATAAGTTGGACCGGATGTTATCAAAACATTTTTACCGGTTAAGGGTAGGTTTGATTTATAATGGTTAATCAAAAAAGATATAATTTGATTTGGTTCAAGCATTCTCCCATTTCCATAGAGACCACTTGCTAGCTGACCTTTTCCAACTGGCATAATAATATTCCCGTAAGTTTTTAATTTTTTTAGATTTTTTTGATTTGAAGGGTGGTCATACATATCTAGATCCATAGATGGAGCAATAAATGTTTTACATTTAGCAGAAAGATATACAGCTAACAATAAATTATTACAGCGTCCATTAACCATTGACGAAATAGTATTTGATGTTGCTGGTGCTATGAGTAAAAGATCAGCCCATGACCCGATTTCAACATGGTCATTCCACATAGGATTGTCTTGACTATAAGATTCAAATGATGAAAGTACTGGGTTTTTAGATACTGTAGAAAGTGTTAATGGAGTTACAAATTTTTTTGATGCTGGGGTCATAACAACTCGCACATTAGTATCCTGTTTAATAAGTTCGCGAACAAGAATTGGAGTCTTATATGCAGCTATTCCACCAGAAATTCCCAAGATAATTTTTTTGCCTCCTAAAAGACTCATGGGATATTATTTGGAATCATCAGTCTGACGAGAATAAATTTTATCTTTTAACCACTCCTCAATAGCCATTGCATGTGGTTTAGGCAATCTTTCATAAAATCTGGAAACCTCTATTTGTTCTTTATTCTCAAAAATCTCTTCTAAACTGTCATTGTGTGTTGCAAATTCATCAAGTTTTTCATGTAATTCTTTTTTTATATCTAAATTAATCTGTTGTGATCTTTTAGCTATAATAGAAAGGGCTTCATAAATATTCTTGGTTTTTATTTCCAATTCATTACGATTGTATGTTTTGGTTGTTTGTGCTGCTTTTGATTCTCTATACTTTGTCATAATTATTTAGTGATATTTTTGTTGTTAAATTAAAGTTTGATAATTCAATGTTTACCCTTTCCATTTTCTTATTTAAATCTTCCAAAAAAAGTGTTTCAGGGTAATAACGTAAAATTAAGTCGTATTGTTGTTTTAATTCATCTAATCTCTTTTTCTTTTTGGATAAAATACTATTAACCGCTATTTCGTATAACGATAAAAATTTAATATACATCGATTCTTCCCTAAACTTTGTCCCAGGAAAACCAGCAATAAAATTTTCATTTGCTTTTACAGCTGCTCTGTAATCGCGTATGGTAAAATATTGTTTTGCTATTTCAAAATCTTTTTTTTCTAACTTTTCTTGCAACTCTGATATCATCTGATTTGCATCAGGAGAATATTCAGAATCCGGGTACAAATTTATGAAAACTTGAAGTTTTTCTATCGCATTGTAAGTTTCGTCTTGGTCAAGACTATAAGTCGGGGACTGTAGATAATAGCATTTTGCTGCTTTAAATATTGCCTCAAGTACTCGCTCACTCTTGGGATAACTTTTAACAAAATTCTCATATTGGTATGCAGCAAGGCTATAACTTTTTGTTTGAAAATAGGTTTCGGCAAAAAAAAAGATTATTCTTTGTGATTGTGGTCTTCCCCTATATTTAGGGATAATTTGTTCAAAAAGACGATTAGCCTTTCGATATTCCCCAGCGTTATAATATACTTCAGCTTGTTTGTATTTTTCTGATGCATCATCGCTATTTAATAGTTTCTGATAATCACTACAAGAAAAAAAAATATTTGAAAAGCAAACTGAGATGATAAAAAATACTATCCTTTTGTTCATCTTATAAAATTACTAATTATCAACAATAATCGAAATTATATATTATTGATCTTAAGAAAAATTAAATATGCTATTGTTCAAAGTCTCTTCCATTTTATTAATCAAATCTGATGAAGCACTTACGAGTGGTAGGCGAACATTTTTTTTACAAGTACCCATGAGTTCCATTAGGCACTTTATTCCAACAGGATTACCTTCCTCGAATAATAATCTAATTATATCCATTAAATGGTGATTTAATTCATAAGCTTCATTTAGATTTCCATTTTTAACATGTTTAAACAAGTTTACAATTGGTTTTGGTAAAGCATTTGCCAGAACAGATATTGTACCAACTCCCCCAGTTAAAAGTATGGGTAAAGTCATAGCATCATCTCCCGATATAACTTGAATTTCTGGAGATGAATTTTTTATTATTTCTTTTGCGAGCGATAAATCACCACTTGATTCTTTTATCGCATAAATTTTTTCATTTTCCTCACACAAACGAATAAAAGTTGACGGGTTTACAGAACTACCAGTTCTTGATGGAACATTATAGATAATAATTGGAAGTGGACTAATATTTGCAATCTCTGAAAAATGGGAGTAAATACCTTCTTGCGATGGTTTATTATAATATGGTGAAACTGATAATATTGCTCCAAAAGGTGACAAATCGGTTTGACTAATTTCAGATATAACTCTAGATGTATTATTTCCTCCAATCCCAACAATCATGGGTAACCTATTTTGGTTAACTCTAGAAACGACATTAACAATATTCTTTTTTTCTTTACTTGAAAGACATGGAACTTCGGCTGTAGTTCCCATTAAAACTAAATAATCAGCACCACCAGAAATTATATTTTCAACAATTTCAGGAATAGAATCATAATCGACTTTACCTTTATAATCAAATGGTGTAATCATTGCTACACCTAACCCCTTAAAATTCATTTTTTTAAAAAAGAGTTTAAATAATTTATAGATTCATTTAAAAAAGCTTGTTTATCTTTTAAATTTAAATTAAATACGATATCACTAATTTCATGGTTGACTTCATAAAAACCAAGTCGCAATTTAGAAGAACAACTAGCACTAATAAATTCTGGAAATATATCACTTAAAGAAAAATAGTTTATTAATAGGTCGAATTTTTGGTCAAAAAATTTAAGCATCTCCTTATCTAATGTTCCAAACAAACCAACTCTTTCTTTAGTGAGATTTATAATTTGTCCGAATTTTGTTATGGCTTTAGGTAATTTTTTGTCACTAATCACAACAAGAGTTATTTTTTTGGTTGAAATTTTTAATGATTCCGCTAAAGAAAAAAAAATGTTTTCATCAAACTCATTATTTGAGGTTAAAATTAGCATCGAATCTAAAGATTTAATCTCACCTTTTGATTGAAATTTTAATACTTTGAGTCTTTTTTTCAATTTATATTTTAAAAAAATATTTTTAAAAAAATTAATCATCTTACAAATGTATTTTAACCAATTGGGTTTTTAAAAATTTAGATTGTAGTTAAGAATAAAATTTAATTTGTTATAAATATAACAATTTTCAATGCTCAGGATTTTCTTAATTTATTGAAGTCATTTTCAGAAAGAATTGGGATTTTTAAACTTTTTGCTTTTATTTCTTTTTTTGGACCAATTCCTCTTCCGGCAAGAAGAAAGTCAGTTTTTTTTGATATAGATGTAACAGAAATTCCACCAAGCCTTTCAATTTCAATTATAATTTCTTCTCGACTAAAAGCATCAAAAACTCCCGAGACAACAAATTTCTTTTCATAAAATGCTGGGTGATTACTATTTTGAGAGGTAGAAGATTCCATTTTAAATCCAAATGATTTTAAAGAGATAATAAGGTCTAAATTGTCTTTATTAGAAAAGTAATCTATAACACTTTGAGCTATTTTTTCACCAATCTCCTCAGTATTAATTAAATCCTCTTTTGTGGCCAGTACCAATTTATCAATTGACTTATATACTTGGGCTAGTTTTTTTGCTACAGTTTCACCAACAAATCTTATACCTAAGCCAAAAAGAACCTTTGAAAAGGGTTTTTCAAGAGATTTTTTTATACCATTAATAATGTTGTTAGCTGATTTTTCTGCCATACCTTCCAGCGGCATAATTTTTTCTTTATCTAGTCTATAAAGGTCTGCAATATTAGATATTAACCCAGCATTATAAAACAAGCTTACTGTTTCTGATCCTAAACCATCAATGTCTAATGCCTTTCTACTAATAAAATGTTGAATTTTTCCAATTTGTTGAGGAGGGCAAGCAGTTTCATTTTTACAATAATGTTGGGCTTCTCCTTTTTCACGTTTCAAAGGAAAATTACATTCTGGACATTTATTTATAAAAATTATTTTATTTGATAAATCTCCTCTTTGTACTTCTTTAACTCCTGTAATTTTTGGTATAATTTCTCCTCCTTTTTCTACATAAACTTTATCGCCAAGTCTCAAGTCTAATTTTTCTATTTGATCTGAATTGTGTAAAGAAGCTCGTTTCACCAAAGTTCCTGAAATCAAAATTGGTTTAAGCCTTGCAACTGGTGTTATGGCTCCTGTTCTTCCTACTTGATAATGTACTCCTTCTAATTTAGTTGTTGCTTGCTCTGCTTTATATTTATAAGCTATTGCCCAGCGTGGAGCTTTTGCTGTATAACCTAATTTTTCTTGCTGAGATAAACTATTAACTTTTATGACTACACCATCAATATCATAATCTAATTTGTTTCTTTCAGAATCCCAATATTTTATAAATTCAAAAACTTTCTCAATAGAATCAACAAGTCTTGCAGAATTAGGAACCTTGAATCCCCATTCTCTAGCTTTTTTTAATACTTCAAATTGATCATATAAATTCAGTTCATCTCCTGCAACAGCATATATAAAACATTTTAATGGACGTCTAGCAACTTGGCTACTGTCTTGTAATTTTAAACTTCCTGATGCTGTATTTCTAGGATTACTGTATATAGGTTCCCCACGTTCTACTCTTCGCAAATTCATTTTATTGAAATCTTCAGTTGTCAAAATTATTTCACCACGTACTTCAAAAAAATTGGGGTATTCTCCTTTTAATTTTAAAGGTATAGTATTAATTGTTTTTATATTATTAGTTATTTCATCACCTTGTAAGCCATCTCCTCTTGTTAAAGCTTTAACTAATTCTCCTTCTTGGTATAAAAGATTTATTGAGGCTCCATCAAATTTCAACTCACAAGAATAAGATAAGGGTGTATCCTCACCTAAGATCTTAATGATTCTTTCTTCCCATTTTATCAACTCATCTTTAGTGTATGTATTAGATAGAGAATACATTGGATATCTATGTGATGAAGACTTAAAAGATTTTGTTATGGAACCACCTACTCTTTGAGTTGGAGAGTTAGGATCAAAAAATTGAGGATTTTCAGCTTCTAATTTTTCAAGCTCCTTAAGCATTTTATCAAATTCTAGATCAGTTAAAACCGGACTATCCTCAACATAATATCTATGATTATGATTATGTAATTCTTTTCTAAGAAAATCTATTTTTTTTCGTATATCGTACATCACAATGATCTTTGGAGGCGAAGCATTCGAATTTTTCCAAAGATATCTATTCGTTGTTTTATTTTAAAATTATATTGATAGATCAATTTTTTTAGCTCATTAAATAATAAAGGATTAATCTCAAAATATATAAGTCCAGATTTTTTAAGATTTAACTTTGCATAATCTAAAATTAATCTGTAAAACTTTAAGGGGTCTTCGTCGTTAACAAATATTGCCGTGTGAGGCTCATAATCAAGTACATTTAATTTCATGTTTTTTTTTTCTTCTTTTAAAACATATGGTGGATTAGAAACTATAACATCAATTTTCAGATTTAATGAATTCAAAAAATTAATATCCTTTTTAAAAAAATTTACATAGACATTAATATTTTTTGAATTTTGTCTTGCTAAATCTAAAATTGCATCATCATTATCAAGACCATAAATCATATTATTTTTTAATTCTTTTGCTAGTGAAATTGCAATACAGCCGGAACCAGTTCCTATATCTATTATTTTTTTTTTAATTGAATTACCACGAAAATCTTCTATTACCCAAT
This sequence comes from uncultured Bacteroidota bacterium, assembly GCA_902561795.1. Lineage (GTDB taxonomy): Bacteria > Bacteroidota > Bacteroidia > Flavobacteriales > Flavobacteriaceae > MS024-2A. Next base: position 18,170 of record CACERG010000013.1, on the reverse strand, counting down.
CTACTAACTCTTCAGTTTCTTGCCTTGGAATTAAAACATTTTCATTCACATTTAAAGTCAACGAACGAAAAAATGCTTTTCCAATTATATACTGAATTGGTCTTTGAACTAAAAGATTTTCAATAGCCTTATTTAAAAAGATGCATTCTGATTTTTTTAAAATTGAATTTGGGTTTAAGGCGAGATGTAATTCATTTCTTTCAAAAACTTCTCTTAATATAATTTTATAATAATATAAAACTTCTTCAACACTGTATATTTTCTTTAAACTCTTTAAAAAAAAATTTTTGCCATCTGTTATAGTCATTCTTATTTTCCTCTTTTTTAAAAAGGGTTATTATTTTTCACCTTATCGTAGGATATTTATACAGATTTAAAAAAAATATCTTAGCTCGCAAAATATTAGCCCTTTAAAATACTATTATAATAACTTCACCTTAATATTTATAAATTTTTATTAGTATTAAATTTATATTCATACTCAAATATTAAATGATTTTATTAGAAATAAAACAAATTTGATTATGGCTTCAAAAAAATTTACTGATGAATATTTCATGAAGCAATGCTTGGATTTAGCAAAAAATGGTCTAGGAAAAACTTATCCTAACCCAATTGTTGGGGCAATAATAGTTTATAAAGACAAAATTATAGGTAAAGGGTGGCATGAAAAAGCAGGTGAGCACCATGCCGAAATTAAAGCTATTTCTAATGTGAAAGATAAATCTCTTCTTTCAAAAAGTACAATGTATGTAAATTTAGAACCTTGCACTCATCATGGTAAAACCCCACCTTGTGTTGATACTATCAAAAAATTCTCAATTCCAAAAATAGTAATTGGTTCAATTGATCCAAATCCAAACGTTAGTGGAAATGGAGTAAAAATTCTCCAGAAGTCAGGTTGTATTGTAAAATATGGTGTATTGAAGAAGGAAACTGACTTTGTTAATAGACGTTTTTTAACATATTGCCAAAAAAAACGCCCATATATTATTTTAAAATGGGCTAAAACAGCAGATGATTTTATAGCTCCGATAGATGAAGAAAAAAAATCAAGAAAAATGTTTTGGATATCTAATGCTTACTCTCGAAAAATAGTTCACAAATGGCGCAGTCAAGAGGCTGCAATTCTTGTTGGTGTTCAAACAGTTATAAATGATAATCCAAAGTTAACTAACAGACATTATAAAGGAAATAATCCTCTAAGATTAGTTTTTGATCCAAATAATAGAACACCTGCTAATTCATTTGTTATTGAAGATAAAGAACCAACAATTTTTTTTAATACGAAAAAAGAAATGGATTTAATAAATGGTAAAAAGTATATAATTATAAAACCTTTCAACATTAGAAAATTTTTATTGTTTTGTTATTTAAATAATATACAATCGATTATTATTGAGGGAGGAAAGAAAACACTAGAAAAATTTATTGAGTCAGGATATTGGGATGAGGCAAGAGTTTTTACAAGTTCAAAAAAAATAAAAAAAGGAATTAGCTCACCAAATCTCAATAAAAACATATCATTTTCAAAGGATATAAAAGGAGATAAGCTAGATTTTTACTTTAACTGAACTTATCCATCAAAATTAATGGACATCTTGTTGGACGATTAGTTTTTTTAGATAAAAAAGCGAGAACAGTTTCTCCTTTACATACAATTACATTTTTATTTTTAAAAACTAGATATTTGAATTTCAAAGTTGATTTTGGGGGATCCGTTAAGGAAATAGTAATTTTAAAATTTTCATCAAAAAAAAGTGGCCTAATGTATTCAGCTGAGGCTCTAACTACAGGCATCAGAATTCCACTTTCCTCAAGATATGAGTATGATATACCTAGAACATTTAGCCATTCTAACCTAGCTAATTCAAAATATTTTAAATAATTGCTATGATGGACAAAGCTCATCTGATCAGTCTCAACATAACGAACTTGAACATCTTTTGTAGTATAATTCATATAATTTAAAATTTTGGAATATGATAAGATTAAAGCAATTTTTACTAGAAAACTAGCTCGTTAGAATATCTAAAAAAAAAACTTAATATTCAATAGCTATTTCATTTTTTTTTTTTGTTTTTTTAATGAATATTTGTGTTGAACGTTACATGTTCAAATTAACCATAACTCTAATAAAAAAAGAATAAAAATAAATGAACATTAGTGCCTCCTCTGTTTGGGATAAATGCCTTGCTTTTATAAAAGACAACATACAACCCCAAGCATATAAAACATGGTTTTTACCAATTAAACCAGTTAGGCTTAACGATAATGTTCTCAGTATAGAAGTTCCAAGTAAATTTTTTTATGAATGGCTAGAGGAGCATTACATTAAGTTGTTGAAAACTGCTTTACAAAAAGAGTTAGGAGAAGATGCTCGTTTGATTTACTCAATAAGGATGGAAAATACTTTTGGCAGTAAGGTTGCTTTTACAGAAAATATACCTAGTAACAATAAAGCTGGACTATCTCCTCAAAGCGTTGAAGCACCCCTTAATTCTCAAATCTCTGAACTAAAAAACCCCTTTGTAATTCCTGGTATAAAAAATCTTCAAATTGAGTCTCAGCTAAATCCGAGTTATAATTTTGAGAATTTTTTAGAAGGTGATTCAAACAGGCTAGCTCGCTCAGCAGCTTTAGCTGTAGCCTCTAAACCAGGCGGAACATCTTTTAACCCTCTTTTAATTTTCGGTGGCGTAGGTTTGGGAAAAACTCATCTTGCACATGCTATCGGAGTGGAGATAAAGGAAAAATATCAAGACAGAACAGTTCTTTATATTGCAGCAGAAAAATTTACCCAACAATATATTGAAGCAGTTAAAAAAAATACGAGAAATGATTTTATCCATTTTTACCAATTGTTAGATGTACTTATTATAGATGATGTTCAATTCCTCTCAGGGAAAACAGGAACCCAAGATGTATTCTTTCACATTTTCAACCACTTACACCAAAATGGAAAACAAGTAGTTCTTACATCAGATAAAGCACCGGTTGATATGCAAGATATTGAGCAGCGTCTTCTTTCTAGGTTTAAGTGGGGTCTATCTGCAGAACTCCAATTACCAAATTTCGAAACTCGTATATCGATTTTAAAAAACAAGCTCTATAGAGATGGTGTAACAATAAACGAAGACGTAGTTGAATATGTCGCAAAAAATATAAAAACTAATGTTCGTGAATTAGAAGGTGCAATAATTTCTCTAATTGCCCAATCTTCTTTTAATAAAGTAGAAATTACTCAAGAACTCGCTCAAGATATAGTGATGAAATTTGTGAAAAACACAAAGAGAGAGGTTTCAATTGATTATATACAAAAAGTAGTTTCAGACTACTTTCAAATGGATATAGAAACTCTTCAATCAAAAACTCGGAGGAGGCATATTGTTCAGGCCCGACAACTTGCAATGTACTTTGCAAAAAAATTTACAAAGGCCTCCTTGGCAAGTATTGGAAGTCAGATTGGTAAAAGAGATCATGCTACAGTTCTCCATGCATGTAAAACTGTAGATAATTTGACATTTACTGATAAACAGTTTCGTAAATATGTAGAGGATTTGAGCCAAAAACTATCACCTTAGATACTTATACCATGAGATGTTTTTTCTCATGCAAGATTTTAAAAGTCACCATTTATAATTTTAACAAAGCCTCCTTTCAAGTAAATAATAACTGGTTTTAATTATGGAAGGAAAAAAAATTAGAAAAGGTATCTTGCATTTATTTCCAACTCCGATTGGAAAAACCCCTCCTTTTCAAGTCATTCCAATTTCAGTAAAAAAAGAAATTTCAAGCTTAACCAATTTTATCGTTGAAAGTGAACGTAATGCTCGCCGATTTATTAAGAAAATTGTTCCAGAGAAAAATCAAGATGAGTTAAATATTTTAATATTAAATAAATCTACATCTAAAACTGAACTGGAGAATTATTTAGATCCATGTTTTAGTGGTATCTCAATGGGTCTTCTTTCTGATGCTGGATGCCCTGGAATTGCTGATCCAGGGGCCTTAATTATATCAAAAGCTCACGAATCTGGAATAATAGTTAAACCTCACGTTGGCCCTTCCTCAATAATTTTAGCATTGATGAGTTCTGGAATGAATGGACAAAACTTTTCATTTAATGGATACCTTCCAATAGAAAAAAAACGAAAATTAAAAGATTTAAAAAAACTCGAACAAATTGCAATTAGCAAAAATCAAACTCAAATATTCATAGAAACACCTTACAGGAGCGATACTTTTTTTTTGGATGCACTCAAAGCACTAAATAATAATACTAGATTTTGTGTCGCATGTGATCTCAGTCTTGACTCGGAATATATAAAAACACAAACAGTTCTAGAATGGAAAAAAAATAAACCTAATCTAAATAAACGCCCTTGTATTTTTATTATTGAAAGAGGGAGTTAACGAAATAATTTCTTACTATTTAACCATTTAGTGTAAAGCCTTTTATTTTTATTATGTTCTGAAAGATTTTTTGAAAAAAGATGAAAACCTGGATTAGTTGGAGATGCTACAAAATAAAGATAATCATGACTTTCTGGATTTAGTACTGCTTCTATAGTTGAAAGGTTTGGCATACAAATAGGTCCTGGGGTTAAACCACTGTAACGATAAGTATTGTAGGGTGAATTTAATTTAAGGTCTTTATATAGAACCCTTCTGATAACTTTGTTAAAGTTATCTTCTTTCTTTTTAATAGCATATATCACAGTTGGATCAGCTTGAAGTTTCATATTTTTATTTAAACGATTAATATAAACTCCTGCAATTTTATTTTGTTCTTCAGGACGTAAAGATTCTTTTTGAACTATTGAGGCTAAAATGTAAACTTGAATCGGATTCAATTTTAAAGCATTTGCTTTTTGAATTCTTTCCTCGTTCCAAAATAAATTGTAATATTCAAGCATTCTTTTTCTAAAATCCTCAACGGTTACATCCCAAAATAAATTGTAAGTATTAGGAAGATACATAGCGAGAGCGGTAGTAGAAGAAAACCCATTCAATTTTAAAAATTTTTCATCCTTAAATGCGTTCAATAATTCAATACTGTCTGCCTCAATTTGCTCAGATATTCGACCTGCTAAATTTTCTAGACGTTCTTGATTGTTAAATATAACTTTGGTTGTTAGACGTTCTGAGCGAAGAATATTTACAATGGTATTATTGCTCATACTCTTTTTAATTTTATATTTACCAGGTCGGATTTTAAAAAAATATCCTTTTTTTTCAGCCACTATTGTGAAATCTTTTAAAGATTTAAGTATTGGTTTTAGTTGCGTTAAAAGTGAATCTACATTATCATCTCTGTCAATAAAAACGAATGAATATTTATTATTGAATTTTGTATTTGACCAGAAAAAAACTTGATAAAAACGGATAAAAAAATAAAAACCAATAATTGAAAGTGTTAGGCTTAATAGAACTATAACTCTCCGTTTATACATTTACGACAACAATTTTTGATAAAGATATTCGTCATGAAAACTATTGTTGTAAAAGTTCCATGATTTTTTCAAACCAACTTTTATAAAACCAGAAGTTTTAAATAAACTGATACTAGCTTTATTTTCAAAAGCAATATTTGCAAAAAGACAATTTATATTTAAATTTTTCTTAGAGTGGCTGATTAACAAATCAAGTGCTTTCTTACCTAGCCCTTTACCTCTAAATTTTTCAATAATTATAATCCCAACACCTGCTCTTCTATGTAAAGGCTCAAAATTAAATAGGTCTATAAAACCCAAAGTCGGGATTTTTTGGCTGGAAATTACATATCTTTTTTGTTTTACTTCAAAAATGTCACGTTTTTGTTCTGATATAAAACTAGTAAGTATTTTTTCTGAAAATGGTTCGGTTGTATTTGAATATTTCCAATAACTCTCATCATTTTCTAATTTCATCAAAATCTTAATATCAGATGGTTCTAATGCCCTCAAAAAAAGATCTTTAATTTTCATATTTTATATGTACCAGAAAAAACATAATTAGCGGGGCCTTCTAGAAAAATATTTTTGTAGACAGAGTTTTGATAATCAAAATTAACATTTAAGCTTCCACCAAGAGTCCCTATTTCTAAATTTGTTTTCCCTGATGTCTCACCAATATTGTGCATAACAATAGCTGCTGCTACTGCTCCAGTGCCACATGCAAGAGTCTCGTCTTCAACTCCTCGCTCATAAGTTCTAATTAAAAAATTAGAATTATTTCTTTTCTGTAGAAAATTTACATTTATTCCTTCAGGAATAAAATCTTTAGAATAACGAATCTCTGAACCTTTTTTCTTTACATTTAAATCTGAAATATTATCCATAATCTGAACATAATGTGGTGATCCTGTATTAATTACAAATGATTCTTTATGCTTTAAAATTTTTTTTATCTCATTTATCTGAATTTTTACTTTTTCAGAACTTGTTAGCCAAGCCTCATGTATACCGTCGATTGCCTTAAATTTGGTTTTTTCACCAATTATCTTATTCTTATAAGCATACAAAACGGCACACCTTGCCCCATTTCCACAGAGAGAACTGAGCTTACCATCAGAATTGTAATATTCCATTTGAAAGTCGACATTATTTCCAGGTTCAAGTAGAATAATACCATCTGCACCAATCCCGTTATGACGGTCACACATTTCCCTAAATTGATGTTCACTTAATTTTGAAAATAAACCATCGAAATTATTCAAAATAATAAAGTCATTTCCAGCTCCTTGGTATTTGTCAAATTTTAAATTCATGTAAAAACAAATGTAGTCATTTTAAAAGGTGTTAAAGAGTAGTTAAAGCAAAATCATTAATACTTTATTTCATTAAATTTGTTGAAAAATTTGAAAAATGAAATTATTCTTAAAAATATTCACAATCGCAATTTTTAGTACTATTTCTTCAATTTTTATATATGATAATTATTTTGTAAAGTCGAAAATAGAGCTAAATAACCAAAAGAATTATAGTTTAATTCCAGCTAATTATAAAATAAACACCTCTACTATACCAGCTGAAAGCACAGATTTTACTGTTGCTGCTTCGAAAACTATAAATGCTGTAGTACATGTTAAAAACACAAGCTCTTCTAGTTCAAGCTTACCATCATTTTATAAATATTTTTACGATGAAGAGGAATTACCTGAAAGAATTGGTACAGGTTCGGGAGTTATCGTATCACCTGATGGTTATATAATTACAAATAACCATGTTATAGAAAATAGCAACGAAATTGAAATAACTACGAACGACAATAGGTCTTTTAAAGCAACCATAATCGGAACTGATCCGGATACAGATATAGCTGTCCTCAAGATTGACACTGATAAAAAGTTACCTTATGTTTTTTTTGGAAATTCTGATGCAACTAGAATTGGAGAGTGGGTATTAGCTGTTGGTAATCCTTTTAATTTAAATTCTACAGTTACTGCGGGTATCATAAGTGCTAAATCAAGAGATCTCAATAAAAGAGATGGTGTCAATGAATCATACATCCAAACAGATGCTGCAGTAAATAGAGGAAATAGTGGGGGTGCCTTAGTAAATACACAGGGTGAATTAATTGGCATTAATACGGCTATTACTTCTGTTTCTGGTGGATTTGTTGGTTATTCTTTTGCTGTACCAAGTAATGTAGCAAGAAAAGTTTTTGAAGATCTAATTGAATATGGAGATGTTCAAAAAGGTCTTTTAGGAGTCGTGGGTCAGGCGCTGGACGCACAATCAGCTGCACTTTTCAAAGTTGACGAAACAGAAGGTTTTTATATTACAGATTTAGAAAAAGGCTTGGGTGCAGATTTAGCTGGACTGAAATCTGGAGATATAATTAAAAGTGTTGATGGTATTACTATAAATAAGTTTGCAGATTTATCAGGTTATCTTGCCAGTAAAAGACCTGGAGAAAAGGTTATAGTGTTATATAAACGTGACGGAAAAGAGAAAAAAGTAAATGTTCGATTAGAGAAAATTAATAGAGCTATTTTCTTTTATATGGAGGTGAGAGAACTAAATTCAGAACAGAGACGAAAATTTAATACTGATTATGGTCTCTACATTTCAAATATGAACAACCGTAGGCTTTACCAAAATGGTATTGATAGTGGATATGTAATATTAGAAGTTAATGGGCAAAAAGTGAATGTCTTGTCAGATGTTAAAGGTTATAAAGTAAGTGATTTGGAAAGCATATTATTTTTGAATCCAAACGGTGAAAAAGAAAAAATAATATTACAATTCTAGGAATTTAATTGAAAGACGATTATTCAAAATTCTTGAATCCCATTTTATCTTTGAATATAAAATAAATAGTAATGCGCATAGATATCATTACATTATTTCCCGATCTTATTAAAAGTCCTTTTGAATCGTCTATCCTTAAGAGGGCAATAAATTCTGGGAAAGCTGATATTCATTTTCATAACTTAAGAAATTATGCAACAAATAAACACAAACAAGTAGACGACTATCCTTTTGGAGGTGGAGCAGGGATGGTTATGATGGTTCAGCCAATAGACAATTGTATAAAGATGTTGAAGAAAAGCAGAAGTTATGACTCAGTAATCTATCTAACTCCTGATGGGGAGAAACTCAACCAAAAAAAAATCAATCATTTCTCAACATTAGAAAATATAATAATGTTATGTGGGCATTATAAAGGTGTAGACCAACGAGTACGTGATCACCTAATTACAGATGAAGTATCAATAGGGGATTTTGTTCTTTCAGGGGGTGAATTAGCTGCAACAATTTTGTGTGATTGTATTGTCCGATTAATTCCTGGTGTACTTGGTGACGAATCATCTGCCCTTACTGATAGTTTTCAAGATGATCTTTTAGCTCCACCAATATATACCCGCCCTGCAAATTATAATGGATGGGAGGTGCCTGATGTATTGTTGTCAGGTAATGCATCATTGATAAATAATTGGCGTGAGGAAAAATCTTTAAAAAATACTCAAAAACGTAGGCCCGATCTTTTAAAGTAACCATTATTAACTTAATGATTGTTAAATAATGCTTAAGCATATTGTCTACATCAAAATAAAGTTTAATTTTGCAACCTGTTAACAGTGATATTTTAAATACTGCAGTGTAATTAAATCGTGATTTAAAGTTAACTTTTGTATGGAACCACTCTTAGATTTTGTTCAAAAAGAATTCATAATAAAAAAAAACCTTCCAGAATTTAAAACAGGAGACACTATAACCGTCTACTACCAAATTAGGGAAGGAGAAAAAGTTCGTACACAATTTTTCAAAGGAACTGTTATTCAAATAAAAGGACAGGGTCTATCGAAAACCTTTACTATTAGAAAGATGTCAGGGACCATAGGAGTAGAACGCATATTTCCCATAAATTTACCGACAATAGAAAAGATTGAGGTTAATAAAAAAGGTAAAGTACGTAAATCAAGAATTTACTACTTTAAAAACCTCAGGGGTAAAAAAGCAAGAATCAAAGAATTATAATAAAATTAAGGTATTACCGTTTTATTTTTAGGAAGGTTTAATTTAAACATTCTGGTTCAGAGTATGACCCTTTGCATGACCAAAAATTTAAACTAATGACAAAAATTAAAGTTGTTAATCCAATAGTAGAGATGGATGGAGACGAGATGACTCGAATAATCTGGAAATTTATCAAAGAACAGCTTATACTTCCCTATTTAGATATAAAAATTGAATATTATGATCTTTCAGTAACTTCTCGAGATGCCACTGAAGATAAAATAACCATTCAAGCCGCTCATGCTGTAAAAAAACATAACGTAGGAATAAAGTGCGCCACAATAACACCAGACGAAGATCGAGTTAAAGAATTTAACCTTTCCAATATGTGGAGATCACCAAATGGAACAATTAGGAATATCGTAGGTGGAACAGTATTCCGTGAGCCAATTATAATGAAAAATGTGCCTCGTTATGTTCAAGGATGGACAAAGCCAATTTGTATTGGACGACATGCTTTTGGGGATCAATATAAAGCTGCAGATACCGTAACCAAAGGTAAGGGTAAACTTACTATGACTTTTACACCTGATGACGGAGGGACCCCTAAAACTTGGGAAGTGTATCATTTTAAAGAAAATGGTGTTGCGATGAGTATGTATAATATAGATTCCTCTATATATGGATTTGCAAGATCATGTATGAACAGGGCACTTGACAAAAAATGGCCTTTATATTTATCAACAAAAAATACAATACTTAAAGCATACGATGGTCGCTTTAAAGAAATTTTTCAAGAAGTTTATGATAATGAATTTAGGGAAGATTTTAAAAGTTCTGGAATCAAATACGAACATCGTTTAATAGATGATATGGTAGCTGCGGCCATGAAGATGAGTGGTGGCTTTGTTTGGGCATGTAAAAACTATGACGGTGATGTTCAATCAGATACGGTAGCCCAAGGCTTTGGCTCTTTGGGGCTAATGACTTCAACACTGGTAACACCTGACGGAAAAACCATGGAAGCAGAAGCAGCTCATGGAACTGTGACTCGTCACTACAGACAATATCAGCAAGGAAATGAAACGTCGACAAATCCAATTGCATCAATCTTTGCATGGACTCGTGGACTTGCTCATAGAGGTAAACTTGATGATAATAAAAAATTAATTAATTTTTGTTTTACGCTTGAAAATGTATGTATTGAAACTGTAGAAAGCGGGAAAATGACTAAAGATTTAGCAGTTTTAATTCATGGAAAAAAGACAGATAGTTCTCATTATCTTACAACACAACAGTTTCTTTCTGAGTTGAAAAAAAATCTTGACTCAAAAATTGGATAAGGTCTCGTATATTTAGTTAATTAAATTTGTACTAAATGGCTTTTGAAAAAATAACTGAATCTGAATCACACCACAGTGACTTAGAAAAAAAAACTATCATTGAATTGTTGGACGGAATGCATCAGGAAGATAAGAATGCTGTTAATGCCGTCGGTATGATAAAAGATAAAACCGCTAAACTAATTTCAAAAGTTGTGGAGATTCTAAAAAGTGGTGGTCGGCTTTTCTACATTGGTGCTGGCACAAGTGGCAGACTAGGTGTTTTAGATGCATCTGAGTGCCCTCCTACTTTTGGAACCTCCTCAGATAAAGTTATTGGACTTATTGCTGGGGGAGATCATGCTTTGAGAAATTCAATAGAAAAAGCTGAGGATGATTCTAAACAAGCATGGAAAGATTTAAAAAAATTTCAAATTAATAATAAAGATATTGTTATAGGTATTGCGGCATCAGGAACAACTCCCTATGTTGTTGGTGGTTTAAAAGATGCTCAAAAAAACGGAATTACAACTGGTTGTATTGTATGTAACATTAATAGTCCACTTGCTAATTTTAGTGATTTTCCCATAGAAGTTGTTGTAGGACCTGAATATCTAACAGGTAGTTCGAGAATGAAGGCAGGAACAGCGCAAAAACTTATCCTTAATAGTATAACAACAGCAACAATGATTCAATTGGGTCATGTCAGAGGAAATAAAATGGTAGATATGCAACTAACAAATAACAAGCTTCAAGACCGAGCTGAAAAAATTGTTTACGATGCGACAGGAGCAGAAATTAATTTAATAAAAAAGTACTTAAAAATTCACGGTAATGTAAGAAAAGCAATAGATGCAATTAATAAAAATTAATTTTTTGTTAAAAAGTGGAATGTTGTAAAATTTTAATTTTAATTGGACAAATATTTATTAAAAAAAGGATTCAGGTTAGTATCAATTTCAATTTTTAGTTGCTTTATTGGACCGACAATTGTTTATCAGTCTTTTAAAAACAAAGACCATCCCTTATATTACTTTGTTCTCAGTATCGGATTACTATTTTTGTTTATTGCCCTTTATTTGGGATTTAAGGGAATCATGGCTATTGTTAAATCTTTTTTGGGTGAGAAAAAAAAGAGGAATATTTGATACATGATTGTAACACTCATAAAGACCAACTATCTTTGTTAAGTTTTAAAAATATAATGATAGAAATTTCTTTTCCAGACAAGTCAAAACGTTCTTTCAAAAAAGGCACTACCCCATTTGAGATTGCTCAAAGTATAAGTGAGGGACTTGCAAGAAACGTATTGTCGTCTTCTTTCAATAAAAATATTATTGAAGTTTCAACTCCGCTTGAAAAAAATGGAGATATCAAACTGTTTACATGGAAAGATCCAGAGGGAAAAGCTGCATTTTGGCATTCATCTGCTCACATTCTTGCTCAAAGTATATTATCAGTTTATCCAAAGGCTAAACTTACTATAGGTCCTCCAATTGAGAATGGTTTTTATTACGATGTTGATTTTGGTAATTATTCATTTACAGAAAAAGATTTGATCCCTTTGGAAAAACAATTTCTAAGCTTTGCACGAGAAAAGTTTGAATTCAAAATGCGGATGTGTTCAAAATCAGATGCACTTGAGTATTATAAAAAAGAAAACAATCCTTTTAAATTAGAATTAATTGAAAATTTAAAAGACGGTGAAATAAGTTTTTGTGATCATGCAGATTTTACTGATTTATGCAAAGGTGGGCACATTCCAAACTCAGGGCACATCAAAGCGGTAAAATTATTAAATGTTGCAGGTGCATATTGGAGAGGAGACGAATCAAAGAAACAACTCACACGAATTTATGGTATTTCATTTCCTAAACAAAAAGAACTTAGTGAATATTTGATGTTATTAGAAGAGGCTAAAAAACGTGATCATAGAAAACTTGGTAAAGAACTTGAACTTTTTGCATTCTCAAAAAAAGTAGGCCAAGGCTTACCTCTATGGCTTCCAAAAGGAACAAATCTTCGTGAACGACTTGAAAATTTTCTTAAAAATGCTCAAACTTTAGCAGGTTACGAACAAGTAATTTCTCCTCATATTGGAAACAAGGAGTTATACGTTACCTCTGGACATTATGAAAAATATGGAGCAGATAGTTTCCAGCCAATAAAAACACCTGCTGATGGAGAAGAATTTATTCTTAAACCCATGAATTGTCCACACCATTGCGAAATATATAAAACAAAACCTTGGAGTTATCGTGATTTGCCGAAACGGTATGCTGAGTTTGGAACTGTTTATCGTTATGAGCAAAGCGGAGAATTACACGGGTTAACTAGAGTTAGAGGCTTCACCCAAGACGATGCACATATCTTTTGCACCCCTGAACAACTTAATGAGGAGTTTAAAAAAGTTATTGATCTAGTTTTATATGTTTTTAAATCCCTCGGTTTTAAAGATTTTACCACTCAGGTGTCTTTACGTGATCCTGAAAAGCCTGAAAAATATATTGGTAGTGTCAAAAATTGGGAAATGGCTGAAAATGCAATCATTAGTGCTGCCATAGAAAAAAAATTAAATTATAACATTGAAAAAGGTGAAGCTGCTTTTTATGGACCTAAACTGGATTTTATGGTGAAAGATGCACTAGGACGCAGATGGCAACTGGGCACCATTCAGGTAGACTATAATTTACCGGAGCGCTTTGATTTAACTTATAAGGGTAGTGATAATAATCTACACAGACCAGTCATGATACATAGAGCTCCTTTTGGAAGTATGGAACGTTTTGTTGCCATTCTTTTAGAACATACAGCAGGAAATTTCCCCATTTGGCTTTCACCAATCCAAGTAAACATACTTTGTGTTAGTGAAAAACACAAAAATTACGCGAAAAAAGTTTCAAAATTCTTGGAAAATCACGAAATTCGCGCCCTCTTGGACGATCGAAATGAAACAATAGGAAAAAAAATTAGAGAATCAGAGATTTCGAAAACACCTTTCATGATTATCCTAGGAGAAAAAGAGGTCCAAAGCCAAACTGTCTCATTGCGTAGACACCAAAAAGGAGATATTGGAAGCTTTGATTTAAAATCGGCTATTGAGCTGATTAATTGTGAAATAAAGGATAGTAAAGCTGCCTTTAAAGTTTAACTAAAAAAATAAAGATATAGCAATACGAAGAAGAAGATCAAGCCGTCCAGGTAGAGTGTTTAAAGAGGATCCGCATAGGATAAATGAAAAGATTACAGCACACGAAATACGTCTTGTAGGTGATAATGTAGAGATTGGAGTTTATTCTCTAAACAAGGCTTTAAACATAGCACAGGGCTTGGGACTAGATCTTGTTGAGATTTCGCCAAACGCTACACCGCCAGTATGCAAAATATTGGAGTACAAAAAGTTTTTGTATGAACAAAAAAAAAGAGAGAAAGCTCTTAAAGCGAAATCAACTAAAATTATTGTAAAAGAGATACGTTTCGGACCAAATACTGACGAACACGACTATGATTTTAAAAAGAAACACGCAGAAAAATTTCTTAAAGATGGAGCAAAACTTAAGGCTTTTGTTTTTTTTAAAGGCCGTTCGATTATTTTTAAAGAAAAAGGCCAAATACTACTTTTGCGTCTAGCACAAGATCTTGAGGAAATTGGAAAAGTTGAACAAATGCCGGAGTTAGAAGGAAAAAAGATGATTATGTTTATTACCCCTAAGAAAAAATAACAAATTATGCCAAAAATGAAAACAAAGTCAAGTGCAAAAAAGCGCTTCAAGTTGACAGGTAGTGGAAAAATTAAAAGAAAACACGCTTTTAAAAACCATATTTTAACTAAAAAATCAAAAAAACGTAAATTAAAACTAACTCACTCTGGATTAGTTGATGATAGCGATAAAAAAAGTATAAAAGAACAATTACGCCTTGTATAATTTAAAAAGTTATTAAAACAATAAAATTAACCTGAAGTAAGGCCCTTTAAAGAGTATTTTTACCGCCTGCTTCAAAAAGCTATTAAAATGCCAAGATCAGTAAATTCAGTTGCCTCAAGAGCACGCAGAAAAAAAATAATTAAACAAGCCAAAGGTTATTTCGGACGTAAAAAAAATGTTTGGACTATTGCAAAAAATGCAGTTGAAAAAGCAATGCTTTACTCTTATAGAGATAGGAGAGTAAAAAAACGAAATTTTAGATCCTTGTGGATTGCACGTATTAATGCAGGTGCTAGAGCTAATGGAATGTCCTACAGTCAATTTATGGGAAAAATAAAAGCTAATAACATTGAGCTCAACAGAAAAGTACTAGCTGATTTGGCTATGAATCATCCCGAGGCTTTCAAAGCCATTGTCGTTAAACTAAAATAAGTCAAACCCTACTAATCGAAAAAGCCTGATTGAGATGGGTTTTTTATTTTTATGTCATGATAAAAATTTACCACAATAAAAGGTGTCGCAAATCTAGAGAAGCTTTGCAGTACTTAAAAAACAATAGTATAGACTTAAAAATCATTGAATACTTGAAGAATCCATTGACTGCAGCAGAGTGGAAAAATCTGTTTTCACAAATCGGCAAGCTGCCTCAGGAAATGATTCGTACTCAGGAAGCTTTATGGAAAAGTGATTATAAAGGCAAACCTATTGATGATGTAAAATTGTTTGAGATTTTTTCCAAACATCCCAAACTCATTAAAAGACCAATTGTATTAAAAGATCAAAAAGGAATTTTGGCGGAACCTATAGAAGTTTTGGAAGCTTTTCTATCTTAAAATTAACATTAAGGCTACATTATTAGTTTTATATCATAAAAACTTCCATCACTATGTATTTAATAAGGTTATAAAATATCAAAAAATAGGTTTTACCTTTTAAAGTAAAAGTGGTACGTCATTCAGTAATTTGGGTAAGTCAACAAATCTAATAAAATCTATCTTCATTCAATGAAAAAGAAATACTTTGGAATCCTATACCTTCTTGGAATGCTCATCACATTTGGGCAAAGGCCTGGGGGTCCAACAAAATTCATTATTACAGGTAAGGTAATTGATAAAGAAACCAATCAACCGCTTGAGTATGCAACAATTACTTTAAAAAACGACAATCGTCCTGACACTATTCAGGGTGGGATCACGGATGCTGAAGGAAATTTTCGAATCGAATCTTTTCCAGGACAATACGATATCGATATTGAGTTCATCAGTTTTATAACGTATAGTCAAAACGATGTATTGATTAAGTCAAATTTGAATTTGGGAACAATTGCGCTGGAAATTAATACAAACGAACTAGAGGAAGTTGAGCTGGTAGGTGAGCAGACTCAGGTTGAAATACGTTTAGACAAGCGCATCTATAATGTGGGTAAAGACATTACAGTCCGTGGAGGCAGTGTTGCTGACGTTTTGGGTAATATCCCTTCAATCACTGTTGATGTTGAAGGAAATATTGCACTTCGAGGTAATAACAATGTTAGAATTTTAATCAATGGGAAACCCTCAGGACTTGTTGGTATTTCAGGACCTGACGGGCTTCGCCAGCTGCCTTCAGAATCCATTGAAAAAGTAGAAGTTATCACCTCACCTTCTGCTCGTTACGATGCCGAAGGCACCGGTGGAATTCTCAATATAATTTTAAAAAAACAAGAACGTTCTGGCTTCAATGGTAACTTTAATGTAAATGGTGGTGTTCCTGAAACATACCGCGGGACAGCTACCGTCAATTGGAAAACAAAGAAACTAAATCTGTTTTCTACCAATACTATTGGCCGAAGGACTAGTATTAGCAATGGATTGTCTGAAAATGAGTATTTCAATGGAGAAGAAGCTAATTCCTATCTATTTGAAACAGGAAAAATCAATCGAGAACGTGATCAGAAATTTATTTCTCTAGGAGCGGAATACTTTATTGACGATTCTAGTAGCTTCACCTTAAATGGATTTTACCGAGACAATGAAGGTATTAATGATGGTGTTGTTACCATTGATGAACTAAACTCCATTGGTGGAAGCCCCATTTCTACAGTTGAGCGCCAGCAATATGAACCTGAACTTGATGAATCTTTTCAAATCTCAGGGCTCTATGAAAAGAAATTTAATGACAAAGGGCATGAAATTAGTGCAACCTATCAGTACGAAGAAAGTGCGGAAGATGAGCTAGCACAAATCACAAGCCTCCAAAGCTTTCCCTTCATAAGGATTAACAATAATGAAGAAGTGACAACACTAGAGTCACAAAAAAGGATCTTGGCTCAAGTAGATTATATCTATCCCTTAGATGAAAATACTCAAATAGAGCTAGGATATCGTGGTACTTTTAATACTATTGAAACCGATTATGAAGTTGCATTCATAGAAAACAACATTCGTACCATCGATATCGACCTAACAAACGTATTGGTGTACAAAGAATATGTAAATGCTGCCTATGCTCAGTTCGGTAAGAAAATTAATAAATTCTCTCTTTTACTTGGGTTGCGAATTGAGGATTCTAACATTGTGATTGACCAAAGAACAACCAATGACTACACAAATAAACGATATACCAATTGGTTTCCTACAGTCAACCTCTCTTTTGAAATTGATGAAAAAGAAAGCATTACACTAGGCTATGCCAAAAGGATTAGGCGTCCCCGAGGATTTTTCCTAAATCCTTTTCCTTCGCGAAACAGTATTACCAACTTCTTTCAGGGGAATCCTGATTTGGATCCTGCTAGTACCGGTAGTTTCGATTTTGGTTACCTTAAGCGCTTCAAAAAATTCACTTTAAATGGATCCATTTATTATCAGCGCACTACTAATAACTTCCAATTTGTTAATGAAGATACAGGAGAAACAGTTGTCTTGAGTGGTGACCCAAATGATCCAAATTCTGATCTTGTAATTGTACCCGTATTAAGAAGAGGTCCTATCAATCTTTCCAAAAATAAACGCTATGGAGGAGAGGCTAGTCTAACTTTTACTCCCAATCGAAAAATTCGCTTAAATGCCAATTTTAATCTTTACAGCAATGAAGTCATTGGAACCTACAATGGATTTGTCTTTGACGCCAAAAATATAAGCTGGTCTTCACGATTTATTTCGAGTATTAATTTTGGTAAAGGCCTTAGTTGGCAAAACCAACTTTTTTTGCGTGGACCTCGGGTAACCGCACAATCCAGAAGCAAACCGCTGGGCGGATTGTCTACTGCATTTAACAAAGACATATTAAAAGACAAAGGTACTTTATCCTTTAGGATTAGTGATGTATTCAATTCTCAAAAGTATCGCTCAGACACCTTCACCGATACCTTTAATAGTTATACTGAATTCCAGTGGCGGCAACCTACATATATTACCACCTTTACCTATCGATTGAATCAAAAGAAAAACCAAAGAGGCCGTCGAAGTAGATATGATGGTGATAATGATGGTGGGTAT
>CACERG010000012.1 GCA_902561795.1 uncultured Bacteroidota bacterium | reverse complement strand
TTTTGACCTTATAGGAACTAAAGAAATGATCCAGTTTCATATTTTAAATCAAGCTCAAATACGACAGAGTTCTTATCAAAGTGAGATAATTAAAACTATAGTAAAGAATTTAAATAGAGATCTAAAATCTGATTTAAAAATAAAAGCATTCACAGAAAAGTATGAGTTTCTTCTTCTCAGTTTTATGTTAGTTGGCTCACCACCGGAACTTTTTTTAGCCACACATACATCTAATATTAACTTAACTAGTGACCAATTAGCCACATTCCTAACTAAACTTTTTCATAAAGTATTAATGGAATAACTTGATTTACACTTTTTTAACAACATGGGTCACAATGCCCCAAATAACTAATTCATCCTCTGCATTAACTTTTATCGGCTTATAATTTTTATTTTCAGGCATAAGATATACACAATCGACCTCTACCTTAAGTCGCTTTACTGTAAAAGCCCCGTCAATAAAGCATACAGCTATTCTATCATTTTGAGGTTCTATACTCCTATCAATTACTAAAAGATCACCATTGTCAAGACCTGCACCTTGCATTGATTCTCCGGAGACCCTCGCATAGAATGTTGATTCTTCATTTCGAACTACCTCCTGATCAATACTAATCCTTAACTCTTTGAAATCATCAGCAGGGGAAGGAAATCCTGCAGAAATTCCTTCTTCTGCTAAATACATCCTTTTTTTCTTTTCTTGATTTGGATGAAAAAAAACTAATTTCTGATTATGCATAGGGCTATTTTACCGTAATTATTTCACTAAGTTCTGTTGTAAAACGATTTGATAAATATTGCTGTTTCATTTTCCAAGTGCGATTTAAGTCTTGATTAGCTAGCTTTATTTTGTGTGGGCCAAAGCGTTTATGAATTTTGTCCACACTCTGCATTATAGAAATATGTTTGACATTATTGTTGTTAAAAAGGCTCAATTGACGTTTTGTTGTGGGAGTAAGACCCATAATCATTACACCCGCTTTTTTATAGGAAATACCCTTTTTAAAAATTTTTTTTAGTCCAATTACTGCATATTTACTTAGCATGATATTGGAATCTGTTATGTAAGGAAGATTAAGGATATAGCTATTTTGATAGGGAACAGTATTTTTCTTGTGAGGATCACTCTTGATAAATACTAACATCGTACTGCAACTACTCTGCTGCTTTCGCATTTTTTCAGCACAACTACTTGCAAATGTTGAAATGCGTTCTTCTAAATCCGAGAAGTTACTGATAGTACCCTCAAAGCTACGGGTAGTGGCAATACATTTTTTTGGTGGTTGAATTTCCTCCAATTGAATGGTAGGAAGACCCATTAGATCTCTTTTTATTCGGACTCCTACCACAGACATATATTTTTTAATCCAGTCTTCAGATAATAAAGTGAATTGCCATGCATTTTCAATACCTAAATATTCAAGCCGTTTTTTGTGTTGGCGTCCTATGCCCCAGACGTCACCTATTTTTGTCCATTTTAATGCCTTAACTCTTTTTTTCTCATTATTAATACAATAAACACCTCCTGTATTTAAACTAAATTTTTTAGCAATTTTGTTAGCTATTTTTGCCAAAGCTTTACTTGGAGCTATTCCTATTGAAATAGGTATCCCTGTCCACTGTTGGATCTGTTTTTTCATTTTCATTCCTTCTCCTTCTAAATCAAAGAAATCAAAGCCCTTAAATTCCAAAAAAGCTTCGTCAATACTGTAGATCTCAACATTTGGGGTAAACTTTTCCAATATAGACATCACCCGATTACTCATGTCGCCGTAAAGGGGATAGTTGGATGAAAAAACCTTTATCCCTTGTCTTTTAAATTGTACCTGATATTTAAAAGCGGGAGCTCCCATGGGAATACCCAATGTTTTTGCTTCGTTGCTTCGAGCAATAACACAACCATCATTATTTGAAAGGATTACAATGGGTTTTCCTTCCCACTGTGGCTGAAAAACACGCTCACACGACGCATAAAAGTTATTACAATCTACTAATGCAAACATGTAGAAAAGGTATTAAAATGTTTGCATTTGAAAACCTGATTTTTAGAAAAGTTCTTCACTATTCTATTTCGTTTTTAAATAAAATTTGTCTAGGAAAACTATTTTTATTCAAATCCAAAGACACTTAAGGCAAAAATTGTAATTTTGTAATCAAGAATTTGTACTGACTCAACTACATGGATAATTATTCATTCCTGAACACTGCTCATACAGCATATTTTGCTGATTTGTATGACCAATATTTGCAAGATCCAGACAAAGTTGAGCCTAGCTGGAGAGCTTTTTTTCAAGGCTTCGATTTTGGTTTGGAAAGTAATGAAATAAATGAATTGATAGCTTCAAATGAAACTAAAAATGTTGAAATACCCGAACACTTACAGAAAGAATTTAAAGTAGTTAAACTAATTGACGGATACAGAACTAGAGGTCACTTGTTTACTAGAACAAATCCGGTAAGGGAACGTCGAAAATATCAGCCAACATTAGATATTGAGAATTTTGGACTTTCAAATGAAGACCTGTCAATTATATTTAATGCGGGTGAAATAATGGGAATTGGTCCAAGTTCTTTAAATGACATTATAAAACACTTACAAAGAATTTATTGCAGCTCGATTGGTGTAGAGTACATGTATATTAGGAATCCAGAAAGAGTTAATTGGATTCAGCAAAGACTGAATGTAAATGATAACCATCCAGAATTTTCAGTAGAAAACAAAAAAAATATTTTAAAAAAATTGAATCAAGCAGTAAGTTTTGAAAACTTTTTACATACTAAGTATGTTGGTCAAAAAAGATTTTCTTTAGAAGGAGGTGAGTCACTGATTCCCGCACTTGATGCCCTAATTTTAGAAGCTGATAATTTGGGTGTTGAAGAATTTGTAATGGGAATGGCTCATAGAGGAAGATTGAATACTCTAGCAAATATTTTTGGAAAATCAACAAAAGATATTTTCAGTGAGTTTGATGGTAAAGATTATGATGACGAAGTATTTGATGGTGATGTGAAATATCATCTAGGGTGGACTTCAAAAATAGACCCAAATAATGATGGAAAACAAATTAATATAAGCCTTGCTCCAAATCCTTCACATTTAGAAACAGTAGGAGCTGTTGTCCAAGGAATTGCAAGAGCAAAACTCGATAATAACCATTCAGGTGATACTTCTAAAGTACTCCCAATACTTGTACATGGTGACGCGGCAATCGCGGGACAGGGACTTGCATATGAAATAGTTCAAATGGCAGCTCTAAAAGGATATTCAACAGGTGGAACTATTCATATAATTGTTAATAACCAAATAGGTTTTACAACAAATTATTTAGATGCACGATCAAGTACATACTGCACAGATGTTGGGAAAGTTACATTATCTCCTGTTATGCATGTTAATGCAGACGATGTAGAGGCGGTGATTCATGCAGTCCTTTTTGCTTTAAATTATAGAATGAAGTTTAAAAGCGATGTGTTTATTGACCTTCTTGGTTACAGAAAATATGGTCATAACGAAGGAGACGAGCCCAGATTCACACAGCCTAAACTTTATAAAAATATTTCTAAACATCTAAATTGTAGAGATATATACGCAAAAAAATTAATTGAGGAGGGTATAATTGAAAAAACTCATATAAAATCTTTAGAAAAAGAATACAAGGAATTTCTGGAAAAAAATCTTGAAGACTCAAGAAAAGTAAGTAAAACTTTTATTAATCCTTTTATGTATGATGAATGGAAAAACATAGCACCATATTTAGAGAGAGTTGATGAGTTTGCGATGAAAAAATACGTAACTACAAAAGTTGACAGGAAATCTCTTGAAAAAGTTGCCAATGCAATCTCAAATCTACCTAGCACTAAGAAATTTTTAAGAAAGGCTGAAAAAGTTATCTCTGAAAGAAAAAAAATGTTTTTTGATTTAAAAACTTTGGACTGGGCTATGGGAGAACTTCTTGCATATGGAACTTTGTTATTAGAAGGGCATGACATAAGACTCTCTGGACAGGATGTAGAAAGAGGTACATTTTCACATCGTCATGCCATTTTAGTTGATGAGGATTCTGAGGAAGAAATTATTCTTCTAAATAATATTGACAAAGAACAAGGTAGATTCAGAATTTTTAATTCTTTATTATCTGAGTATGGAGTCTTAGGTTATGATTATGGTTACTCGATGACAAGTCCTAATTCATTAACAATTTGGGAAGCCCAATTTGGAGATTTTTCAAATGGAGCACAAATAATTATTGATCAATACATAACTTCAGCGGAGGATAAATGGAAATTACAAAATGGTATAGTTTTACTTTTGCCGCACGGTTATGAAGGTCAGGGAGCTGAACATTCTTCAGCTAGAGTTGAAAGATATTTACAAATGTGTGCTAAAGACAATATGTTTATAGTTAATTGTACGACTCCTGCAAACCTGTTCCACGTATTAAGACGTCAACTTAAAGCAAAATATAGAAAACCATTAATTATTTTTTCTCCAAAAAGTCTTCTCCGTCATCCAATGGCAATCTCTAATATAGACGATTTTATAAATTCAAGTTTTAAAACTACAATTGATGACTTTAAGGTTGATATTAAATTTGTTGAAACTGTTGTTTTTTGCACAGGAAAATTTTATTACGATCTACTTGAAGAAAGAAGAATAAGAAAAAGAGAGAATAATGTCGCTTTAATTAGAATCGAACAATTATTTCCATTACCCGATAAAGAAATTAAAGATTTAATTTCAAAGTATAAGCACTCTAAAGATTTTGTTTGGGCTCAGGAGGAACCAAGAAATATGGGTGCTTGGAGCCACTTGTTACTTCATTTACCAGATGTTAAAATGATGAGGGTAGCAAGTAGAAGAATGTATGGTTCGCCTGCTGCTGGAAGCTCAACAAGATTTAGTAAGCGTCACAAAGAGGTTATCGACTACGTTTTTGACAAAACAAAAGATAATTTTATTAGAAAAATTAAAAAATAAAGTATCATGATTTTAGAAATGAAAGTTCCCTCTCCCGGAGAATCAATTACTGAAGTTGAAATTGCTCAATGGCTTGTCAGTAATGGTGATTATGTTGAAAAAGATCAAGCAATTGCTGAAGTAGATTCTGATAAAGCAACTCTTGAACTGCCTGCAGAAGTTAGCGGAACAATAACCCTCAAGGCCGAGGAGGGAGACGCAGTTTCTGTGGGGGCAATCGTTTGTCTAATTGATACTGACGGAAAGGGCAATAAGACGAACGATAATATAGAATCTTCTGAGAAAAATTTAGAAACTGATAAAGAAATAAGTGAAGCGACCTCAATTCCAAATAACTATGCTGCACAAACACCCTCACCCGCTGCTAAAAAAATTATTGATGAAAGAGGTATTAATTCTAGTGACATAAAAGGTTCTGGAAGAGGAGGTAGGATTACTAAAAACGACGCATTAAATGCAATTCCATCAATGGGGTCTAAACCTGAATGGGGTGAGCGTCAACAAAATCGTGAAAAACTTTCAATGCTCAGAAGAAAAGTTGCAGAGCGATTAGTAGAAGCTAAAAATGAAACTGCTATGTTGACCACTTTTAATGATGTTGACATGGATGCAGTGTTTAAAATTCGAAATAAATTTAAAGATAATTTCCAAAAAAACCATAATGTAAAACTCGGCTTTATGAGCTTTTTTACCAAAGCTGTTGTAAGAGCACTTAAACTTTTTCCAGATGTTAATTCAATGATGGATGGAGATCACAAAATTTCCTATGATTATTGTGATATAAGTGTTGCTGTTTCAGGACCAAAGGGTCTAATGGTACCAGTAGTTCGTAATGCTGAATTGTTGAGCTTTTCTGGAATTGAGAAGGAAATTTCTCATTTAGCAACTAAGGCACGTGAGGGTAAAATTACTGTAGACGATATGACAGGAGGAACTTTTACAATTTCTAATGGAGGTGTATTTGGATCAATGCTATCCACACCAATTATAAATCCACCTCAATCAGGTATATTAGGAATGCACAACATCATTAAGCGTCCTGTTGTTATAGATGATAAAGTGGTTGTTCGTCCTATGATGTATTTAGCACTTTCATATGATCATAGGATAATAGATGGTCGTGAATCTGTTGGTTTTTTGGTTGCAATTAAAGAGGCACTGGAATCTCCAGAAGAATTGCTTATGGATGGTGACCCTTTAAAAGCTTTCGAGTTGTAGGAATAATTTTCTTTGACCATAGTCAATAATTGCATTATTTTCTTTCAAAAAATCAGCACCAATAACGCCGTCAATTTTTTCAACTCCTTGAGAATTTAATGTATCATTTACATGACTAAGATCTAGTAATACGAAAGCTTGTTTGCCTTTAAAATTTCTTCCAAGTTTGATATTACAGTTAAGTGTCATTATAGCTTCCATTTTTCCTTCGCTTGCTCCTGAAGCTTGAAAAGGCTCTCCATATTTTTGTAATTCAAAATGATCCTGAAGAACAGAATTAATGCAGCTGTTTGAGGCACCAGTATCAATTAAAAGTTTAGCCTTTTTTCCATTTATCCATGCTTTGCATAAAACATGCTTAGTTTTTAAAACCTTGAGTTTTGAAAAGATTTTCCTCATTATATTAACAAATATATTTAAGTTTTAAAATTTAAAAAGTATGATTAAATCACTTTAATTAATTTTGATGAAAATAGACCATCTGTGCATCTAATTGACACACATACTCATTTGTATCTAGAAGCTTTTGATAAAGATAGAAATCAAGTTATTGATAGAGCAATATCAGTCGGTGTAAATCATTTTTTTATACCTGCAATCAGTAGTAAATATTTTAAAAGGATGTTTGATCTCAAGGAACAATATCCAAACAAAATTCATTTGATGGCAGGATTACATCCTTGCTATGTAAAGGAAGATTTTAATGAGGAATTAAATTTGGTGTCTAATTTGTTGAAATCGAAAAACTTCTGCGCAATTGGTGAAATTGGAATTGATTTATATTGGGATAAGAGTTTTTTAAAACAGCAACAAGATGCTTTCCAAAAACAAATTCAACTGGCAATTGACCACAAATTGCCAATAGTAATTCATTGTAGGGAGGCATTTGACGAAATTTTTGAAATTTTAGATCAATTTAAATCTGAAAAACTTTTTGGAATTTTTCATTGTTTTACTGGATCAATCAAACAGGCTAATAAAGCAATAAGTTTAAATTTTAAGTTAGGTATTGGAGGAGTAGTAACATATAAAAATGGAAGAATTGATCAATTCATAAAAAAGCTTCCTTTGGAGTCAATTGTTTTAGAAACAGACTCTCCTTATTTATCACCAACCCCTTTAAGAGGGAAACGTAATGAGAGTTCACATTTGACAATGATTCTAAAAAAAGTATCTGATTGTTTTAATATCTCAGTTGAAGAAATCGCCAGAATCACTACAAAAAATGCCATGGATATTTTTAAAAAGGTTGATTTTAAATAATTTATCATATTTTAGGATAAATATAGAGAGGTGGCCGAGTGGTCGAAGGCGCACGCCTGGAAAGTGTGTATTCCAATTGCATTGGAATCGAGGGTTCGAATCCCTTCCTCTCTGCTAACCAAATATTTTATTAAACAAATTAGTTGATTATGAGATTATTTGAAACAATTGAGGCAAGAAGATCAATTTTTCCTAAACAATACAATGATAGGCCCATTAAAAATGAAGATATAAAACTCATTCTTAAAGCAGCTAATTTTGCACCAACACACAAAAAAACCGAACCATGGAGATTTAAAGTTTTACAAAATGATTATAAAAATGAGTTTGGTAAGTTCTTGTCTGAAAAATATAAAAATACAACTACAAAATTCTCTGAATTTAAATTTGAAAGTTTAAGTAAAAATATAAAAAGATCTTCTGCAATAATATTAATATGTATGCAAAGAGATCCTTTGAATTCAATTCCTGAATGGGAGGAAATTGCATCAGTTAGCATGGCCGTTCAAAATATGTGGCTAGTATCTTCTGAATTAAATATCGGTTCATATTGGAGTTCCTCTAAACTTATTCATTATGTTCACGAATTTATCAAACTTAAAGAAGGTGAAAAGTGCTTAGGAATTTTTTACATGGGGCATTATGATAAAAAAGTAACAAAACGAATACCAGGCTCATATGAAGATAAAGTTTGCTGGTTTAAATAAATTCCAAAAGCCAATTATATTTTAATTTTAGGTATTCAAATATTGATGATTTTTAAATTTTTGATATTTGACTTTTAAAGATGAAAAATTTTCTGTCTTAACTATTGTTATAATTAATCTTTTAAAATTAAAATCATATTTATTTTTTTTTATCTTTAACGGCACTTAAATTTATAGAACAAACAATATCAAAATGAGAAAACTAATTTTTGTCTTTGCACTACTGGGGTTCATGGCAACTACTAGAGCAACAGTATTGACTGCTAATACAGTGATAACAGAAAACGTAACATTTCAAGACGAGGAAGCCCCTGCTCAATCCGCTTCATTTACACAAGAACTAAAAAAACGTTTTATCGAGGGAGGACCAGGATTTATGGGGATTGTCTTAATATGTTTGATACTTGGTTTGGCAATTTCGATCGAACGTATAATTTTTCTTAATCTAGCAACGACCAATACAAAAAAACTCACCGATGGGGTTGAAGAAGCACTTTCGTCAGGTGGAGTTGATGCTGCTAAAGAATTTTGCAGGAATACCAAGGGACCCGTTGCATCAATTTTTTATCAAGGACTTGATCGAATGGATGAAGGGGTTGAGAGCGCTGAAAAAGCAGTTGTAGCATATGGAGGGGTTCAAATGGGACAATTAGAAAAAAATGTATCATGGATCTCTTTATTTATCGCTCTAGCACCGATGCTTGGTTTCATGGGTACTGTGATTGGAATGATTCAAGCATTTGATAAAATTGAAGCTGCTGGAGACATGCAGCCATCACTTGTTGCAGGAGGTATCAAAGTAGCACTCTTAACTACTGTATTTGGATTAATTGTTGCTATTATCCTTCAAGTTTTTTACAATTACATTGTCGCTAAAATCGATAGTATAGTGAATGACATG
Organism: uncultured Bacteroidota bacterium; assembly: GCA_902561795.1. Lineage (GTDB taxonomy): Bacteria > Bacteroidota > Bacteroidia > Flavobacteriales > Flavobacteriaceae > MS024-2A. Next base: position 44,117 of record CACERG010000012.1, on the reverse strand, counting down.
GAAGATGCTTCTATTACCTTAATTGATATTTTGGTATCCCAAAAAAAATAATCAAAAAAAAATTAAATGAATTTACAGACCATTGTTAAAATTGTAAGTGCTGTTTTTGGATTACTTGGGGTAGTTTTTCTTTTTAGGATTATTGGTGCTGGGGATGAAGAAATTAAAATGGCTGCAACTTCAGGAGATTTTGCTGCAGTATCACCTCTTGTATCTCTAGCAATAGCTATACTTTTCATAACTGTATCGATAACTTTAGTTTTTTCAATTTTAAATCTCGCTTCAAGTTCTAAAAAGTTGAAAAAATCATTAATTTTTATAGGTTGTTTTGTTGTAGTAACAATTATAGCTTATGCTGCCTCAGATGGAGTAGAGACACCCATGAAGGATGGAGAGGTATTATCTGCAAATGGTTCTCGTTGGGTAGGTACGGGTCTGAGAATGTTTTATATTCTCGCAACTCTTGCGATATTGTCTATGATTCTTTCTGGAGCTAAGAAAATTTTAAAAAAGTAATTTATGGCTAAAAGATCTGCACCTGAAGTAAATGCCGGTTCTATGGCAGATATTGCATTTCTTCTTTTGATCTTCTTTTTGGTTACAACTACAATTGAAACTGATAGTGGTCTAAATAGAAAGCTACCTCCAATGGAAGATCAAGTCGATCCACCCATCATAAGAGAGAAGAATATTTTTACTGTTTTGGTTAGTAAAAATGACCAACTATTAGTCGAAGAAGAGCTTATTGATATCGCAGATTTAAGATCTCTTGCTATCGATTTTTTAGATAACGGCGGAGGTGTAGGAGATGAAGCTTGTGAATATTGTCAAGGTGAACGTGATGAAGCATCATCCGATAATCCTGATAAAGCAATAATATCTTTAAAAAATGACAGAGAAACATCTTATAAAGTTTATATCGCTGTTCAAAACGAATTAGTCGCAGCATATAATGATTTAAGAAATCGTGAATTTGAAAGATTATTTGGGACCGAATTAGGTATAAACTTTGTAGATGCACAAAAGCAATATGATGACCCTAGGACAAGTTTAGAAAGGCAAGAGTTGCTTAAACCAAAATTAAACCAAGTAAAAGCCATGTATCCCCAAAAATTATCAGAAGCAGAGTCAACTAAACTTAATTAACAATAAATATAAAATGTCAAAATTTAAAAAGAAAAAAGGTGGAGATTTACCAGCAATTTCTACAGCATCACTTCCTGATATAGTTTTTATGTTACTTTTCTTTTTTATGGTTGCCACTGTTATGCGTGATAGTACTCTAATGGTAGTAAATAAGTTACCTGCGGCCGATCAAATCCAAAAGCTTGATAAAAAAGACCGAGTAATGTACATATACGCTGGTAAGCCCTCTTCAAGGTACCAAGACAAATATGGTTCAAGCGCAAGAATTCAATTAAATGATAAGTTTGCTTCTGTTGACGAGGTAGGAGCCTTTATTCTTGCCGAGCGTGCATCTAAAAGGCAAGAGTTACAAAATGTTTTAACAACGGCTTTAAAAGTTGATAGCGACACAAAAATGGGATTAATTCAAGATATAAAACAAGAGCTACGAAAAGTTCAGGCCCTAAAAATAAATTACACGACAAGAGTAGGTGATTATACTCAAAATTTGAATTAATAGTTTGAGAGAAGTTTTATTTTACTTTATAAGTACCTTTAATAGGTACTTTTTTATTTAAAAGTGATATTGCTATTTAAACGTTTAAGGAAAAATATATTATGTTTATTAACTATAATACTTATATTCTCTTTTAAACTCCGAAGTCAAAAAACAGCAAAGCAAAACGATTCGATTTTTTACAGAGAAGATCAGATATATTTTGGAGCGTCTTTGTTGTTATTAAACACGAATCAGGGTGATTTAAAAATGAGAGGCTTGTCACGTCATTTTCAGTTCGGTCTCATGCGCGATATCCCATTAACAAAGTCAGGTAAATTATCTTCAGGTTTAGGTTTAGGAATTAGCTTTGAAAAATTTACAACAAATTTAATCCCCCTAGAAAATGGGATTTATTCTTTTGATTTGGAAAATAATATAAATAGTTTTTTTTCTTTATCAGTCAAATCTTTTGAAATACCTTTTGCAATTAGATGGAGAAATTCAACAAATTTAGATTATGCTTTTTGGAGGATTTATGGAGGCATCAAAATTAATTGGAACTTCCAAAATAAAGCAACTGAAGATTTAAATTTTAAAACAACTAACCAAGAAATAAATACATTTACAAAAAACGCTTTTTTAAGTTTTGGTTATAATACATGGAATTTTTATTTGTCATATCCGTTAACTCCAATCTTCAATTCTAAAATCACAAATTCAAATAACTCTTCAATTAGAATATCACCTATAAAAGTGGGATTAATTTTTTTCGTTTTATAACCACTTAAAGTTCTTTTCTTAATCTTGCAACAGGAATTTCAAGTTGCTCTCTATATTTTGCAATTGTTCTCCTTGCAACAATATAACCTTTTTTTTTCATCATTGCTGAAAGTATTTGATCTGTTAGAGGCTTTTTTTTGTTTTCATCAAGTATAAATTGTTCAAGTATTTTTTTTATTTCTATGGATGATACATCTTCACCTTCTTTATTTTTTAACCCTTCTGAAAAAAATGTCTTTAATAATTTCGTTCCATAAGGTGTGTCAATATATTTACTATTTGCTACTCTTGAAATTGTTGAAATATCCATATTAACTTTATCTGCGATATCTTTGAGAATCATAGGTTTAAGTTTCTTTTCGTCTCCACTTAAAAAATATTCTCTTTGGTGATCGAGTATAGCATTAATTGTTAGTGTTAAAGTCTGATATCTTTGTCTAATAGCATCAATAAACCATTGAGCTGAATCTAATTTTTGTTTAATAAATTGGATTGCATCTTTATTTGATTTAGACTCTGACTTAGAGTAGCCAGAAAGCATATCTTTGTATGTATTTGAGACCTTTAATTGTGGTTCATTTCTTCTATTAAGTTTTACGTACAAATTTCCTTCCTCGATTGTTAAAATAAAATCAGGAACTATTTGAGTATTTTGATTGTTAGATGTTAGTGCTCCCCCAGGTTTTGGATTTAACTTACTAATTAAATCTAAAGCTATTCTCAATTTTTCTTGATCAATTCCAAGTCTATCTTGTAGTTTTTTGTAATGTTTATGGCTAAATTCATTAAAATAATTTTTAATAATTATTAATGCGTGATTTACTTCGGGTCTGTTAATATCCTTTTTTTCTAATTGGAGTTTAAGACACTCCTGAAGTGAACGTGCTCCAACTCCAACAGGATCTAATGATTGTACTGATTTTATTATTTTTTCTACAAGTAATGTGTCTACAAAAAGGTTTTGAGTAAATGCTAAATCGTCAACAAGTTCCTCATTACTTCTTCTTAAGTATCCACTTTCATCAATGCTCCCAATTATAAATTCAGCTATTTGAATTTCATTATCTGACAAAATTAAGTTGACTATTTGCTGAGAAAGGTATTGGTGAAATGTTAATCCTCCTGAAAAGGGGATAGTGTGATCTTCGTCGTTGTTTATGAAATTATTTGCATAAAGTTTATAAGTGGGTATTTCATCATCACTTAAATATTGATCTATATCAATTTCATCCGTAGTAATTTTTTCTGTTTCTTCAAGTTCAGTCCCTGAAATTTCCGAATTTAAAGGCTCTTTCCCACTCTCTAATGCTGGATTTTCAGCAATCTCTGATTCAATTTTTTGTTCTAACTCCAAAGTAGAAAGTTGAATCATCTTCATTAATTGAATCTGCTGAGGAGATAATTTCTGTGAAAGTTTTATTTGAAGATTTTGTTTTAACATATCCAATTAATACGTCCTTGTAAATATATACAATTTCATATATCTGTTAAAATGCGGCATTCTGAGGTGTTCGTGGAAAAGGAATTACATCTCTAATATTATTCATGCCTGTAACAAATTGAACCAATCTTTCAAAGCCTAATCCAAATCCACTATGTGGTACACTTCCAAATCTTCTAAGATCCAAATACCACCATAACTCTTCACGATTAATTTTCATCTCAGTAATACGCTTTTCTAATATATTAAGACGCTCTTCCCTTTGAGAGCCACCAACTATCTCTCCAATTCCAGGGAAAAGTATGTCCATTGCTCTTACTGTTTTATTATCGTCGTTTCTGCGCATATAAAATGCTTTAATATTGATTGGATAATTAAAAATTATCACAGGACATTTAAAATGTTTTTCAACTAGATATCTTTCATGCTCACTTTGTAAATCTGAGCCCCACTCATTTATCGGGAATTTAAATTTTTTCTTTTTATTTGGTTTGGAATTTTTAAGAATATTGAAGGCCTCATCATAGCTAATTCTAACAAAATGATTTTCAACTACAAATTTAATTTTCTCTAAAAGACTCATTTGGTTTCGTTCACTTGCAGGCTTACTTTGATCTTCCTTTTTTTGACGCTCATTTAAAAACTCTAAGTCATTATTACAATTAGATAAAATTTCCCTTAATACGCTTTTTACAAATTTTTCAGCTAAATCCATATTATCGTCAAGATCATAGAATGCCATTTCTGGTTCTATCATCCAAAATTCTGCAAGATGTCTTGCAGTATTTGAGTTTTCTGCTCGGAAAGTAGGTCCAAATGTATAAACTTCACCAAGGCCAAGAGCATAAGCTTCGGCTTCCAATTGACCGGAGACCGTAAGATGGGTTTCCTTTCCAAAAAAATCTTTTTTAAAATCAATATTTCCGGAATCATTTAAAGGAGTTTTTTTTAAATTTAATGTGCTTACTCGGAACATTTCACCTGCACCTTCCGCATCGCTTCCAGTTATTATGGGAGTATTTATGTAGTAGAACCCTTTTTCTTGAAAGAATTTGTGGATTTGAAATGAAAGAGATGATCGAATTCTCATAACAGAAGCAAAAGTAGTTGTTCTGATTCTTAGATGAGCTTTTTCTCTTAAATACTCTAAGCTATGTTTTTTGGGTTGTATAGGATATTTTTCAGGATCGCAATCACTTATTATATCAAGTTTATTGACATTTAATTCAACCTTTTGACCACTTCCTAGGCTTTTTATAAGTAAACCCTCCAAATGAAGTGCTGCCCCAGTACTAATAAGTTTAAGTTTAGACTCATCTAATTTTTCAAAATCAATTACACATTGAAGATTTTCAACAGAAGAGCCATCATTTAATGCAATAAACCTATTTGCTCGAAAAGTTCTTACCCATCCCTTAACAGAATAAATCAAATCTCTTTTAGTTGACTTATTTAGAAGATATTTAATTTTGACTGATTTCATCTCACATTTATGTCTATAATGCGACACAAATATAAGTTTATTTGATAAAGTTAAAATAAAGCCCTTCTTTTAAATCACTGGTCAAGAATCTCAAGTTTTGGTTCTTTTAACACTTTTTCGTTACTAATCGAATCTTCCAATGAAATGAGTAATGATGGAAGTAAAATTAGATTAGCTAGCATCGCCATCATTAAAGTAACAGCTACTAGACCTCCTAGAGCCTGCGTACCTCCAAAATTGGATGACAAGAATATTGAAAATCCAAAAAATAATACAACAGAGGTATAAAACATACTTATTCCTGTTTCTCTTAAAGAAGCAAAGATAGCCCTATTTATTTTCCAACCATTAGATATCAGTTCCTGACGATACTTAGCTAAAAAATGTATTGTATCATCAACAGATATACCAAAAGCAATACTAAAGACTAATATTGTTGAGGGTTTTAATGGAATTCCAGTAAAACCCATTACACCTGCGGTTATTATTAATGGAAGTAGGTTTGGGATTAATGAAATTAAAATCATTTTAAAAGATCTAAATAAAAAAGCCATAAAAATAGCTATAAGTAAAATAGCTAGACTAAGTGAAAGGACAAGATTATTGATCAAATATTTTGTACCTTTTAAAAATAGAAGTGATTTACCTGTGATTTTTACTCCGTAACGATCTTTAGGGAAAATTTTCTCAATAAGTGAATTCAATTCAGATTCAATTTTCTCCATTCTTGAAGTTTTTATATCTTTCATGTAAGTTGTTATTCTACCAAATTGCCCTGTTGAATCAACATATCCCTCGATTAATTTGTTATCATTATTTGATTTATTTAGGTATGGATAAATAAAACTATTTTCTTGTGAAGTTGGAAGAGCAAAATAATTAGGATTTCCATTATAATAGGCTTGTTTTGCAAATTTAATTAGGTTGACTACTGAAATTGGGGGAGCCAATTCTGGAATTTCGTCTATTGTTGAATGCAACGAATTCATCCTCCTCAATGTTGCGGGTTTAACAATACCTTTCTCTCTTTTACTATCAATCCAAATTTCTAGTGGAACAATTCCATTAAAGACCTCATCAAAAAATAAAATATCTTTAAAAAAGTCTGCTTTCTTAGGCATATCTTCAATAAGACTTCCAGAAATTGTGATTTGATAAATACCAGTTATTCCGATTATTAGACCTAAGAGAGAAATTAAGTATACGTTTACTCTTTTTTTTCTAACAGTTTTTTCCATCCATGTAACAAAAAAATCAACGGTTTTATTCTTTAAATGTCTCAGATGCTTTTTGTTTGGCATCGCCATGAAGCTATATGCAATTGGTATGATTAAAAGAGATAGAAGAAAAATCACAATAATATTTACAGACGCTACCACACCGAATTCTTTTAAAATTTTTGAATTTGTAAGAATAAAGGTCGCAAATCCAGATGCTGTTGTGAGGTTCGTCATTAAGGTTGCATTTCCAATTTTTGCAATCATTCTTTGTAAAGACTTTGCTTGATTTCTATGCTTTGCAATTTCTTGTTGATATTTGTTAATTAAAAATATACAATTAGGGACTCCAATTACAATTATAAGTGGAGGTATTAATGCTGTAAGAACTGTAATTTCATATCCTAGCCATCCTAATATTCCAAATGCCCACATCACCCCTATACCCACCACGAATAATGATATTAATGTTGCTCGAAATGAGCGAAAAAACAAAAAGAAAATTATGGATGTTATTAATGTAGCTCCTAGTACGAAAAGTCCTATTTCATCTACGATGTTTTGAGCATTTAACGTTCTTATATAGGGCATCCCGGAAATATATATTTTAGTATTTAACTTTTTTTCATATTCTTTAATTAATGGAATAAAAGTGTCAAAAATAAAATCTCTTCTTTCAGCTGTATTAACAACTTTAGGATCCATATAAATTATAGAACGAATTGTACTTGTATTTTCATCGTATAACAAGTTTTTATAGAATGGTAGCTCTAGAAAAAGTTTTTCTTTGAATTTTTTAGGATTTTTTGCATCAATGGGAAATTGTTTTGAAACCTCTTTGAAAATAAAACTCCTATCTTTTTTATTCTTTCTAAGATCTTTGATGTTTTCAGTTGATAGGACAAAATTAATTTCTTTAAACTCTTCAATTCTTTTGTTAAGATCTTTCCAAGTATTACGTTTATTAGGGATATAAAATTCATTTTCTTGAAATGCTATTACCAAAACGTTACCTTCTTCGCCAAATATGTTTGTGAAGGATTTGTATATAATATTTTCTGGATGTTTATCAGGCAGCAGATTTGCTTCGGTATAAGTAAATTGCATAAATTTCCATTGCGTAGACCAAAAAATAGTACTGGATATCAGAGTCAATATGATTAAGATGCGATTTCTAAGAATGAATCTAGCAACTAAGCCCCAGAAATTCCATTGTTTTTTTTTCTTCATGCAAGCCTACAAGCTATCAATTTTTTTTCAAATTGTTAGAATTTCTCTTTCTTTTAAACTAAAAATTTCATCTGCTCTAGATATAAATTCGTCAGTTAATGTTTGAATGTCAATTTCAAAGTTTTTTTGAATATCTTCTGAAGTTTCAGATTTTTTAATTTCGGTATTAGCTTCTTTTCTTGCAGATCTAATTGAGACTTTAGCATTTTCAGTCTCAGATTTAGCGATTTTCACTAGTTCTTTCCTTCTTTCTTCTGTTAACGCAGGAATATTTATAATTATAGATTCACCATTATTCATTGGATTGAAGCCTATATTAGCTGTCATAATCGCATTTTCAACATCACCTAATATTGATTTGTCCCATGGTTGAATCACCAAAGTTTTACTGTCTGGTGTATTAATATTTGCAACTTGTGAAATTACCGTTGGTGTACCATAATATTCGACTTTAACGCCACTAAGCATTATGGGGTTTGCTTTACCAGCTCTTATGTTTAACATTTCTCTTTCTAAATGTTTCAATGCTGAATCCATATTTTCTTTTGCAGATTCAATTATTATTTGCATTAATTCTTCCATTTAATAAAATTTACGAGTTTACTCTTGTCCCAATTTTTTCACCTTTTACCACCTTGTATAAGTTGTTAGAGGTATTTATATCAAAAACAATTATTGGTAATTTATTTTCTTGACTCAGTGTGAAGGCTGTAGTATCCATAATTTTAATTCCTTTATTCAAAACTTCATCAAAAGATAGATTATCAAACTTTGTTGCCTCTATATTTTTCTCAGGATCGTCATTATAAATCCCATCTACTCTTGTTCCTTTTAAAATAACATCCGCGTTAATCTCGACTGCTCTTAAAACTGCTGCAGAGTCTGTAGTAAAATAAGGATTTCCTGTTCCTGAACCAAAAATTACGACCCTTCCTTTCTCTAAATGTCTTGTTGCCTTTCTTTTTATGAAAGGTTCAGCAATGGCTTCAATTTTTATTGCTGTTTGTAAGCGAGTAGGAACATTATTGTTTTCAAGAGCACCTTGTAATGCCAAACCATTTATAACTGTAGCTAGCATTCCCATGTAGTCTGCTTGAACCCGGTCCATCCCCTTACTTGAACCTGAAACTCCACGAAATATATTACCCCCACCAATAACTATTGCTATTTCAATTCCTTTATCAAAAACCTTTTTTATTTCTTTAGCATATTTGTCAATACGTTTTGGATCTATTCCATGACTTTGGTTACCCATTAGCGCCTCACCACTAAGTTTTAGCAAAATTCTGTGGTATTTCATTTAAAATACGGTTATTACAAATATAAAGATTAAAGAAGAAATCTTTTGTAATTGTTAAATACAATATTTGACAAAAAGTAAGATTTAAAAATGATATTAAATTGCTATGGCTTTCAAACTCATATCAATACTTTTAATATTGTTTGTCAATTCTCCAATAGAAACAAAATCAACACCTGTTTCTGCGTATTCCACAATATTCCTCTTTCTTATTCTTCCTGATGCTTCAGTTTTTTTTCTTCCTCTGATAAGTGATAGTGCTTTTATTAATTCTTTGGGATTATAATTATCCAGTAATATTCTATTAACAAAATCAAAATTAATAGCTGAATCAATTTCTTTTTGGTTTCGACACTCCACTACAACATCAAGTTTCTTATTAAGTTTATTTAGATATTTTTCAGTTTTTTTTAAAGTATTTTTCATGCCCCCACAATAATCAATATGATTATCTTTTATTAATATTGCGTCGAAAAGACCCATTCTGTGATTATTCCCACCACCAATCATAACTGCGAATTTTTCAGCGTATCTAAAATTAGGAGTTGTTTTTCTTGTATCTAAAATTTTGCAGTTAGTATGTTTTATCATATTATTTAAATCTTTTGTAAAACTTGTAATGCCACTCATTTTTTGAATAGTGTTAAGAACTAACCTTTCAGTTGCAAGTATAGATACTGCTGGACCATGAACTTTAAATGCAATATCCCCTTTTTTTATTCTACTCCCATCTTCAATCATTATTTCAACCTTAAGTCTTCGATCATAGTGTTCAAAAATTAATTTAGAAAGCGAAACACCTGCTAAATATCCAGATTCTTTTACTATTAATTTTGCTGAGCTCATAATTTCAGTTTCTATACAAGATAAACTTGTATGATCAGCAACTCCAATATCCTCGTTTAATGCATTCTTTATAAAAACATCAAGTTGATTTTTGTAACGGTCTATAAAATTTCTTATCATAATCTTGGATGTAAAAAACTCCTTTATTTTTTTTAATCTGTTGTGCCTGTTTTATCATTAAATAAGAAACACTCACCATGTTTCTTAATTCACTTAAACCATAAGTTAATTTTTTTTCATTATAGAGTTTGCTCACTTTTATGTAGATTTGATTTATTACTTCTTCTGCTAACTTTAAACCTTCGTGAGTTTTAAAAATCCCAACATGCTTAGTCATATTTCTTTGTAGTTTGACCCGCAAACTTTTGACCTCACTTAAAGTATCACTTTTTGAATACCCTTCTCCATTCCAAGTTGGAAGTGCTTGATAAAACTCTTTGTCTGGTAGAGGTTTTTTTAATGATTGTATTGCATGTATAGCTGCTCTATGGGAGAATACCAAAGCTTCTAAAAGAGAATTTGAAGCCAAACGATTAGCTCCGTGGAGGCCTGTTGAACTACATTCTCCTATAGCATAAAGACCTTTTAATTCTGACTCACTATACTTGTTTACTTTTATTCCTCCACAAAAATAGTGCGCTGCAGGAACTACAGGAATTGGTTCGTTTGGTAATAAAATTCCTTGAGAAATGCAGGTCTTATAGATTGTTGGAAAATTTGATTTCCAAATATCCACTGATATTTTTGAACCATCAAGCCAAACATAATCTTCATTTTGTTCTTTTATTTGTTTATGTATACTTCGTGCAACAATATCCCTTGGCGCAAGTTCTGCTCTTTTATCTATTTTTAACATGAACCTTTCTTTTTTACTATTTAATAGTATACCTCCAGCACCTCTTATAGCTTCCGTTATCAAAAAAATATTTTTAGTTACTTTATTTCTCAAGGCAGTTGGATGAAATTGAACATAAGCTAAACGGTCCATTCTGACTTTTGCCCGATACGCAGCTCCAAGTCCATCTCCCGTTGCAGTACTTGGATTTGTACTATATGCATATAAACTTCCAGCACCTCCAGTTGAAAGAACAGTTATTTTAGAGCATATTTTTACAATTTCCTCTTTTTCTTGTGAAATTACATATGCTCCATAGCATCTCCCTTTTTTTTCAATGGAATGATGATCAGTTATTAAATCCACCAAAGTGTGATTTTCTAAAAGATTGATATTATCAAAACTTTTTATTTTAGTTGTCAAAACATCTTGGATTTGTTTACCTGTTTGATCTTTATAGTGTACTATTCTTTTTTCAGAATGCCCACCTTCTATTCCTAGGTCAAGTTGCTCTTTATTCATGTCAAACTCAGCACCCCAATTTATTAACTCATCTAATCTTGCATTAGCTTCTTCTACAACAAATTTTACAACACTTCTGTCACATTCACCATCACCTGCAATAATTGTATCTCGAACATGTTTATCTATTGAATCATCTTTTAAATTTCTTACAACTGCAATTCCTCCTTGGGCATAGCGAGTATTACCCTCACTTATATCTCCTTTCGATATAATTGTAATTTTAAGTTTTGGGTTTTGTTCGGCAACTTTAATTGCGAATGTCAAACCTGATATTCCAGTACCTATTACAAGAAGGTCATTTAACATAATTAACTTATTTCAAGCATTCTTTCTATTGGGAGTCGAGCTGCATTTAAAATATCTGAGTTCATGTTAATTTCGGGCTTTTCATTAACTAAACAATTATATAGTTTTTCAAGTGTATTTAATTTCATATAAGCACATTCGCTACACGCACAGGTGTCATCGTCGATAGGTGCAGGTATAAATAATTTTCCGGGACAGTGCTTTTGCATCTGATGGAGGATGCCCGCTTCAGTTGCAACAATATATTGGTAAGCATTATCATTTTTCACAAAATTCAATAAAGCTGATGTGCTTCCTATAAAGTTTGCAACCTCCAAAATCGTAGATTTACTCTCGGGATGTGCGATGAACTTTGCTTTTGGATATTTTTTTATTAAATCTAAAATTTTTTCAAAGGAAAATGCCTCATGTACAACACAGGATCCCTCCCATAAAATCATTTTTCTTCCAGTTTCTTTATTCAAATAAGCACCTAAGTTTTTATCTGGCGCAAAAATGATTTCTTTTTCTTTGGGAATACTGTTTATAATTTTTTTGGCGTTACTTGAGGTACAAACAATATCACTCAAAGTTTTTATTTCCGCTGAACAATTAATATATGAAACTACAACTGCATTTGGGTATTTAGCTTTAAATATTGCAAAATCCTTTGAGGGGCATGATTCAGCCAATGAACATCCAGCTTTTAAGTCTGGAAGAAGTACTTTCTTTTTTGGATTTATAATTTTTGCCGTTTCTGCCATGAAATGAACACCTGCAAAAATAATTATATCCTCTTTAACTCTTGCTGCCTGCTGTGCTAAATATAAACTATCTCCTAAAAAATCTGCAATTTCTTGTATGGAATCCTCTTGATAATAGTGGGCAAGTATAACAGCATTTTTTTTCTTTTTCAGTTCTTGAATCCGTTTTAATAGTTCTAAATTTTGTTTAGACTTCTTTTGTTCAAATTGGTTTTGAATAGACATATAACAATATAATAAGTTTCAATTAATCAACTTTTACACATTTTATAATTTTTTTAGAATGCCTCTTTATTACGCTTTCCATAGAGTAAGCGTCATCAAGAATTTTTTCACCAATCTGGATACGTTTTAAAGAGGAAAGATAAGCCCCGGAAGAAAGTTTTTGACCAAAATCATGAGCTAGACTTCTAATATATGTTCCCTTACTGCATGAAATTAAAAAATCAACCTTTGGCAGATTGATATTTGTTATATCAAATTTTGATATACAAACGTTACGTGCTTTAATTTCTGTTGATTTGCCGTTTCTCGCATAATCATAAAGCCTTTTGCCATTAACTTTTATTGCAGAATAAATAGGTGGTATTTGGTTTATTTTACCAATGTAACTTTGGGCAACCTCAATTATTAAATCATTTGTAATATGGTTAGTTTCATAGGTTTTATCTATTTCAGTTTCCAAATCATATGATGGTGTTGATGCACCTAAAATAAAAGTACCTGTGTAAGTTTTCGTTTGACTTTGATGTAAATTAATGGATTTAGTCTTTTTACCGGTACAAACAATTAATAAACCAGTTGCTAGTGGGTCTAATGTTCCTGCATGCCCAATTTTTATTTTTTTCAATCCAGTTAAATTTTTTAAATACCATCGCATTTTGTTGACAACCTGAAAAGAGGTCCAGCCTATAGGCTTATCAATTAAAAAAAGTTGCCCTTCTTGAATACTATTAGATTCAAATCTTTGCTTAAAGAAGTCCATAATAGATTGAAAATATACCAATAAATATGCAGTAGTAACTAAAGTTTTTTAATTTACTTTTTCTAACCATAGCAATCATCCATTTACAGGCGAAAATACCGCTTGCAAAAGATGCAAAAAATCCTAAACCTAGGGATAAATAATCGATATCTACAGAAGTTTTTTTAATGTCAAGAAATATTTTAAATATGCTTCCAAATATTATGGGGAGTACCATTAAAAAGGAGAATTGAGCAGCTTTTTGTTTGTCAATTCCTAGAATCAATGCCATACTAATTGTTGAACCGCTCCTTGATATTCCCGGTAAAATAGCAATTGCCTGAATTACACCCAATAAAAATGAATTTTTGAAATTCACCATTTTAAATTTATTACTTGCGCCTTTTGCGAGATTCAGTATTAATGCTGTAATAAGAAACATTACTCCAACTAAAATTAAATTATTTGAAAATAAAGTTTTGATTTTTTGTTGAAATAGAATTCCTATTATAATAGCCGGAATCATTGAAACAACAATTTTCGACGCAAAAAGAGTATTTTCATCGCTCTTTAACTGTAACAATGAAGATAGTATTTTAAATATTTCTTTTTTAAAAACGAATATTGTACTTAAAGCTGTACCAAGGTGCAGTACGAGTGTCATTAATAAGCTTTCATTTGCATCATTTATATTACCAAACAATGCTTTTCCAATTTCTAAATGGCCACTTGATGAGATTGGTAAAAACTCAGTCAATCCTTGTATTAATCCTAAAACTATTGCTTCTAAATTACTCATTTTTACGATCTGGATTGGTAAAAATTGAGAGAACTGCAATTCCAAAACCAATTATAACTATAGTTGGAGCTAACCGAATTCTTCTAAAGTTAAAAATTTCATTATTGAAAAAATCTGGATTATCACTTCCCCCGCCACTCATTAAAATGAATCCAAGAGAAACTATCGATAAGGAAACAAATATCAAGATATAGTTACGTTTTCCAAATAAAAATTTTTTTTCCGAATATTTCTTTTTCATATCTAAGTCTAATATCTGGCATTAGTTTTTAGATTTAAATAACGCTGGGTTGCAAAGAAAGTGCTAAGGCCTGAAATTGTGATACCAAAAACCATAACCACAAGGTAAATTAGTACCAATTCATAAGTTTGATTAAAAATTTTGAATTCCGGAAATTGTATATTTATTATATATATAAAATAACTTAAAGTACCAAGAGATATTATAGAGCTAATAAACCCTAATAACATATTATTTAGGATGAAGGGTTTCCTAATAAAGGATTTTTTTGCACCTACTAGTTGCATGGTTTTTATTACAAAACGTTTTGAGAAAATAGACAGCCTTATCGAACTGTTTATTAATAGAAGAGCAATAACTATAAAAAGTAAAGTAAAAAACAATAAACCAAAAGTAATTTTTTGAACATTCTCTTCTAAAAGTTCTAATAACGGTTTATCATAAACAACTTCTTCAACAAAATCAAAACTTTCAATATCAATTTTAGTCGAGGAGAGAGTTTGGTTGTTCACAAAACTGGCTTTAAAAAAAATATCAATAACATCTAATAAAGGATTGTAACCCAAAAAACTAATAAAATCTTCCCCAATGTCGGAAACATATGATTCTGCCGCCTGCTCTTTTGAAATATAATTAACTTTTTTAGTTGCAGGATTGAGTAAAATTTTCTTCTTTAATTGTGTAATTTCTATTTCTTTAGCACTATTTTTTAAATAAACGTTCATCACAATTTGCTCTTTAAAATGTGATGAAATACTCCTATAATTTAAAACAAATAACCCGAGGATTCCCAAAAGTAAAAGAACAAATGTTATACTAATGATAACAGAAAAATAGCTATTTAATAATCTTCTTTTCTGAAATTTTTCTTGACTTTTTTTTGACACATTTATTTTTTGGTAAAAATAAAAAAGAAAAGTTATAATTGAGTACTCATAAAATATTCTTTACTCTTTTTGACATTCAAGCAATAAATGTAATTTTAACTTTTTTAATCAATCAAATTAAATCCACTTGAAATACAATTTTAGAAATATTGAAAAAAAATGGCAGAAGTATTGGCTTGACAATAAAACTTTTAAAGCTAATAATAATTCAGAAAAACCTAAATATTACGTGTTAGATATGTTCCCATATCCGTCTGGTTCTGGCCTTCATGTTGGTCATCCTCTAGGTTACATAGCATCTGATATAGTTTCTAGATTCAAAAGAAGTAAAGGTTTTAATGTTCTTCATCCTATGGGCTTTGATTCATTTGGGTTACCTGCTGAGCAATATGCTGTCAAAACAGGACAGCACCCTAAAAAAACTACAGAAGAAAATATTCTCAGATTTAAAGATCAATTGGATAAATTAGGTTTATCATTTGATTGGGATAGAGAAATTAAAACAAGTGATAGCAGCTATTATCGTTGGACTCAGTGGATTTTTTTAAAATTATTCAACAGTTATTATGATCATGACCTTAATAAAGCTCAACCTATAGAAAAATTAAAAATTCCTAAAAACCTGAATGAAAAAGAAATAGGGTCTTTTATTGATTCTAAAAGGTTGGCATATGTAGACAAAATTGATGTTAATTGGTGTGAGGAGTTGGGAACTGTACTTGCAAATGAAGAGGTTATTGGTGGTTTAAGTGAAAGGGGGGGGTTCCCTGTCATTAAAAGACCAATGAAACAATGGGTCATGAGAATAACAGATTATGCCGATAGACTACTTGATGATTTATTTGGATTGGACTGGCCTGAATCTATAAAATTATCACAAAAAAACTGGATTGGAAAGTCTGAGGGAGCTGAAATAAAGTTTTCAATAGATAATAATTTTATTAGGGTATTTACAACTAGGCCAGATACAATTTTTGGTGCAACATATTTAGTATTAGCACCTGAACATCCTTTGATAAGTCAAATTACCACAGATGAATATCGAAAATCAGTGAATGAATATGTTGAGCAGGCCTCAAAAAAAAGTGATTTAGAGAGGCAAGAAAATGAAAAAAATAAAACAGGTGTTTTCACTGGATCTTTTGCTTTAAATCCTATTTCAAATGAAAAAATCCCTGTATGGATATCCGATTATGTTCTTTTTTCATATGGGACTGGAGCTATTATGGCAGTGCCTGCACATGATGAAAGAGATAATGAGTTTGCAAGAAAATTTAATCTTAAAATAATTAAGGTAATTGATGGTGGAAATAAAGATGAGTGTTATACTGGAAATGGGTCTTTAGTTAATTGTGAAGAATATGACGGAATTGATAATATAAAATTCAAATCCATAGTTGTCGAAAAGTTAGTAAGTAAAAATAAAGGAACTAAAATGACCAATTATAAATTAAGAGATTGGATCTTCACACGTCAAAGATATTGGGGTGAGCCAATTCCAATAATTTACGATGGAGATAAAAAGAAGGCCCTTGAATTTGATGATTTACCTCTTGAATTACCTCAAGTTGAAAGCTATTTACCAACAAACGATGGTTTGTCACCATTGGCAAGGAATAATGATTGGATTAACATTTCAATTAATGGTAAGAATTACTTAAGAGAGACCAATACTATGCCACAATGGGCAGGATCATGTTGGTATTTTTTAAGATTTATTGACCCGGATAATAATAATGAGTTCGCAAATAAAGATCTAATTAAATATTGGATGCCTGTCGATTTGTACATTGGAGGTGCAGAACATGCCGTTCTTCATTTGTTATATGCAAGGTTTTGGCATAAAGTTCTATTTGACTTAGATTATGTCAGTACTGCTGAACCATTTAAAAAGCTTATTAATCAAGGAATGATTTTAGGAAATAGTGCTTTTGTCCATAGAATCAAAAACACTAATGATTTCATTTCATTTGACATGATTAAGGATGAGAAGACACAAAAAATTCATGTTGACATATCCTTCGTTGACGAAAAAAACAGATTGAATATTGAGAGATTAAAAAAAGATAATCCTGAATTTAAAGATGTAAATTTTATAAAAGGCGAATCATTTTATGTTTCAAGAGATATTGAAAAAATGTCAAAATCGAAGTTCAACGTAGTTAATCCTGATCAGATATGTGAGCAGTATGGAGCTGATACTCTTCGGATGTATGAAATCTTCCTTGGCCCTATTGAACAAGCTAAACCTTGGAATACTTCAGGTATATCTGGGGTCCACAATTTTTTAAATAAATATTGGCGGTTATTTTATAGGAACGACAAATGGATGGTAACTGAAATAGAGCCAAACAAAAATGAATTAAAGTTGCTTCATAAAACAATTAAAAAAATAGTAAGTGATATTGAAAACTTTTCTTTTAATACATGCATAAGTGCCCTAATGATTTGTGTAAATGAATTAACTAATCTAGATTGCAAGAGCAGAAAAATTTTATCTCCATTGACTCAAATATTATATCCCTTTGCACCTCATGTTGCAGAAGAAATATGGGAGAGTTTAGGACATAAAAATAGTATTACTTTCGAACCATTTCCTCAAGTAAATGAATCTTATTTAATTGAAGAAACAAAAAACTATCCAGTTTCATTTAATGGTAAATTAAGGTTTAATAAGAGCCTATCTTTAAATTTGAATGATTCTGAAATTAAAGAGGCTATACTGGGTGATTCTAGAACTGAACGTTATCTAAAGGGTTCTTCACCGAAAAGATGGGTAATTATTCAAAATAAAATTATCAACATAGTTCATTAATAATTCATAAATCCTAATTTTTTGGATGCCTACAAGACGTCTTCAGAAAACTATCTGACGACTTATTTGTTCTTGTAAAGAGATAAAAGTTTCTGTTCTAGAAATTCCGTCAATAGTTTGTATGTTTTTATTTAATAATTGCATCAAATGCTCATTATCTCTACATAAAAGTTTAACAAATATGCTCCAGTTTCCAGTTGTATAGTGACATTCAATAACTTCAGGTATATTTTTAAGTTGTCTGACGGCTTCTGGATTGCGAATTGCTTTATCAAGATAGATACCAATGAATGCAACTGTATTAAAACCTAAAATTTTTGGGTTTAAAATTATTTGAGATCCTGAAACTACTCCTGTATTTTCAAGTTTTTTTAATCTTTGATGTATGGCAGCACCTGAAATACCACATGCCTTTGATAAAATTTGAATTGGAGTTCGTGCTTCCCTCAGTAGATGTTTAATTATAATTTTGTCTATGCCGTCGAGCAATGCTTTTTTTTCAACTAATTTCATATTTTAATATTATTAAGAAAACTTATACTAAATTAAAAATTTAAATTAATACACGACAAAAGGTTAAAAATATTAACGTTAAAATATAATTTACCTTAAGTAAGTCTTTAAAGTTTGGAGAGTATTTTTTTCAAAGGTTATACTAACTTGAGTTATTTATGGTTAGAATTTATCCTTTATTTACTTTTATTACATACTTTTCTAAAGCCATTGTCATTGAGGGTGATTCAGGAGTCGGGGCTTTTATCTGAACTTCAAGACCAGCATCTTCTGCTGCTTTAATTGTCGTTTTACCATAGGCTGCAATTCGTGTGTTTTTTTGTTGGAAATCAGGAAAGTTTTTAAATAAGGATTCGATACCTGAAGGACTAAAAAAAGCAAGGACATCATAATAAACGTCTCTTAAATCGGATAAATCGCTCAAAACTGTCCTATATAAAATTGCACGCCTCCAGTTTAAGTTCAATTCATTTAGAAAGTCTGGAACAACACTCATCAACAAATCAGATGTAGGAAACAAAAATCTATCTTTTTCAAACTTTTTAAATACATTTTCGAGGTCTTTTATATTACCCTCACCAACGTAAACTTTTCTTTTTCTGTAAACTACATATTTCTGTAAATAATACGCAACTGCTTCCGATAAACAAAAATATTTTGTTGAATCAGGTACTGAGTAACGCATTTCTTTGCAAAGGCGAAAATAATTGTCAACAGCATTTCTACTTGTTAAAACAACATTATCAAAATTATTAAAATCAATTTTCTGTTGGCGAACTTCTTTTGCGCTTGCACCCTCAACATGAATAAAGGGTCTAAAATCTATGGTCAATCTCAGTTTCTCTTTAAGTCTTTTGTAAGGTGATTTATCAGAAGATGGTTCTGGTTGGGATACTAAAATTGTTTTCACTTTCATAATCATCCGATAATTTAAAACCTTGGTTCCAAAACAAATAAATAGAAACAGTACCAAGGAATTAATTTAAAGGTGCAAAGATAAAGAATAAAATAAAAAACTTCTTTTGGAAGAAATTTAAATAATGTTAAAAACAATCTAGTTTGTGATAAAAACCATGATATTAAAGTAATACCTATAATGAAATTTATTAATAACGATGGTATTTTACTGTAAAAACCAATTAAAATTAATGCAAAATACAAATATGCATATTGCAAATTAAGTGTAAAGTTTTTGAATATTAAAGGCTTTATTTTTTTCCAAAAGTCAGCTTTTTTAGTTATTAATGTCTCAAAAAAATACCTAATTACTATAAACATAATCAGAAATAAAAAAAGAAAACAGAATTCAAAAAAATAAGTTTTGTCATAAAAAATTTTTTCAGAAAAAAATATAAATGAGAGGCATATCGTATTTAAAATCATCAAAGTTCCAACAATATTATATGGATTCAGATACTGAGTTTCCCTTTCAGAATTATGTTTACTAAAATAGAGGTCAGTTTTTAGAAAATTCAATAACCTACTTGTTCTAATTGGATTTATTTTAACCAATAAGTAAGTTAAAAATATATTGAATATTAACGCAAAACTTATCCAATCTTGATTTAAATTTGATTTAAAAATTAATTCTCCCATTTATCAAATTTAATTCATTTATAAAATAATTCTGCTAATCAGCTCTACATCTAAAACAAAACATTTGCTAATTTTACATAGCACGAATGAAAAAAACTGTAGTAATTATTCCTACATATAATGAGATTGAAAATATCTCATTAATTATTGATTCTTTATTCAACATCAACATAACCCTCGATGTTCTTGTTGTTGATGATAATTCGCCAGATGGAACATCTAAGGTTGTAAAAAATCTAATGGATAAGTACAAGAAAAAATTATATTTAGAAAAAAAAGATAAAAAAGAAGGATTAGGTGTAGCATATGTTCACGGTTTCAATTGGGCTTTAGTAAGAAATTATGATTATATATTTCAAATGGATGCCGACTTATCACATAATCCAAATGAATTAAAAAAGATGATAACCCGCCTTGATTTAGATGCTGATGTAATTATTGGCTCTCGTTACAAAAATGGAGTCAATGTTATTAATTGGCCATTATCTAGAATTTTATTATCATACGTTGCCTCAATTTATGTTAGATTTATAACGTCTATGCCAATCAAAGATCCAACTTCTGGTTTTGTTGGTTATAAAAAAGAGGTTCTTGAGGCTTTAGATATAAATAGAATTAAGTTTGTTGGATATGCATTTCAAATTGAAATGAAATACAAGGCTTGGATTAAAGATTTTAATCTAATTGAAGAATCCATAGTATTTTTAAATAGGGCGCATGGGAACTCAAAAATGGATAGAAGTATAATTTTGGAAGCTTTTTTTGGTGTTTTATATTTAAGACTAAGCAAAAGGAAAATTAAATAAGATGGGAGCTATAAAAATTATAAACGGAAAATTAGTTAATGAAGGTTGTATCGAGGAAAAAGATATTTTGATATTAAATGATAGGATAGAAAAGATTAGTAATTCGATTCAAACCTCTCGAAATATTAAAGTGTTCGATGCTTCTGGGAAATATATAATCCCAGGTCTTATTGATGATCAAGTCCATTTTAGGGAACCTGGTTTAACGCATAAAGCAACTATTGAGTCAGAATCTAAAGCTGCAATAGCTGGTGGGGTTACGTCTTTTTTAGAAATGCCAAACACAATTCCTCAAACAACAACAATGATGGATTGGGAACATAAAAATTTTATTGCCTCTAAGACTTCTTTTGCCAACTATGGGTTTATGTTTGGAGGTACAAATCATAACTTAGAGGAAATTAAAGCTTTAGATGAAAAAAAAGTTCCAGCATTAAAACTTTTTTTAGGTTCTTCTACTGGAAATATGTTAATCAATAATCAAAAAGTATTAAAAGAGATTTTTAAAAGCACAAACTTGGTTATAGCTGTTCATTGCGAGGATGAAGATATAATAAACAAAAATCTTATTGAAGCAAAAAAAAAGTATGGCGAAAATATACCGATGAGTTATCATCCAAAAATTAGAAGTGAAGAAGCTTGCTTCGTTTCCTCATCAAACGCAATAAAATTAGCGAAAGAAACAGGAGCACGTTTACATGTATTTCATCTGTCTACAGCAAAGGAACTTTCACTTTTTCAAAATGATGTCCCTTTAAAGCAAAAAAAAATTACTTCTGAGGTTTGCACACATCATCTTTGGTTTAACGATAGCGATTATTTACAAAAGGGATCTAAAATTAAATGGAATCCGTCTATAAAAACAAAAAAAGATCAAAAGGCACTGTGGGATGGATTAAATCAAGATTATATCGATATTCTAGCAACAGATCATGCTCCACATACCCGTCATGAAAAGTCTGCTCCTTATTTAATTTCACCATCTGGCGGACCTCTTGTGCAACATTCGCTTTCAGCACTCCTTACTTGTTTTCATCAAAAACGCATCACGTTGGAGAAAATTGTTGAAAAAGCATGTCATAATCCTTCAATTCTTTTTGATATCAAAGATAGAGGTTATTTACGGGAGGGTTTTTTTGCTGATCTTGTTATAATAGATTTGCAAAAATATTATAATGTGAAAAAATCAAATATTTTGTATAAGTGTGGTTGGTCTCCTTTTGAAAATATAACTTTTAAAGGAACAGTAGAAAAAACTTTTGTCAATGGCCACTTGGCTTATGATAAAGGAAAAATTTCTACTAAATCAACTGCGAGACCAATAACCTACAATAGATGAAATATACTACTATAAAAATAAGTATTTCAATTTTTTTTCTATTGTTGATTTTATGTTGTAAAGATCAGACTTTAGCTTATAAACCTAAAAATTTAATAGACGAATTAACAATGGAAAATATAATTTATGAAGCAATAATGATGGATGTCATGAGTACTTTTAAACCAAAAAATAAAAGGTTTATTGGAATTGTAGGTTCGCCATATCTCTTTTTAAAATATAATATTGATAGTCTTCAACTTGTAAGAAGTAATGAATATTATATAAAAAATCCTAAAGTTATGAGTAAAATATATGGGAAAGTATTGAAGAGAATGGAAAAAAGTAAAGACAGTATTGACAATATTAAAACTAAAGAAATTAAATTAAACTGAAGTGATACTTTTAAATTCTTTGTACTCGAATGATAATAATCTTGAAACTTTAGAACCATCGTAAATCTGTTTAGAACAAAGTGTTTGAATTATAGCACGACTCATAAATCTTTTTCTAATACCTAAAGTTTGTAATATTATTTCTACAATTAAAATAAAGTTGAGTAAAAATTTACTTAATGGGAAAAAGGCTTTTCTTTTTCCTATAGATAATCTAAACTTGTCAAAAAGCATTCTCTGATCAATATTCTCACTAACCAAAATGAAACGTTCATTTTTTACTGATGAATTTAAAAGTAGCATTAATATTCTTGATACATCACTAATACCTATAACAGCTATCTTGCCTGTTGGATAGAAAAAAAAATTACTGTTAGCAATTTCAAATATTTTTTTCATACTTGAATTATTGAGTTTGTCCCCCAAAATTAAACCTGGGTTAACTATAATAACATCCAATCCCTCTTGTGAGCCTCTCCAAACTTCTAATTCTGAAGCATTTTTAGAGTGAGCATACAGAGTGTAATTTCTGTCATTATCCCAAGAGTGAGACTCATTTATTATTTTAACATCTTTATCAGCACCAATAGATGAGATAGAACTTAAATACAAAAGCTTTTTTACTTTATGTTTTAAACATATGTTCACCACATTTGAAGTCCCTTCAATATTTGTTTTAAATAATTCGTCCTTGTCGTAATCTGCTAGTGATACTTTTGCAGCACAATGGTAAACAAAGTCCACATCTCTTATTGCATCGTCAAGACTAACAATATCATTGAGATTGACATTAACCCAATCAATACTTTTTAAATAGCATGATTTAATTAAATAATTTTTCTTTAAATGATATTTTAAATAATTTAATTTTTCTTTACTTCTATAAGTTACTCTTAGCTTTAGATTTTCCTTGTAACATTCTAAAATTAGATGAGAGCCAACAAGACCAGTGCCCCCTATTATTAAAATCATATTATCTAAATTACACTTTTTTAATTTTTTGTTTAACTAATAGAAATATATCTTTACTAAAAAATTAATGCAGACAAATTTTGTTGAAGAACTAAGATGGCGTGGTTTACTTCAGGATCTAATCCCAGAAACAGAAGCTTTTCTTTTAAATACTTCTACTAGGGGATATATAGGGTTTGATCCTACCTCAGATTCCCTTCACATAGGTAGCCTCGTTCAAATAATTATTTTAATGCATTTTCAAAAAGCTGGACACCACCCCATAGTTTTACTAGGAGGAGCTACAGGTATGATTGGGGATCCATCTGGAAAATCTGATGAGAGAAATTTGTTAGATCATAAAATTCTTGAAAAGAATTGCAAGCATTTAAAAACTCAATTTGAAAAGTTTTTAAATTTTAGTTCCAAAATACCAAATACTGCTATAATAATAAATAACTATGATTGGATGAAATCATTCTCTTTAATTGATTTTTCTAGAGATGTTGGAAAGCATTTAACTGTAAATTATATGATGGCCAAGGAATCTGTAAAAAAACGATTATCAAATAATTCTAAGACAGGAATGTCCTTTACGGAATTTACATATCAATTACTTCAAGGATATGACTTTTTTCATCTTTATAAAATTATGAATTGTAAACTTCAAATGGGAGGAAGTGATCAATGGGGAAATATTACAACTGGTGTAGAACTTATACGCAGAAAACAGGGTTCAAAAGCTTACGCTATTACATGTCCTTTAATTAAAAAATCTGATGGCTCAAAATTTGGTAAAACAGAGGAAGGAAATGTTTGGTTAGATGAAAACAAAACTTCATGTTATAAATTTTATCAATTTTGGTTAAATACCTCGGATGATGATTCCATAAATTATATTAAGATGTTCACTTTTCTTAGTAAGGAAGAAATAGAAAAAAAAATAAATGAGCATTCTAAAGCACCGCATTTAAGAATACTTCAAAAAATAATAGCTAAAGAGGTAACAATATTAGTTCATGGCCAAAAGGCTTTTAATAAGGTTGTAAGCACGTCAGAAATTCTTTTTGGTAATTCTACTGAAAAAAATTTACAAAATTTAGATTCAAAAACTTTTTTGGAACTTTTTGAAGGTGTTCCTCAAGCTTTAGTTGAAAAGTCACTTTTAATTGATGGCTTGAGTATTGTATGTGCCCTAGTTTCTCAAACAGGATTTTTAAAGTCAAATGGTGAGGCAAAGCGGGCGTTGACAGAAAATGCAATTTCAGTAAATCAAAAAAAAGTTAATATAAATTTTACTTTAGGATTAAATGATTTGATTGCAGAAAAATACATACTGCTAAGAAAAGGCAAAAAAAACTATTTTATTATTAAGGTTAATTTGTGATTTTAAAAATCAAACAACTAAAAGATTACACCCTCTGATTTCAGAATTATCAAAACGGCCTAAAACTTCAAAACATTCTTTTTCATTTAGTTTTCCTACGTCTTGTGTTGCAATAAAAGCACATGAGTCAATATTTGCAAGATCAATTATATTTATTGCACCTGTTTTTTTATTGCCCAGAATCTCGAAAGGATCTTCTATTGAACGAGTATAAACTCTCATCCATGGTGGGCATTTAAAGAAGCCATCCCCCATAGAATATGCTTGACTTAATATTTCTGTCATTCCATACTCAGAATGAATATGAGAAACGCCAAAGGATTTTTTTAGAATATCATGAAGTTCATTCCTAACAAGTTCTTTGTGCATTCCTTTCATACCACCAGTTTCCATTACTATTGTATTTTTTAAGTTCAAATTAAATTTTTTGGCCCCTTTAATTAATGCAAATGTTACTCCAAACAAAATTGTCTTTTGGCCTTTATTTTCTAAATGATCTAATTGTTTTCTTAAATCATTCCAGTCATCTAGATAAAAACCACTTTCTTTTCTTTTTGTTTTTTTTATTAATCTGTCAATCATAAAAATTAATGAAGAATTTTCTTGCTCAATATAATTTGGAAGCAAAGCTAGTATTACATAATCTTCAATATTTCCATAAAAATACTCAAACCCTTTTTCAAAACTTCTGATGTAAATATCAATATCATTTATTAAATGTGTAGATTCATTTTGACTAGTAGTCTTGCTAGATACAAATTTAATATCAGGCTGTTTTTTGGATGAATTAAGATTATGAGTTTTAAAAAAATTAATAGGCAAGAACGGAATTTCCTCTACTCTATTGATATCTTTTTTTTTAATTTTAATAAAGTCACAATACGATCTATATATTTTATTTTCTTCATATTGATATTTAAATAGTTTTAATGCTTGTTTTTCAAAAGCAAAATCTGAATTAATCTTATCAAAGTCCAACAAAATTTTTCTCACTGTAAATTCAAAGAATTAAAAATGGCATTTGTTAATTAAAGTAGCTAATTAAAATAAAAACTTCAAATTTAAAAAAACTAATAATCGTTAATCATATGATTTTGATATTTAAAATAATAATGCTTTTATAATATATAAAAAATTAAATAAGTCTTAAATTTAAAAATTATAACTCATGAAAAAAGAAGAGATAAAAATCCTTTTAGTAGATGATGAGCCCGATATTGTTGAAATAATTCAGTTCAATTTAAATTCGGAGGGATATCAAATATTTACTGCTAATGATGGTTTAGAGGCTATTAAACTCGCTAAAAAACATATGCCTAATCTAATAATTATGGATGTTATGATGCCAAATATGGATGGAATAGAAGCATGTGAAAACATAAGAAAAGATAACCGATTTAATGAAACAATAATTATGTTTTTATCTGCTAGAGGCGAAGACTTTTCATATGTTGCCGCTTTCGATGCAGGAGCGGATGATTATGTTACTAAACCAATTAAGCCAAAAGTTTTAATTTCAAAAGTCAAAGGGTTATTGAGAAGATTTAAGAAAGATAAAATTAAAGATAATCAGTTTGATTTCGGGAACCTGATAATTGATCGAGATGCATACAGAGTTATTTTGAATAATAATAAAATTTCGCTTCCAAGAAAAGAATTTGAATTAATATGTCTCTTAGCATCAAAACCGGATAAAGTTTTCAAAAGAGAGGAAATTATGGGAAAAGTTTGGGGAGGAGACGTTATCGTGGGTGACCGAACTATTGATGTTCACATTAGAAAACTTAGAGAAAAAATTGGTGACGAATTTTTTAAAACTATTAAAGGAATAGGTTATAAATTTGTTAAACCAGAAAAATAAATTACTTGATATTTCCAAAATTTAATAAATTAAGCTTTTTACTATCGCTCCTTATTTCGGTTTTTTCTATTATCACAACTGTATCATTTATATCTTTTTTTCTCAAACCCGACCTGTATTGGCTCATTAGTTTAAGTTTAGTTGGCTTTCTGCTTATTTTATTTTTTTCTTACTCCTTATTGTCCTTCCATCTAAATAAGTATTTGAGAAATAGAATTAGAGAATTATACAACAGCATTTTTACATCAACAACCTCGACTTCAATCCTTAAAACAAATCAAGATATAGATCTTTTAATGCGAAACTTAAAAAAATTAAATTCAGATAAAAATCTACAGATAGAGGATTTGAAAAACCAAGAAAATTTTAGAAAGGAATTTATTGGAAACATTGCTCATGAATTAAAAACACCTCTTTTCACTATTCAAGGATTTATTTTGACATTATTAGATGGAGGTGTTACTGATCAAAAAATTATAAAAAAATATTTGAAAAAAACCTTGAATGGTGTTGATCGTCTCACATATATTGTTAACGATTTAGATTTAATTACAAAATTTGAGTCTGGTATCGCAAAATTAGATATTAGACAGTTTAATATATTATCAACAATTAATGAAGTATTTGAAATGTTAGAAGTGCAAACTGATAAAAACAACATAACACTTACTTTAAAAAAGAAATTTGAGGAACCTATTTACGTATTAGCAGATGAAGAACGCATCCAACAAGTTATATTAAATCTTGTAATGAACTCAATTAAATATGGAGTAAATAGAGGGATAACTGAGATAGGGATTGATTTTATAGAACAAAACAAAATTCTAATTAGAATTTCTGATAATGGTAAGGGTATTGATAAAAAGCACTTGCCTCGACTTTTTGAACGTTTTTATAGGGTTGAATCGGCACGAAACAGGAAACAAGGAGGATCTGGACTCGGTTTGTCAATTGTAAAACACATTATTGATGCACACAATGAAAAAATCTTTGTTGAAAGTGAACCAAACGTTGGTTCTGAATTTTCTTTCTCTTTAACACTTGTTGAATCACCTAATTTAGTGGAAGCCTAAATTTTCTAATTTAAAAAAATAGAATGTGGGAAGTAAAAATAAGCTAAAGCGTTTTAAAGAAAATCAAACTTTTACAAACGTTATACAACCAGATCGGGAAAAAATAATTGAAGAAAATTTATTTTTAAAGGGCAAATGGAACTCAAAATTCTTTAAAAATAAAGCTCCAATAGTTTTAGAGTTAGGTTGTGGAAAAGGGGAGTATTCCATTTATCTTTCAAAAAAATACCCAAGAAAAAATTATGTTGGGATCGATATAAAGGGTGCCCGTTTTTGGAGAGGTGCAAAAACTGCTATTGAAAACAAAATAAATAACGTAGCGTTTCTTAGAACACAAATTGAACTAATAGACCACTGTTTCGATACTAACGAAGTAGACGAAATTTGGATTACGTTCCCTGATCCACAAATTAAACATAAACGCTCAAAACATAGACTTACGAATCCTAAAATGCTAGATATTTATAAAAAAATTTTAAAAGACAATGGTATTGTTCATCTTAAAACAGATAGTGAATTCTTTTTTGGTTATACAATTGGTATTGTTTCTCAAATTGGTAAAGTCATTTATGCCCATAACAATATTTATAGTAATTCAAATGCACCGAAAGAGGCGATTGCCGTTCAGACTTTTTATGAAAAGATATTCATTAATCAAAATAAACCTATAGCCTATATGCAATTTCGATTTTAAATGAGTAAAAACGATTTTTTTGATAAGGTTTACAAAGTAGTAAGGCAGATCCCTGAGGGAAAGGTTACATCTTATGGTGCTATAGCAAGTTATTTGGGAGCCAAAAAAAGTGCAAGGCTTGTTGGTTGGGCTATGAATGCTTCCCATGGAGATAATTCAATACCGGCCCACAGAGTAGTTAATAGAATAGGTCTTTTAACTGGTAAACATCATTTTGGAGGGACAAAAGTTATGCAACAGCTCCTTGAGAATGAAGGGATTGTAATTAAGGGCGATAAAATTCAAAACTTAGAAATTTTTTTTTGGGATCCTTGCAAAGGGTTGCCACCTGTTTAAATACAAAATATTTTTAGAAGTTTAATCCTTAGTACTATCTTTATAGCTTTAGTGATCACCGATGAAAATTAATAAAGAAAATATATTAAAAGCTTTGGAATCAATCTCCGCTCCAGGTGAGGAGAAAAATATTGTTGAAAGTAAAGCTGTTTTGAATGTAATGACTTTTGGTGACCAAATAGATATAGACCTTAAACTCGAAAATCCTACTTTGCAGGCTAGAAAAAAATTAGAGGTCAATATTCTAAAAATTATTCATGAACAAGTTTACGAAAAGGCAAAAATTAAAGTAAATTTTAAAATATCACCATCTAAAAAGTCCGATAATAAGACCAAAGTAATGTCTATTCCTGGTATTCAAAATGTGATTGCTGTATCATCTGGAAAGGGTGGTGTTGGCAAATCAACTGTAACTGCTAATATTGCAGTAACACTATCAAAAATGGGTTGTAAAGTAGGTGTTTTAGATGCGGATATATATGGACCTTCTATTCCTACAATGTTTGATGTGGACGGTGCGAGACCTCGTTCCATTGAAGTTGATGGTAAATCCAAAATGGAGCCCGTTGAAAATTACAATGTAAAAGTTCTTTCAATAGGATTTTTTACTAAACCTGATCAAGCTGTAATTTGGAGAGGGCCTATGGCCTCAAAGGCTTTAAATCAAATGATTTTTGATGCTGCTTGGGGTGATCTAGATTTCTTGATTGTTGATTTACCCCCAGGGACAGGAGATATTCATCTCAGTATTGTTCAGTCACTCCCCTTAACAGGAGCAGTTGTGGTAAGTACACCACAAAACGTTGCTCTGTCAGATGCTAAAAAAGGAATTACTATGTTTCAAAATAAAAACATTAAAGTTCCCGTTTTGGGAATAGTTGAAAATATGAGTTACTTTTCACCTCCAGAGTTACCTGAAAATAAATATTACATTTTTGGAAAGCGTGGTGCAGAATATCTTGCAAACGACAAAAAAGTTCCTTTTTTGGGTTCTATTCCTATAGTTCAAAGTGTAAGAGAAGCATCTGATTTTGGACATCCTGCATCACTGCAGGAAAATTCAAGTATTGCTAAGGAATTTGAAAATGTAACAAAAAATCTTGTTTCACAAGTTCTTTTGAGAAATAAAAATTTACCTCCTACAAAAGTCGTAGAAATTACTAATTTAGTGGGCTGTGATGCAATAAAATCGTAAGAGATGAATATTAAGGAAATAGAATCAAAAGTAAATATAGCACTAGAAGAAATTAGACCCTTTTTAAATTCAGATGGTGGGGATATTTCTCTTGTTTCTATTGATGATGACAAACATGTTAAGGTTCAACTTCACGGCGCTTGTGCTGGTTGTTCTGTAAATCAAATGACCCTTAAAACTGGGGTTGAGATGACCATTAAAAAGCATGTTCCACAAATTGAAACAGTCACCAGTATTGATCCTGAGTAAAAGATGGATAAAGACATTACTATCCATTTAACAGATCGGGATGGGAATTCACATAAATTAAATGCTCCTGTAGATATGCAATTTAATTTAATGGATTTATGTAAAGTTTATAAATTTCCCGTTGAAGGCACTTGTGGTGGAATGGCACTTTGTGCTTCTTGTCAATGCTATGTAACAAGCAAACATACAATACCTGAAAAGTCTGAGGACGAGAAAGCCATGCTAGCTGAGGCATTTAATGTAAAAGAAAACAGTCGTCTAGGTTGCCAAATTTTTCTATCAAAGGAATTAAATGGACTTTGCATTACATTAGCTCCTGAAGAATGAATTTGACTGATATTTTAATTTTTCTTTCAAAATGAAGCACGAACTCGCTTTATTTGACTTAGACGGAGTGATAGTTGATACAGCTAAATATCATTTTATTTCTTGGCGTAAAATTGCAAAATGTTTTAATTATGAATTAAAAACAGAAGATAATCAAAAATTAAAGGGACTTAGTCGTGCAGATTCTTTAAATCAAATTCTAAATTTAGCTAACATAACTTTAGATCCCAGCTCCTTTAAAATTTACCTTGAAAAGAAAAATCAAGACTACCTTAATTATGTTAGAGAGATTACAGTTGATGATATCCTACCAGGAATTTTAGAAGCACTAGATTTTCTAGATAAAAGAAGGATAAAAATAGCTTTAGGATCTGCTAGTAAAAACGCTAGATTAATTCTTGACCAATTAGAAATTACTTCTTTTTTCAAAATTGTTGTTGACGGGAATCAAGTAAAAAAAAGTAAACCTCATCCTGAGGTTTTTTTAAAAGCTAGTATGGAAATGGGTATAACTTCCAAGAAATGTGTCGTTTTCGAAGACTCTCAGGCGGGTATTATAGCAGCTAAAGCAGCTGGAATGACTGCAGTAGCTATTGGAGATAAAAATGATTTTGCAAATTACGATTTTTGTTACCCAAATTTTTCGTCAATAAATACTACTGAGTTAGAGATGCTGTTTTAAAATTAAAATAAAATTATAAATTGCTTTATATGACATTTTCAAATGCAGAAAGTACATTATAAAATAGATCCTTGGAAAATAATAGAAAAAGATTTTGATTCTTCCAAAGTTAAAGCTTCGGAGAGTATTTTTAGTTTAGGAAATGGATTCATGGGCCAACGTGCAAATTTCGAGGAGCATTACTCAGGAACTACTTTCCAGGGCAGTTATATAGGAGGTATTTATTATCCAGATAAAACTAAAGTGGGTTGGTGGAAAAACGGATATCCAGAATATTTTGCAAAAGTTCTGAATTCTCCTAGTTGGATTGGAATCCACATCAATGTCAATAGTTTTCCGCTTGATTTGAATAAATGCTTAGAAGTTTCAAACTTTAAAAGAATACTTGACATGAAGTCCGGAATCTATATTCGATCATTTGAAGCACAACTTACTCAAAGTAGTAGAATTGCTGTTGAGGTAAAGCGTTTTTTATCAATGGATAAAAACGAATTAGGGGTGATAAATTATAAAATAAAATCATTACAAGGTAAATCCAAATTAACTATTGAATCATTCATTGATGGTAACATTAAAAATGAAGATTCAAATTGGAGTGATCCTTTTTGGAAACATCGAGGTTCAGTTTGCTCCCAAGATTTAATTTTACTTAATTCTCAGACTTTAAAAACAAAATTTGATATTGCAACTTATGCTCAAACTGAACTATTAAATCATTCTGGACAACGGTTATCAAAATTTAACTTTAGTGAAAAAGAATTTAGAGTAAGTCAAACTAAAGAGCATGACTTGAATGAGCTTGAGCATTGTACTATTTTAAAATATGGGGGCTATATTAATGGATTAAATCATAATCGAAACAAGTTTGAAAAAATCGCAGAAAATACAGTTAAATATGCCTCTGAAAAAGGTTTTAAAACTCTAGAAGATGATCATCGAAAAGTTTGGTTGGAAATATGGGATCAATCTGATATTGAAATTGTAGGAGATGATAAAGCTCAACAGGGTATACGATTTAATATTTTCCAACTTAATCAAACCTACGATGGAAGAGATTCGAGACTAAATATTGGTCCTAAAGGATTTACAGGTGAAAAGTATGGAGGAAGCACATATTGGGATACTGAAGCCTATTGTTTACCCTTTTATATGGCTACTAAAAGTCATAAAGTTGCTCGTAATTTACTTAAATATAGATATGATCATTTAGAAAAGGCTATAGAAAATGCTGAAAAATTAGGTTTTAAAAATGGATCAGCTTTATATCCTATGGTAACAATGAATGGTGAGGAGTGCCATAATGAATGGGAAATAACTTTTGAGGAAATACACCGAAATGGAGCTATTGCATATGCTATTTTCAATTATGAAAGGTTTACAGGAGATCTTACTTATATACCTGAAATGGGTCTTGAAGTACTAATTGCAATTTCAAGATTTTGGGCTGAACGCGTTAATTATTCAGAAAATAAAAAAGCCTATGTTATTTTAGGTGTTACAGGGCCTAATGAATACGAAAATAATGTAAATAACAATTGGTATACAAATTATTTAGCACAGTGGTGTTTGCAATACACTACTAAGGAAATTCTAAAGATCAAAAAAATGCATCCCCAGCATTGGAACAGAATAAAAGAAAAAGTTTCTTGGCAAGAATCTGAAATTGATAAGTGGAATCAAATTGCAACCCAGATCCACTTTCCAAGACATCCAGAAAATAATATTTTTTTACAACAAGATGGTTTTTTAGATAAAACTATAATTCCAGCAAGTTCAATAGATAAAAGTGAAAGACCAATTAATCAGCATTGGTCATGGGATAGAATTCTGCGGTCACCATTTATTAAACAGGCAGATGTTTTGCAGGGTTTATACCTTTTTGAAGAAAATTTTGATTACGAGTTCATTAAGAAGCATTTCGATTTTTATGAACCTTTAACAGTTCATGAATCATCACTTTCTGCATGCGTGCATTCTATTTTGGCATCTCGTTTAGGTAGAATAGAAAAAGCATATTTACTTTATCTTAGGACTTCTCGTTTGGATTTGGATGATTATAATAAAGAAGTTGAAGAGGGACTTCATATTACAAGTATGGCTGGAACATGGATGAGTTTAGTTCAAGGTTTTGGAGGTGTCCGTATTATTAACGATCAATTGCATATAGATTCAATTCTTCCAAAATCATGGGAAAAGTATAATTTTAAAATCAACTACAGAAACACTTCTATAAATGTTGAGGTAGATAAGAAAAAGGTAAACATAATTCATTCAAATCCAAGCCTTGCAATTTACTGTCATGGAGAACTAGTTAAAATTTAAGATCTTTTATGAAGTATTTATTTATTTATTTATTATTCCCCTTATTTGCAACAGCTCAAATAGATCGGGTAGAACCACCATTTTGGTGGCAAGGAATGAAAAATAAGAAGCTGAAAGTTTTATTATATGGAAAAGATGTATCTAAATATGATGTTAAAGCTCAGGG
The DNA here is from genome assembly GCA_902561795.1 of uncultured Bacteroidota bacterium. Taxonomy (GTDB): domain Bacteria; phylum Bacteroidota; class Bacteroidia; order Flavobacteriales; family Flavobacteriaceae; genus MS024-2A. The sequence continues at coordinate 10,210 of CACERG010000012.1, read as the reverse complement.
TATGAATTTAGTAAGCATAGAAGAGGTTGAAAATAAAAATTATCTTTTTCTGAATTTTGATCTCACCAACCAAAAGGCTGGAAATTTTAAAATTAATTTGATTGAAGGAAAAAAAACAAAAAACACATTTAGATATGAAATTAAAAGACGAAATAGAAATTTTGATTTTTCAAGCTTTGATTCTTCGGATGTTGTTTATCTTTTAATGCCAGATAGATTTGCTAATGGAAACCCATTAAATGATTCCCATCCAGACTTAAAAGATAAACTTAATCGCTCCGACAAAGATGGAAGACATGGAGGTGATTTGGAGGGTATTATTAAAAACTTAGACTACATCGAAGAATTAGGGGTAACCGCTATTTGGTCAACTCCTCTTTGCGAGGACAACGATCCCAGTGTTTCTTATCATACTTATGGCCAAAGCGATTTGTATCGAATTGATCCAAGATATGGATCCAATCAAGACTATAAAAGATTGGCTACTAGTCTTCATAAACGAGGCATGAAACTAATTATGGATTATGTAACTAACCATTGGGGCACTCAACATTGGATGGTTAAAGATCCCCCAACAAAAGATTGGATTCATTATTTTGAAGAGTATACAAATACTAATCATAGAAAAGAGATACATTCTGATCCATATGCATCAATAATTGATAAAAAGGAATTACTAAAAGGCTGGTTCGTGCCTACTATGGCAGATCTTAATCAAAGTCAACCGAAACTATTGAATTATTTGATTCAAAATGCCATTTGGTGGATAGAATTTGCTGGTATTGATGGTTTTAGAGTTGATACATTTCCATACAATAATACTAAACCGATGATTGAATGGCTAGAAGCTATTCGTCTGGAGTATCCAACATTTAATATTGTTGGTGAAGGATGGATGTATAACAGTATTCATCTTTCATATTGGCAAGAAAACAGTCCAATTGCAGCAATACAGGGGTTTAATTCAAAGTTGCCTAGCGTAAAAGATTTTGCTTTATATAATGCTTTTACAAAAGCATTCAGTGAGAGAGATGAGTATTGGGAGCATGGAATGACTAGAATTTATAAAACATTACAAAATGATTTTCTTTATCCAAATATTAATAATGTTCTGATATTTGCAGAAAATCATGATACTAACAGAATAAATGATTCTTATCCTGAATTTAAGTCATATAAAAGAATAATGGCAGCTTTGATGACTCTGAGAGGAATACCTCAAATTTATTATGGAAGTGAAATTCGAATGACTGGAAAAAAGGAAAATGGAGATGGTGACATTAGAAGAGATTTTCCTGGAGGTTGGATATCTGATAAAAAAAGTGCGTTTAATGAGAAAGAAAGAACCCCAGTTCAAAAATCATATTTCAATTTTACAAAAAAATTGATTAACTGGCGCCGAACTAAAAGTGTTATTCATACAGGTAAAACTCTTCATTATGTTCCCGAAAACGACGTTTATGTGTATTTTAGATATTCTGAAAAAAGTTGTGTAATGGTAATTATTAATAATAGCCCTAAAAAACAAAATCTTTCTCTCGACAGATTCCATGAAGGAATTGCAGGAAGAACAAATGGTTATGAAATAATATCCGAAAAACAAATTAACTTAGCAAAAAATCTTGAGGTTTCACCCGAAACAGCCTATATTATTGAATTACAATAGAACATGAAACAATATTTTGCACTTTTTTTTAGCCTTTTAATTTTATCCTGTCAGTCTGGAAGTGAGGAGGCTAGAAAGCCTGAAGATTCAAATTTTCAAGCTAAACCTATTGAACCCATCACAAAAAATATTATATCCCAATCTGTATTGTATGAAGCCAATATCAGACAATATTCAAATAAAGGAACTTTTAATGCTTTTGCTAATGATTTACCTATTATCAAAAAACTAGGAGTTAAGATCCTATGGCTAATGCCAATTAACCCAATTTCTACTACAAAAAGTAAGGGACCATTAGGTAGTTATTATGCTGTTTCTGATTACACCAAAGTTAACCCTGAGTTTGGTTCATTAGAAGACTTCAAAAATTTAGTTGATAAAGCTCATGAATTGGGTATGTATGTTATTTTGGATTGGGTTCCAGGTCATACTGGCTGGGATCATCATTGGATTACTGAAAAGAGTGATTATTACCTAAAAAATAAAAAAGGTGAAATTATTGACCCAATAGATTTTAGGACAGGGAAATCTTTTGGTTGGACTGACGTTGCTGATTTAAACTATAATAATATTAAGATGCGTGAAGAACTTCGGGAGGCAATGATATACTGGGTTAAAGAAACAAATATTGATGGATACAGAATAGACCAAGCATATGCGGTTCCTCAAGAATTTTATGATAAAACCTTAAAAGCATTAAGGGAAATAAAGCCATTATTTATTTTAGCAGAGACAGATATTTATCACCCTGGGGGAATAAAACTAGTTAATAAATTTGATGCGACTTATGATTGGCCCGGACATCAACTTTCAAAGGACATAGCTCAAGGGAAAAAAAATGCTAACGATTATCATAAACATGTTAACAGGACATTACGGTTATATGGTACTGATAATATACTTGTAAATTTTGTTTCTAATCATGATGAAAATTCATGGAATGGAACTGTTGAAGAAAGTTTTGGTGAAGCAGGTCACACCTTTATGATATTAAATTTCACTCTTCCAGGGATGCCTTTAATTTATTCAGGTCAGGAATATGACTTAGGTAAACGATTACACTTTTTTGAAAAAGATAGCTTTCCAAAAATAAAAGGTAAAACCATGAATTTACTTAGACAACTTGGATCACTTAAAAACAATCATAGGGCTCTTGAAACAGGTTCTTCAGGAGGTTCTTACAAACGTATAAATACGACAAGAAATGATAAAATACTAGCTTTTGAAAGAGAAAAATCAGGAGATACAATTGTAGTATTAGCAAACCTTAGTAAGGATTATGTTCAATTTACTATGCCGTATGACGGAGACTTTCATAGATATCAAGATTTCAAGCGAAAAATCCTTTCTTCTTCATACCAATATGATATGAAGCCTTGGGAATTCTGGATTTTGATTAAATAAAAGTTTTTAAATTTTAAATTATTTATTTGAAAAATAAGAACAGACTTTTAGTTTTAAATTTCTCCTTAGTTTTTAATCTAATTATGGTTAATTGTACAACGCAGTCATTCCCTATAATTATAGGTCATCGAGGGGCAATGGGATACATAGCTGAAAATACATTGCCATCGATCGAAAAAGCCATAGATTTAGGAGCAAATGGTGTAGAAATTGATGTTTTTAGATGTGCTAGTGGAGAGCTTGTAGTTTTTCATGACAAAACTTTAGAAAAATTGACCAATGCAACTGGTTATATTGAAGCACTAGATATAGACTCTATTCAAAAGATAGAAGTTTTACAAGGTTATACCATCCCAACACTAAATGAAGTGTTAGATCTTATAAAAGGGCGAATTTTTGTAAACATTGAATTAAAAGGAAGCCAGACGGCCATCAAAACGAATGAAATTTTGATTAACTATTTAAAAAATAACGTATGGTCTTCTGATAAATTTTTAATCTCAAGTTTTGATTGGGATGAGCTTAAGATATTTCGAAAAGTAAATCAGAAAGTAGCTGTTGCTGTAATCACTGAAGACGATCCATTAGATGCTATCCCTGTAGCCTTGGAATTAAATGCCGTGGCAATTAATCCAGATTATAAAACTCTCAACTTATTTAATATTAAAAAGATTAAAGAAAAAAAACTTAAAATTTATCCTTGGACAGTGAACGAAATGGATGATATCAATAAGATGATTGATTTTCAGGTAGATGGAATAATAACTGATTATCCTGATCGTATTCCAAAATCAACAAACTAATTTAAAAATATTATTGCACCATTCAGAATTGCAGCAAAACTTACCCAAGCTATGTAGGGGTATAGCATCAAAGATGCATTTTGATCAATCAAGCGAAACCAGAAAATACACTGTTGGATTAAAAACCACAAAACAATTATTACGATCAATGACAGTAAAGGTATTTTAAAACCGAAAAAAATTAATGACCACAACCCATTTAACATAAGTTGAAAGATAAAATATAAAACTGCTATCTTTTTATTTCGATTATGTCTTCCATAATACCAAACTCTTCCTAAAGCAATACCCATAAGAATATACAAAAAAGACCAAACGGGTGCAAAAATCCAATTTGGTGGAGAAAAAAAAGGCTTATTTAAATTTGCATACCAATTAGGTATTGCCTGCCTCGTAATTTTACTAGAAATAAAACCAACAAATAATGAAACAATTATACCAATTATACAATAAATAACAAGTCTATATTTGTTTTCTCTCATAGTTTATAAAACTAGAAAAAATACATTTAGAATAATTTTCTAAATAAAGATTTCAATTGAAGCCCTATATTTGAAATGAAAATGAATGAAAATTTTTTTATTTCAAAAGCTATAGATCCATTACCATATGAATCAAAATGGGAAGCACCAAGTAATATTGCATTAATCAAATATTGGGGAAAAAAAAAGCTACAAATACCCAAAAATCCTTCACTTAGTTTCACTTTAGATAAAAGTGTCACTAGAACTTTTATTCGTTTTGAGCCATCTAAATCTGGTAAGTTTAAATTTAAATTTTTCTTTAACGATTCTCTTAAGCCTGATTTTGATGTTAAGCTACATGTTTTCTTTGACCGTATTAAAAAATATGTGTGTTGGATAACAAATTATGAGTTAACAATAAAAAGTATAAACACATTTCCACACAGCAGCGGTATTGCTTCTTCTGCATCAGCAATGGCAGCACTTTCTCTGGCGATCATGGATTTAGAGCGCTATTTATTTAATTTTGAAAAAAATGATTTTTTCTTTACTAAAGCATCATTTTTAGCCAGAATCGGTTCTGGGAGTGCATCGAGAAGTATAAAAGGTCCTGTTACAATTTGGGGAGATAATAGAAAAATATCAAATTCGTCAGATTTATATGCTATCGAATTTGGTAAAGATTTAAATTCAATTTTTAAATCTTACCAAGATATTATATTACTTGTTGATAAAGAGTCAAAAAATGTATCGAGCACAAAGGGTCACGATTTAATGCACTCTAACCCCTACGCTGAAAAAAGATTTTTACAAGCTAGGAGAAACTTTGATTCTTTAATTCCTATTATGAAATCAGGTGATCTAGATACATTCATTAAAATTGTCGAATTAGAAGCTTTATCATTGCATGCTATGATGATGACATCAAATCCCTATTATATACTCATGAAACCTAATACGTTATCAATTATTGAAAAATTATGGGATTTTCGAAAGGCAAAAAATATTCCCGCTTGCTTTACAATGGATGCAGGAGCTAATGTTCATATTTTATATCCTTTAGAATATGAAAAACAAATGATTCCATTTATTGATCAAGAATTGTCTTCACTGTGTAAGAACAAAGAATATATTGTTGATCAAGTTGGTGCTGGAGCAAGGAAACTAGATTAAATATTTTTTAATTATAAATTTTATGAACCAGTCTTTCTTTTTCTCTAAAATTTTACTTTTCGGAGAATATGGTATAATAAAAAACTCAAAGGGATTAACGATACCCTATAGGTTGTATAAAGGTAATTTGAATACATCTTCAAAAATTAATAAGGAAATCGATTCTTCTCATAAAAATTTTTTAGAATTCGTAAAATATCTAAAGAATTTAAATCAAAATCTTGTAGAATTTAATTGGCAGAAGTTAGATAATGATCTTAAAGAAAATTTATATTTCAATAGCAATATACCTCAAGGTTATGGTTTAGGAAGCAGTGGTGCCCTTATAGCAGCAGTATACGAAAAGTATGCTATGTCAAAAATTATTCCTAGTAATTATACAACCTTGAAAAATATTCAAACTCTAAAAAAAATTTTTAGTCATATGGAATCTTATTTTCATGGTAATTCTTCTGGATTTGATCCTTTAGTTAGCTATTTAGACACCTCAATTTTGATCGGCCCAGGTAATCATATTAATACTACTCAAATCCCTTCTCAAAAGAAAAATGGAAAAGGAGCTATTTTTTTAGTTGACAGTGGAATAAGCAGAAAGACTACATCTATGATTTCAATATTTACGGAAAAAATGAAAAGCTCAAAATTTAGCCAGATGATCTTTAAAGATTTTATAAAGTTTTCTGAAAATTGCATTGATGACTTTCTAAGTGAAAATCATGATTCTTTTTTTAGAAATATCAAAATATTGTCGTCTTTGGTTTTACAAAATTTTGATAAAATGATTCCAAAGCCAATTTTTCAATTATGGGAAGAAGGTATAAATACTGATAATTATTATCTTAAATTATGCGGATCTGGGGGAGGTGGCTATTTTTTAGGATTTACAGGAGATTTTAAATCTGTAAAAAAAATCCTAAGAGGTTATCCCTTAGAATTGATTTATAAACTTTAATAAGCAAATATTTTAAACTTTATTAGTCGTTCAAAAATAAATGAAATCAAAAAAAACCTACCTAGATTCAGAAAATAAATCTAATATGATGGATCAAAATATTAGAATTAATAAATTTTTATCAAACGCTGGGCTTTGCTCAAGAAGAGAAGCAGATCAATATATCAAAATGGGTTTAGTAGAGGTAAATGGTAAAATAGTTACAGAATTGGGTTATAAAGTTGCAGCTTCAGATGAAGTTAAATATGATGGCACTCGCATTAAAACAAAACCATTTTTATATCTTCTGATAAATAAACCAAAAGGATTCATTGCAACTTTTCAAGGTGACAAAATAGATAAGCCAGTTCAAGATTTAATAAGTTCTAAAACAAATCCTAGGTTAATACCTGTTGATGATATGGGTAGACCAATGACAGGTCTTTTGATTTTGACAAATGATAGAGAACTTAGAAAAAGACTTAACAAATCTAAATCTACAAAAATGGTTTATAAAGCCGTATTAAATGAAAATGTAACAAAGCAAATAATTAATAAATTAAAAACAGGTCAGATGGTATATAATAAACTTTTAAAAATAAAAGATATTAGCCATATTAATGGAAAGCCTAAAAATGAGGTTGGTTTAGAGGTCAATTCTATAGGTACATCAGAACTAGTAAAGCTTTTTAGTATATGTGGCTTAAAAGTTGTTTTAATTGATAGAGTTATATACGGTAGCCTTACAAAAAAAGATTTGCCAAGAGGAAAGTGGAGAAATTTAAGTTCTAAGGAAGTTGGTTTTTTGAAGATGATGTCCTAAACGCTCCCTAAAAAGCTCGTAAAAAACACAAAGGTAAACCAAAAAATAAGCCCCTATCTGCCAATATAATTTTTCTTCAACTATTTCGACTCCATACGCGCTGTAGCTCCAAAATACTGTCATACTCCACAGAACTGGATATAAATATCCGTTTAAAATTCCTAGAATTATTATATTAATTATGTACCAAGGATGGACTGTTGTTGAGACAAAAAAATAGATGCTTAAAATAAATAGCATATTTTTAAAAATATCTTTTGGCTCACGATTTGATCTAATAAACGCGAAAATAAAAACAAATACTGAAATCACATAAGGTGTAATTTTTCCTAAATCTTTAATAATGTTATATCCTTTAAACTTATATCCTATTGCTCTTATAATATTGTAAATACTACCATTAAATTCAAAAGTTGAAAACCAAAGTTGAATAGTTTGAAGATAATTTTGGAAAAAATCTTCATCCCAATATGGTAAAAATATAACTCCAGTAAAAATCAAAATAAATACTCCATAAATTATAAAATTCTTCAGTCCTAAATACTGAAAGAAAAAAGGAACTAAAATTAAAGGTAAAAGTTTAGTACCTATTGCAAATGCCATAAAAATTCCACCTAAAATCGGTTGTTGTTTAATGCAATAAAGCCATGAAATAACAGTAAAACACATCATAAGACATTCCCCATGAAGATTTCCATAACCTTCAATAATTACCAATGGATTAAGGAAATACCATGCTAGATATTCTTTTGATAGCATAAATTTTTCTAACAAGCTTTTTATTATAAAAAATATTATCATCTCACTTATTAAATATACGCTGCGTATGCAAAGAATTGGCATGAAAATATTTTCAGAGTTAAAGTTGGCTGCTAAGGCAAATAGGTATTGACTTATTGGAGGATAATTTGAAAAATTATTTCTACTCAGATATCCCATTTTTTCAAATAATAGTTTCGAATTAGGAAAACCTACTAAATCAATTATTTGATTTGGTGTGTAATGATAGGGATTAATTCCAAAAAGCTGAATGCTTCCATCCCAAATAAACCTATAAAAATCTTGTGACAGATTAGGTATATAATTCCAAAAAATTAAACGACATATTATACCTATAAAAAAAATATTCCCTATTGAAGAATACTTTTTAACCCAAATCCAAAGTAAAAGAAATAAAAACACGTAGGTACCAATTAAGGGAAGCGTTTGAAACCTTTTTAATTCAAATGATAATAAGGAAAAGCCAAAAAATATTGCAAGCAATATTATTGAACTTGAAATGATATAGTTTTTATTCATTCTTTATGTATTGGCTAATCCCAAAATAGCTTATAACTCCAAATCCTATAAAAAGAACTATATGAAATAAAAACATTCCTAAATTAAATGATGTATTAAAACTCAAAGAGCATAGAATGCCAAAAAGAAAATAAATTGATAGTACTAATTCTAGCAAAGAATATGGAGATATCTTATTTTCAGAATATTTAAAATTCTTCAAAGAACTCTGGTTAAACTTGGGTGTACGAATAAAGGCACTTTTTTTACCTAAATAAGCCTCTAAAACTGCAACCGAATTGTGCACCGAGAACCCTAGCATTAATGTATAAAAGTTTATAAACCGCCTAACGTAAATCAAGAAAGAACAAAATCCACCTCCAAATGAGTGTTTGTGAACATGCCAATAACAATAAAAAAATATTATTGTACTTAAAATGAACAGGGAACTCATATTAAATATTAACTGATATTCAGGGAAATTTTCTTTTATAAATATTAAGGGAACACTTAAAATTGATATTAAAAAAACATTTACAAACATATTACTACTAAATAAATGGAAAAAAGCATTTATTTTTTTGTTAAATGTATATTTTTCAGAAAATACAACCCTCGCAACCAATTTTCTAAAATTTTCCGCACCCCCTTTATTCCACCTGAATTGTTGAGAACGTATTGCATTGATTGTTATAGGAAGTTCTGCCGGTGTAACCACGTTATCCAAATAAACAAACTCCCAGTCTTTTAATTGGGCTCGATAGCTTAGATCTAAATCTTCTGTTAAAGTATCTGCTTTCCAATTACCCGAATCCATTATGCAATCTTTTCTCCAAATCCCAGCTGTTCCATTAAAATTTATAAAATGTTTTTGCTGATTTCTACCTACTTGTTCTAAAAGAAAATGAGCATCTAGAGCAAAGGCTTGAGCTTGTGTAAGAATTGAATGTTCACGGTTTAAATGCCCCCATCTTGTTTGAACTACTCCTACTTTATTATTTTGAAAATATGGAATTGTTTTCAGAAGCCAATCTGGATTGGGTAAAAAATCTGAATCAAAAATAGCTATAAATTCACCACTTGCTGTTCTCAAGCCATTTTTAAGTGCTCCAGCTTTAAACCCTTTTCTTTTAGTTCGAATAATGTGATGTATAGATAAACCTTTTTCTTTATATTTTGATACTATTTTTTTTGTAATTAATAGTGATTCGTCAGTTGAATCATCTAGTACCTGAATTTGAATTAACTCTTTTGGGTATTCTAGATTTGTTATACATTTTAATAAGCGCTTTATCACATAAAATTCGTTGTACAGTGGTAATTGAATTGTTACTCTTGGAAGCTTTTCAGGGATTTTACATTTTGACTTATTTTTTTTTTGATAGATTTTAAAATACTTTAACATATTTAGTTGCAATAAGCTATAACAGAATATAACGATTAAGCAACACACATATACTACTATTATCAAGAGGACAGATACTTTAATAACTAAATCTGTGACTAATTCCATTTTGAAAAGTAAAATTTAAATATCCAACTTAATATTTTATAGCCTGCTAAAAGAGTTCCTTTTATTGTACCTGAAACTTTTGAAACACCTAGACGCTTTCGATACCTGACGGGAATTTCTTTATAGGACATTTTTTTTCTTAAAACTTTGAGTTG